>DBQI01000048.1 GCA_002305165.1 Armatimonadetes bacterium UBA1398
TAGGAGGGAGAGCAGAAGGACGAGCGTGAGCATACGCATGAGAAGACCCTCCAAACGCGAGCAGCGCTAGGAGGGTCTTCGGCGGAAGGCGAGGCGAACCTTGCCACAGCCAGCGACGCTGGCTAGGCGAAGTTCATCAGCCGGGCGTCGATCCTCGCCATGTCGGCGACTCCAACGCCACGTTCTTGGGCTGCCTGGAGATACGTGACCTCCTTGCCCCAATCGGCCAGACTGGGGAGGCCGCGCTCCCTGCGCTCCTCCTCGATGATGGCTACGCCGAGGGCATCATGGGCGACCATATCGTTCGTGACCATCACGGCGCCGGGGAAGAAGTGGGGGAGCCCCGAAGGGCCTCCGTCGACAATGCAGTGGGTCATGTCGCACAGGATGAGGCGGGTCTTGTCCTTGATGGCCGGGATGGACGCCAAGTCGGAGATGTTCTCATGGAAGTTCCAGTGGTAGGCCCACGGCTCCTCGATCGTGCCGTAGTGGTTCTTCATCGACAGCGTCACGCCGGACATCTCGTGGGTCTTGAGAATCGGCAGGTTGATGATGGCGTCGACCTGCTGGGTGACGACGCCGGTGAGCCGCTGGTCGATCGTGCCCTGCTGAACCCGCTGGCCCAGCGTGTCGCTCGTGAGGACGGCCTGAACGCCCCACGGCACGTCATCGAGGGGAATCCCGCAGTTGGCGATGAACGGAGCGTTCTGCTCCCAGATGATGATGTTCTCACGCCTGACGCCGATGCCGGTGAGCCGGTCGACCACATGGCCCGACAGGGCCTGTGCCGTGGCGAGCTCCATGCCGCCCAGCCCGTTCGGCTTGAGGCCGACCTTCTCGTCGGAGTTGAAGAGCGAGCCCCAGGCCTTCTCGGCCGAGTCCGTGCCCGTGAACCACATCATGGCACCGTCGATCACCGTAGCCATGACCTCAGGGTCCACGCCGTGCTCATCGCCCCACATGCGCGGCGACCGAGCGACTGCAACCTTGGGGCCGCCGTCGGCGTCGGCGCCAGCCATGGCGACGGCCCTCGCCACCGACGCGCGGCCATCGAGCATGCCCAGGTCCGGCACGTCCTCGCCCGCTGGCGCCGCCATCGGAGGCTGCTCGGGTGGCTGGACCTGGGATTTGGCGCAGCCGGCGACGAGGGCGGCGGAGTACCCACCCACTAGCGCACCGGCGGTGCGAACGAACTGCCGGCGCGTGACGGAACCAGGACAGTGACGCTTCATGAATTCCCCCCTAGAGGCTGTGGGCGCCGGCGCCGAGGCCGGCACTACTGCGGCGTGAGTGACCGCTCAATGAGTTTGACGCGAGGGAGGGCGGCTAAGTTTCAGTAGTGTGCCGCTATTCCCGCGAAGGTGGTTGAGCCATGGCATCTCCAAATCGGAGCGAGCGGTAGAGAGGAGATGGCCGAGGCGACGGCGGCGCAGGCCCTCCGCCTAGATGCTCCACGCTGACTCCGGGGGCTCGTCGCCGATCACCGGCTCGATGTGGCCGACATCGAGCCGGTTGCGGTTCCGCAGAGTGGGGCGGCGGATGTCCGCCAACTGCTCCAACTCCTCCGCGGACAGCAGGTCGAGCCGGCGCAGGATCTCCAGGACCACGGTCCACACGCCACGGGCGTTGCCGTCCTCGCACTTGAGAGCGAGACCGATCCCCTCGGAGGGGATGCAGAGCCCCGCGCAGGCCTCGGCGCCGCTCTTGCAGACAATGCGGCCGCCCGTCACCTGCATCACGCGAGTGTCGGCGGACCCCTCGCCGGCGACGAGGACGGGGTTCGAGCCCATCGCGCGGGTGATGCGCGAGCCCGCTTCGGCGAAGCCATCCCAAGCGGCGCCAAGGCGCGCCCAGCCCAGGGCCTCGGCGGAGAGTCGAAGACCCCAGGTCGGCGCCGTGCAGCCGTCGATCCCGATCGTGAAGTCCCGCGGCCGGACGCCGCAGATGGAGGCCGCGTCCTCGATCATCCGCCGCTGCACGGGGTGCTCGGGGTTGAGGTAGTCCTCCGTGGTGTAGCCCTGGTGGACGCAGCGGACGAGCATGCCGGCGTGCTTGCCCGAGCAGTTGTTGTGGATGGAGGATGGCTCCTCCCCGGCGGCGCGGAGGCTGTCGGCCATGGCGCCGTCGGCGGGCCAATGGGCGCCACAACGGAGGAGGGACTCGTCGAGGCCGCCCTTGCGGAGCAGGGAGCGCACGTTGTCGAGGTGGACCTGAGCGCCGGAGTGGGAGGCGCAGCATACGGCCAGTTCGGAGTCGGTGAGGCCCAGAGCGTCGGCCGTGCCCCAGGAGACGATGCCGAGGGCTTGCAGCGGCTTCCACGAGGAGCGCAGGAGGGTGACCGCGTCCTGGTTGCCCGCTTCGAGGAGTGGCTGCCCCTCCGCCGAGACGACGCGGACCCGCATGCGGTGCAGCGATTCGGTGATGCCGCCTCGGACGACGCGCGCGTAAGCGTGTAGCACTCTGGGGACCTCCGACCGGAAGATGAACTGGGCCCGGGCCGGAAGGTCAGAAGCCGATCCAGCGGCGCAGGCTACGGATGGCGCCACCCGAGGAGGGCAGGCTCAGAGGCTGATGAACGAGGACTTCGGCCCCTGTGCCGTCGGCCTTGGCGAGCACGACTCGTCCTCCTGCGAGGGCAAGAACGTGATTCTCGTCGACGAACCACACATCCTCCAGCCCCCCGGCGATAGAGAGGGTCGCCAGTCGCCGGCCCGTCGCCGCGTCGTAGACGCCTGGGCCAATCACGAGCCGGTCGCCGCTCGGCGACCAGTCCGCGCAGGTGTAGTAGACAGGTGGGGTGTCCACGCCAGTGCCCGGTCCGAGGTCCCCCTCGGTCACGGGGTAGACGGTCCAGGCACGGGAGCCCGCGGTCTCCTGTATGAGCACCGAGTCTCCGTCTGGCGAGGCGATGCCCCAGTGGGAGCCGGGGTAGCCCGTCGCGTTGTGAGCGCCCCGCTCATCGAGGGTCACGACGCCCGATAGGTCGGTCAGATCGGCGAGGCCCATGGCCCGGGGCTCGGATGCCCCGTGGGGGCAGAAGAGACTGAGCCACGTGCAGTTCGGCACCTCGGCAATCAAGGCGCGCTCCTGGGTGTCCGGATCGTAGGTTGTAATCACGATGGTGGTGGGGTCGTAGAGCAGGGAGAAGGCGGCGCGGCCATCGCTCAGCCAGTCGGCCGAGGTGACCTCGATGGGGCGGCCGAGGCCGGACCCCGGCACGGCCTCGGGGACGATGGGCACCGATGGCCGCTCGCCGCGGAGGTCCACCATGGTGCAATTGTTCGAGCCCGAAGCGGTGTCGCGGGCGGCGAGTAGAGCATAGCGGCCGTCGGGGGAGACGCGCATCTGGGTGAGTCCAACCCCCTCATAGATGACGCGATCCAGGCTGCCCATGGGCTCGAGGGCGCGCACGCTGACGGTCCCGTCCGGCCGTTGGGTCGCCACGAGCACGACGCCAGCCTTGGCGGCGACCTCAAGGGGGGCGCCATAGCGGCCCGAGCCCCCGAGTGGCACGAGCCAGACGACGGCCGCGACGATGCCAGCCACGATAAGCGCGGCGAGCGCGAGGAACCAGGCCCGCCGGCGCGCCGGAAGACCGCGAGGGGCGGCGATGGGAGGCGGTTCGGGCGGCATTGAGCCCTCCGTACGCGGCCGTCAAACAGCGCCGAAGGGAGCCAACGATCGGCTCCCTTCGGCAAGAGGAGTAAGCCAGTGAAGCGGGGAGTCAGGCCGCTTCACCTAGTAGGACGCCCCCGGCGGCCGAAAGGTTACACCGATTCCAGGAATCATTACCGAAAGCTGCGGCCACTCACCAGCGGGCCTGTAGAACAGTGATCCCCCGCGGGTTCATCCGTGGAAGAAACTGGAACTCCACGCTCCCAATAGTGAACTCCCGGGTGAGGTGCTTCATGATGGACCGGTCGGTGTCCAGGACCGTGAGCGCCGCCCACGTTCCCACGACGGCGCCCGCGATGACGTCGGAAAGCCGGTGCCGGTTGAGGACGACGCGGGTGATGCCGACGCCCGCGGCGAACGCGTACCACAGGGGCCTGAGGGAGGGGTACTCATCGGCAAGCACCGTGGCAGTGGAGAAGACCAGCGACGTGTGACCGCTGGGGAAGCTATCCCCCGACTCCGAGCCATCGGGTCTCGGGACCCTGGTGGTTCTCTTGACGAGCCCCGTCACGGCGGCGGTGAGGAGGGCCGCGTCGCAGATCTCGCAGAACATCCGCGGGCCATCCTCGACATCGGCGGCGCCGATCACCAGAGCCGCTGTGGTGACGATGTCATCGTGAGAGTCACTGAGCCGTCTTGCCCACATGGGGTACCCGTCGTGGGTGAAGCCTCGCCAGTCCGCCCCGCCCCAGTCGACGGTCAATGAGGCGGACCAACGGTGGGCGGGCGCGCCGCTCGGTCCCACAAGAAGGCCGGGACCCGAGGATTGCCCCAGACTGAAGGCTGCGCAGACAAGCAGGGAGAGCACTATAGCGGCCTTTCACCAGCCCCCGTGCACCTAGTCGCCGACGGGAGCGTTCTCCTCAGCGGATAGGGCGCCGTCAGCGGGCTCGACGGGCGATGACTCGGCGGCGCTGGACTCCGAGGCCTGGTCGGCCTCGGGCTCCACCGGTTCGCTCGCGAAGAGCGACGCGGCTGAGGTGCGTGGCCCGCGGTAGTCCGCGCTCCGATCGGTCGGCGGCACGGAGTGGACCTCGCCGCCGGCGGCCTCCAAGAGGCCGAGAAGCTCGACGGTCTCCTCGTAACCCAGTCCCACGTCCACCGGTCGCGGCAGAACGGGCAGGAGCTTCCGCGCCTCCTCCTTGGCGGTGAGCACCTGCGCCTCGGTCCACTCGTCGCCATCCTCGGTGGTGCGCTGGCGCCAATCGACGATGGCCGAGATCACGCTCTCGGATCGCTCCATGGAGACGGAATCGAGGTAGACCGCGAACCGCGCGGGGCGGGCGTCCGACGTGAGCCGGATCTCCACTCCATCAGCGGTCTCCGAGACGAGGACGAACCGCGTTGCCGCCTCCTCTTGGTTGGTCGAGTCCTCCCTAAGGCTCGCGGAGCGCCCATTGTCCGTCGAGACGAAGGAGACGAGGGGCTCCTCCATCTGCTGTCGGTACCACGCGACAACCTGGTCGAAGGGGGCCCGCACGGTGTAGGTCGCCGAGTGGCCGTAGACCGAGCTCGTCACCATCTCAAGGGTGAGCTCGGACTTTGGCACCAGGCGCGCGCCGGGGTACACAGAGAGCCCCACGGCGGTGATGTCGGCCTCGTCGCTGAGGATGGGTTGCTGCGCCGCCTCCTCCGCGGCCTGTTCGGCCGCTGCGGCCACCACGTCTTCCTTCTTGCACCCCGCCAGGGCGGCGAGCAGCGCGGCGCCGATGAGGATCAGCGTCCACGGGCTAGGGGCGTTGCCTCGCTTGGTCCAGTATGACCGCACCGAGTATCACCAATCCTTTGATGACCATCTGCGCGAAGGAGGACACGTGCAGCATGGTCAAGCCGTTATCAAGCACCCCGATGATCAGGGCTCCCAGGACCGTTCCGAGGATGGTCCCGCGGCCCCCCATCAGGCTTGTGCCGCCTAGCACCGCGGCAGCGATGGCGTCCAGCTCATAGGCATTCCCGAGTTTGGGGTCGCCCGCCTGCAGCTGGGCCGCGAGGACCGTGCCGGCCGTTGCCGCGCAGAGACCGCTCGCGACGTAGACCAGGAGCTTGGTCCGCCCCACAGGGATACCCGACAGCCTCGCCGCTTCCTCGTTTCCGCCGACGGCATAGACACGCCTGCCGAAGGGCGTTTTGGAGAGGACGGCCCACCCGATGACCACCACGGTCAGAGCCAGGTAGACCGGTATGGGGATCCCCAGCCACCGCCCCTGCCCGATCCAGATGAAGGCAGGGGGCACTCCGCGGATGGGCTCCACGGAGTACAGGTGCCCCGCGCCTCTCGCGATCAGCATCATCGCGAGGGTCGCGATGAAGGGGGTGACTCGGAACCTGACGATGGACATGGCGTTGAACAGGCCCGCGAGGGCGCCCACGGTGAGGCCCGCCCCAAGGCCGATGAGCACGCCCCCGACCCCTGGCAACTGAGGGAGAAGGTCCACGCGGTACTGCCCGATCGTGAAGCCCAGGCCGCCCACCATGACGCCGGTGGAGAACACGGCCGCGAGCCCCACGATCGAGCCAACACTCAGGTCGATGCCACCCGTGACGATGACGAAGGTCATCCCCACGGCGATGATCGTGTTGATGGCGCTCTGGCTCGCCACGTTGATCAGGTTCGTGCTCTTCATGAAGACGTGGTTGTGGGTGGTGAGGGCGAAGAGGGCGCAGAGGAAGACGAGGGTGCCGGCCAGGGCGAAGCGGCTCAGCGCTTCCTTGCGGCGCAGAGCGGCGACGCTCCGCTCCTCGGGCGACGTGGCCTCCGTGTTGGCTGGCGGAACGGGGCTCATCCGTTCGAGCCTCCTGTGGCCAGGTCCATGATCCGCTCCTGGGTGGCATCCTCTCGCGCCAGTTCGCCGACCAGCGCTCCCTCGCGCATCACGTAGATGCGATGGGCGACGCCGAGGATCTCGGGCAGCTCCGAGGAGATCATCAGGATGGCCTTCCCTCGGTCGCAGAGGTCATTCATCAGGGAGTAGATCTCGGTCTTGGTCCCTACGTCGATGCCGCGTGTGGGCTCGTCGAGGATGAGGACCTTGCTGTCGGTGAAGAGCCACTTGGCGAGCACGACCTTCTGTTGGTTTCCGCCCGAGAGGAGTCGCACGAGTTGCGCCCTGGAGGGTGTACGAATCTTGAGCTGGTCGATGTACTCGTCGGCGGCGCGGCTCTCCAGGGTCCTGGAGAGGAGGCCTCGGCGACTTATGGCGCGCAAGTCGGCGAGGGTCACGTTCGCCGACACGCCGAGGCCGAGCACGAGTCCCTGGCTCTTCCGGTCCTCGGTCGCGAGGCCGATGCCGTGGGAGATAGAGTCCCGGGGCGAGGCGATCCGCGCCTCCTGGCCACTCACCAGGATGCGGCCCGCGTCGACGGGGTCGGCGCCGAAGATCGCCCGTGCCACCTCGGTCCGGCCCGAGCCCACCAAGCCGGCGAGAGCGACGATCTCGCCTTCGCGAACGACGAAGTTCACGTCGTGGAAGTGCCCGCGCCGGGTGAGGCCCTCAACCCGCAATGCCTCACCCGCGGTGTGGGCGGTCGTGGAGGGGATGTGGTCCTTCAGCTCGCGCCCGACCATGTGACGGATGATGTCCTCCCGGGTGAGGGACGACGTGGGGGCGGTGATGACGTGGGCGCCGTCACGGAGGACGGTGACGGTGTCGGCGATCTCGAAGATCTCCTCGAGCCGGTGGGAGATGTAGATCATGCCAACCCCATGGTCGCGGAGGTCGCGGATCAGCCCGAACAGGCGATCCAGCTCACGCTCGGTGAGGGTCGCCGAGGGCTCGTCGAGGACGAGGATGCGCGCATCCTGGCTGAGAGCCTTGGCGATCTCGACGAGCTGTTGCTGCGCGACCGAGAGCCGCCCCACCAGGTCCCTCGGCCTCGCCTCGGCGCCGACCCGATCGAGCAGGCCGGCGCACTCGGCCTCCATTCGGCGGAAGTCCACCAACCCCGCCTTCGTTGGCTCCCGGCCCAGGAAGATGTTCTCCATCACGGTGAGCTGAGGCACCAGGTTGAACTCCTGGTAGATCACCCGGATCCCGAGCTCCATGGCGTCGGAGGGCGAATCGACCCGCACGGGCGCGCCGCCCAGCCGGATCTCCCCTCGGTCCATGTGTTGCGCTCCGGCGAGGATCTTGATGAGGGTGGACTTGCCGGCGCCATTCTCGCCGACGAGGGCCGCGACTTCGCCCTCACGCACCGTCAGGTCGACGCCATCCAGGGCGCGCACCCCGGGGTAGCTCTTCTCGATGCCCCGCATCTCGAGCAGGGCGGCGGGACTCTCTGTTGCGGGAGCCATCCTTACTCCAGAGGCAGATCGTCGGCGCTCACGAGCTTGGGCGCGATGGGGATGACGACCGTCGGGTCGCCCGGTTTCCACTCGAGCTCTCCACGGAGGTATTGATAGATTGCCTCGATGGTGCTGCGTCCGATCTCGTCGGGATACTGGACGATGTCGGCCTTGAGCTCGCAGCCCTTCTCGATCTCCGCGAGGGCCTCCTCGGTGCCGTCGAAGCCGACCATCATGAGGTTCTCCGGCGGACTGGTGCTTTGGCGTATGGCCGCGAGGGCGCCCATGGCCGTGTCGTCATTGATGGCGAACACACCGGCCATGTCAGGGTGCCGAACGAGCATGTCCTGCATGCGGGCCATCGCCTCGTCGCGCACCCCGTCTGCGGCGGGCCGGTCGACGATCTCGATGTCGGGGTACTCGGCGATGGCCTCCTCGAAACCCTTCGTGCGATCTTGAACCGACATGACGGCCGGGTGGTCGAGGATGACGACCTTGCCCTTGCCGCCGATCAGCTCGGCCAGATACTCGCCGGCGAGACGTCCGCCCTCGACGTTGTCCGTCGCGATGTGAGCGACGACCTCACCCTCATCAGCGCCGATATCCGCGGTGAAGACGGGGATGCCCGCCTCGTTGGCCAGGCTGATGGGGCCGGCGATGCTGGCGCTGTCAACGGGACAGACGACGATGGCGTCGACCTCCTGGGCGATGAAGTCCTCGATCTGGTTCTTCTGCTTGATGGAGTCGAAGTCGCCATCTTGGATGATGACCGTCATGCCGCGCGCCTCGCCCTCAGTCTTGAGGGTCTCCTCGAGCACGTTGTAGAACTTGTGCTCGCGGTTCAGCAGCGTGACGCCGACGCGGTAGACGGGCTCTCCACCCACCTCGGTGCTGGAGCCCGCGACGGGCGCCGCAGGGGCGGCCGGTGTGTCCTCCACCTTCTTCACGCAGCCCACGCAAACGAGAAGAAGAACCGCCAAGACGCCTATCGTGGCCTGGATCATCCACCGCTGTGCCTTCACCGCTGTTACCGCCTTTCGCGTTGCGCGCCTCAGGCGTCACCCGACGCCCGCACGCCTTCGAAGCCCCAAAGCTTAGCCTTTGTCGTTCGCACGGGGACGAAGTCCCCCTCCCGGACGGATCCGTCCGCTGGGAACACGACCAGCTTGTTCGTCCTCGTGCGGCCGGCGAGGTTCCCAGGGTCTCCTTCGCTCAGACCATCAACCAGGACCTCCACGACCTGGCCAACCATCTCCTGATTCCGCTCCCTCGAGATCTCCTTCTGCCGCCTGGCGAGTTCGTTCAGCCAAGCCACCTTCTCGCTCCGGGGCGTGGGATCGGCCATCGCGGCCGCAGTCGTGCCGGGCCGCGGGACGTAGACGAAGCTGAAAGCCGAATCGAATCGGACCTCCTCGAACAACCGGAGGGTCTGCTCGAACATGGCGCGCGTCTCGCCGGGGAAGCCCACGATGACATCGGTGGTGAGGCTGAGCGCGGGCATGACCTCTCGCGCGCGGAGAGCGAGATCGAGGTACTCCCGATAGGTGTAACCGCGGTTCATGCGGCGGAGGATGCGGTCGTCCCCTGCCTGGACCGGCAGGTGGAGGTGCTCGCAGACGGACTCGAGCCCCGCCATGGCGCAGAGGAGGGCCTCGTCGCAGTCGCGTGGGTGCGACGTCGTGAAGCGCACCCGGTGGAGCCCTTCGACCGCGTCCACGGCTTCGAGCAGGTCGGGGAAGCGCGGGGCGCCAGGGCCCAGGTCCTTGCCGTAGGCGTTCACGTTCTGCCCAAGAAAAGTGACCTCGACCCAGCCCGCGTCAGCGAGGCGGCGAACCTCATCCAGGACCTCCGCCATGGGCCGACTGCGTTCGGGTCCACGCACCCTCGGCACGATGCAGTAGGTGCAGAAGTTGGTGCACCCATAGATGACGTCCACGTAGGCGCGGAACCGGCTCCCGTGAGCGCGTGGGATGCCGCGATCGATGTCGCCGGCCATGTCGAGCACCGCCCGCCGGTCGCCCTCTAGGGCGGACCGGACCAACCCCGGCACCGCCGAGAGGTTCCCCGTGCCGCAGACGAAGTCGAGCTGAGGATACTCGCCGAGCAGCGCCTCGCCGTGCTCTTGGGCCATGCACCCGCAGATGCCGAGGACGTCGAGGGTTCCCGCTCGCCGACGCGTGGCGAGGGCGCCGAGCTTGGCCACCACCTTGCGCTCGGGTCGAGCGCGCACGGCGCAGGTGTTGAGGAGAACGATCCGCGCCTCCTCCTCGTTCTCCGCGGGGGGGTAGCCCTCCGCTCGCAGGAGCCCGCTGAGCCCCTCCGAGTCGTGCACGTTCATCTGACAGCCGTAGGTAACGATGTGGAATGGACGCATTTTGGCCTACAGTGAGAAAGTTTTGGCAAGTCGCGCCCTTGTGGTAGGATATCCCCGTCCACGGCGGAATGCCCACACGTCGGTATCGCGCTAGGGCGGGATGCCGGGCTCCAACGATGACGAGGTGACCTATGCGCAACGCCCCGATTGCCATCACCATTGTGGCTCTTCTGTTGGTCGCCGGGCAAGCGGCTCCGGCCAGAGCGCAAGATGCGTGGGAGCTTACCCCGGTGCCCGCGGTCGAGATCCGGGAGATCCCTGCCGCGCCGCTGATTGACGGCAACCTTGACGAAGTGGCCTGGAGGGGCATCCCGGCCCAAGGCCTATCCGGCCCTGACTCCTTCATACCGATCCTCAACCTCTACGTTGCCTATCACCAAGACGTGTTCTACGTTGGCTTTGAGATGCGCCAGCCGGAGGAGGGACTGGAGGCGAAGGGCAAGGTCCGCGACGCCGAGGAGTTGCTCGCCGACGACGCCGTGGAGCTTATCCTCGACCCCAGGCTGACCCTGCGCGACGGCCACCGGATCCTCGTGAACTCCCGTGGTGTGATCTACGACGCGCTGCTCACCCATGGCGGCACAAACGAGGCGACGGCCAGCGACCTGGACGTCGAGGCCGCGGCGACCAGCCAGGGCCGCGTGTGGTCGGTGGAACTGGCGATCCCCTTCCGCGAGTTGGGCATGGGGGGCGCGAGCGGGGAGGCGTTGGGCCTCAACGCTCTCCTGCGCCAGGCCGGCCAGGTCGTCGCGTGCATGTCGGAGGGCGAGGAGGAGTGCTCTCTGGCGGGCATTGCCGTCGCGGGCCTCGGCTTCGCCTCACTGGACACCGACCAGGTGCGGCTCGAGGCCAACAACCCTACCGTCGGTGAGGATGGCATCGGCTTCGAGATGGCCGTGCGCAACCGCCTCCACCAGTCAGAGCAGTTCGATCTCGCCATCCAAGTGCTGAGCCCGCGGCACCGCGCGGTGAAGGACACCTTCTTCGTCATGATCGACGCCCACGAGACGGGACGGTTCCAGAGGGGACCGTACGAGTTGGGCGAGGGCGAGGCTTGCGTGGTGCTTGTGGAGGTCACGAAGCGGAACCGCGAGAGGGCGAGCCAATCCCTCGGGTACCTCGTCCTCTCGGGCAAGCCCGCGAGCTAGGACTACGTTCGGGTGGCGAGTCCACCCGCGAAGGGTGATGCGCAATGTACGCGGCGATTAGGGACGGGGTGCTGCTCCACGCGGGCTACCCGACGGTGCGCGAGGGTCTGGATGACCTGGGTTTGGCCGGCCTCGAGGTCGACATGGGGCGTGACATGAACGTCACCGCGATCGACCCCTCCATCGCCGGGCCGAGGCTGGACCTGTCTCGACCTGAGGGCGTGGAAGCGCTCCGCGCACAGGCCGAGAGTGCCGGCGTCAGGATCAGCGGCTTCCTGATGGCTAACAACTTCGGCGCAGAGGACATCGACTTCGAGGTCACGTGGACCGTGGACACCGCCCGCGTCGCTGCGGCCCTCGGCATCCCGGCCGTGCGCATCGACGCGATCATGCATGGAGAGCGAGACCTCCCGCTAGAGCGGCGGCAGGAGATCTTCTACGGCGCCATGGGCCGCATCTTGGACCAGACCGCCGACCTCAGCGTGGACTTCGGCATCGAGAACCACGGCTACCAGGGGAACGATCCCGAGTTCCTGCAGGGCATCTTCGACCGCACCGGTGATCCGCGCCTGGGCCTGACGATGGACACGGGCAACTTCTACTGGTGGGGTCACCCGCTGGACAAGGTGTATGAGATCCTGGAGCGTTTCGCACCGCACACCAAGCACACCCACGTGAAGAACATCAACTTCCCGGGTGACAAGCGCCAGATCCAGCGTGAGATGGGCTGGGGGTACTCGGAGTACGTCTCGCCTATCCCCGACGGCGATATCGACCACGCGAAGCTGGTTGGGTTCCTGAAGGCGGTCGGCTATGACCGCGACTTCACCATCGAGGATGAGTCCCTCGGCAAGTTCGCGGCCGGCGAGGAGCGTCTGGACGTCCTCCGTCGGGACGCGGAGTACCTGAAGAGCATCGTGTGATCCCGTGATTCATCGCTGGCGCTGGCTCGATTCCGCGACAGGGTCCCGTTTCGATGGGGCCCTGTTGTGCGTCTCGGCTCCGGGTACGGTGCTCGATCGGGTCAAACTCGGCGACGAGCTGGCTCTCATCGCGCGCCTCGCCAGTTGCGGGCCCTCCACGGAGCCGCTCCACAGGCTTCTATCTGATGTGATGGCGCTGGGCCGGCCGGCCCACTGCTTGGACGCGGAGGCGCTCGGTGGGTTCGGGGGGCTTCTCGGGCAGTCGGACGGCGAGATCTGGCGAGGTCTCATGACTGCTGCGGAGGGCGCCGCGGGACCGTGGGCGGCCGTGACGCGATGGCGCCAAGGCTGGTTGCTCGCGAACGTCGACAACGATCACTGCCGCGAGATCCTCGGGCGTGTGCTGTCGCTGGCGCGCCGCGCGCTGGCTGAGAACGGCTCCCTGCGTCTGGAGCGAGGCGCCGGCGGCGATAGGCCTGATCCCACGGTCATCCACCTGGCCAGTTAGCCCCACACACGGGCGGACGCTACCAGGGAGGCTTGCCCCCGCCGCGCTCCTGGGGCTCGCCGGCGAAGCCGCGCAGAAGCCGCTCCAGATCGGACTCAAGGGGGTCGCCCCCCTCGTTGAGCGCGGCGGCTCCCATGCGCTCGCGCTGCCGCTGAGCGTCGAGGTGCTCCTCGGCCTGGGCCTCGGACATGGGGGGGTACTCGATCCCCGGTGGGGGCTGCGGGATGCGCTGGCTGGTCCCAGGCTCGTGCTGGTCTGGCTCGTCATCGTCCCCCCGATCGGGCGCCGCCGACTCTGCGCCGCTCCGGTCCTGCTGAGTCTCCTCAGCGCTCCGCGGCTCTGGCTCCGCTCCGCCGCCACCCGACTGCTCGCCCTGCTGCCGCTGTTGCTCGCTGGGCGGAGGGGGTGGGGGAGGCTCCTGGAGCATCCGCTCGGCCAGCGCACGATTCCCCTGCGCCTCGGCATCGTCTGGGTCGAGGTCGAGGGCCCGGTCGTAGGCCTCGATGGCCTCCTCGTAGCGCCCCTGGTGGAACAGCGCGTTGCCTGCCCCGAAGAGGGCGCGCTCGGCGAGCTCCGGCTTGCCCTCGCCGTGAGCGCTCTCGGCGGCCCCCTCCAGTGTGGCACGGGCGCGCTCGAAGTCCTCGCCTCGATACTGGCTGAGCCCGAGGTTGTACTGCAACTCGGGCGACCGAGGGTAGTCACCGAGAGCCTCCTCGAAGGCTTCTTCGGCGGCGGCGTGGTCGCCCGAATCGAGGGCCGCGCGGCCCTGCTCGTCGGCATCGCGCGCCCGCCCGCCGAAGAGGCCGAAGGGGAGGCTGACCATCAGACCCAGCGTCAGGACCATGTGGACTGACTGGACACGAGACCGTGGCATGCCGCTCATTTCCGCCTCCAGAGCGTCGATCGCGACCGGGGCGACCAGTCGGCGGGCAGGGCGGCGATGCAGAGGTCGCTGAGCAGTAGCAGCGCCGCAAGGAACAGGGGGATCTGGTAGAGCTCGCGCGCCGAGCTGACCGCTCGCTCGGTGACGCCCTTCGTGGCGCTCGGAACCCGCTTGCGCACGGCCAGGGCGCGCTCGGCCACCGCGCTCGCCTCGGCGGCGTCCATGCGCAGGTACTCGCCACCCGAGGCCTCGGCGATGCGTCGGAGAGACTCCTCCTCAAGCCGGCTGCTGACCGGCTGGTTGTTCCAGACCATATCTCCGAACATGCGCCCGAGGGTTCCGGACGCCGGCACGCGCCCTCCCTCGATGGTGCCGATCCCGACGGTGACGACCGTGGCCCCGGAGCTACCGAGGGCCGTGAGGAGCGCGTCGTCCATCCGCTGCAGCAGGTCCTCGCCATCGGACAGGATCACCACGAGGCCGGGTTCATCGGGCGACGGGAACTGGTCGCAGGCGAGTCTGATCGCTTGGCTCAGGTCGCTCGAACCCTCGCCGAGCCCCCCCGGCTCAAGCTGCATGAGCCGGCCCGCGAGGGCATCCAGGTCGGTGGTGACAGGACACTCGAGCCGCCCCTCATCCGAGAACGCCGCCAGCCCAGCGCGATCCAACGGCGATAGGCGGTCGAGGATCGCAGCGGCGACGTAGAGGGCGTGGGCGAAGCGGCTCGGGTCCACGTCCCGCACGGTCATGGAGTTGGAGAGGTCCAGGACGATGAGCACATCAGTGCCGACGCCCCTCACAGACCCGCGGGTGAGGCCCGCCTGCGGCCGCGCCAGGGCGAGGGTGAGGAGCACGCAGGCGCCAGCGTAGGCGCCGAATCGCGCGGCGTGACGCCACGGTTCGGGCTCGGCCTGCTGCCTCCGGAGGAGGGATGGCGCGGCGAGGGCTTGGCGGCGAGTTCGGGCCAGCCGCTCCCCTCGCTGCAGGAGGTACGCGACGCAGGCCGCCGGCAAGAGAAGCAGCAAGGCCCAGGGGTTGGCGAAGCCCATCGTGTCCCTCCCTCTCGTTCCTACAGGGTCCTCCGGCACCACACGCCGAAGACGAGCCCTTCGGCGAGCAGTAGGAGTGCGGCCGGCCAGAGGGCCAACGCCATGCGCTCCTCGTAGCGGACCCGCCGGTTCACGCGCAGCTCGCCCTTCTCCAGCGCGGCGATGGTGTCGAAGACCTCCTGGAGCTGACCGGCGGTCTCGGCGCGCCAGTACCTACCGCCAGCGACCCGCGCGATCTCCATGAGCGTCGTCTCATCCAGACGCGTGCGGACGGGTCGGTCGAGCATGTCGCGAAGGATCCCGCCGCCCTGCTCGGGGGGTAGCCGGATGAAGGCGCCCTCGGGCTGGCCCACCCCGATGGCGTAGACCCGAAGGCCCTTCGCGGCGCAGGCGCGTGCCCCCACCTCGATGGGGTGCCCCGGCACCGTCTGCTCCCCGTCCGTCACGAGGATGATGATGCGCGTGCGGTCCTCCTCGGGGCCGAATCTCGCCGCGGCGGAGAGGAGCGCCGCCTCGATGTTGGTGCCCGAGGGCAGAACCATCTGCACTCGGACCCGGTCCACGAGTTGCGCGACGGCGTCGAGGTCGGTTGTGAGCGGACTGTAGGCGATCGCCTCGCCCGAGAAGAGCACCAGGCCCACGCGGTCCTCACCCAAGCCGCTCAGAAACCGCTTCGTGACCTCTCTCGCGGCCTCCATACGGTTCGGGCGGATGTCGTCGGCCCACATGCTGTTGCTCACGTCGAGGGCGACCATGATGTCGATTCCGTGGTACACGGCGTCGGTCTCCTCGTACCCCCACTGGGGCCGGGCGAGAGCGATGACGACGAGGATCAGACACCCCAGTCGCGTGGGCCACGCGAGGGCCGCGAGGCGACTTCGGAGGCTCCTGGGGGCCCGATCACCCCAGGAGGCTAGGGGGAGGGCCGGCGTGGAGCCTCGGTATCGGCGGCGTAGCGCCAGCGCGCCGATGAGGGCGAGCAGCAACAGGAACGCGATGGGCGCGGCGAATCTCATGGCCCAGCCTCCTCCTGCTGCCATCGGACGAGGCCCCGGATGACCGCCTCGGCCCGATCGATGGGGTCGTCGGCGAAGCCGCTCTGTCCCGCGAACTTCACGCGATCACACTCGATCAGGAGCCACGTGGCCTCCTCCGCCAGACGGTGTGGCACCTGGCCCGCCAATCGCCCATGGGTCTCCCGTGTCGTCCAGTAGGTGAACTGCGCCCGTTGAATCGCGTCGAGATACGCCTTGAGGATCGCGGGCAGCCCCTGGGCGAGCATGAGATGCCCCTCAGATCCCGACTCGTAGAGCCGCCGAGCGCGCAGAGCATCGAGCGCGTCCAACGCCGCAATGTGGGGCGGGGGGGATGGAGGCGCCGCTGGGGGCTCGGGCGCTGCCGCACGGCGAGCGCGCCAGGCAAGCAGAGCCGCGGCGGCTAGGATCAGCGCGCCGCCGATGGCGACGGCGTAGTCGATGGGCCGCCAAGTGGGCTCGAAGGCGACGGGTGGGCGCACGTCGTGGAGCTGCTCGACGACCTCGGGCGGTGGCGGCACGGGCTTCCGCGGCTCGGCCGGGTCACCCGTCTCGGGCTGCTGGGCCGCGGCGGCGACGCACAGGAGCGCTACCGACAGAGCCAGCGACACGTGGAAGAGGGACCGCCTCACCGCGCCCACCGCCGTCCGCCACGCGATGCCCGCAAGCGAAAGAGCCGGGCCAGAGGCGCCATCACATCACCATCGGTGTGGAGAACCACCGGATCGGCGCCGCACGCGCTGAGCTGACGCAGCAGGCCAGGGAGACGCCCCGCGCGGGCCTCGGCGTAGGCGGCGCGAACCCGCGGATCGTCCGTGTCCAGCAGCCGCTCCTCGCCCGTCTCGGGATCGCGCACCCCGAGCAGCCCCACGCCCTCGGGCAGCGTCCGTTCGAGGGGGTCCACCGTCACGGCGCAGATGACGTCATGTCGTGCTGTCGCGACGCGAAGCTCGCGCTCGTAGTCGGGCGCAAGGAAGTCGCTGAGAACGAAGAGGACCGACCGTTTCCGCACGGCGCGGGTCACCAACCGCAGGGCCGCGGCCAGGTCCGTGCCGGCCGCGGTGGGCTGCACGAAGAGCACGTCTCGCACCAGGTGCAGGGCGTGGTTACGTCCTTTGCGGGGCGCCATGAAGTGCTCGACGACGTTCGAGAAGAGCACCGCGCCCACGCGGTCGTTGCTCCCCAGTGCGGCGAAGGCGATGAGGGCGCACACGTTGGCGGCGAGGTCACGCTTGAGGAGCTGTCCCGTGCCCGCCGCCTGGCTGCCGCTGATGTCGACCAGGAGGATCGTGCTGAGCTCTCGCTCCTCCTCGTAGCGCCGGACATGCAGCTCGCCGGTGCGAGCGGTGACGTTCCAGTCGATGGTCCGATGGTCGTCGCTCTCGTCGTAGCCGCGGACCTCGGCGAACTCCAGCCCCCGCCCACGGAAGGCGCTCCGGTACTCTCCGGCGGAGAGGGTCTGCATGAGCCGCCGCGCGGAGAGCTCGATGCGGCGAACCCGCGCCATCACCTCGGCGACGGCCGCCGTCTCCGCTTGGTTGGGTCCATGGTCTGGCATGGGCACGGTCAGGCGCTCCTCACGGAACGGGCACACTGTTCAGCACGCTCGCCACTACGGCCGCCGAGTCCACGCCCTCGGCCTGAGCCTCGAAGGTGGTGATCACCCGATGCCGCAGGATGTCTGGCGCCACGTCCTTCACGTCCTCGGGGATGACGTAGTCGCGGCCGCAGAGGAAGGCTCGGGCCCGGGCCCCCTTGGCCATCCAGATGGAGGCGCGAGGCGAGGCGCCGTACTCGACCCATCGGCTCCCCGAATCCCTGGAGCTCCCCGCGATGCGAGTCGCGTGGACGAGCCGGACCATGTAGTCCAGCACCCGGTCCTCGATCCGGACGCCGATGACGTCTCGCTTGGCCTGCTCGATCTCAGCCAGAGTCATGACAGGCTCCGCCGCAGGCTCCTTGTGCCCGATCATCCGGCGCACGATGGCCTTCTCCTCGGCCATAGTCGGGTAGCTGACGATGGTCTTGAACATGAAACGGTCCACCTGAGCCTCGGGGAGCGGGTACGTCCCCTCCTGCTCGATGGGGTTCTGGGTGGCGAGCACGATGAAGGGCTCCGGCAGAGGGTGGGTCGTCCCCGCGAGCGTTACGCGCCTCTCCTGCATCGCCTCGAGCAGCGCCGATTGCACCTTCGCCGGCGCGCGGTTGATCTCGTCCGCCAGCACGATGTGGGCGAAGATGGGCCCTCGGTGAGGGCGGAACTCCCCCGTGCGCTGGTCGAAGACGTTGGTCCCGATGAGATCCGAGGGGAGCAGGTCGGGGGTGAACTGCACGCGGCCGAAGCTCGCCTCCACCGTCTGGGCCAGAGTACGGACCGCGAGAGTCTTGGCGAGCCCAGGGACGCCCTCGAGGAGCACGTGCCCCTCAGTCAGGAGGGCCATGAGCATCCGTTCGATGAGCTTCCGTTGGCCGACGATCACCTTGTCGATCTCGGCGAAGATGGGGCCCAGGGGCCCGGACCCAGCGTCCGCCCACTCCAAGGGCTGGTCCCCATGCGGTCTCAGCATCGGTGTCATCCCCTTCGGGTCTCAGTGTGGCTGTTGGGGAGCCAAGCCGCCCAACTCGCGCGATACCGTAATGGTGTCCAGGGCCGCCCGCTCCATCGCTTCCGCGTCTGGTTGGGCGCCGGCGAAGCAGACGGCCTCGACCGTGTCGAGCAACTCCCGGAGGCGGCCCTGGCAGCCCTCGGACAGCCGCGGTTCGAGCGCTTGCTCTATCTCCGTGCGCGTCATCGTCCGTGCCTCGTCCCCGATGAGGGAGCGTAGGTGGCCCAGGCAGCAGTCCATCAGGGCCGTGGGATCTCCCGCCCCCGCAAGGGCCGTGAGGCGCTGTACGAGGTCCTCGCCGCGCGGATCGGGCGAGCTGGGCTGGGGCTTAGCGCCACGAGCCAAACCTCGAGCCAAGACAGCCACCACTACGGCGAGCAGGGACAGGCCGGCGAGGGCGACCGCGACAACCAGCAGTAGACGCCCTCGCGAGCCGCTGTCGCTTGCGGACGGCGCCCCCGACGTCGCGGCGTCGCCGGCCGCCTCCCCGGCGGACACCTCCACGAAAACGGGCGCCGCGCTGGCATTCAGGATCTCCTGCCCAACCCGAGCGCTCACGGCGATCGCGGGGATCTCGTACCGCCCAGGGCGCTGGGCGTGGAGGGGCACTCGCTGCTCACTCCGGACCGTCGCGCGCCCCCCTGAGAGGATCGTCTGGCTGCTCTGGGAGAGGGGCACGGAGTGAGGTCCCAGCCCGAGTTCGGGCACCTCGGGCAGCTCGACGCGCACCGGGCCCACAGCCATGACGGGAGACTGGGAGAGGAGGTCGGCCTGTAGCACCAGGTAGGCACGCTCCCCGATCCGCGGGGACTCAGGCTCCACCCAGGCGCGCGCGGACAGCTCCGCCGACTGCGCCACGCACGGGGCGAGGGTCCACACCAAGACGCAGCCGAGGCCGATCGGCCACGACCAGGCGGGGCGACGGTGAGGGGCGGCGGCGCGTGTCACTGGCGGCTGCCCACCGCCAAGAAGCTGCCCAGGCCCTGCTCATCGATGCGCCGGAAGGCGATGCTGATCACGTCGTCTGGCTCGGTCTCGTCCAGGACGGCCTCCAGATCCTCCAGGGTCAGCAGCGGTGTGGCGCCAATCTGCATGAGGAGATCTCCGCCGCGGATCCCCAGGAGGAACGCGCCCTGGCCGATCGCGACCTTCGTGGCGACCACACCATGCTCAGCGCCGAAGGCGGCCAGCTCCTCGGGCGACGCGGCGCGGGCCGTCAGGCCCCAGCCCCTCTGCGGCTCCGCCAACGTCTGCTCTCCCGTGGATTCGGGGAACTCACCCAGGACGACGTCGATCTCGATGGGCCGCCCTTCGCGAATGAGCGTCAGGTGGTACCTGTCGCCCGGGTGGCTCTGGTCGAGGATCGGCCCCAGGTCCGCCAGGCCCGTGAGCGTGACCGGCCGTTCGCCATCGACGGGACACATCTCGACGAGGACATCGCCGACGCGGGCGCCGGCCACATCGGCCGGCCCTCCGGGCGCTACCCGGACGAGGTAGATGCCGCCGTCGGGGGCGCCCAAGTCCGATCCAGCCTCAGGGGGCACATCCTGCAGGTGGACGCCAAGCCATGGTCGCTTGACCGCGCCGCCCGAACGGATTCGCGCGAAGACGGCCTGCACTTCGCTCCCGATCACAGCGACCATCGTATTGCCGGCATCCTCCAGGCTCGTCGCCTGAGTAGCCGGCAGGGCCATCCCGAGTACCCGGCCGTCCAGGTCGACGACGGGAGCGCCCTCGCCCATGGGCATGCGCGGGATCGATGTAAACATGAGCAGCCGGCTGGATGCCCACGGGTTCTGTTTGGCCGGCAGCACGCGGAGGTAGGGGGCGGTCACGTGGCCCACGGAGGAGATCGGCACCCTGTAGATGGTCGGGCCTACGGCGATGGCCCAGTGCCCGGGTCTGATGGCCCCCTCCCGGGGCGAGCGAAAGACCACTGGCGGCAGAGGAGAGGCGCTGAGATCAACGCGGAGGGCGGCCACATCGGACATGCGGTCATAGTGGATCGCCGTGACGGGCAGGCTGACGCCACTCTCGGTCAACACCTCGACGTGCTCGCTGTCCGCGACGAGGGGTGTGCTCGTGATGACCCACCCCTGATCGTCGGCCACGAACCCGGAGCCCATGATGTACTCCACGCCCACTGCCGGGACCGGCCCCACCTCGGACTCCTCGATAGCAGGGTTGCTCACCGGAGCCTGACGGGTCACGATGATCCCAACCACGCTCGCGCGCACCTTCGAAGTAGCGGCGTCGAAGGCAGCCTGAAGCTCTCGCGCGTAGTCGGGCTCACCTCCCGCGGATACGTCTTGAGCCGTCGCCGTGCTCCACAGGGCCACGGTCGCCACGGCAGCCACGGACACGAATCGGCGCGCTAACGCGCCCATAGGAATCACCACCATTGGCTCGATCTCTCACATGACAGACTACGTTTCCGAGGGTTCCGAGGATGATAGGAACCGCGGCGGCGAGACTAGAGTGCCAGAAACAGCGCCTCGAGCGCGAGGCGGGTGTTCGCGTTGCCCTTGATCGCCCGTTTGGCCTCACCGATGCGGCCGAGAGCCGCCGCGGCACGCCCCGGGCTTGGCGTCGCGATCCGGTCGCCCAGGTCCAGCAGGCTCGCCTCGGGCGCCCCTAGCGAGTGTGAGTAGGCATCCCGAATAGCAGCCTCCAGCGGGAACAGCACCGCCTCGATAGACCGCCGTACCCGCTCCTCCTCGGTGCCCCCCTCCTCGCCCTCGTCACGGTTCAGGACCTCGTACCACTGCAGACAGAGCGACCGGCAGAGCTCCGCCGCGCGCAGGGCCTGGAGCGGGTCATCGGAGAGCGCCATGTGGCGCAGGGTGCGGAAGCCCTCCTCGATCTCCGGCAGCTCGGGGGCATCGAGGAGCCGCCGCGCCACAGTCAGGCGTCCACCGGAGAGGAGGGCCGCCCGACGAGCCGCTCCATCGGACCGTCCCAGGGCGGTGACGATCGCCTCCACCGGCGCCGGCGGCAGGTCCATGCGCTGGCATCGGGAGAGGATCGTCGGGAGGACCCCCGAGGCGTTGGAGGCCGTCAGGAGCACGAGGGCATGAGCCGGCGGCTCCTCCACGGTCTTCAGAATGGCGTTCATGTGCACATCCTGCAGCAGGTCGAGCGCCAGCACCGCCAGGCACTTGGTCCGTGAGGCGATGGGCCGGATGGACACGTACTCCTGGGCCGCGCGGAGACGGTCGATGAGGGGCACTTCCTTGCCCGACGCCGACCCCTCCATGCTGATGCGGCTCTCCTTCTGCTGTGGGTCGATGACCATCAGGTCATGGTGCCGATCGGAGGCGTAGGGACGTTCGCAGGAGGGGCAGATCCCGCAGGGCGCCAGGACGCCGTCGCGCTCGGTGGGCTCATGGCAGCCGGCCAGTCGGCCGAAAGCCAGAGCCGCCTCTCGTTTGCCCACGCCGGTCGGCCCGATGAAGAGGTAGGCGTGAGCGACCTTGCCCGAGCGCACCGCGCCGGCGAGCATCCTCCCGACCTTGGGGTGGGTCGCGAACCCGGCGGCCACCAGATCGTGCATCGCGCGTCTCCCTTTAGCTGTCTGCAGGCCCCTCGTCGCCCCGGGCGCGAGTCGTCCGCGCCAAGCCGCTGTGTACGACGAGCAGCAGGTGTTCACCGATCGCCAGGCGATCCCCCGACTGAAGCGACGCCTCCGTCGCTCGGACGCCGTTCACCAGGAGGCCTGGGCCGGTCTCCTCCGCCATGATACCCACGTCGAGGCCGATGCGGGTGAGCGTCGCGTGCACCGGGGACACCTTCTCACCCGGGAGCTGGAGATCGACGCCACTGCCCGAGCCCAGGGTGGATCGGCCTTCGGGCACCTCCAGCGTCTCCCCGAGCAGGGGGCCCTCGACGATGACGAACCGCACGCCCTCGGGCTCATGCTCCGCGCCGCCCGCCGGGCGAGCGGGCGACGACCGCCGCACGTCCTGGGGCCTCACCCGGAGTCGGTTGTAAGCCACGTGGAAGCGCGAAGCTCCCAGCCGCAACTCATCGCCGTCCAGGAGCGTGGCTTCGTCCACGCTCTCGCCATTCACGGCCAGATCGCCGCCGTCGACCGGCTCGATGGTGACCGCCTGCCCCGCCCACCGCGCTCGCAGATGAACGGGACGCACCCCCGGGCCGATGAGCGTCGCGTCGCACAGCGGCGAGCTGCCCAGGAGGCTCTCTCCGGCATACAGCGCCACCGAGAACTCTCCACGGTGCAGCGTCAACACCGCGCCCAGGCGCTCTGCTAGGATGACGCTGGCGCCGACCGTCGCCGAGAGCCACGCTGTAGCGAGCAGCCCAGGGCTCTCAGCCAGGCTCAATCCTCCCCACCCACGCTCCCAGCGCGGCAGAAAGTACAGGATGAGCTCGTAGAGGAGCCCCCCGAAGCCGCCGCCGAGGAGCCCGCCGACGAGGAGCGTGCCACGGCGGCCGTTCAGGCCCGGCGCGCCGCCCACGGAGGACGCGGCGATCCCCGACGCGATGCTCGCGGCGAGGATGGTCGCCAGCATGTCGGGGGCGACCGAGCCGATGGATGGGGAGGGCGCCGTCGTAAGGGAGGCGCGTTCGGTGGACGTGCTCGCCAGCGCTAGGAGGACCGCCGCCACCAGCCCCGCGAGGATGCCGCCCGCCAGGGCATAGCCGGCGGACCAGAGCAGCGGCCCTGCCCCTGGCGCGGATCGTCGGCCCAGCGCATCCCCGGCCACGAGCCCCAGCCACAGACCGAGGCCCAGGCCAGCCATGAGCACCACGGCGGCCAATGGCGAGTCCTCGGCGCCGGCGGAGAGTCGCGCCAGCGAGTACCCGGCGCAGCCACCGGCGGTGGTCAGGGCGATCCGTTGCGCGACCTCGGCGTACCTCATGGTCTCCTCTGGCTTGTCTTAGATGATCTCCACGAGCATAGAGGATTCGCCGATGACGATCTCATCGGTGTCCTCGAGCACCTGCCGCGTGACCCGCAAGCCGTTCACATAGGTGCCGGCTTTCGAGCCCAGGTCCCTCACCACCAACCGTCCCTCTTCGGACTCGATGATCGCATGCCTCTCGCTGGCCTTCGGGTCGCCGCGTAGTCGGATGTGGCAGCGCCGGGATGTTCCGAGAACCGTGGATGGACCGATGACCACATCGGAGTAGGTGTGGTCGGCATGAACGACCGAGAGTCTGGCGAGCCGTGGACCGCGACGCCCGACGGGCCTGGGTAGGCATTCGCAGCGGCCCGTGATGGGGTGGGGGCGCTCCCCGCAGCGGCGGCAGACGCCGGTCGCGGCGAGGGCGCGGCGACGGTCTATGAGCGCCGCCGCGATGAGGCCTATGGCTGCCAAGCAGACGAGCACCACCTGGACCCGCGTCAGCCACGCGCCGATGTCGGCCAGGTCGTCCTCGAAGCAGAAGGTCGGCAGGAACGCGAGGGACGCGAGCATCGTGAACACGAGGCCGATCACGGCGAGCTCCCGACACCAAGCCTTACGGCTCACGTAGGCCAGCAGGCAGATGATCAGCAGCACCAGCTGAGCCGCCGCCGTGGCGCAGACGAGAGGGACGTACCGCACCTGGCCGAGCAGGAACATGGCGATGCCGTTGCCCAGGAGGACGGCGCCGATGATCGCGGTCGCGACGCTGAGAGCTCCCTGGCTCCAGGCCTCTTTGAGCCCGAAGAATCGCCAGATGGCAGTGAAGGTCACGCCCAGCACGAGCCAGATGAGGACCACGAGGCCATAGACGGCCACGGACACCGCAGTGTAGAGGTCTGACGAGACGTCGCCGCCCGAGCCGAAGAGAGGCGTCGCGTCCGGGTAATACTGGGTCTGCCGGCTGAGCGTCAGGTTTCGAGTGAGGTCGCCGCCATCACGACACTGGCACAGGTCGCTCGCCTGGAGCCCGGTGTCCGTCTGGGCATGGATCTGTAGCGTGCCGGGTCGGAGGTCCGTGAGGTGCAGCTCCGTGCGCCCACCGCTGGGGCGGAGGATGCTGCTGCGGGAGTAGTCATCGGATTCACGGATGAGAACCGAGATGAGGGGCATCCGGCCCCAGCCCGGTACATTGAAGAGCAGATCGACGGAGGCGGGCTGGTAGAGCGATTCGGCGGCAATCTCGTGGCGTTCCGGCCACTCCTGACGGTCAGCGCCTGAAAGGACCACCCGCCAGACGCGCCCATCCTCGGCCTTGAACCGAATGACGTACCGCTGCGGCGTCTCCTTCGGCACGCGGATGACCGCGACGCCGCCTGGCTCCACGGCGCTGCTCTGTCGGGTGTCCGTGCTACCGTCTCCCAGGGGCCACGCCGTGACCACGCCGCCGATGTCCGGCGGAGCGACAACCTCGATGGGCTCGGCTCGCGCCGACCCGGCGATGAGCGTGGCGCTCACGACAGCCAGTGCAGCGCGCGCCCCCCACTGCGCTCCGCCTGCCCTCATCGACTTCCCCCTCAGTCAGGAACCCTGTTGAGGGTGCTGAGGCGCCAGCCCCCCGTTGGCGAGTGATCGAGCTCGCAGAGGCTTCCCTCTGCCAGTCGAAACCGTCGACATGCGGCGATTCCGATGCCGAGGCAGTGGCCAATAAGCATCTTGATCGCCCCCGAATGACTCACAATCAGTAGATCGCTCGAGGGATGAGCTGAGAGCAGTTCGTCGATCAGCCCTCCTACGCGAGTCCTGACCTCCTGATAGGACTCACCCCCGGGCGCGGGGGTGCCCTTCTCCACCCACTCGCGGTACTCCTCGGGCCACCGCTCCCGAACCTCGGCCAGCGCCAGGCCCTGCCACTCCCCGAATCCGCACTCCCGAAGCCGCCTATCCACCTCAACGGGGACGTTCACGGCCTGTGAGATAGCCTCGGCGGTCTCACGCGCTCGGACCAGATCGCTAGCCAGCAGGCGGGCGAAGGACCGTCCTCGGAGCGCTTGGGCCAAAGCCTGAGCTTGCACTCTCCCCATGTCGTCCAAGGGAATATCGCGCCATCCCTGGAACCTACGTTCAGCGTTATAGGAGGTCTGGCCGTGTCGCGCGAGTACCAGTCGAGTCACGAGTACCTCCTCAGGGACGGGCCGGGGCGGAACATCCGGCGCGTTGGCCGTCTCTTAGCTGATAGGGTACAATACGGTATTCGGCTGCCATCTCGAAAGGGACAGCGGCTCCAATCTCCGTCCTACCCGGGGAAGGTGAGTGCAATGCGGGCCCTGCGAGCGCTATCAGTGTGCGTGATGTTAGGCATCGTATGTGGAGGTGTGCTGGCCCAGGCTACGGGCGGCGCCGTCGAGGTGTCGAGCACCGACCCAGGCGCCTACTACTCCACCGGCGCCCTGGTAGATGGGCAGTCGGGCCTGACCGCGAAGTGCTGGCGGTCAGCGGCGAATGGGACCCTGCCCCAGTGGATCGTCTTCACTCCGGCCGGGGCTCCTGCCACCATCAACTCCGTGACCATCGACCCTTACACGGGTTACCCGGATCTAGCGGGACCCTTCTGGCCGAAGGATGTGGTGATCCAGGTCATCTCCACTCCGGGCGCTGAGCCGGTCGAGGTGGCTCGCCAGACCTTGGATCCGGGCCGGGAGGCCAAGACCATCGAGTTCGCTCCCACGGCCGCCGCCCAGGTCCGCATCGAGATCCTATCCGTACAGGGCGGCGGCAACGTCGTTGAGATCAGTGAGGTCTCCGCGGGCACCGCGGCCGCGGCTCCCACCGATGACCCTGCGGTCCCCGTTGAGGAGCCCCCTGTCGAGGAGGACCCCGTGACTCCCCCGCGCGCGGAGGAGGGGCCAGTCACCGTTCCACCGGGAGAGGAAGGGCCGGTAACGGTCCCGCCTGTCGAGGAAGTTCCCCCGCCGCCCGTTGAGGAGGTTCCCCCGCCACCGGTGGAGGAAGTGCCGCCTCCGCCGGTCGAGGAGGTCCCTCCTCCACCCGTAGAGGAAGTCCCCCCTCCGCCGGTAGAAGAGGTTCCCCCGCCGCCTGTTGAGGAGGTGCCGCCTCCACCGGTCGAGGAGGTTCCTCCTCCGCCCGTAGAGGAAGCCCTCCCTCCGCCCGTAGAAGAGGTTCCCCCGCCGCCTGTCGAGGAAGTTCCCCCGCCTCCCGCTGAGGACGCCACGACCCCGGCTGCTGGCAGTGTGAACCTTGCGGCCGCGGCAGCGGGTGGCGTCATCACCGTTCCGAACTCCCTGGAGAGCAAGTTCGGCCCCGAGCACCTCAACGATGGCGTCTACGACGGGAGCTCAGGCGACTGCTGGGTAAGCGGCAATGGCCTCACCTTCCCCTACGACATCGTCGTCAGCTTCGCGAACAGCGCGGTCCATGAGGTCACCGGGGTGAGCGTCACCTCGAACACGGGGCAGGAGTACATTTTCGGCGCCCGCTGGCCGCAGGATGTGCAGATCCTGGTTTCGTCGACGGGCACCCAGCCCGGCGACTTCCAGGCCGTGCAGACCGCCACCCTCGCCAAGAGCGCCGAGACGCAGAACATCCCCCTGACGCCTGTCGAGGCGCGCTATGTGATGATCCGGGTGCTCTCGAACCATGGGCACAAGACCATGGAGATGAGCGAGATCGAGGTCTGGGGCTCGCCCCAGCCCGCGGGCGGCGCGGCTGTCGCGCCCACGGCGCCGGTCGGCGAGGCCCCGGTCCCCGGCGCCGACGGCGGTCTGCCCCGCAATCCCGACGGCACGGTAGACGAGGCGGCCCTGGGCCAGTTGCTCGCGGCTCTCAGGGCTCAGATCACCAATCAGCAGGCCGTGATCGACCAGCTCCTGGCGGAGCTCGGCCAGTAGCTCCATCCCTAAAGCGGAAACGAGGAGAGCCGCGCCCGTGGGCGCGGCTCTCTCACTCTCTGGCTACGGCTTCTGGTCGCGCGCCTCAGCAGGCGAGGGCTCCCATGGGATCCCACGGATCCAGGGCGATCGGCTCGGTGTTGAGCACCGGCAGCAACGCTTCGGGCACATAGCGCTTCCGCACGACCACCTCGTAGTTGTGCTCATCGAACCAGCGATCGGTCATCTGCATGAAGCCACCATCGCCGGCCTTGTCGCCCCAGGAGTTCTCCACGCGCCACTTGAGCGGCTTGTCCGAGGCATCCAGGTCCACGCCTGTAAAGACCATGGCATGGGTCATCTGGGCATGGCCGTAGTCCAGGCGCTCGGCCTTCGTCATCGACGGAGCCCGCCCATAGACGAGGTCGTACTCGAAGAGGTCCACGTCCATCAGGCCCGAGTCGCGGTCGAGACACTTGCCGACATCGCAGCCGAACCAGACGGGCTCGCCAGCCTTGATCTGGTTGGCGGCCGCCGTCTTCATCACGTCGACCTCCACGTTGAGGTACTTGATGGGCTCGCCGCCGACGACGTTGCCGAGGAACCGGATGGTGTAGAGCGTCTCGAATGACTTGGATTCCTGCGGGCAGTGGATCAGGCACGCCATGTCCCCGAGGTCCGCGCCCACGAACTTCTCGTAGAACCGCAGCGGCGTCATTGTGCCTTCGCGGTGGTGCTTGTTGTCCCTATCGCGCCACTGCCAGAAGAAGTCGCGCGGCGGCACGCCGAGATGTATAGCCAGCATCCGGTAGGCCTCGATGAGCGCCGGCGCCTTCATGGCCCGGACTTCCGCCTCGGTCGCGCCGGAGTGGTGCGCGTGACGCATCCGGCACGCGGCCTCCCGGAGCAGGTAGGTGAGCTGATAGTTGAGCTCCCCGGTGCGGCCGCTGCTGTCCGTCTCGGGCATCGCCGTCTTGGGCACCACGCCGTACTTCCGCACCAGATTCACGAACATGTGCCATTGGCCACCGTCCTGAACTGGGGCGGAGAGCAGGTGGGCGATGAGACGGCCGTCGGTCGGCTCATCGAGGGTCAGGAGGATGCTCTCCAGGAAGTAGTTCGCCTTCTCCATCTTGTCCCAGAACATCAGATGGTTCTGGCTGAACTCGAAGTCGTCTTCGAGCTCCATCCGCTCGATGGCCACAACCCGGAGCGTATTGAGAGCCGCGAAGAGCCAGCAGCGCCCGCTCGCGCCCTGGCTGGTCGCCTTATTCTCCTCCAGGTGATGGCTGAAGGTGAAGTCCGTCGCGGCGAACACTCGCGCGCTGCGCGCCACCTTGCTCACCGGGGCGTGGCACACGGCGTTCATCGATTGCCGCCATCGCGGGTCGGACTCGAACTCCCGGCGTAGGTCCCAAAGAAGATCCGATCCAATAGCGCCAGTATCTTGATAGAGGAATGTGTGGTTTGACATGCCCCGTGAGTTCTCGACAATGAGCAGCCTTCCTTCGACCGCGGCGGAGGGCAATAGGGTCTACCATGGAGGAGTCATCGATGCGCCTATCCCTCACCTCTGAGCCACTCACCATGGCCTTCGTGCGGACCTTCGCCATCTCCCGGGGCAGCCGCTCCACGGCCGCGAACGTTCTCGTCCGCATCGAGGGTGATGGAGTCGTGGGGTGGGGGGAGGGCGCTCCGAACCGCTACTACTATGGCCAGGAGCAGGTGTCGGCGGTCCGGGCGGCTCAACGTATGGCGGCTTGCATCGGCGATGACCCCTTCGCCACCGAGGAGGTCCACGATCGCCTCTTGGCGGGTTTCCCGGACCAGCCCGGCGCCCGCGCCGCCGTGGATGGCGCCCTCCACGACTGGCTCGGCAAGCGGCTGGCGGTCCCCGTAGCCTCCCTGCTGGGCCTCCCCACGGGCGGGCGGCTGACCACCAGCTTCACCATCTCCTTGGGCGGCCGCGGCTCCGTCCGAGAGGCAGTCGAGGCGGCAGAGGAGTGGCCCATCCTCAAGATCAAGCTCGGCGGCGAGGATGACCTCGGCTTGATGGAGACAGTACGCGCGCTGACAGACGCCCTTCTCCGTGTCGATGCCAATGCCGCGTGGACGGTGAGCGAGGCCATCGAGAAGTGCCGTGTCCTCGGCGAGATGGGCGTGGAGCTGGTCGAGCAGCCCGTCCCGCCCGGCCGACCCGAGGATCTGAAGCGGATCCGCGAGGCCACGCAGGTGCCCATCGTCGCTGACGAGTCTTGTGAGAGCGCGGCGGGTCTACCCAAGCTGGCGGGTTGCGTGGACGGGGTGAACATCAAGCTCGCCAAGACCGGGGGTATTCGCGAGGCCCTCCGTATGGCGCTCTGTGCCCGCACCCTCGGCCTCGACGTGATGCTGGGCTGCATGGTCGAGGGGGCCCTCGGCACCGCCGCTGCGGCGCAACTGCTCCCCCTGGCGCGCTGGGCGGATCTGGATGGCCCCCTCCTGCTCCGGGTCGACGACGACCCCTTCGAGGGGCTCCGCTACGAGGGGGGAGCGATCCTCATGCCCGACGGACCGGGCCTGGGGGTCACGCGTAAGGAAGCCCGGGCGACGACAGGCTGAGATGGCAGACGGCGAGGGCGAGGGCGTCGCTCACGTCGGCCGGGCTCGGGGGCTCGGGCAGGCCGAGGAGGCTCGCGATCATGTGCTGCACCTGGCCCTTGCTCGCGCTACCGCTGCCCGTGAGGGCCTTCTTGACGCGGCTGGCCGCATAGCTGACCACGGGCACTCCATGCTGGGAGGCGGCAAGCAGCAACACCCCGCGCGCATGTCCCATGAGGATGGCGGTGCGGGGGTGCTCGTACTTGGAGTAGATCTCCTCGACCACCGCCGCCTCGGGCTTGAGTTCCGTCAGCACCTCTGAGATGCCCGAGTGCAGTGACTGGAGCCGGGACTCCAGGTTGCTGTCCTGGTCCGGTCGGATCGTCCCCGCCTCCACAATGCGCTGGTCCCGGCCCTGACGCTCCACGCAGCCGTAACCCGTGCAGACGAGGCCGGGGTCGATGCCTAGAACGCGCATCGAGGCCCCCGTGACCCCGCTACCCCGCGCCCGCGGGCCGGGCTGTTCGCGAGTGCCGTCATCTCCTGCGGAAGACCTCCTCGACGATGGCGGCCGACGAGTCCAGCTCGGGCCGAGCCCGAATGACCCGGCTCACGAGTTCGGCAGCCTCGGCGGCGTTGTACCCCAACTCCACGAGGGCCGCGATGGCCTCGGCCGAGGGTCCCGTGCCCGCCACGGCCGCGCCAGCGCTCACCGGCGCGGTCCGTCCTGCGGGCACTGACCCCGCGGAGAAGCGGGACAGCTTGCCCTGCAGCTTCGCGATGGTCTCACGCGCCTTGGCCTGCCCCACGCCCGGCAGCGACTTGAGGGCCGCGGCGTCGCCCGACTCGATCCAGTCCGCGATGCTCTCCATGGGCGCGGAGAAGGCCTTCCGGGCCACCGTGGGACCGAGCACGCCAGCCAGCGCCTCCCAGAACTCCCGTTGCAGCGCCGTGGCGAACCCCAGCAACATGGGAGTCGCGCGCGTCTGGTCCATCTGGTAGAAGTGGGCCGTCTCGAGTGTGATCTCATCGCCATCGACGATGGCGCGCAAGGCAACCGGCGGAACCAGAACCTGGTAGGTGAGAGCGCCAGCCTCGATGAGCACATGGTCCTCGCCGAGGCCGACGACCCGTCCTGTGATGCGCGCGATCATACGGAGGGAACATCCTCTCCCCGTTCGGTGTCTGGGTATTCGGGCCCAGCGAGGCCGTCCCTTGGCGCGGGCCGAGGAATGGTGGCAGTGGGAGCCGAAGGAGACCATATCATGAGCATAGGTCTGGACTCCCAAGTGAGACGCGCCCAGCGAGCCCTCGCTGCTCGGCCCGGGCTTCTCGTGCTGTCGGCGCTGCTGCCCCTATTCGCGGGCCTCCTTGCCCTGCCGCTGATCGCTTGCCCCGGCTACAGTTCCCTCGTTGCCGGCGTGGCGCCCCGGATCTCCATCGTGTTCGCGCTGTTCGGGATCTTCAGCTGGCTGTGCACGGCCGTGGGCCTGGGGATCTGCGTCGCGTGGTGGTCCGAGGCGGTGCGCGCGGCGATCACGGGCGCGCCGGGCGGGCTTGCGGCTGGCCTCGGCGATGGCCTGTCGCGCGTCGGCCGCTACATGATGGTGACCGCCGCCATGCTCCTCTGCCTCTTCCTGCTCACCGCGCTGCCGTGGCTCGGCATGAGCGCGGCGGGGCGAGCAACCGTCGAATCCGCCAGTCCCCTGGCCCTGCCCGCGACCCTGTCCTTGCCTCTCTTCACGGTGTGGGGGCTGGCCCTCGTCGCCTTCATCTGGCTGACCTCCGCGTGGCCCATGGCGGCAGCCCTCGGTGGAGCGGCGTGGCTTCGGCCCCTCGGCCACTCCCAAGCCATGGTGAGGCGGCACTGGCCCACCTTCCTCGGGATCGCGGGGGCGTGGGCCCTCGCGACCGCGGGTCTGGTCGCGGTGGGCCTCGCCTTCCACATCCCGGCCGCCATTGGCGGGCTCGCGTCTGGCTCGCCCTACACCTCGACCGCGGGCCACGTCACGGCGGGGCTGGCGCTGCTCACCCTATGGCTCGCGAGCGCCTACGTGAACGCCCTGGCCTCCGTCACCGGCTTCGTTGCGTACGCCGATGGCCTGGGGATCCCCACCCATGGCTGACCGGTCCGCGCCCAAGCGGCACGAGCGCTACCTCCAGGCGCTCGAGTCCCTGGGCAAGCCCCTGGCGTGGGAGCGTCGCGACGGCTTTCGCGACGCCATCGCTCAGGGCGGACTCTCACGCTATGCCGAGCGCTGGCTACAGCAGGCCCGCGAGACGGCTCCCGACCCCGCGGCCGAGCCCGACCTCCTCGCCCTCGAAGCGGCCTGCGCCGCCTACTCGCCGGCGAGCCCGACCGAGCGCGCGGGCATGCTCGACGCCATCGAGGCTGCCCTCCGGAGGCTCTTCGGGGCCGCCGAGGAGCGGCAGGCGGACTGGCGCCAAGTGGCCCGACTGCGCGACGAAGGGCTTGCCTCCCGAGCCCGGGCCGATCTCCGCGCCGCTCTCGACGCGCCCCTCCAAGCTCTTCCCGGCGTTCGAGGCCGGATAGCCCAAGCCTTCGCCAAGCTCGAGGTGAACACGGTCTACGACCTCCTGACCCTCTTCCCCCGGAAGCACCAGGACCGAAGGAACCCGACGCCCGTCGCCAGCCTGGCCAACGAGGGCGTCGATGGCATCCTCGTCATCGTCGGCGCGCCGCCCTCTGCTCGCAAGGCGAGGCGAGTGACGATCGTCACCGCGCCGGCGTATGACTCGACCGGCAGCCTCGTTCTGACCTGGTTCAACCAGCCGTGGCTGGCCGACAAGCTCCAGCGCGGCGTGCGCATCTACGCTTCGGGCAAGGTCGAGCGTTTCGGGCGCGATGTGCGGATGAACGTCGATGAATACGAGATCATCGGATCGGAGCCCGACCCACTCCAGGTCGGCCGCATCGTCCCCGTGTACCCCCTCACCGAGGGCTTGGTGCAACCGACAGCGCGGCGCATCGTCTCCGCCGCCGTGGAGGGGTACGCCCACGGGGACTTCGACCCCGTGCCCGAGCCGGTGCGGCGCAAGCGCGGGCTCCTCTCCCACGACCTCGCTCTGCGGTCCATCCACTTTCCGGCGTCGGAGGAGGAACACGAGGAGGCCCGGGTCTCCCTCGCCTACGCCGAGCTGCTCGCCCTCCAGGTTGAGGTCAGCCGGCGCAAGCGCGAGATGACCTCCGGCGTCGCCCCCATCGTGCGTCCTCGGGTGAGCGTCCTCGAGGAGTTGGAGGGATGCCTGCCCTTCCCTCTGACCGGCGCGCAGCGGCGGGTCATCAAGCAGATCCTGCGGGACATGGCGACCCCATCCCCGATGAGCCGGCTGCTCCACGGGGATGTCGGCTCCGGCAAGACCGTCGCCATCATGGCTGCCCTCCTCGCCGTGGCGAGGGCGGGGATGCAGGCCGCCGTGATGGTCCCCACCGAGATCCTCGCCCAGCAGCACTTCGCGAGCCTGAGTCAGGTGCTGCTGCCCCTGGGCGTCACCATCGAGCTGCTCATCGGTGGGCTTCCCGCGGGGCGCAAGAAGGAGGCGCGGGCGCGTATCGGCTCCGGGGAGGCTTCCGTCGCCGTCGGCACCCACGCCCTGGTGCAGGAGGGCGTCGAGTTCCGCTCCCTGGCCCTGGGCGTCGTGGATGAGCAGCATCGGTTCGGCGTGACCCACCGCTCCCGGCTCTTCCAGAAGGGGGACAGTCCCCACTTCCTGGTCGTCACCGCGACGCCCATACCCCGCACCCTGGCGCTCACGGTCTACGGCCACCTCGAGGTCTCCGTCCTCGATGAGCTGCCCCCGGGACGCCAGCCCATCGTGACGAAGCTGGCTGGGCCCAAAGCCGCGTACGACATGGTGCGGCGCGAGCTGAACAAGGGTCGGCAGGCGTACGTCATCGCGCCGCTCATCGAGAAGTCCGAGGCCCTGGACTGCCAGGCCGCGGAGGAGCTGGCTCGCCGCCTCGCCGCCGAGGACCTTGCCGGCTACTCCCTGGGCCTCCTCCACGGCCGCGTGCCGCCCGACCAACGGGATGAGGTGATGGGCGCCTTCGTCAGGGGCAAGCGCCAAGTGCTCGTCTCCACCACCGTCGTGGAGGTGGGGGTCGACGTTCCCAACGCCACGGCGATGGTCATCGAGAACGCGGAGCGCTTCGGCCTCGCCCAGCTCCACCAGCTTCGGGGGAGGGTGGGGCGGGGCTCCGAGCGCTCCTTCTGCGCCCTGGTGTGCGGGAAGCGCACGGCGGAGGCTCGGGAGCGGCTCAGCGTCCTCTGCCAGACGAACGACGGGTTCAAGATCGCCATGGAGGACCTGCGCATCCGAGGGCCGGGCGAGTTCTTCGGCGTGCGCCAGAGCGGCCTCCCCGACCTGCGCATCGCCGATCCCCTCGCCGATGTGGCCCTCCTCGAACTGGCCCGCGAGGACGCGGAGAGTGTTGTCAAGGCCGACCCCGAGTTGGCCGATCCCTCGCACGCCGATCTGGCCGAGGAGATACGCCGACGGGCGGCGCGCAAAGTGGGGCGCGCTCTGCTTGGCTAGGTTTGAGGTCCGTCGCTTCAGGGGAAGCTATGGTTGACTGGGGCGGGTATAGCGTCACGTACAAGGGAGGCCGGCTATGCAGCAAAGGTATCGGGTGCGCCTCATTTCCGTTGTCGTCGCATTGAGTTGCGCTATCGTGGCGGGATGCAGCCAGCGTGGACGGGGTGGGCTCTCGGCCGCGGACATACGCGCCGCGGGCGGGGACTCCGTGGAGGTCGTCTCGGCCGCCGAGCTACCTATCGAGCTGACCTATCCGCAATCCGATGACCAGGGGAACTACGCCGCGCTGGCTGAGCCTCGAGCCCTGGTCGTCTCCGGGCTCGTCGCCAGCGCCGACTTGGTGGACGAGATCGAGGTGAACGGCGCGAGCGTGCAGGCCTACCGCGTCGAGGGGTACGTTCCCTTTGGCGCCGACGGAGAGGAGCCCGTCTACCGCTTCCACGCGCCCGTCGTTGTCAGCCCCGAGGACGCGATCGTGGTCACCATTCGGACGGGGCTGAAGGAGATTGCCGGGAGCTTCGCGCCTGACCGTGATCACGTCGTCTCGCGCCTGGTCGCGCTGCGGAAGGCGACTCCCGAGGACCCCTGGCGCGCCATGCGCCTGGGCTCCGCGCAGTACGCGATCGGCGCGTACGAGGAGGCCATCGGCTCCCTCGATCAGGCCCTCGCGTCGGGCCAGGAGCTGCCCTGGGCCTGCTTCCGTCTGGGCATGGCATATCTGAGCCAGGGCATGGCCGATGAGGCCATGGCGAGCCTGGACGAGGCCATCCGGATAGCTCCGGCGCTGCCCGATCCCTACCATGCCCGAGGGCTCGTTCACTACAGCGCGGGCCGGTACCCCGAGGCGATCGTGGCGCTGCTGGATGCCGCGGACTCGGCCCCGAGTTGGGCCGAGCCGCTTGTGGGCCTGGGCCTGAGCTACTATGCCCAGGGGGAGCTGGATGAGGCCGCCGGGAGCTTCGAGGAAGCGATCGAGCTGTGGCCCTCGTGGGCGTCGCCCCATTACGGCCTGGGCTTGGTCTACCTCGACCAGGGCCGGGTCGAGGATGCCATGGCGTCCATCGACCGGGGGCTCGCGCTGGGGCCGTGGCCGGGCGGCCATCATGTGAAGCTGGCCGAGAAGCTCCTGGCTAGGGGCGAAGCGGCCGCCGCCGACCGCCACCTCGCCATCGCCGAGGCCATCGGTGATACCGTGCCCGCCGAGCTGCTCGAGCAGGTGCGGGCAGAGGTGACCGAGCCGTGGACGATGGGCGACTGGCCATGGGGGCCGAGAGTGGCCCACGGTATGCGCGCAGTCCAGGGCCGGGGGCTCGATGATGTCGCCGAGGCGGTGTCAGCCGAGCGGCGCGCCGCCGAGTAGTCACTCTGGGCAGCGCTCGTCTCTCCCGGGTGCGCCGCAGCCCGATGGTACCGGTTCTCCCTCGCGCGTCGGCGCGAGGGAGAACCACCGAGCCTTGGGCCTCAGAAGCTAGGCGATGTTGACTGCCTTGCCGGTCTTAGCCGACTTGTACATCGCGTCCAACACCCGCATGAGCCGGTAGCCGTCCTCGGCGGGCGAGACGGGTTTCTTGCCTGTCACGATGCAGTCGCAGAAGTGCTGCACCGCGTTGGTGCGGCCCATCGCGGGATCCGGCTCCACGAGGACGTGCCGGTCGACGGGCACGCCGCGCTCCTGGGTGAACATCTCGAGCCGGTCGCCGCCGCCCGGTCCGAAGGAGGTCTCCAGGTTCGCGCCGGCCTTGGTGCCGCAGAGGGTCGAGAAGACGTACTCCTCCTTGATGCGCGAGGCCCACGACGCCTCAACCCAGATGGTCTGTCCGCCATCGAACTTGATCATGCCCACGGCCATGTCCTCGACGGTGAACTTGCCCTTCAGGTCGGGCGTCCCCCACGGGCCGAGGCCCTCCATCTTGTGTCCGAAGGCCGAGTAGGTCGATGCCAGACACGTCACCGGCTCGGGGTTGCCCATGAGGTAGATCGTCAGGTCGAGCATGTGCACCGCGAGGTCGATGAGGGGGCCGCCGCCCGCGCGCTCCACGTCGGTGAACCAGCTCCCCCAGCCGGGGATGCCGTTCCGACGAATCCAGCCGCAGCGAGCGAAGTAGATGTCCCCAAGCTCGCCCTCCGCGATCGCCTGCTTCAGGAACTGGCTGTCCGGCCGGTAGCGGTTGTTGAACTGCATCATGAAGACCTTGTCCGACGCCTGGGCCGCGTCGAACATCCTCTTGCCCTCGCGCGCCGAGGTGGTCATCGGCTTCTCGCAGAGCACGTTCAGGCCGGCCTGCAGGCTATCGATGGCCATGACGCGGTGGAGATCGTTCGGCACGCACACGCTCACCGCGTCGATGGTGCCGCTGCGGAGCATCTCCTTGTAGTCGAGGTAGACGTTGGGGATCCCGTACTGGGCGGCGGTCCGATCCGCCAGGTCCTTCTTGAGGTCACAGACGGCCGTGACCTCCGCGTCCGGATGCATGGTGTAACCTTGCACGTGGAACTGCCCGACACCCAGGCCGATCACGCCGGCCCGGATCTTTTTCTTTGCGGCCATCTCGAGCATCCTCCTTGGGCTTCGCCCCGCTCGGGGGCGCTTCTACGCTTCGGAGGGTGGATTGGGCCGGACGGTGTCGAACTCCTCCGCCCGCGGCGCTTTACCGGCGAAATGCTTGAGAACCGTCCCGGCGTCCACGCCCTCATGCCGACTGGCACATGAAGGGGAATCCACCGGGCAACTGAATCAGATCCCTCGGTCGGTCCCGGGTCGGCCACCATCTCGGTGTTCACGCGCCCGCCGAGCGACCCAGGACCGGCCTCCCCCCTCGGATGAGCCACCCCAGCGAGGCAAGCGAGCAGGACGGCCCGTGTGCGGGGCCGAACCTGAGCGCCAGGTGGTGAAGCGGTGACCCCACACGAGTTTCAGCGCAAGTGGCAAGGCCACACCCTCACGGAGCGGGCCTCCTATCAGCAGCACTTCCTCGACCTGTGCGCCCTGGTCGGCCACCCGACTCCGGCGGAGGTCGACCCGACGGGCGCGAGCTTCTGCTTCGAGAAGGCCGTCGCGAAGCAGTGGGGTGGCGGCGGCTTCGCCGACGTGTGGAAACGCGACCACTTCGGCTGGGAGTACAAGGGCCCCCACGCGGACCTGGACAAGGCGCTGCATCAGCTTCTGCTCTACCGGCGGGACCTGGAGAACCCCCCACTGCTCGTGGTGTGCGACACGGACCTGATCCGCGTCCACACCGACTTCACGAACACCGCGAACACCATCTACGAGGTCACGACGGCGGACCTCACGGACCCCGACAAGCTGGAGATCCTGCGGAGGGTGTTCCACGACCCGATGGCGCTGCGGCCCGGGCGGACGCCGGACCAGGTGACCCAGGCGGTCGCGTCGCAAGTGGGCGACGTGGCCCAGGCGATGCGGGAGCGGGGGGTTGAGCCGCACGAGGCGGCCCACTTCCTGATGAAGGTCGTCTTTGCCCTCTTCGCCGAGGACATCGGCCTCCTCCGGCGCGGGCTCCTGACGGAGGTCCTCGCGGGGATGGTGGATGACCCCGACGGCCTGGACGACATCCTGCGCCAGTTGTTCGAGGCGATGGCCACGGGCGGCCGCCTGCATGTCGACAGGATCGATCACTTCAACGGCGGGCTGTTCGATGACAGCGCGACGGTGAGGCTGGAGTCGGAGGAGATCGCCGCTCTGGCGCGGATCGCCGCGGACGACTGGGGGCAGGTGGAGCCGGCGGTCTTCGGGACCCTCTTCGAGCGTGGGCTGGACCCCGCTCGGCGGGCCCAACTGGGGGCGCACTACACGTCGAAGGAGGACATCCTGCTCGTCATCGAGCCGGTGCTGATGGCGCCGCTGCGGCGGGAGTGGGAGTCGGTGCGGGCTGGGTGCGAAGAGCTGGCGGAGAAGGCCGAAGCGGCGGACACGACGCGGAAGCGGCAGAACCACCGAGACGAGATCTCTGCCCGGGTGCGCGGGTTCATGGAGCGTCTCGCGGGGGTGCGGGTGCTGGACGCGGCCTGCGGCAGCGGCAACTTCCTCTACGTGGCGCTCAACGCGCTGAAGGACCTGGAACTGGAGGTGATCCAGGCCACGGCGGCCTGGAGCGCCGAGGCGCCCTTCCCCGCTGTGGATCCGGGGCAGCTCTACGGGCTGGAGATCGACCCGTACGCCGTGGAGTTGGCCCAGCTCACGGTGTGGATCGGATACCTGCAATGGTGCCAGCGGCACGGCTTCCTCGGCTCCGACCGACCGCTGCTGAAGAAGCATGACAACATCCAGCAGCGGGACGCGATCCTCGCCTTCGACGAGGAGGGCAACCCCACCGAGCCGGCCTGGCCCGAGGTGGACGCCATCGTGGGGAACCCGCCCTTCCTGGGTGACAAGAAGCTACGAGGTGAACTCGGTGACGAGTACGTAGAGCGGGTCTTCGGGGTCTACAAGGGGCGACTGCCCAACGGGGCTGATCTCTGCTGCTACTGGTTCGAGCGGGCGAGGTCGGAGATAGAGGCGGGCCGGGCGCGGCGCGCGGGGCTGCTCGCGACGAACTCGATCCGGCAGGGCGCGAACCGCGCGGTGCTGGGCCGCATCCAGGAATCCGGCGGGATCTTCATGGCTTGGTCTGACCGCGAGTGGATCCTGGACGGGGCGGCGGTGCGGATCTCCATTGTGGGTTTCGATGATGGGAGCGAGACGAGCCGCATGCTTGACGGGGAGCCCGTCGGGCGGATCAACGCGGACCTCACGTCGACGGCGGACCTCACGCGGGCGCGGCGCCTGGAGGCGAACGCTGGCGTGGCGTTCATGGCAGACACCAAGGGTGGAGCTTTCGACATCGGGCGCGACGTGGCGGAGCAGATGCTTGCCGCGCCGAACCCGCACGGGAGGCCGAACTCGGACGTGGTGAAGCCCTGGTGGAACGGCCTGGATGTCACGCGCCGATCGCGTGACATGTGGATCATCGACTTCGGGTGCACGATGTCGGAGCGGGACGCGGCGCTCTATGAGGCTCCCTTCGAGTACGTGCGGAGCCACGTGAAGCCGGCACGTGAGGCCACGCAGAGGGCACAGTACCGCGCATCGTGGTGGCTCCACACTAGACCGAGGCCGGAGATGCGTGCGGCGCTGGCGGGCCTGTCGAGGTACGTGGCGACTGTGGTTATCGCGAAGCATCGGTTGTTCGCGTGGGTGCCGTCGGAGGTGCTGTCCGACCACGCCCTCATCGTGTTCCCGCGCGAGGACGACTACTTCCTCGGCGTCGTGCACAGCCGGCTCCACGAGAAGTGGGCGCTGGGCATCTGTTCCTCGCTGGAGGACCGGCCCCGGTACACCCCGACGACCTGCTTCGAGACATTCCCCTTCCCGAGGCCGACGGAGGAGCAGCGCGCCGCCATCGCCGAGGCCGCGAAGGCCCTCCACGAGACGCGTCAGGCCGCCCTGGACAATGACCCGAAGCTCACGATGACGGCCCTCTACAACAAGCGGCCGACGTGGCTGGACAACCTCCACAAGGACCTGGACCGCGCCGTCCTCGCCGCCTACGGCTGGCCCGAGGACATCGGCGACGAGGATCTGCTGGAGCGGCTCCTGGCGCTGAACCTGGAACGGGCGGAGGAGGAGGAGCGAGGCATCCTGACGCGGCCGTGAGAGGGGCGGCTTGTCAGGGCGAGTCGAGCGCCTCCCCGAACGAGCGGTACAGCGCGGGAAGGGCCTCTCTTAGGGCGGCCTCGTTCGCCATGGGGTCGCCCCGATCGTACATCCATCGCCGCGTCTCCCCCGCTACCGGCTGCCAGCGGAGCCAGGCCCGATCATCGATCTCCCATTCGCAGGGCAGCAGCTCGTTCGGAAGCAGGTGGTGGTCGTCTCCAACCTCCGACGCGGGCGTAAGCCGCCAGGGGCCGCCGGGCGATTGGGCGATCCGCCGGTTCGCCACCTGAGCCCATACGGCGGTCTCCCAGACGTGGTGGCCGCGCGCGCAGACGGCATCGAGGACATCCGCTTCTGGCTCCTCCTCCAGAACGCGAAGGAAGTCGACCCGGCCGGAGGCGCTGAGGGCATAGAGCAGGTACTGGCGCAGACCCCGCGGCAGGTCCCTGATGAACCGGAGGTCCTCCAATCGGTAGTAGCAGTTGTGGGCGCCATAGGAGAAGGGGCCTTGGGCGGTCGCGCAGGGGTACAGCGCGATGGGGAGATCGGACCGGAGGATCCTGATGAACGCGAGGGGATCGAGGTCCACGTTCCACTCCAGGTCCGACCACTCCCACTCCAGCGGTCCCGTATCGCAGCTCCCCGCGCAGAGATGCACGAGGCGGGTCTTGGCCAGAAGCAGCTCCGGCTCGCGGTTGAGCGCGATGGCCAGTGGGCGAGCCGAGCCGAAGGACACGATGTCCACCGGCGCCTCGGCGAGTCGAAGGGTATCGAGGAGCAGTTCAACCCCCCACTGCTGTATGCCCGGGCCGTCCTCCGCGGCGTCATCGAGGGCGCGCAGCGGCCGAGACGAGGCCGCTGCGCAGGGGACGCGGCGGTCGAACAGGGCATTGAGCTGCATCACGGGGATGTAGCCCGCGTCGCGCGGAACGTCGTGCCGGTGCCGCTCGGTCACGTCCAGGATGACGGCCCTGAGGTCCACCTCGGGCAGGCCATAGGCGGCGACCAGGTCGAAGTTGTCGCCTGGGTCCTGAGCGGGATGGTACAGATCGGTGATGTCGATGACGGGCGTCGCGGCGGCTCGGAAGGGCGTGGTCTGGGCGCGCGCTCGAACGCCCGCGACCGCCGCCGTCGCCAGCAGAGCTCGCTCGACGAAGTCGCGCCGCGTGCAGGGGCTTCCTAGTCCCATGCCTGCTCCTTTCAGGCCCATCGCCAGGGCCGTCTCAACCCATCGCGTTCCGGCTGCCCGACGACTCGCGCACAACGAGCTTGCTCCTGAAGAAGGCTCGTCGAGGGGGGCCGTCGGGAGTCGCAAGCCGATCGTGCAGGAATCCCCATGCCGTTCTGGCGATCTCCGGCACGGGGATCTGCACCGTGCTCAGGCTGGGCCAGGCGAAGGCGGACTCGGGAAGATCGTCGACGCCGACCACCGCCGTATCGGATGGGATATGGCGGCCCGCTTCCCGGAGCCCACGGCAGGCCCCCAGCGCCAGGTCGTCGTTGTAGCAGAAGAGCCCACCGGGGCAACGGTCCCCCCGCGCCGCTTTGACCGTAGTCTCGCGCGCCGACACACGGTTGTTCCGTTCGCACAGCAGTATCTGGGGCTCTAGGCCCGCATTCCCCATGACCTCGACATAGGCGTCATAGCGGGCCTCGCCCGGCCCCGTCTGGTGGCGTGGCGCCAAAAACGCCACATCCCTGCACCCCTGCTGCATGAGGTGCTCGACAGCCTCAACGGCCCCCGCGCGCAGATCAAAGCGGACGTGGTCGGTGCCATCGACGGGGCGCCCCTCGTCGACGTGCACGAAAGGTAGCGGATCGCTTCCGTTGGCGGCGAGGAAAGCCCTCACCCAGTCATCCGATGCCTGGGCTATGATGCCGTCGACCGGCCACAGACGGAAGGCCTCGCTCTGTACATCCATCGCGCTCGGACCGTAGCCTCGGTCCATGATCAGGGCCGCCCAGCCATCGTTGGCGGCACACTCCTGCAGGCTCTGGACCAGCATGACCGAGAAGGGCTGGCGGAGGGCGGAGATGGCGATGCCCACCATGTGGGTTCGGCCGGTCCGCATCGCCCGCGCCAGCGGGTTGGCCGAGTAGCCCAACTCCCGCGCGGCCTCCCAAACGCGGGCGCGGGTCTCCTCAGGTATCGTCACATGCGGACGGTTGTTCAGCACATAGGAGACGGTGGTGGGCGACACCCCCGCACGTTCGGCGACATCGACAATCCGCGCCCGCGCTCTCCCTCTTGGCTGTCTTGTCCGGGCCATGGATTGGGCCACACCCTTCATCGCCTTCCGGATACCGAATCCCGCGGATTCAGCACATCAGAGAGGTGCTACCGTCTTGACCACGAATGATTGAATGGTTTCAGTGAAACAATTATACTCCCTGAGTGTTCTATCTGTCATTCCAGCGTTGAGATTGCGTATCGAGGGATTGGGAAGGTGAGTGCATCATGCGGCGGCAAGGTTTCACCCTCATCGAGCTCCTCGTTGTCATCGCCATCATCGCGATCCTGGCGGCCATCCTCTTTCCCGTGTTCGCCAAGGCTCGCGAGAAGGCTCGTCAGACCTCTTGCCTGTCGAACGTACGTCAGCTCGCCACGGCCATGCTCTCCTACGCCCAGGACTACGACGAGGGACTGCCCACCCACGAGACGCCCTGTTCGGCCGGCCGGAACGGGCAGTACTGCGGCAAGGACTGGTATGAGTCCATCGAACCGTACATGAAGAACCGGCAGATACTCTGGTGTCCCAGCGCCTCTAACACCTGGTCCTGGAAGGCCAACTGCTACCCGGGCCTCGGGGGCGGCACCAACTTCAACTGCACGTACGGGTACAGCACGGCCATCTCCGAGGCGCCCTTCGTTGCGGCCTGGTGGGGGGACGCGTGGCGAGCGGGCATCTGGCAACTCGCCGCCCTGAAGGCGCCCGCGAAGATCATGCTCTGCGCCGATAGCTGGTCTTCCCGCCTGGTACCCTCCGGCAGCACCGGCAGCTTCGGGTCGATCAACACCTTCGTCGCCTTCGCCAACTGGTCGGGGTCGCAGCCCTTTGACGGAGTGTCATGCGGATGCTGGCCGGCTATCGTTGATCTCAAAGCGGCCCTGAAGTACAGCCGCCACAATGGGGGCTCCAACCTGAACTTCGCCGATGGGCATGCCAAGTGGTACAAGGCCGAGATGATCAGGGTCGACTGCACGGGCACGGCCCCGATCATCTCCTGCAACGGGATCTTGAACGCCGACTAGTGGTCCAGCCTCCTGGAGAACCAGGGATTGGAGTGTCCTGTATGTCGCGGATGAGTGGCAGGCAATGGTGTGCGTGGATGCTCGCCGGGCTTGTCGTCTCGGCACTCGCTATGTTCGGCTGTTCGAAGGAGCGCAGCGAGGAGGAGGCGCAACAGACGGCGGTCGAGGCGGGCAAGGCGATCGGGATGAAGCAGGCAGAGATGATGAAGCAGGGCAAGATGGGCGTGCTGAAGTCGGGGCAGTGATGAGCCGCAAAGCGGACGTGTCTGAGGCGGACGGCGCGTCACCGAGCGGCCACGAGTCTGAGGGTGACGAGCCGAAGCGGGACGGGGCCACGAGGCGCGTGATCGTCGCCATCGTCGTCGTCCTGCCGGTCCTGTGCGCCCTTCTCTACTACTGGCCCATCCTCGCGAACTGGGTGCTTCTCGAGCGGTGGTCCGAGGCCGGACCTCGGGCCACCGTAGGCAACGTCTGCGAGGCCTTGGTCTCGAACGATACCGACGCGCTCACTGAGGCGTTAGGCGAACGCCCCGATCTCTTGCTGACCATCGAGTCCGGTGTCATCGTTGGCGTGAAGCTGGGTGGCGGACCGGCGCCTCCCGTCGGGGTCTGGCCCCTGCGAACTCCAGGCGCCAGCGTCCGCAGTCTTGAGTACAACCTGCCCGGTGGGTCCGTCGCGGCGCGCGTGAGGGCCGAGACCGGCCCCGAGTTGGTCTTCGGCCTCCGCAAAGTCCATGGGCAGTGGCGAGTGGAACGTATCATGGGGCCACCACCTCCGGCCGCCGCGCCTGGCGATGGTGGGGCGGAGCCGACCGACTGAGGGGCACTCCCAGCGCCCGGGGGAGGCCGCCATGGCGCGGAGAGCGGGTCAGGCATGTCCAGCATGAGCTTCAGCCTCGTCATCGCCCTCGTCATGGGCGCGCCGCCGGTCGAGTCGATCATCATCGGGCTCGCGTCCCCGACCACGGGAGTGCGCTTCGCGGCCGACGCCCTTGCCGATCAGCTCGGGGCCCAGGTGCGGCTGGCGGGTGGGCTGCCACCACGACCGGGCGAACTGCGCGTCGGCCTCCAGGGCGACCCCCTGCTGACCGCGCGGGGCCATCACGACCTCGGCGACGAGGGCTTCGCCTGGGAGTCCGACGGGAGGGGAGGCGAGCTGATGGCCGACTCCGAGGCCGGGCTGATGTATGGGCTGCTCGATCTCGCCGAGCGTCTCCGTGACACCGGCGCCCTTCCGGGCTCCTACGACTCGTCGCCCATCGTCGGCCTCCGGGGCGACGTCATCGACCTCCCGATGTACCTGGGTTGCGACCTCTACGACGGCCGCTGGCGGTGGACGCGAGAGGCCGAGGCCGACCCGGAGCTCTGGTTCCACAGCCACGACTACTGGGTGGCGCGGTTCAGGCTCCTTGCCCAGCGTCGGATCAACGCCATCCTCATCGGGCACCCACACCCCTTCCCGGCCTTCATCGAGTACCCTGACGCCCCCGAGGCGGCCTACTTCCCGCCTGAGGTCGTGGACCGCAACGCGGCGACCCTGGACTGGCTGATCGCCGAGGGCCGGGAGTACGGGATCAGTCTCTACTTCCTGACATGGAACGAGTGGGTGCCCCGGGACTGGGCTCAGGCCTACGGCGTGCCGCAGGAGGGGCCGGGCACGCCCGAGTCGGCGGCCTTGAACCGCGCCTCCTACGCCGGGCTGTTCTCGCGCTTCCCTGGCCTCGGCGGGCTCGTGACCATGGCGGGCGAGAGTCCGCCGGGGTGCGTGGAGTTCGTCCGTGAGAACGTGGTGGAGCCCCTGGCGCGCCTGGAGCACCCGCCCCACCTGATCTTCTGGACCTGGTGCTGCTACCCCGAGGACGTGAACGTCGTCCTGGAGGGCTACCCAGGGCGGACCTCCGTCATGCACTACCTCCAGTACGAGCAGCTCTTCCTGCCCACCATCGACCCGCGCGTCGGCCACATGAGCCGTGCTTGCGGGAACCGACCCGTGGTCGTCCTGGGTGGCCCCGGGACCGCCACGGCGATGCTCTACTGGGGCTCGCCCGCCACTATCCGGGGCGTTATGGAGGCGATCCCGGAGCAGAGGGTGGGGGGCGTGTTCTTCCAAGGGCTGGACTCATGGGCATGGGTCTCCGATAAGTGGATCGGTTGGGAGGCCTTATCGCGCTACCACTGGGACCCGCGCCGCGACGAGGCGGCGGAGGAGGCGCATTGGCACCACCGTATCGGCCAGGTCCTCGGCAATCCCGCCACGGGGCCTCCCCTACTGGCGGCCTACGAGGCGGCCTCCGACATCCCCATGCGGATGCTCTATCTCACCCACAGCCAGAGCGACGTCTTCCGCCCCCAGTATGGGCTGCCGCTCATCTACTACCTGGGGATGCCGACCCTCTCGACCTACGTCTTCGAGAACCACGAGAGCATCGACGACCAGGGCCGGCTCTCGCCGCGGCTGGGCCTCACCTGGCCGAACCCCGACTGGGGGTTCGAGGTCGTTCCCGTCGTGGAGTTCGTGGGGGCCTCGATACAGGGCAGCCCGACGGAAGGGGTGACGCCGCTCGACATCGCCGCGGCGCTGGAGGCCGATGCCGACACGATCCAGAGCGCCGTCGCTGAGCTGCGCCCCCTCGGTGTCCACTCATCCTGGACCGCTGAGCGCTATGAGACCCAGCTGAAGCTCCTGACGCTGAACGCCGAGTTGGGCCGGCACTATGCCGCCAAGGTCCGCGCCGCCGTGGGGTGGGAGCGCTGGCGGCGGGGTGTGGCCCAGCCGAGCGAGTGTCTGGAGCCCCTGGCCGAGTCGGTGGACGCCTTCCGTCGCTACGCTGGCGTTATGGTCGACCTCTACCCTCAGACCTTCGGCGCCCGCATCAACGTCCTAACCAAGTCCCTGCCCTGGAGCCACCTGGACCTGTGGCAGAACTACGTCTACCTGCCCGAGTACCGCTTCCTGGAGTTCGCGGACCGCTACGCCCGTGAATCTGAGCTGATCCGTGCGGCGATGGAGGAGGGGAGGGCGGAGCTGCCCTTCGCCCTGGACTTGGTGGCACCGCTGGAGGGCGACGTCATCGCCCAACTGGGGCCCGCAGGCCTGAGCCAGGGGCTTACGCTGCAGTCCTTCGGCGAGGACGCGGAGGCGCGCGTGGAGGAGTCGGGCGTCTGGTGCCGCCTCCAGCGCACCCACGCGGACTTCTACTTCCCCATCGTATCCGATGCCGAGTCCCTCGCGCTGGAGCGCGGGGTGACCTACGAGTTGATCCTCCGCTACGCGGTCCTACGGCGCGGTGCCGAGGCCCCCCTGCGCCTCTCCTTCGGCGCTCGCACCACCGAGGGCGGGTGGCGCAAGGACGTGGGGGCTCGCTACTTCGAGCCGGCCGAGGGCGGCACCGGGGAGATCCGCACCCAGTTCACCCCCCAGGAGCACGACGACTACTACGTCTACCTCAGCATGAACGGCGACGGTGATCTGCTGATCAAGGAGCTCGCCCTGATCCACGGACGATGACGGGCGGCGCACCGAGGTGGTCGAGCGGCCGAGGCGTCGACGTCGGGTTCGACACCAAGGACGACGGCTAGGTTCCGCATCCTCGCCCCCTCCGCGCCCCGCGCCAAGCCTTGCCGCCGCCCTCCGTTGCGCGCAACCGTCCGGTTTGGCCCCAGGGCGTGTCCGTCGCGCATAGGTCCCACACTGTTCGTTCCGAAACCTCGATAGGGGCAACACCTACACAACACGGGGACCCGGAGGGCGGAATGAACCACACCTACTATGCGCACACACACGGTGGCTCCGAGCGACGCTGGGAGCCGCTGCCGGAGCATCTTCAGCTCGTCAGCAGCCTTGCCCGAGAGTACGCAGCGCCTCTCGGCTGCGCGGCGGAGGCCGAGCTGGCCGGCCTCCTGCACGACCTCGGGAAGTACAGCGATGCCTTCCAGAAGCGTCTGCGTGGGGAGGCGAGCGGCGTGGACCACTGGTCGCCAGGCGCCGTCGTCGCTCTCTCTCGGTACCAGGCTCAGGGCATCGCCGCGGCCCTGTCCGTCGCCGGCCATCACACCGGGCTGGATCAGGCACACCGGACCAGCCTCGGCGAGCTGGTTCGCCGGTGCCCGTCGGAGGGGATCAACGAGTACCTGCAACGGTTCGCGGCCGATGGCCTGGAGTTGCCCGAGCCACCGGAAAGCACCGTCTACTCTGGTCTCTGCCCGGCCACGGCAGCGTCCGCCATGCTCGACGTCCGCATGCTGTACTCGGTCCTGGTCGATGCCGACTACGTGGCCACCGAAGCGCACTTCCAAGGCGGTCCGGGGGGCAAGATACTGCGCGAGCCCGGCCCGGCGCTGAGGCCCGAGGACGCGCTCCAGGGGCTCCTCGCGCACCTGCGAACCCTCGCAGAAGGCGCCGACACATCGAGTGCGGTTCACGAGCTCAAGCAGGCCCTCCTCGCGGCGTGCCTCGAGGCTGCTGACTCGGCGCAGGGGCTGTTCACGCTCACGGGGCCAACGGGTTCGGGCAAAACGCTCGCCGCGCTGGCCTTTGCGCTGGCGCACGCGGTCCGGCATGGGCTCAGGCGGGTTGTCGTGGTGCTCCCCTACCTATCCATCATCGAGCAGACCGTGGCCGCCTTCTGGCGAGCCCTGGACGCGGTGCTCGGTGAGCGCGCCGACGAGTACGTTCTCGAGGACCACAGCATGGCTCATCCAGACACCGACGGCTCTGAGGCAGGCTACCACGCGCGCCTCCTCGCCCAGAACTGGGACGCCCCGATCGTCGTGACGACCACTGTCCAGTGCCTGGAATCGCTGTTCGCCAGCCGGCCCGGTCGTTGTCGGAAGCTCCACCGTCTGGCGAGGAGCGTGCTGGTGTTTGACGAGGCTCAGACGCTGCCCAAGGAACTCGCGGTGCCGACGCTGGCGACCCTGTCTCACCTATCGGCGCGGTTCGGGACTACCGTGGTGCTGGCGACGGCTACCCAACCCGCCTTCGCTCACCTCGACGGCGCAACCCGGACCCTCTGCGCGTCGGGCTGGCAGCCGACTGAGATCGCCCAGGAGTCCCAGAGGCTCTTCAGGCTCGCCCGGCGCACCCGAGTGGACTGGTCTCTCGCCAATGATCCGCAGGACTGGAATGACATCGCCGAGTGGATAGCCGAGGCGCCGCAGTCCCTCTGCATAGTGAACCTCAAGCGGCACGCCGTTGATCTGACCAGGCTTCTGCAGGCCTGGGGCGTGGACGGGCTGAGCCATCTCTCCACGAACATGTGCCCGGCCCACAGGGCGGTGGCTCTGACGGAGGTCCGACGTCGCCTGGATGCCGGCGAGCCGTGCCGACTCGTGGCTACCCAGTGCGTTGAAGCCGGGGTGGATGTCGACTTCCCCCTGGTGCTGCGCGCGATGGCTCCTCTGGATTCCATCGCCCAGGCAGCAGGTCGATGCAACCGCCGAGGGCTGCAGAGTGTTGGGATGGTGCGCGTCTTCACTCCCAAGACGGAGGGTAGGATGTACCCGGATCGGTCCTACGGCCAGGCGGCGGACCTGACCCGTGAGCTCATGGCGGAGTTTGGACCCGAGGGCGTCGACATCGACGACCCCGGCGCCTTCACCCGCTATTACACGAGGCTCTACGACCTGGCGGAGACGGGCCGGACCGACCACCCCATCATCAAGGCGATCTGCGTGCAGCACTTTGAGGAGGTGGCCAGCGCTTACCGGGTCATCGACAGGGCCGCCATCAACGTTCTGGTTCCCTACGACATGGAAGCCTACCGGCGCCTCGATGATGAAGCGCATGCCGTGGGACTGACCGGGCAGTGGGTGCGGCAGGCGCGGCCCCATGCCATCGGAATGTACCCGACAGCGGACGTGACGCACCTCGCGCCCGTCTTCCTGCCGGACCGGCGTGAGACCGCGAAGGACTGGTTCGTCTACTGTGTGCCAGGGCACTACGACGACCTGCTGGGGCTGGCGCCCGACGGGTCCGACGACTGCTTCATCGCCTAGCAAGCGCGTTAGGAAGGAGTGTTGGGATTGGCGAGAGAGCACGTGCTGGAGGTGTGGGGAGACTTCGCCTGCTTCACACGTCCCGAACTGAAGGTGGAGCGCTACAGCTACCCCTTCATCACTCCCTCAGCGGCGAGGGGGGTGTTCGACGCGATCTTCTGCAAGCCCGCGCGCGACCCCACCCAAGCCCAGTTCCGGTGGCAGGTGACGAGGATCGAGATCCTGCGCGAGCCCGCCTATATCGCCCTGCGGCGGAATGAGGTCACCGATGTGATCTCCTCGACAAACGCCCGGCAGTGGATGACGGGCGGCGCGCCCCCCGTGCCCATCTACGCCGAGGAGGTCCGCACCCAGCGGCAGACCATGGCCCTGCGGAACGTCCGCTACCGGTTGCACGCGCGTATCGAGCCCTGGCCGAGGCACCGCGATCGGCTGCCGGCCTTCGAGGAGCAGTTCATCCGTCGCGCCTCCCAGGGCAAGTGCGTCTACCAGCCATACCTGGGCTGCCGTGAGTTCCCCGCCTTCTTCGAGATGGTCGGACCCGACTCGCCGCCCTGCACACCCATTCCGTGGGATGCCGATGATGTCGGGTTCATGGTCTACGACACCTTCGACCAAGGGGCTCCGGGCGGCCCTATGTCCAAGCCGTCCATCAGTGTCTTCCGGCCTATCGTCCGCAGGGGAGTCGTGGAGGTCCCCGACTACGGCAGCGACAAGGTGCTCCGACCGGTGGGGGGTGGAGAGGCATGCTGAACCGGCTGATCGAGTACGGCGCCGCGCACGGGCTGAGAGCGGAGCCCGGCTTCGCGCCCAAGGCTGTCCGATGGGCGCTGAGCTTCTCCGAGGACGGCCGGTTCCTCGGCGTTATCGAGCTGGGCGAGGCGGGCCAAAAGAGGAATCCCGGCCGCACATTCCCTGTCTGTCCTACCCTTGGCCAGCCTGAGCTGGTCCGCACGAGAGGCTGCCACTTCCTCATTGAAGCAGCGAGCGTCGTGGCGTTGTACGGGGCGGAAGAGGGCGATGAGAACACCCTCCGCAAGCATCGCTGCTTCATACAGCACCTGGAGAACGCCTTCGGCGACGGCCCCGTCGGCAAGGCGGCGGCGACGCTCGGGAACGCCGACGAGCTCGTGCGGATTCAGGCGGCGCTCGCCGACCACGCCGTCAAACCCACCGATAGGGTTACCGTGCGAGTAGGGGGGCAATTCCCCGTCGAGTCCGACGATTGGCACGCCTGGTGGCGCACCTACAGGGCGGGGATCTTCGCGGACGACAGCGCCAGCGCGGAGACACCCGAGATGCGGTGCCTCGTCACCGGCGACCTTGTCGAGCCCGCCCCGACCCATGACGAGAAGATCAGGGCCCTTGGCGCCGTCGGCGGGCTAGCCGTAGGGTGCGCTCTGACATCGTTCAAGGAGCCCGCCTACCAGTCCTACGGGCTGAAGCAGTCGTACAACGCCGCTATGTCCACGGAGACCGCCAAGGCCTACTGCAGTGCGTTGAACGACCTCATCGAGAAGCACTCGACTCGGCTCGTGGGAGCCCTCGTCGTCCACTGGTTCTCAGGAAGAGTGCCTGATGAGGATGACCCTCTGCCGTGGCTCCAAGACCCGTCCGCAGGGGCCGCGGAGGCCGACGAGATCGACGCCCAGAGGCGGGCGACGGAACTGTTGAACGCCATACGCGCGGGGCAGCGGCCGGATCTCGCGGGCAACAGGTACTATGCCGCGACAGTCTCGGGCGCAGCGGCTCGGGTGATGGTCAGGGACTGGATGGAGGGCTCCTTCGAGTCTCTGCTGCGGGCCGTGGAGCTGTGGTTTGGCGATCTGGCCATCGTCTCCCGCTTTGGTGACAGCCTCGCGCCCTCGCCGAAGTTCCTCGCCGTGCTCGCCTCGACCGTCCGTGACTTGGATGACGTGCCCGCCCCCTTCGTGAGCGCCATGTGGCGTGTCGCCGTCTCCGATGCGCCAATCCCTGTCTCGGCCCTGGCCCAGGCTCTGGGCCGTTTCCGTGTTCAGGCAATGCAGGATGATCCGTTCAACCATGCGGGGGTGGGCCTGATGCGGGCCTACCATGTCCGCCAGCAGAGGCAGAAAGGTGGAAGCGATATGTCTGCGCTCGGTCCCATGCTCAACGAGGACCACCCGAGTAAGGCCTACCAGTGTGGCCGGCTGATGGCAGTGCTGGCCAGGCTCCAACACGCCGCCTTGGGGGATGTGGGCGCTGGGGTCGTCCAGCGGTACTACGCGGCCGCCAGCAGCACCCCCGCCCTCGTTCTCGGCCGGCTCGTGCGCACGAGCCAGCACCACCTGGCGAAGCTCGATAAGGGGCTCGCCTCCTGGTACGAGGGGGTGCTCGCCGACATCCATGCCAAGCTCGGGGACGGGCCGCCACGCACCCTCGATCTCGAGGGGCAGAGCCTCTTCGCCCTCGGCTACTACCAGCAGATCGCACACATGAGGTCGTCCACGAAGAAGAGCGACGAGACCGACGAGACCCGCGCGGCCGACGCCGCGGAAGGAGATGCGCACGATGGCCGAACCTATCAGCTCCCGCTATGAGTTCCTCCTGCTCTTCGATTGCGAGAACGGCAACCCCAACGGCGATCCCGACGCCGGCAACGCGCCTCGGATCGATCCCCAGGACCTCCACGGCCTCGTCTCCGACGTGGCCATCAAGCGGCGGATCCGCAACTATGTGCAAGCGGCCCGGGGCAACGAGATGCCCAACGCCATCTTCGTCCAGCAAGCGACCAACCTGAACACGAAGATCGCCATGGGGCATGAGGCAACAGCGGGCAGCCTGCCCACGAAGAGCGCCACCAAGGCCCAGGTGAGCGATGCCCGAGCCTGGCTCTGCGCCAACTTCTTCGACATCCGCGCCTTCGGGGCCGTCATGAGCACCGGGGCCAACGCGGGCCAGGTCCGTGGCCCCGTCCAGATCGCCTTCGCCCGCTCCGTAGACCCCGTCCTTCCCATGGATGTCTCCATCACCCGCATGGCGGTCGCCGAGAACGTCAAGGGCGCGACCACCGTTGCCGACTACCTGGCATGGGAGGCCGAGCAACCCGAGGACCAGCTCCGGACCATGGGGCGCAAGTCCCTCATCCCCTACGGACTCTACCTGGCCAAGGGCTTCGTGAGCGTCCATCTCGCCCGTGATACCGGCTTCACCGAGGAGGACCTAAGCCTGCTCTGGGAGGCGCTCCTGGGGATGTACGAGCACGACCGTTCGGCGAGCAAGGGCGTCATGTCGGCACGTGGGCTCTTCGTGTTCAGGCACGAGGGCACCGACTCCGACGCGGAGCAGCGCAAGCGCCAAGCTAGCTTGGGGTGCGCCCCGGCGCACAAGCTCTTCGACCTCGTGGAGGTGTCCAGGAAGCCCGGCGTCGAGGCCCCCAGGTCGTTCGGTGACTACACGGTGACCTTCCATCGGAGCAAGGTGCCCGCCGGGGTAGCGGTGGGCTATGCCGAGGCGATGCCCCCAGTGACCTTCGGCGATTGGGGGGCTGCGGGAATCGTGGTCGCCTGATGACGCCCCGGTACGCCGAAGACGACCTGCTCCCACTCGGAGGGGTGATGCGAGCGCTCTTCTGCCCGCGAAGCGCTGGCCTCCGCTACTTGGAGGAACAGTGGGAGGATAACGTCTTCACGGTGGAAGGGTCGCTGCGCCACGAGCGCGCCCACGAGGGTCCGACCAGGGAGGCTCGGGGCGATCTTCTGATCGTCCGGAGCCTCCGGGTCCGCTCCTTCGATCTGGGGCTCACCGGGATCTGCGACGTCGTCGAGTTCCAGCGGACCGATGGCGTCGGGGTTACGCTCCCACGGTACTCGGGGCGCTGGATGCCCTACCCAGTCGAGTACAAGAGGGGCAGGCGGAGGGAGAACCCCTTCCACCGGGTCCAGCTGTGCGCCCAGGCCATGTGCCTCGAGGAGATGCTGGGCATAGCCGTTCCCGTGGGAGCCCTCTACTACGGGATGTCCGCGAGGCGTGAGGAGGTCACGCTCGGCGACGACGTGCGCGACGAGACCCGTCGCGCCGCTGAGCTGTTCCACAGGATCATGCGCGAGGGGGTCACCCCGCCCCCCGAGTTCGGCCCGAAGTGCGACGGCTGCTCGCTACAGGATCTCTGCATGCCCCGTACCGCCCGAACGCGCAGCGCTGCGGGCTATCTCGACGCGGCGATGGCGCCCGAGGGGAGCGATCCGCGTTGAGACATCTGCTGAACACGCTCTACGTGACGACCCAGGGCTCGTACCTCTCCAAGGAGGGCGAGACCGTCTGCGTGCGGGTGGAGAAGGAGACGAAGCTCCGCCTGCCTTTCCACAACCTGGGGGGAGTGGTCTGCTTCGGGCAGGTGTCCTGCAGCCCCTACCTCATGGGCGCGTGCGCCGAGAAGGACATCCTGATCTCCTTCCTGACGGAGCATGGGCGCTTCCTGGCGCGGGTGTCCGGACCCGTCTCGGGGAACGTGCTGCTACGCCGAGCCCAGTACCGTTGCGCCGATGCCCCGGAGTTCTGTGCCTCGGTTGCCAAGTCCATCGTGGTCGGCAAGGTGGCGAACAGTCGAGCCGTCCTGACGCGCGCAGTCCGCGATCATCCCGGCGAGGGGACCGCGCCTCTGCAGGAGGCGGCCGAGCACCTGCGCCGTGTGCTGAACAGCATGAGGGAGACGCCCGAGCTGGACTCTGTGCGGGGCATAGAGGGGGATGCGGCGCGGGAGTACTTCTCCGTCTTCGACCACCTCATCGTGGCGCAGAGGGACGCCTTCTCCTTCGCAGGGCGGTCGCGCAGGCCGCCGATGGATCCGGTCAATGCCCTGCTCTCCTTCATCTACACCCTAGTGCTCCATGATGTGACGGCCGCCATTGAGAGCGTCGGGCTCGACCCTGCCGTGGGCTACCTCCATAGGGATCGCCCGGGCAGGCCCGGCCTGGCGCTGGACCTCATGGAGGAGCTGAGGGCGTACATCGCCGACCGCTTGGCGCTATCGCTGATCAACCGGCGCCAGGTGGAGGCGAAGGGGTTCGACATCACCGAGTCGGGCGGCGTGACCATGGATGAGGAGACGCGGAAGATCGTGCTCAAGGCCTATCAGAAGCGCAAGCAGGAGGAGATCACTCATCCCTTCATCGATGAGAAGATGCCCCTGGGCCTGATCCCCTTCGTGCAGGCGCTGCTCTTCGCGCGCCTGCTCCGCGGAGAGCTCGACGCTTACCCACCCTTCCTCTGGAGGTGAGGCGGCATGATGGTTCTGGTCACCTACGATGTGAGCACCGGCACGGCCGAGGGTGACGCGCGGCTCAGGCGAGTCGCCAAGGCCTGTGAGGACTACGGCCAGAGGGTGCAGTACTCCGTGTTCGAGTGCCTGGTGGACCCCGCTCAGTGGGCGAGGCTCCGGCATCGGCTGGAGAGCATCATCGATCCAGGCACGGACAGCCTGCGGTACTACTACCTGGGCGCGAACTGGCGACACCGCGTGGAGCACATTGGGGCCAAGGACACCTACGACCCTGAAGGCCCTTTGGTGGTGTGACGCGAATGCGAATGTGAAGCTCGCAGAGAACCCCTAGGATGGTTCGCGAATCCCCTTCCGGGGCCGTGTAGAGCCATCCGAGTCCTCTGAGACCACACGCCGCCACCGATGGTGGGGGTGATGTGCGGGGTTTCGCGCGAAGTGCCTCTTGAGACCCTGCGACAAGCGGGGTAGGGAGGCAGCGTCGCCCCCCACGCGGGGGCGTGGATTGAAACCATGTCATCGAGTGCGAGCACCCGCGCCGCCGCCTTGTCGCCCCCCACGCGGGGGCGTGGATTGAAACGGGCACAGCTGCGAGGGCAATACGCCGGAGTAGTTCG
>DBQI01000004.1 GCA_002305165.1 Armatimonadetes bacterium UBA1398
GAACATGCCGCCCGAGCCGCAGCACGGGTCGTAGACGCGGCCCTTGTAGGGCTGGAGCATCGCCACGAGGAGCTGGACGATGCACCGGGCCGTGTAGAACTCCCCGCCCGACTTCCCCTCCGCCGCGGCAAATCGGCCGAGGAAGTACTCGTACACTCGGCCCAAGGCATCGACGACCGTGTTCTCCGAGCCGCCGACCCCCACGTCGCTGATGAGGTCAACGACCTCGCCCAGGCGCTGCTTGTCCAGATCCGGCCGGCCGTAGTTCCGGGGCAGGACCCCCTTCAGTCGCGGGTTCTCCCTCTCGATGGCGAGCATCGCATTGTCGATGACTTGGCCGATGGAGGGGTCCTTGGCTCGGTCCCGGAGCGTCTGCCACCTGGCCTCGGCGGGGAGCCAGAAGACGTTGTCGGCCAGATACTCGTCCCGGTCCTCGGGGTCCGCGTACTCCTCCGCCTGCAGCGCCTCGAACTTCTCCTGGAACGAGTCGGAGATGTACTTCAGGAAGATGAGGCCCAGGACGACGTGCTTGTATTCCGACGCGTCCATATGCCCACGGAGCTTGTCTGCGGCGGCCCAGAGCTTCTCCTCGTAGCCGATGTTGGCCCCGTTGCCGTTCGCGCCGGCGCGCTTCCGAGCTCTGCCCATGCTTCTGCCTCCGCTGCGCAGCTGGTGCGGCCCCCGACCGCACCTTGCCCGCACTTCGGGCCGCTTGCCCCGGAATCCTGTGCGCCACCTCCCGCCGGACAGACGGCCACCGACGCAACGGACAAGTGACCGCCGCCCGTCCAGTCAGCACGGCACAAACTAGCGATACGGGTTAGATGCCCCAGTAGGCGTTGATGCCATCCTGGTAGCGGCTGACCTTGCCGTCCAGCACGTCACGCACGCGTATGGCATCGCCCGACGCGGCGGACTCGTACATGGCTAGGCAGATGGCCTTGGCGCGCATCGCCTCAGCGATGTCCACCTCCGGCGGCCGCTGCTTCTGGATGGCGTCGATGAAGTCCCAGCACTCGAGGGCGATGTCATCCTCGACCCCATAGGGGTAGAGCCGCTCGCGGGTGACCGAGTCCAGGCTGGCGCGGTACTCGCGCTCGATATCCTCGTACGGCAGCACCGAGCCATCCAACCGAGTGATGTCTCCGCCAGCCTGGAAGGGATGCATCCACCCACCACGGTCGCGGGCGCTCCCCTCGCTGCCGTAGAAGACCTGGTTCGACTGCCGTTCGCCTCTGGCGGAGAAAGACCACGACCACGTGCCCACCAAGCCGCTCTCGAAGCCGAGGGTCGCGAACCAGGTATCCTCGACATCCATCGGCATCGGCCCAAGCTCGGGCGAGTTGATGGTGGGAGTCTGGAAGCCCGCGGTCCGGCAGTACACGTCACGGACGTCACCGAAGAGGTAGCGGATCATGTCCGCCATGTGGGCGCCGGCGTCCAGCGCCATCCCGCCGCCACTCATGAGCTTGAGCAGCCGCCACTGCCAGAGGTAGACCTCACTGTATCCCGGTTGCGCATAATCCTCGAACGAGAAGCCCTCGACGATGAAGAACCGCAGCTCGCCGATCATCTTCGCCTGGGTCAGGGCCCACTTCATGGTCCGCGCCTTGATGCCGCGACGCACCTGCTCGGCGACGGCGACGATCTTGCCCGTCCGACGCTGGGCCCCCTGGATGAGCTCACTCGCTTTGAGGGTGATCCCCCCAGGCTTCTCGACCATCACGTGCAGGCCGGCCTCGAGGCACGGGATCGTGGTCGCATGGTGGAAGGCGTGCGGCGTGCAGTTGTCCACGGCATCGACGACGCCCGCGGCAACGAGATCCTCGACGCTGCTGAACTGGGGAGGCGTCAACCCGAAGAGATCCTTGACCGCCTCGGCATAGGCCGTGCGGCGCTCATCCGAGTTGTCGCACAGGGCACAGATCTCGAAGGAGTCGTAGCCCGCGTCTTTGAGGATCTTGTAACCATTGAGATGAGACCGGGCGATGTTCCCGGTGCCCACGATGCCTAGGCGGACCTTCTCATGAGACATTTCCGTAGATGCTCCTTTGTGCGGCCCAGAGGGTCGCCTGAATCAACGCGCGCGAAGCGAGTGTTCCCTAGGAGTGGCCAAGGGCCTCCGGCCTCTGCGAATCGTGAAGCATGAACGCTGCGGAGTTACGACACGCTGCGGGCGAACTCCGCGAGGGCCATCAGGTTTTGCGGCGGCGTTGCCGCGGGGATCTCACATCCGGCGCCCACGATATAGCGGGGCCCGGTCACCTCGTAACAAGCGCGCAGCCCCTCGACGATGGTATCGGGCGAGCCATCCTGCACCGCCGCCACAGGGTTGAGGTTGCCTAGGAGGGTCACGTCAGCGCCGAGCCGCTGTCGCGCGGCCGCCAGGTCGACCAGGGAATCGATCTCGATGATGTCGGCGTGCAGGTCGGCGAAGTAGGGAAGCAGGTGCGTCGTATCGCCGCAGACGTGAAGGCGGACCCGGGCCCCACTGTCGTGTATCGCCGCCACGAGTCGCTGAATCCGGGGGACGACATGGGCTTCGTAGAAGGCCGGGGGCAGGAGCGAGGATGCGGCATCCCCAACGCCAACAACGTCGGCCCCCGCGCGGATCTGAGCTCGCGCGAAGGCGATCTCCAGATCCGTGACCCAGTCCATCAGGTCATCGACGAAGCCGGGGTCATCCTTGGTGTCGAGCATGAAGTCGGTGAGACCCCGCAGGTTGGTGGCCTGGGAGACGGGACCCTCGACCCAGCCGTCCACCTCGACCTGGCCCCTCAGGGCGTCGGCCAGGTCGCTCACGGCGAGAATCCGATCGATCATCCGTGGTCCGGCCTCCGGCTCCACCGGCTGAAGCTTGACGAGGTCAGCCCGTTCGGTCAGGAGCGGCCGTGTGCAGCCGGGGGGTTCGTGGTCGTAGTAGGTGAGCTCGGCCCCTAGATCCGATGCTTCGCGCCAAGCGTCGGAGCAGCAGGTGACCACATCGACCCCGAAGTCCTCGGCCGCCCGCAACTGGGCGGCGACGAGGACGCGGTAGTCGCTGACGTACTCCCAATAGGGGACGCCGTGGTGGGCCACTGCGAACGACATCAGGAGCGGTTGGTTGGCGAGGCGATCTCGGTGGGTCCCCGCGAGAGTGGCCTGTACGCGCTCGAGAGCCGTCATGGGTCATACTCTCCGTCCGAGGTACAAGACATCCGCGCGGTCATCTATCCCCGGCGGTCAGCACCAGCAGCATCTCAGCGCCCCCAGGGGGCGCATACCGTCCGCCCTCGCCGTCCGCGTCAGCCCATCTGCCCGTCGCTGGGTCGAACCATCGCGCCGTAGCGTTGCGTGGAACGGCGTCGGCGGCGAGCTCGATGGCTGCTCCCATCGGCGTGTAGACTACGACCAAGGACCCCTCGGTGCTCCGCGCGGCGGCCACGAATGCCTCCGCCCTATCGCTGCCAGGCTGCACCCTCAGAGCCTCGGGCGCGGGACGCAGATCCCACCAAGGGATCGCCTCCATGAACTGGCGGAGCACGCCCATAGATGCCGCGCCCGGGAACTCCAGGGCGGTGTGCCACGGCGCAATCTGGCCGAGACCGTCGTGATTCTCCGCACCCTCGACCTCCGTCGGCCATACCCAGATGGGATTGGCGCCGTAGGTCACCCCCGCTGGCGGGGCCACCAGCAGGCTCCAATAGGCGGCGCGTCGCACCTCGTGGGCGCCGAAGATCACGTTCCCCTGGTAAGAGGGGTGCTCGTCGTAGTTCGGCTCCAGGTTGATCACCGGCAGGGGGGGATCCCCCCTCCACTGGGTGGCAGGGGGCCCGTCGGTGAGCCAGCGCAGGTCTCCGTCGGCGGAGCTATGGCCGCTCTGGTACCCGATAAAGTCGTACCAGGGCTCACGGCGATGGTCCTCACCGATCCAGCTCAGGCCACATGGGTGCAGGGTGGCGAGACGGGTTCGCGCGTCCGGGTCCTCGCCGAGTATCCCTCGGCCGATCCTGTGCCAGCGTTCGACGGCCTCTCCGTAGTAGTGGCCGTCCCCACCGACGAGCCAGACCACGGGGAAGGCGCCCCACCGAGCCACGATGTACCGTCCGAGGCGTATGGCCGTCTCCTCCGGCAGCGCCTGTCCCGGGTCGGTGGGGGTCAAGGCCCAGAGGATGATCGGCGCCGCGACCATCCCACGCTCAGCGATGGAGCGGACACGCTCGTCCATGCGCCGGAAGTACGCGTCATCTACCGTCAGATGGCCTTCGCGGAACTCGAAGGGAAGCGGACCGCCCAGGCAACGCTCGCCACCCCGCCATTGGGTGCTCACGAACTGGATGACATTGAAGCCCAGGGCATCCCTCGCAGCCAGATACCTGTCCCAGTCCTCTTCGGTGGAGCGGAGGACGCCGTTCCAGGCCGTATCACCGAGCCAGAAAAAGGGCGTGCCATCGGCGTGTTCCAGGTGCGTGCCGCTCTCGCTGACGTTCAGAGGCCCGTGGACCAGCCAGGGGCTCGTCGCGGCATCCGCGGTCGCGCACACGAACCCACCGTCGCCTTCGAGGCCATCGTTGCCACCGTCTGACGAGGCCGCCTGCCAGACCCACTCGCCCGCTTCGTCGGGGCTGAACCGCGCGCGCCAGGTCCGCCCACCATCCCAGAACCCCTCGATCACGGTCTGGCGGCCCGAGGGGGCTGTGAAGGTGACCTGCACGGTCACGTCATCCAGGGGGTGGGCGTAGTCTCTCGCACTCGTTAGGACGACCTCATGGAGCGACCAGCGAGTCACCACGGGCGTACCTCCTTGGGCTTGGCAAACGGATGGGGCCATGAGCAACGGCAGAGAGGCTAGGGCAAGGGCGCACAGAGCTAGAGGGCGCATATGAGGTCACCTCGGGGAAAGGCATCCACTTGACGGCAACTCCTTCGCGCAGTATACCTTATGATTGTCCTATCGCCGGAAAGGAGGCGAGCCGATGAAAGCTGGTACACGAGATAGCCGAAGCTTGGAGAAGCTCGTCCCCGCCGGTGTCCGCCAGGATTCCGCCTAGGTCCCACCGACACCTCGTACGAGTGTAACCCTCGACCAGGCCGCTTACCGCCCTTGACCCTGTACGCCCCGCGACCGGTGACTCCACGTCTTGCGCCGGCCTGGAATCGGTCACCGGTCAACCCTTCGGCGACGAAGCGCGTAAGCGTGTGTGGCGTGGCCCAGTCAGGACCACCGTCAGAATCGGAGAGGATGGACAGCCATGGCAGGCCTGCACCCCACCGGGATCAATGGCCATCGTCCACCAGACGCGGCCATCCAGCGCAGGGCCCAGGTGAAGGAACTGAGATCGACCCGACCCCCGAGCGGGGTCAGCCGGCCCACAGCCAGGACGGATGGGACCGGTTCGAGAGAAGAGATTGAGATGCGATTACCCATGTTCGACTCTTATCCGCGCGGCCACGCCGCACGGGATGAGGACAGGCTGCTGAATGCCATGGACCTGACTTGGTGGGGCGCCATGGGTGCTGGTAGCTCGAGAGTTCGCCCGGCTGATGGCCGTGCCGATCCGGACAGCGACAAGCGCCGCGAGTGGGTGCCTCCCACCAGCGAGGCCAAGGAGGAGTAACATGCCGCGCTCACGGCCCGTCTGCCCCTTCTACCACTCGCGGCCCGGGTATGGCGCCGACAGCGGCCTGCCCGCCCATTGGGAGAGCGGATCCAAGGCCCTGGCCCTCACGGCACGCCGGGGGATCCCGCGGTAGCCATCACCGCCGGGACCTCCGGCGTCGCCTCCTCAATCGGCTCTTGCCAGTCCCGGCAGGAGCTCCCCCAGCCCCTCCGCGATGAACTCCACCGCGATGGCGGCCAGCAGCAGACCCATGAGGCGCGTGAGGACCTTGATCCCAGTGCCGCCCAGGCGCCGTCCGATATTGACAGCCAGCACCAAGCACCCGAGAACAATCATAGCGACAACGAGAATGAGGCCGATGATCGTCATCCGTTCGGCCATCGCCTGGTAGCGGTCCGCGTACAGGATCACGGTGCCGATGGACCCGGGGCCCGCGAGCAGGGGCATCGCCAGGGGCACGATCGCCACGCTGGTCGCATCCTCCTTCGCCGCCTCAGCCGTCTCCTCGGGAGTGTTCTTAGCGTGAGTTGGTGATCCGTGGAGCATCGCCATGGCCATCACCAGGATGAGGATGCCCCCACCCACGCGGAACGACGCGACGCTGATATCGAAGAATGCCAGCACGGCCTCCCCCGCCAGCAGGGCCCCGATGAGGACAGCGGCGACCGCGCCGGCGGTCGTAAGGGCCATTCGCAGGCGCTCCCTGGGCGGGCGATTCCTCGTGATCGTGAGGAATACCGGTACAGCCCCCACGGGATTGAGTATGGCGACGAGGGCGAAGAGGATCTTCAGCGGCTCCAAAACGGGCTCCAGAGAGTGGTAGCTTGTTCATTCGACCGCAAATGGGCTTACCCCTGGTCAGTGCGTGAAGTAGGCGTTGGGGAGATCCGTCGCAGACGCCCCCGGACCCACCGGCGGCCGAGGGCGTCTACGACGTGGAGTAGGGCCGGCGCACACGCGCCCCGCCTAGTTGCCTTGCAGGGACGGCCCCCCGTCGAATGCGCCATTGCTGGAGACGTTCACGAGCCCCTCCGGGGCGTCCGTTTTCGCGACGTACACTTCATAGTCCCCGTCGCGGGTGCTCTGCCAGGCGACCGTGCTCCCATCAGCGCTGAGCGAGGGGTACTCGTCATCGTAGCCGCTGTGGTTCGAGACGTTCACGAGCCCCGTGCCGTCCGTGTTCGCGACGTACACTTCAGAGTCCGAGAACCAGCCGCTATCCCTCGTCCAGGCGACCTTGCTCCCATCGGCGCTGAGCGAGGGGAGGCCGTCGTAGCCGTCATTGCTGCTGGAGACGTTCACGGGCATCCCTGTGCCGTCCGTGTTCGCGACGTACACTTCCCAGTCCCCATCGCGGCGGTCGCTCATCCAGGCGACCTTGCTTCCATCGGCGCTGAGCGAGGGGCAGCTATCCTCGCCGCTGTGGTTCGAGACGTTCACGGGCATCCCCGTGCCGTCCGTGTTCGCGACGTACACTTCAAAGTCCCCGTCGCGGTTGCTCACCCAGGCGACCTTGCTCCCATCGGCGCTGAGGGAAGGGTCGTCATCGTAGCCGCTGTGGTTCGAGACGTTCACAAGCCCCGAGCCGTCCGTGTTTGCGACGTACACTTCGTAGTTCCCGTCGCGGTAGCTCCTCATCCAGGCGACCTTGCTCCCATCGGCGCTGAGCGAGGGGGAGGTGTCGCCGGCGTCGGGGTAGTTCGAGACGTTCACGAGCCCCGTGCCGTCCGCGTTCGCGACGTACACTTCCTCGTTCCCGTCGCGGTAGCTCCTCCAGGCGACCTTGCTCCCATCGGCGCTGAGCGAGGGTGCGTAGTCGGCGGCGCCGGGGTAGTTCGAGACGTTCACGGGATTCGTGCCATCCCTGTTCGCGACGTAGACCTCCCGGTTCCCGTGGCGCTCGGTCACCCAGGCGATCTTCGCGGGGACGGGCGTCCAACTGACCTCCACGATGAAGTCGAAGTCCGCGCCGCCCGAGCCGCTGAACGCCCAGTTGACGAAGCGGCTGCTGAGCCCCTCCGCCGCGGAGTTGTAGTTCCATTCCTGGTCGTTCCAGCCGATGCCCACA
>DBQI01000066.1:0-84448 GCA_002305165.1 Armatimonadetes bacterium UBA1398
TCAACGAAAATGAAAAGACCCTGGTACGCGGCTCCCGTCGCTCGACATCGCCATGGTTCTCTGGCATCCTTGGAGGGCTCTTTTGGGAGGCGAGTCGTGCGCGTCATCGTTCAGCGCGTGGACAGGGCTCAGGTGACGGTCGATGGGGGCGTCGTGGCGTCCATCGGCAATGGGCTCTTCTGCCTTCTGGGAGTGGCGGGAGGCGACACGGAGGAGGATGCCGCCTTCATCGCCCGCAAGCTGATCGGCCTGCGCGTGTTCGGGGACGGCGAGGGACGGATGAACCTCTCGGTCCTGGAGCTTGAGCCCGCGGGGGGCATCCTGGTGGTGCCGAACTTCACCGTGTGCGGGGATACGCGCAAGGGCCGCCGGCCGAGTTACGCCAAGGCGGCGCCGCCGGAGATCGGCGAGGCCCTGTTCGAGCGGGTCTGCGGGTTGGTGGCGGCCGCCGGCATCGAGGTAGGGCGTGGGGTGTTCGGGGCGCACATGCACTGCGAGTTGGTCAACGATGGTCCGGTCACGGTGATCGTGGATAGCGAGTTGGGTCCGGGCAGACCGGAGAGTCGGAGCGATGGTTAGCGACCGGGAAGACGCGGACACGCCTGAGATTGAGGAACCCGATACCGAGCCGGTACCGGAGGAGAAGGTCTCGGACCGTCTGGCGGCGCTGGGTCCCGTGGAGGGCGAGGGCCTCAGCCGCGAGGACCAGGTCAGAGTCCGGCTCGCGCGAGGCGATTTGCTTTCGGAGATGGGGCTGGTCGAACGGGCCCTGCGGGACTACCGCGAAGCCGCCCGGCTGAATACGAGCCCGAGGAACCGCCGACTCGTCGCCGATAGCTACTTCGCCATGGGCCTGCCCCAGCAAGCCTTTCGGACCTACAAGAAGGCCCTCCGCCTGGACCCAAACGACCCCGAGTCCCACCTCCACATGGCCGAGTTTCTGCGGTCCATGGGGCGCACCGCCTGGGCGATCGAGGAGTTCGAGGTGGCGGCGGAGTTGGATCCCTCGAACGCCTACTACCGCCTGCGGCTCGGCGAGGCGCTCCTCACCATGGGGAGGACTTCCGAGGCGGTGGACGCCCTGCGCGAGTCGGTGCGGCTGGACCCCCAGACCGCGTACCACCGCTTCCGCCTGGCTAACGCCCTCATGCGCCAGAGCGACACGGCGGCCGCCGCCACCGAACTGGATGTGGCTGTGGCGCTCGAACCGGTGGACGACTACTATCTCGCCCTGCTCGCCATGTGTTACCAGATGCTGGAGCGGCCCACGGACGCGGTGGGGGCGCTGTTGCAAGCCGTGCGGGTCCGCCCGAAGAACCGCGCCTACCGGTACCTCCTGGCGGAGGCGCTCGAGGACCTCGGGATGACCCAGGAGGCAGCGCCACACCGCTCGCGTGCCGTGGACCTCGATGAGTATGATCGCGACTACATCCAGCGGCTCCAGGCGAAGGTCCTTCAGGAGAGCGACTGGGAGAGGCCTAACTGGGGCTAGGCGGGCCAGGGCGGGGCATCGAACGAGTGTTTGTCAGCCCCTAGTGACCGTTTGCCGGAGAATCGCTCGGCGTGTGGAATGTAGCAGTGCTGCTGTTTGCGGAGGTCCGGAGTGGCTACGAAGTTGGCGCGGACGCGGAGGCTTCGCGACCGCAATCCATTCCTTGTGTTGTGGATGCCTCTCCTGGCCTGGATGGGCTTCCTCTGGGTGATGTCTGCCCAGCCGTCGCTGGCCCCCTACGGGATCAGAACGGGCCAGCCGGGCTGGAGCGGGCTGCTCGCTCTGGACAAACTCGCTCACATGTGCGCTTACGCAATCCTCGTGCTTCTCGCCTTCCGCATCCCCTATGGCCGCCGGGTGCCCGTGCTCAGCCACGCGCCGGTTCTCTTCGCCGTCGTCTTTGCGCTGCTACACGGTCTGGCCGATGAGATCCATCAGGCCTACGTCCCCGGCCGGATGGTCTCCATGTGGGACCTTGTGGCGGACGCCATCGGGGCGTTCGGAATGGGGCTCTTCCTGGTCCTCTGGACCGACCGGCCACGGGGACCCAGCCGCGTTGGGGATGTGGCCAAACGTATGCGGAAGAAAGCGCGCCGAGGCTCACCGCGGCGAGGCCCGGAGCAAGCCCCCTCGTCGGCTCGTATGTAGCCGCGCCCCCGTTGGGCCTCCCCAGTACATGTGAACGCGCCCCTCGCGAAGTTTGCGAGGGGCGCGCGTTGGATTGCTCGCCTGTAGTCAGCTACTCGACGATCGCGTCGTCCGTGATCTCAGCATCTCCGGCCTTCGCGGCCGCTTCGCCCATCGGGGCGCCGGTCTTGCTCTTGGGCGGAATCATCGTCGGGTCGGACGTCTGCCGCCCGGGAGTGTCCAGCGGCTTCTTGCCACAGCCGGCGGCGATCGAGAGCGCGACAGTTGCCGCGATTCCGAGTAGCACGAGTCTCCTAAGGGTCACCACTTCACGAGCCTCCGATCATGGTATGGAACAACCAGCACAGGGCGCGAGCGACCCCTCAAGGCTGCTCGCGCGCGGCAGAGCACTATTGCGGGTAGGTCCAGTCGTCGTTACAGGTGTAGTCCTTAGCGTCCCTGGGCGAGTCGCTCGCGATGAGCATGTTGATCGGGGTGGTGATCAGCTGGTTCTTGATCCACTTGGCATGACCATCCGCGAAGCCGAGGTTGTTGCCCCCGCTGTGGCAGGCCCAACGCGCCCAGACGTTGCACCACGAGCCCATGTCGGGGGCGCAGTGATAGCCCTCCAGGATCATGATCTGCTGGGCGGGCTTGTCAATGGACCCTATCGGCGCGCCCGCATCATTGAACACGTTGCCCTGGTATAGGTAATGGAGGTTGTTGGGGTTAGTCGTCACTGGGTTAGGCACTCGAGCTTCCTCGGTGTTACCCCCGCTGCAGGAGTTGCTGGGGCAGAAGAAGATCTGCCAGTTCTTGGTGTACGGATAGACCGCGCTGCGCCACGTGCCAAGCTGGTTGCCGTTGGGGTCGCGCGGCCGATTCGGGGCAAACTTCTCGTCATAGTCCTGGGCATACGCCTGGCAGGCGGTGCCAATCTGGCGGGAGTTCGAGAGGCAGGAGGTCTGCCGAGCCTTCTCGCGGGCTTTGGCGAAGACCGGGAACAGAATGGCAGCCAAGATGGCGATGATCGCAATCACTACAAGCAACTCGATAAGCGTAAAACCTGTCTTACGGCGGTGCATTACACCGTCCTCCTTTGTTCCGCTCCAGCCGCCCCCTGCGGCATAGGAGTTGATCTCAGGTCGTTACTCTCGCCTGACGTGGCCCTGGTGGCCCAACACCCCGTAATCCAGTGGTGGGCAAGCTCCATCAATCGCTCGATCCGGTCGCTATGCCTTGCCTCAGCCTCACCTCCTAGCGCACTTTCTCCGAGCCTTGGTCACTCCTCGCAACCACCCATTGCATCCTCAGGTTCGCCTCGTGTCGTCGGATGCCTCCTCAGTAAAGCCCTAGATTCGCGCGATTCCTATGGCATTTACCCGTCCAGGGCCAGTTTGCGTCGCCATTCGTCACATATCTTGCGGGCCTTGCTCGCGGCAATGCCGGTGTACTGCCGGTAATCCGAGAGGACCCGCCTCTGGTCTGGCGTCATGCGTTGGGCATAGGGCCGCAGCTCATCACTGTGCTCCATGAGGGCCACCGGTGGCTCGCCCGTCTGCTCGCTCTGCAGGGTCAGGCGACGGACGGCTTCGTGCGCGTCCGGATGTCCGAGGCCGGCGAGGATGATGTAGAGCGGTTCGGCAAGAGTCATGCGCCCCGACATCGCCAAGTTGCGTTCCATGGCCCTCTCGTCAACTACCAGTCGACTCATGATGCGGGTGAGGCGGTCGGCGCACGCGACCACGGCCACGACAAGTTCCGGTAGGAATCGGTTGGTGGCCGAGTTCGTCAGGTCTCGCTGGTGTTCGGAGAGCTGGTCGAGGTACATGGTAACCATACGTGGAGCGAAGACCTTGAAGATAGCCTTCACGTTCTCGAAGTTCCACGGGTTCCGCTTGTGAGGCATGGTGGATGACCCGACTTGGTCCTTCTCGAAGGCCTCGCCGACCTCGGTAATCTCGCTCCGCTGAAGGTGTCGCATGTCATCGGCGAGGTTGGCCATAACGCCCAGGCAGGAGGTCATCACATGGATGAGGTCGGCCATCGGCTCCGCGGCGACGACCTGGGTGGAGTGGGACCCTGGTTCCAGACCCAACTCCGCGAGGACCTCGCGCTCAAAGGCCTCGGGATCCTCGAGGAAGAGGGAGGAGGCGTTGTACGCGCCCACGGCGCCGCTCAGCTTGCCCTTCATGGCGGCGGCCGCGGAATTGAGCGCGAGGATGCGCTCGCCCAGCCGCGCCACGTGTTCGGCCATGGCGAAGCCGAAGGTGATGGGCACGGCATGCTGCCCGTGCGTACGGCCCATCTGGAGGGTATCCGCCTCGCGCTCGGCAATGGCGATGAGCTCCATCTCCAGAGCCACGAGGGCCGGAATCACCGCTTCGCGCGTCGCCCGCTGGAAGCGCGCGGCCATTGCTGTATCGATGACATCGAAGCTGGTGAGGGTCCAGTGGACGAAGCGGCGAGCCTCCTCCGGCACCCGGGCCCGGATGGCGTTGACGAGGGCGCGGACGTTATGGTGGATGCGGCGTTCTTCGGCGGCGACCTCCTCAGGCGTAACCTCCTCGCAGGCCCGAACGATGGCATCCGCGGCCTCCGGAGGGCATAGGCCGCGACGTTCGAGCACTCTCACGAGCGCGGCCTCGACCCGCGCCTCGTACCGCACCCGGGCGCGCTCGGAGACGTACGGACTCAGTGCCTGGAAGAGCCGCTCATCGCCACCGTAGTAGCGGAAGTCCAGGGGCGAGACGCAGTCGAAGAGGGAGAAGGTATCCACGCTGACTAGCCCATCCTCTCGGTGTGGCGACCCAGGCCTACTGCTCGGGGTCCGAACCTAGCCCTGCGCGTTCACGTAGGCCACGGCGGCGACGGCGGCGGTAGCGCCATCGCCAACGGCGGAGGCGATCTGCCGCACGCTGTCGATGCGCACATCCCCGGTCGCGTAGAGGCCCGGCACACTGGAGCGCATGAGGTGGTCGACGACCACGTACCCGTTCTCATCCGTGTCCACCAGGTCCCGGACGGCCTCGCTATTGGGTAGGTTGCCGACGTAGATGAAGACACCGTCGCACGAGACGAGGGTCCGCTCCCCGGTCTTCTTGTTGAGCAGCCGCACGCCCGTGACGCGCCCGTTCTCGCCCACGATCTCCTCGACGATCGAGTGCCAGGTGACGCCGAAGTTCTCTTTCTCGAACGCGCGATCCTGAAGGACCTGCTGAGCGCGGAGTTCGTCGCGGCGATGCACGCAGCGCACCGTGTTGACGATCTTCGTGAGGTAGATGCTCTCCTCGATGGCGGCGTCCCCGCCGCCCACCACGACGACGTCCTTGCCCTTGTAGAAGAACCCATCGCAGGTGGCGCAGTAGCTCACGCCGCCCGTGCGGTACTCCTGCTCGCCGGGCACTCCAAGGTAACGTGGGTGGCTGCCGGCGCAGTAGATGCAGGCCCTACCGCGGAACTTGTCGTCGCCGTCGGTGTGGACGGTGAAGGCGCCGTCCTCCTCGCGGGTGACCTTCTCCACGTTGGCGTAGGTAACTTCGATACCCAGGGCGGCCACGTGCTCGGTCATCTTCTGAGCGAGCTCCGGCCCCTCGGCATGGATGATGCCTAGGTAGTTCTCAACCGCCTCGGTGTTGTTGATCTGCCCGCCCGCCGGTCCTCGGTCCAGGATCACACTTGTGAGCCCCGCTCGGGTGCAGTAGAGGGCAGCGCAGAGCCCGCCCGGTCCTGCGCCAACGATCACCACATCGAATAGCTCCGCCATCAGATCACTCCCATTCGCCCTTGAGGCTGCTCCAACGGACCGGATGCACCCGACCCGCTCGCAGCTCCTTCGCTAACTCACTGGCAGTGCCCACTGGCCGGTCGAATCGCGTTGCGTACGCTCCCACATCAGCGACGCGGTGCGCATCGCTGCCTGCCACCTGAGGGAGCCCCAGGCTCTCCGCGAACTCCGCCGCCTTCGCAGCGGCGACCTCGTCGACGTTCACGCTATCTACCTCGATGGCATCAATCGTCAGACACTCCACGATCCGATGGGCGTCGTCACCGTACCGGAAGGGGTGGGCCAGTACCATGGCGGCGCCCGACCGGCGAACCAACCGCTCCAACTCCCCTGGGTCGTGGTACGGCCCCTGGAGCTCCTCGCACCCCAGAACCACTATGTGGGCGACGATTCCCCCGGGGCCATGGCAGTTGACCTCGATGCCTCGGAACAGAGTCATTCCTTCCGGCCCGCCCCCAACCTCCGCGTCAGCGCGCTCCTCCGGGTAGACCACGTCGTGCTCGGTCACGCAGAGGGCATCGAGGCCGCGATCCATGGCTGCCCGGACCATGGCCGTCAGGCTGTCACGGCCACATTCGGAGTACGCGCTGGTGTGGCTGTGCAGGTCAACGATCAAGAGAGGGCAACCCCAGCCTGTGCCACTTCCACCTCGTTGCCGCCTGCGGCGGCGCTGTCGAGGGCTGCCTGTAGCACCATCTGGGTGCGCGCGCCCTCCAAGAGGCTGGGTTCGGCTTGCCGTCCCTCAGCGATGGACGACAGGAACTCATGCAGGCAGGCGACGTGGAAGCGCAACCAACCCGGGGCGAACTTCGGACCGGGCCACGAGGCAGGAGCGGGGTAGCGCTGGACGCATTCGATCTTGGTGTAGCCGACATCGCCGCCGAGGTCGCCCGATGGGCGGCGGCCATCGTAGTGGTGAAGCCAGCTCGGCTCCTCGGAATCGAACCGCAGCGCGCCGTTCTCCCCGTGGATCTCGAAGCGCAGCGCGTCATTCGCGCCCGTGGCGAGGCGCGAGGCCTCGATGAGCCCATAGGCCTCGTCGGTGCGCACCGAAAGGAGAGCGATGTCGTCAACCTTCACGACCCGCCGCTCGGCCGAGCCCTTCGCCACGGGCCTGGATGTGATGAGGGTCGGCAACTCGGCACGGACGGACCGGATCTCGCCGGCCAACCACCGCATCAGGTCGATGACGTGGGATCCGAGGTCATAGAGGGCTCCTCCCCCACTGCGCTCCAGATCCATCCGCCAGGACATGGGACGCTCCGGGTCAATGTAGCCGGCGTGGAGGTACTGGGCACGGTAGTGGAAGATCCGTCCCAGGGCGCCGGAGGCCATGAGCTGCTTCGCCCGCAAGGTGGCGGGCACGAAGCGGTTGTGGAAGGTCATCTGGTTGGGGACGGGATGGTGTTCGAGTGCTGCCACGATCTCCACCGCCTCGGCGGCACTGAGGCAAAGGGGCTTGTCGCAGTAGACCGCCTTGCCGGCGCGGAGAGCCTCCATCACGAGGCGGGCGTGGGAGTCGTTCGGGGTGCAGATATGGACGATCCGGATGTCTTCCCGGGTGAGGATCTCCGCCGGGTCATCGGTGGCGAAGTCGAAACCCCCGTGCTCCTTCGCCGCGTCAGCGGTCGCCCTGCGGGAGGTGCATACGCCCACCAGTCGGGTGCGCAGCGGGACAGGCTCGTAGTAGTACCGCATTGTCTGGTGGGCGTAGGTGTGTACCTTGCCGATGAAGCCGTAACCGATGACTCCGACGCCGTACGTGTCCATGCTTCTCCCCGGCTCTCGACAAGCCGCGAGTCGCGGCATATACTTTGGGGCCTTGTCAGCGGGCGCCCGGAGGTGGGCGCATCGGTCGCGCCCTAGGTGTGGGTGATTGTACCCGACGGGGCGGCGGCAGGTCAAAAGGCCGCGGTCGCGTCCGGGCCTTGACACAGGCAGAGTGCATGGCTATATTGTGGGGTTCGGAGGCTGCATCATATGCCCAGTATCGAGCGACTGCAATCCTACTCGACGGACCGCTTCCTTGCTTATGAGAAGCAGGTCGTCGAGACCATGAAGCGCGAGGAGGAATCCCGCCGGCGGGCCCAGGAGGAAGCACGGGCCAAGAAGCGGCGTTCCAAGAAGAAAAAGAAGAAGAAGTAAGCTAAGGCTGCGGCGGGGTAGCTCAGTTGGTCAGAGCGCGCGGTTCATACCCGCGTTGTCGGCGGTTCGAATCCGCCCCCCGCTACCAAACATTTCGCCCTTCGGGGTTGTGGATAGCCGGCGTTCGGGATCGAGCATCCTTGGGCGCCGGCCTTTCGTTTTGGGGAGGTGCTCACCGTGGTGCTCGCTGCCCTCATCGGCCCGCCCAACTCAGGCAAATCGCTGATGTTCTGTGCCCTTACGGGGCAGCAGAGCGGCGATTCCCCAGTGCCATTCAGCACGGACCGTGTTTACGTCGCGCCCGGAGTGCCAGCATTGGGCGAGGTCACCATCATGGACACCCCCTCCGTCGCGCGACACTCGCACCGGGGCGAATGGCTTGGCCTCATCGGATTCGAGGCAGCGAGGCGGGCGAGTGCGCTTGTCATGGCGATCAAGTGCTTCCAGACAGGGGCCGGACCTCTCGAATACCCCGGCTGTACAGGCGATCCACTGGAGGACCTGCAGATCGTGGAGCGCGAGATGCTCATCGCCGACTTGATAGCCATCGAGGCGCGTCGCAATGAGATGAAGCCCAGCGACCCGGCGCGCGAAGCCGCCACGGCTATCCATGACGCCATCTCGGGGGGCCAACCGGCCCGCGACATGGGTATTCCGGGGAGCGAACTGGAGGATCTTCTCGGCGTCTCCCTCATCACTGCTAAGCCCGTTGTCTACGCGCTCAACACCGATGAAGTCACCGCCTACGAGCCCGACCGTCTTGGCTCAGAGGAGGTTCTCGCCCAGCGTCTGGACTTCCGGGGCGCGCCGGTGGTGTCATTCTGTGCGCGTCTTCATGCCGACGCCGCGCTCCTGGGAGAGGGCCCCGGACGCGAGATGCTCGCCGAGTTGGGAGTTGACAAGGACGCTGCACGGGAGGTAGCTTACGCGATACGTACCGCCTTGGAGAACGCCCGCTAAGGCGGATGGCAGGTGAATGGAAAGCTGAACGGGTGTGGAGTTGGTCCCACCCGTGGCTTCCCTTCTCCCGTCGCCCATTGAGCGACGGGCACTGACCGTGGAAGGGAGGTCGGCAGATTGCCCGACCCTAGTCTGGATACCCAGTACGACGTTCTGTACATCCTACGACCCGAGTTGTCTCAGGAAGAGCAGGAGGCTGCTATCGCGGCCTTCGAGGAGGTTGTCGTCGCAAACGGTGGCGAGGTCCTGGCCACCAGCCCCTGGGGCCTGCGTCGGCTCTCCTACGAGCTGGACGGTCTCCGTGAGGGCATCTATGTCAACATGCCCATACGGGGCAAGGCTTGCGTGGAGGAGCTCGACCGCCGGCTGCGCATCGACAGCCGCACGGTGCGCCACCTCATCATCCGTGAGACCCGTCGCCAGTACAAGACCCGCCTGCGCCAGGGCTCCGAGCCGCTGGTAGTTCCGGCAGCCGAAGAACCGGAGCCTGTGGTGGAGGAGGAACCCGAGGCCTTGGTAGCGGAGGAGCCGGAGAGCGCCTTCGAGCCCACACCCGTTGAAGCTGAGGAGGCGCCAGAGAGCGCCGAGAGCCAGGCCGAAGCGGCGGATGCCGCGGACGACAGTGACACTCCGACCGAGTAGCGAGTGCATCGCGTGGTGGCGCGATGGAGCAGCTAAGGAGGCGCGTCAGTGGTCAACTCAGTAGTGCTCGTTGGACGTCTTGGCCGAGATCCCGAGATGAAGGTCACCTCGGGCGGTGCCTCTATGTGCAAGTTTTCGATCGCCGTGGACCGGCCATACCGGGGTCCGGATGGCGAGAAGGTTACGGACTGGCTGGACATCATAGCGTGGCGTGAGCGGGCGGAGTTCTGCGGTACCTACCTCCAGAAGGGTACCCTCGTCGCGATCCAGGGTCGGGTGCACGTGCGCAAGTGGGAGTCACCCGAAGGCGAGCCGCGGCGAGCGTACGAGATTCAGGCCGAGAACGTGCAGATACTGAGTGGGGGCACGCGGAGTGGGGGCGGCGACGCTCCACCTCCCTCCGACGAGGACGCTCCGCCCAGCGGCCGCGCGAATGGCCCCGGGCCCAGCTCGAACGCTGCCAAGAAGATCACTGACGGTGACTCCTACGATGACGCGTTTGAGCCCAATGATGACCCATACGGAGGCGAGTAATGGCGATGTTCGACGACGATAGCACCCTACACGATTCCGACGAGCGAAGCAGGGATCGTGACCGTGGCGGGCGTGGCCGCGACCGCGACAAGAACCGAGGCCGCCGCCGGCGCCGCAAGGGCCGTCCGGACGTTGAGAAGATGGCCGCGGTTGACTTCAAGGACACCAAGCTCCTGCGCCAGTTCGTGAATGACCGTGGGCAGATCGTCCCGCGACGGCAGACCGGATTGAGCGCGCGGGCGCAGCGGCTCCTCACCGACGCGATCAAGCGTGCCCGCTACATGGCGCTTCTACCCTTCGTGGTGGACGACTAGAGCAGGTGGGGAGAGGGTCCCGGCGAACCACCGTGTAAGTTCGCAGTATCGGCCTGCCGGACGGACGTCTTCGTCCGGCATCGTCGTTCCTAAGACCGGAACGGGAGTTGCGTCTCATGTCTAGCCCAAAGATGGCCATCGGCGTTGACGTCGGAGGGACCTTCATCAAGGCCGCTCTCTGCTCCAAGGATGGCGAGGTCGTCATCCGGTCCAGCACCGACACGGTTGCCCGCGAGGGGTACGAGGGTGTGCTTCACCGGATCATTTGGATCGTGGAGGATGTCGTCGAGCGGAGCGGGGTGCAGCGCGGCGACATAGGCGGCGTGGGGTTGGGGCTGCCGGGACGCGTCGATCCGCGCTCCGGTGATGCCGTCATGTGTCCGAACCTGCCCGGCTTCGTCGGTGTGCCCGTGGCGCGGCCCCTGGCGGACGCGCTCGGGATGACGGTTCGGATCGGCAATGACGCGGGTTGCGCCGGCCTTGGTGAGTTCCATTTCGGGGCTGGCAAGGGATCGCGGGACATGATCATGTTGACCCTCGGCACGGGCATCGGGGGCGCCGTGATCTTCGATGGGAAGTTGCGTCGCGGCTCGCGGCAGGTCCTGGGCGAGATTGGTCACTCGGTGATCGACCACAATGGGCCGCAGTGTGGCTGCACACAGCATGGCTGCCTGGAGGCGTTCTGCGGCAAGGAAGGCATCATCCGGCGGGCGCGCCAGCGGCTGCAGAATGGTCGCGAGAGCGCCATCTGGAGCCTCGCCGAGGGGGATACGCTGAAGATCACGCCCGCAGTCGTAGCCGAGGCCGCAGCCGTGGGCGATGCCGTGGCGCTCGAGGTTCTCGAGGAGACGGGGTTCTACCTCGGCGCGGGCATCGTCAACGCCGTGGTCTTCTGCGATCCCGACGTTGTCGTCATCGGTGGGAGGATCGCTGATGCCGGAGAGCCGTTGTTCGGGGCGATCCGACGCACCGTCGAGGCCCGATGCCGCATAGGTCAGTTCCGCGGCGACCGGATCGTCAAGGCCAAGCTGGGCGGCGACGCGGGCGTGGTGGGCGCGGCTAGCCTGATCCTCCAGCCACAAGAGGGCTAAGCCTCACGGAAGTCACTCCGGTAAGTGGCCTTCCACAGGGGCAGGCGGATCCCGCCTGCCCTTTTCCACGCCGGGAGGCGGTGTTCTTGCAGGCCCTATCTCGCCGATTCCAGAGCGATCCGGCCTTCCGCGAGGCGGTGGCTGCCCTCGGGCGAGGGACGCGGTGCGTTCAGTCCGAGGGGCTCACGACCGCCGCCAGGCCGCTCTTCATCTCGGCCCTCCATGAGGCAACGGGTCGGCCCATCCTGGTTCTGTGCCCGACTGAGGAAGTCGCCGATCGCTTGCATCAGACGGTCTCGGCCTGCCTCCCCCCAGGCCGAGTTCGCTTCTTCCCCTCGATGGAGATGACGGTCTTCGAGCGCTACGGCGTTGACGCGGAGGCCGAGGCGGACCGGCTGCGGGCCCTCGCCGAACTCCCGTCGGGCCTGGCAGGCGTCGTCGTCGCATCGGCGACGACCCTGCTCCATGACATCGTGCCCAAGGAACGCTTCCTCAAGTGGACCCGGAGCTTGGCGACTGGGGAGGAAGCCGACCGCGAAGGGCTCGTCGAATGGCTGGCCCAGGCGGGCTACCGCCGCGTCGACATGGTGACGGAGCCGGGGGAGTACGCGGTACGGGGCTTCATCATCGATGTCTACCCCCCCACGGATAGCGAGCCCGTTCGCATCGAGCTCTTCGGGGACGAGGTGGACTCCCTCCGGAGCTTCAACCCGAGCAACCAGCGCTCCACTCGTCACCTCTCCACGCTTCCGCTCGTACCAGCCACTGAGCTGCTCTGCAGTGTTGAGGAGTTGCGTCTGGCTGCGGACGCAGTAGAGGATCTCATGGGGGAGCAGCTTCCTCACCTGGCGCCCGAAGCGCGCGACCGGCTGCGCGGGAGCGTCGGCGAGGATCTGGAGCTCATGCGCGCAGGCAGTCGAGTGCCCAGCCTCACCTACTATAGTCAGATGCTGTCGGGCGGCGCCACGCTGCTGGACTACCTGCCCTCGTCGGCCCTCATGGTGTGCATCGATCCACACCGCCTGGTGCGCGCAGCGGAGGAGCTTCTCGAGGACCTGAACGCCACTCATGCGCGGCGCCTCGAGAGGGGAGAGCTCCCCGCCCTCCCCCACTCCACCTTCCGCCGGGTGGATGAGCTGACGCGGATGATCGCCGCGCGCCAGTGCGTGTACGTGACGCGACTCGCGCCGGCTCTCGAGTGGGCCGGTGAGCGCACTCTCGTCGAGCACCGCTGTCACCCCGTCGATTCGCTCCGAGGGTCGGTCGAGGAACTGACCCAGCAGGTCGCTGAGTGGCAGCTTGAAGGCAACGCCATCGTGCTTTCCACGACCCAGCGGAAGCGCCTGCTGAAGATCCTCGCCGACCGCCAAGTCGAGCATGTCGAGGAGTACTCAGAGTCATCGGATATCGGCAACGCCATGGTGCACGTGGGAACCCTCCCCGTGGAGGGCGGCTTCCGGATGCCCGATGCCAGGCTCGTTGTCGTGACAGATCGCGAGATGTTCGGCTACCAGCGGTCACTGCTGCCGGCTCGGAGACCGAGGGCGGAGGTGAAGCTCACCTCGCTCGCGGAGCTGCGAGAGGGCGACTACGTGGTGCACGTCTCCCACGGCGTCGGGCGCTATGTGGGCATAGTCCAGGATACCGTGGAGGGTATCGAGCGGGACTACCTGGAGGTCGCCTACGAGGGGGGCAAGCTGAAGGTCCCTACGACCCAGGTCGACCGCATTCAGAAGTACATCGGCGCCGAGGGCTTGACCCCAAAGCTGGATTCCCTGGGCGGCGTGAGTTGGTCCCGGAAGCGCAGCAGGGCAGAGAGGGCAACGAAAGAACTCGCCCTCGAGCTCCTCAAGCTCTACGCCAAACGGGAGACGGCCCGGGGGCACAGGTTCTCCGAGGATCAGCCGTGGCAGCACGAGATGGAGGCCGCGTTCGTCTACGAGGAGACGTCGGATCAGCTTGAGGCGATTCTAGCCACCAAGTCCGACATGGAGTCAGAGAAGCCGATGGACCGCCTGGTCTGCGGTGACGTGGGCTTCGGCAAGACCGAGGTGGCTGTTCGGGCGGCGTTCAAGTGCGTTCTGGATGGCAAGCAGGTCGCGGTCCTCGTGCCGACGACCATCCTCTGCGAGCAGCACAGCCGCACGTTCGAGGAGCGGCTCGGGGCCTACCCCCTGAGGATCGACAAGCTGAGCCGGTTCACACCGGCTCGCGACGAGAAGTCCATCCTGGCCGGCATCGAGTCCGGCGCGACGGACATCGTCATCGGCACACACCGCCTGCTAGGCGAGAAGGTCCGCTTCTCCAACCTCGGCCTGCTCATCATCGACGAGGAGCAGCGGTTCGGAGTCAAGCACAAGGAGCGCCTGCGCCAGGCGAGGGTGGACGTGGATCTCCTCACCATGACGGCCACGCCGATCCCCCGCACCCTCCATATGGCGCTGGCGGGCATCCGGGACCTGTCAACGATCAACGAGGCCCCCCGTGGCAGGGTGGCGATCCGCACCTTCTGTGTGGAGGAGGACGACGACGTCATAAGGGAGGCGATCCGCCGCGAGTTGAACCGTGAGGGGCAGGTCTACTTCGTCCACAATCGAGTGCGCACGATCGCAGGCTGGGCCCGGCGACTCAAGAAGCTGGTGCCGGACGCGCGGATCGCGGTGGCACATGGACAGATGAGCGACGATGAGCTCGAATCGATCATGCTCGACTTCTACGCCGGCGACTACGATGTCCTCTGCTGCACCAGCATCGTCGAGTCGGGTCTCGATGTGCCTAATGTGAACACGTTGATCGTCCAGAACGCCCCCGGGTTCGGACTAGCGCAGCTCTACCAGCTCCGCGGCCGCGTTGGGCGCTCCTCTCGGCAAGCGTACGCGTACTTCCTGTACTCCGACCCGGCCCGCTTGACCCCCGAGGCTGAGGAGCGTCTGGCGGCCATCCGTGAGTTCACCGAACTCGGATCCGGCCTCCGCATCGCCACGCGGGATCTCGAGATTCGTGGCGCGGGCAGCCTCCTGGGCGCGGAGCAGCACGGTCATATCGAGGCAATCGGCTTCGAGCTCTACTGCCAGATGCTGAGGGACGCGGTGGAGGAGATTCGAGGCGAGCGGCCGGAGGAGCCGCAGGACCTGCCGGGCGTCGATCTTCCTGTGGACGCCTACCTGCCCGCGAGCTATGTGCCGTCGGACGGACATCGCCTGGACATCTACCGTAGGCTCTCGACGGTCAGGGACCTCGAGCGGCTCGCCGACCTCCATGCGGAGATGGAGGACCGGTTCGGGCCTATGCCCGACGAGGCCGCCAACCTCTTCAGGGTGCTCCGGTTCCGCGTGCTGTGCGCGGAGAGGGGCATCGTGGCGAGCCCTGTGGATGCGGGATCCTATCAGCTCAGGATCCGCCCAGGCGCGATGATCACCAAGGGAGCGCAGGCGCGACTCACGAAGTACCGTATGCTGCATGTCAGGAGGACGTTGCGGGCACTGGAGGTAAAGGATCTATGGGTCACCGTGACCTTTGCCAATATACCGCCCGCGGGGCGGCTCGCAACGCTCGAAGAGGTGGCGGAATTGATAGCAACGGAGCCTAGGCCGGTACGATCGGGCCGATGAGATAGATGCCGGAAGCCATAGCAGTATCCTTCCGCCTGGGAGGCAAGCCGCAGTTCTTCGATCCACAGGGACGCGACTATCAGGTAGGACAGTGGGTGTTGGCCGAGACGGATCGAGGTCTGGAACTCGGGCAAGTTGTGCGTGAGAACACCGCTGTGCCAGATGCCAGGTTGAGATCGCCCCTGCGGCCGCTTGTACGTCTCGCCACGTCGAGCGATCACGTAAAGGACAGGGCCAACCGCGAGCGTGAGCGGGAGGCGCTCGATCTCTGCCGTCTCAGGGTCACCGAGCACGGGCTGCCCATGCGACTCGTCGATGCCTTGTACAGCATCGATGGCAAGCGCCTGACCGTCTACTTCAGCTCGGAGAACCGCGTTGACTTCCGCGCCCTCGTGCGCGATCTCGCCTCCCACCTCCGGACACGGATCGAGCTTCAACAGCTTGGCGTGCGCGACATGGCGCGCGTGGTGGGTGGCTATGGCACCTGCGGCCAGCAGCTCTGCTGTCAGGCCTGGCTGCCCGAGTTCTACCCCACGGCCATCAAGATGGCCAAGGAACAGGGCCTCAGCCTCAACCCAACCAAGGTCTCCGGGCTGTGCGGCCGGCTGCTCTGCTGTCTGCGCTACGAGTACGACACCTATGTGCAGCTGCGCAAGCACGCGCCCAAGCAAGGGCGGACCGTGGAGTCGGACCGCGGCCCCGCTCGCATCAAGGACCTGAGCCTCCTCAAGGGCGAGGCGCTGCTGGAGTTCTCGGACGGACGGACGGAATGGCGGCCCTATGACGCCTTCATGCGAAGGCCGGCGCCGCCGGCGCATGAAGCGGAGGCTCCGGCGAGTGCCCCCGAGGAGCCCATCACCGCGTCAGAGCCCGAGGCGCAAGAGGCCGTGACCGATGAGTCCGGGCGCAAGCGGCCGCCAGCGGAACGGGTGGGTGGCCGCACACGAAGCCGGAGGAAGGGCCGCCGGGGAGCCAAGGCCGCGCCCGCGTCCGGCGAGGCGCCAGCCGACGGTGGCGCGGCGTCGCAGCCCGCGACAAAGAAGACATCGAGCCGTACTCGGCACAGAACCAAGAAGCAGCCCGCAGCGGAGGCCTCGGCGCCCGGACAGGTCCCGCCCCCCGCGTCGAAGTCGGCCAGTAGGCGCAAACGACGACGTCGCAAGCCCTCCTCTGGTGGCGGGCGGCAGACGGATCAGAAGAGCGACGGGTGAGCGGAGATGCCCACGTACGAGTACCAGTGCAAGAACTGCGGTGAGGGGTTCGAGGTCCGACGCTCCATCACGGACAAGCCTAAGGCCCAGCCCTGCCCCCAGTGTAAGAGCAGGAAGACCAGCCAGCGTCTGTCCGGCGGCCGCGCCGTTCCTCGGGGGCGGAGCGGCAAGGGAACGCGTGGAGACGGAGGCGGCTGCAGCGGGTGCAGCAGGGGGAGTTGCGCTGGCTGTGGCGGCCACTGAGGGCGTCACGCCGGCTCGGTCTACTGGGGCACACGCGCGATCTGGACGATCCCGACGATCCCGACCACGATGTTCGCGAACCATGCCGCGAGCCATGCCGGCATTCGGCCGTCGTACCCCATCTGTGTCATGTAGTTCAGGAATATGTAGTACAGCATGATGACCCCGAAGCTGAGGCCGAAGGACATGCTCTTGCCGCTCCGCTCCGGTCGCACCCCCATGGGGCAGCCAGCCATGGCAAGCACCAGGCAGGCGATAGGCACGGAGAATCGCAGGCCGAGTTCGGTGCGAAAGGTGTTCAGGCGATCGAGCATCTGGTCGTCGAGACCCGTCTGACTCAGGGTGCGCTCCAGATCCCGGACCTGCTGCCTCAGCATGCGGATCGTCATGGTCCGCGCCTCTAGATCCAGCCGCGCGATCTGCTCCGGCCGACGGTGAAGCCGGATCTCCGTCTCCACCCACTCCATGGGCTGGGGCGCCAAGGTCTGCCGAGTCCACGCGCCGGTGAGCGTCCACCAGAAGTCCTGGCTATATGCGGCGCTCTCGGCCCGGGTGATGAGGATCTCATCGACCTCGCCGCTGGGCTTGTACTCATAGCGGAGGATGGTGATGTCCCTCAGCGAGGGGCCAGCGGCATCGAAGCTCGCCGCATAGACGATCATGCTCACTCGTCCGTGGGAATCCAGGTCCGAGAACATCCGATGGGACGATCCGTGGCTGCCGATCTGCGGCGGCACGCCTGCTCGGAGCCGCTCCACCTGGAAGTTGCACCACGGCGCCACGAACTCCGAGACGAAGAACGCGAAGAGGCTTACGGCGAGGGCGAAGCCCATGGCGGGCACAACGAGGCGGCGGAAGGGCACGCCTGCTGAGGTCATCGCCGTGATCTCGTTGTCGTCAGAGAGCCGCCCGAAAGTGTAGATGCCAGCGAACAGCATGGCCATGGGCATGCTCAGCGCCAGGTACTGCGGCACGGACAGCGTGAAGAACTTGAGGGCATCCCACGCTGTCGCTCCGCTGCTGAGGAAGTCGAGGGCTCGGCGCACGGTGTCCAAGGCGAGAAGCAGGCCGCAGAACATGGCCACGCCCTGGATGAAGGGGTCCACTAGCCGCGCGGCAACGTAGCGATCGAGTGTAGGCGGTACCAGCCTCCGCACCTAGACCTCGGTCCCTCCGATTCGAAGCCCGCGGGTGAGGGCGTCACCGAAGTACAGTCTCTGGGCCGCCTCGTCATGCACGAGCTCCGCGGGCGTCCCATGGGTCTGCAGCTTGCCATCGAAGATGATGTAGGCCCGGTCCGTGATCTCCAGGGTCTCGCGGAAGGAGTGATCGGTGATGAGGATGCCGATGCCATCCTCCTTCAGTTCGCTAACGATGTCTTGAATATCCTGAATGGCCCTCGGGTCGACACCGGTGAAGGGCTCGTCGAGAAGGATGAAGCTCGGGTCGGAGGCGAGGCAACGAGCGATCTCCACACGTCGCCTCTCTCCGCCGGAGAGGGACTCCCCCATGGATGCCCTGAGGTGGCCCACTTTGAGCCGCTCCAGCAGATCCTCGCACCGCTGTAGCCGCTCCGTCTTGGAGAGGGGCTGAAGCTCGAGGATCGCCATGATGTTGTCCCAGACTGAGAGTTTGCGGAACACGGAACTGGACTGCGCCAGGTACCCGATCCCCCGCCGCGCCCGTCGATGCATGCGGAGGCGGGTGATGTCGTGACCGTCTAGGTAGACGTGCCCCTCATTGGGCTGGATGAGCCCCACCACCATGTAGAAGCTGGTGGTCTTCCCCGCCCCGTTGGGCCCGAGCAGGCCGACCACCTCCCCGCGGCTCAGGCCGATGGACACGCCATCCACCACTCGCCGCCCCCCGTAGCGCTTCACCAAGCCCCGAGTGTGCAGGTCGAGGTCCCCGAGGTCGGGGGCATCCTCCATTCCGCCATCGTCGTCATCCATCGCGGCCTCGTCAGGCGCTGCCATCGGCTCAGTGGCGCTGTAGTCGTCGGGGGTCACTGGCTGCTCCCCGTCGCCCCGTCGGGGCTCTTGTCGTCGCGCACGATGATCTCTGCCGGCCCGCCGCCCGCCCCACCGGAGTCGATGTAGGTCAAACGGCCCACAGTGTAGACGTCGATGTAGGCCACGTTACGGAACTGCATCACCGTGGCGCCCGTTCGCTCGTCCGTGACCACGAGCTCGGGCGAGCCCTCGAGTCGCACTCGGTCGGCACGGCTGCCGGGCGGGACATTGGGCACGTGCTGCGGTACCGCCACACCTGGGACCAGGACGGCGCGGTCCGCGCGCCCGTCAGCGAGCCGAACGCGAGGCGACTGATCCCCGGCGCCGGCGGGCGCGGCCTGATCGACGCGCGTGTGGAAGGTCACATTGCCCCGCGCGATGCCGCCCATGGGCTCGTTGGTCTGTGGGTTCAGCTTCATCTCAATTCGGTCCGCCTCGAACCGTGCGTCGCCCTGGGTGATACTAGGCCTCTGAGTCGCTTCAAGCTGGCCGTCCCTCCGGTCCATCCGCAGATCCTTGGCCCGAAGCACGATCTCCTCCTGGCCCTCTTCGACGGGGAGTATCCGGAGGGTCCCATCGGTGAGGTACAGCCACGTGTGGTCCGCATCCGGCTTGTGGTAGCCCATGGTCTGGCCGTCCACAACCATCGGCCGGTCGGACTTGGAGGCAGGCGCAACGTCAGCATGCACGTTGCCCATCAGCTGCAGGCGCATGCGACCCGACTCCTCGCTCCCATCCATCTCCGCGCTGTCGGCGGTGGCCTCGAGCGAGTCCTGAGGCGAGGTGACGCGGATACTCCCCGAGGCCAGCATCTTCTGCTGATCGGGCATCACGTCGATCTCGTCTGCCACCATCCGGAAGGTCTCATCGCCCGTGTTCGGGTCCTTGCCAATGATCGCGGGCTCGCCGCGGATCTCGACCTTCATCTCGCCGCCACGGGGGTAGGCCGTGGCCGTCTGCCCAATGGCCTGGAACCAGATGACGTTGTCGCTGCCCTCGAGGCGGCTCTCCAGAACGGCGCCCCCCACCAACTCCACCCGATCCAACGCCATGTCTTGTCTCGCGTCCTCAGCGGAGCCCGCTCGAGGATCCTTGGGCGCGAAGCGGGCCACTATCTGGTTCGCACGATAGACATCGCCGGCATTAGGCCTCTCGATACGAGGATTGCCTGAAGCGGTGAGAACCGGGGGTGTCGAGAACTGGTACTGGATAGCGTTGGCTTTGACGACGAACTCGGAGGGTGGTCCATCGTCGGCGGGCTGGAAGTGATGCAGCACGGTTGGCCCGCCTGTGGCCGTCACGGCGGTCATTGTGCCGGCCTCCGAGAAGTCCGCGACGAGCCGAGTCGCCTCGAAAGTGGAGTCCTCCACCCGTGGCTGCTCCATCCGGCCCTGGACGCCGCCCTCAAGGGTTGCCTTCCGATCCCGGGCCGAGTAGCGGCCCGATCGGGCGGTGACCGTGATCACCCGCTCCTTCCTGAAGGTGAGGCCCGGACGGCCGGGATCGATGACGTGCACAGAGGTTACGCGAACGTCCCCCTGAGTTTCCGCGAAAAGAACCTGGTCGCTCTGTTCCGGGTCGATCTGGACGTTGATCACGTCCGCACGGAAGACCGTCTCCCCGACCTCGATCTCCGGGTTGCCGATGAGAGTGATGGCCCCACTGGAGAGGTCGGCGGACATCCGGTCAGCCCGGACGATTGCATTGGTGAAGTCGGCCTGCTGTTGGGACGCGGCGCCGGAGGCTATGGCGGCCATGGCCAAGACGGCGATGGCGGCTCGCTTGCCGCCCTGAGCTGGCATGGGCGTCACCTCACACCGCGACAGCTTCGAGGTCGCGCTACCCTCGACTGGCTCGAACCACGCATCGATGGTCGAGCCGTAGAACGTACTGCGGCCATATCGGAACACGGCCTCCTCTTCGAAACGCGCGTGCCGCTCCTCGGTGCGGTAGACCATGAGGTCCGCCTCGCCCGAGTAGGGGACCTCAGCGCTGTTCCCCGACTCGGCCTTCACTCCCTCGGTGAATGTCAGCACTCCGGCCTCGGCGTCGAACTCGAGTTGGTGGGCCTCAACGAGCATCTCGGGCCGGCCGGCGGTGTAGATCCTGCAGGCCACACTCTTGACAATGCCCTTGGTGCTTCCGGCTCTGCGTTGGACATCGCCAGTGAGGACTTCCCACAGGATGTCCCCTGTCTCCGCGTCGCGCTGGAGGATCGTGCCCTCGCGAGCCGTCTCCACCATGACGCGGTCGGCCTCCTCCCGGTTGAGCCCGCCCGAGAGGTAGATCCAGAGCGCGAACAGCCCGACCGCCACGAACACGGCTAGGGCGGCGTACCGAGTCAATCGATCGCGGTTCTGCATTCAGCCACCATCTGGCCGTGACGCAAGGCTCGCCCTGAAGCCGCGGGCGTGGCACGAGGACGGGCAGACGCGGCTCGCCTCTTCTCTTGGGACGTCCCACTGCCCGTCTGGCTTCATCAGCCGGAAGACTGCATGGCAACGCTACCAGAGGGTCCTGGGCCGGTCAAGCCACGCCAGAACCGCTGTAACCGGCCTGTCCCATGGGTGTGTCTCACTCGGGAGAGGGGCTCGCGTGTGAGGACTCAGATACAGCAACAGGACGGAAAGCGCGTACCTCTGGCCCAGAAGGGCCACGGCCGCCAAACCCGGGCCCACGTGACCGAGGAGCGGGTCATCGCAAGGGTCCGCCGCGCTGGGGCCTGGTGGATGGGCGAGGGGATGATCGAGATACGCCGGCTACTCCTTCGCGATGGGCGGGTCGTTCAGCGCGTTGTCCAGGTGCGCACGCCGGCAAAGGTCAGCGGGCACGGGAGGATCTCCACCTCGTCAATCTGACAGAGGGCCTGGCGGACTCGAGGCTTCGCTTCGGGTGCGCAGAGTATAGTAACAGTTCCTCCTCCGCCGGCTCCGTTGACCTTTGCGCCCGCCGCACCCGCCGCGCGCGCTATCTCGATGATCCGCTCGATCCGGGGCGTAGTGATGGCCCCGCAGAGCGCTTTCTGGGCCTCCCAGTTGGCGTTCATGATCTCCGCCATCTGGTCGAAGTCCTCAGAGAGCAGGGCGTCTCGCATGCCATAGGCGCACTCCCGCAGTCGGTCGAGCGCGGCATGGGCCGAGGCGTCGCCCTCACTCAGCGCGCCCAGCACCTTGGTATGGATGTCGTGGGAGAGGCGGCTCTCCCCTGAGTGCACGACCAGAAACCGCTGATCCAACCCGGCGACGAAGCCCCTCGACAGAGTAAGCGCATATTGACGCACGCTGGGGTAGTCAACCTCCATGAACTGCACACCACCGAAGGCAGCGGCGTACTGGTCTTGGACACCACACTCAATCCGAAGCTCCTCCACCTCGAGGGAGTGAGCCAGCTCCGCGAGACGATGGCGAGGTAGCTCCAGGCCCTCGATGCGGCCGAGGGCTGCCAAGAGCGCCACGGCCACGGATGACGACGTGCCCATGCCGGAGCCGCCGGGGGCATCGGCCCATACCTCCACGCGCAGGCTCCGCCGCACCCCCATTCGCACCACGGCGGCCTTGAGGAGATCCAGTGCGCCGTTGTACTCCACGCTGCGCACGTCGTCGATCTCCACCCGGTAACCGGCGTCGAGGGCGTGGATCTCGACCGAGGGCGGAGCGCCGGGCTCGCTCGGCCGCTCCTGAACGCGCACATGGACCGGAAGATCGACCGCGAAGTTCACCACCGCGCCCGTACCCGAGAAATGGGTATCCGTCCACCCTCCGATGTCGCAGATCCGCACAGGGGCAGTGCTCCGAACCTGCATGGCCTCACCCCCTCTCCCTATGCGCGATCCTGATCCGGACCGCCCTCGCGCGTCGCTTCGACGACACCTCTGAGGTCTTGGGCGCGATCCTTGGGTATCACCAGCACCCCTTCCGCTGTGACGACCACAGCGAGACCACTCACGCCAACCACGGCGACCCTCTGGGTACTCGCCGAGGGATCAACGTAGACCAGGGAATCGGTGACATCCGTGAGCAGCGGGGCGCCGGAGAGCGCGTTCCCTTGCATATCGGTCCCCACCGCGCGGGACATCGCCTCCCAGCCGCTCAGGGTGTCCCAGGCTATGTCCGCCACCACGGCGGCGAGCTCCGCGTTCTCGAGTAGGGCGTAGTCGATGGAGCGCGGCTCGATGGGTTCCAGGGCGGCCCTTACCCGCTCCGCCTCGCCCTCGCGCAGCGCCGCCACCGCCGCGTCCATGGCCGCCTCAAGGTCCGTCGCCACGGCAGACATCGCGGACCGGAAGGCCCCGATCTGACCCACTACAGTACCCATGTTCCAGAGGTGCCGCCCGCTGAGCAAGTGCTGCTGAGCCGTCGCGGCGTCGGGCTTCTCCACGAATCGCCGGACTGGAAGGACAGTGCCAGCCTGGGCTGGCTGGCCCTCCGCCAGGTCGAGTTCGAGGTAGCCGAGCGCCGTGTCGGCGCGCGAAGGGCGGACACCAATACAGACCAGACACCGGCTCGATGCCGCGGCCTCGTAGGCACGGGACAGGGCCACAGTGAAGCCACTTGTGTCCGGCATCAGGCTATCCGACGCCAGAAACCCCACCACAGAGCCCTCCGGCGCCCCCGCTGCCAGCAGCCGCGCCAGTGCATAGACGACGCATCCGGCGGTGTCTCGCCGAAGGGGCTCCACGAGTAGCCGATCGCCGGTGAGGTCGGGATCGAGGTCCAGGAGGGCCTGGGCCGTCCCTCCGTCCGCCGCCACATAGACGTGCCCATGCGGGACGACGGGCGTGACGGACTCGATGGTTGCGGCCAGGAGCGACCGTGAGGATCCAGCGAGCTTCAGGGTGGGTTTGGGCCTTCGTGGGGTTGCCAAGGGCCACATCCGCTCGCCCCATCCCCCCGCCATGATGATCGCGTAGGCTGCCGGCCGCGACATGGAAGCGCTCCTCTCCGCCACATGCGTGGCATGCCTTTCTGACTGCTCTGCTCCGGGTCCTACCGACGTCTGAAGCGGAGGACGGGAGCCATCCGGCGCGAAAGGGAGTTGTCCCCAGACGCTTTTGCCGGAGCGGGTGTCGGTGGAAGCCCGGCGGCTATCACGGGCCGCCACGTTGGCGTCTGGGTCCGACTGGGAGGTTGAGTGAGATGGTGTACCGTCCGTTCGGGCACCTCGGCTATGACGTCTCCGCTCTGGGGTTCGGCGCGATGCGGCTGCCTGACGATCACGATGAGGCCGTGCAAGTGATGCAGCGTGCCTTCGAGCTGGGGGTCAACTATCTCGATACGGCCCACGGGTATGGCGAGAGCGAGATCAAGTGCGGCAAAGCCCTGAAGGGTTGGCGGGACAGGGTCCGCGTCTCGACGAAGAACCCGTGCTGGAGCGACCCGAGCGTCGATGGCTGGAGGAAGCGGCTTGAGGAGTCGCTCACCCGGTTGGACGTCGACTACATCGACTACTACGTGATCTGGCACGCCATCAACTGGCAGTCGTGGGAGGAGCACGTGCGCCCGTCCGGCAGGATTCTGGACGCGGCGCTGAAGGCCAAGGAACAGGGGCTCCTCAAGCACATCGGGTATTCGGTCCACGACGCGCCGGAGAAGGTGCTGCAGATCGTCGAGACAGACGTCTTCGAGTTCATGATCGTCCAGTACAACATGCTCGATCGATCCAACGAAGCAGCCATCGCTCGGGCTCATGAGCAGGGCATGGCAACCGTCGCCATGGGGCCGGTGGGCGGCGGCCGACTCGCGGGCCTCTCGCCGGAGCTGGCGGAGATGGTGCCGGGTGGAGTCACCAGCAATCCCGAGGCCGCCTTGCGCTTCGTCCTCTCCAACCCGAACATCTCCACCGCGATCTCGGGAATGAGCACCATCGCCATGGTCGAGGAGAACGTGGCGACCGCATCGCGGGAGGATCCCATGTCCGCCGAGGAGCGGGCGAGGGTGGAGAGCGCCCTAGATGAGGCCCAGCGGTTCGCGCAGCTCTACTGCACAGGTTGCGGCTACTGCATGCCCTGCCCCCATGGAGTGGACATCCCAGGGAACTTCCAGCTCATGAACTACCATCGCGTGTATGGGCTCACGGAACACGCGGTCGCGCGCTACGCCGGGAAACCACGAGAGCGAGAGGAAGGCGACGATAGCGCCAAGCTCTTCGCTGGGGCATGCCTCGAGTGCGGCGAGTGTGAGCCGAAGTGTCCCCAGAACATACCGATCATCGAGCAACTCAAGGAGACTCACGCGACGCTGTCGCGCTAGAGCGCGAGGGGACGGCGGCTCAGCCGCCGCCCTCCTCCAGCGCCTGGGCCGCGCCCGGCACGAGCTTCCAGGTGCCGGTCCCGAGCCCGGAGTCCGTGAAGGCCCGGCCGTGGACGACCACTTTGGCCTCCCCGTCTATGACCCCAGTGTCCAGACCTACAAGGATCGTCAGTCCCCCGTCGGCTCGTGGGACCACGGAGTGGCAGACGATGGCCGGGTCCGAGTCTTCGGCTAGCTCGAGGGGCGCTTCTGTCGAGGCGCGCACGAACCGCGCTGCCACTTCCCTGTCGCCCACGGAGATCAGCAGATCGGCCTGCACCACACGGGCTCCCGCAGGTAGGCCGAAGGCGCCAGAGACCATGAGCGGGGCCGCGCCAACGGTATCAGCAACGCGCCTGGGCGCGAATGCCTGTCCCTCAGCTCGGGGCGCCTGAGGCATCTCCGGCATCGCCAGGACGGATACGCGGCTGACCCTGGCGCAAGGAGGCGCGGTGCCCGGCATGGCGATGCCAAGCCGGGGAGCATCGAGCCGGAGGGGCCGAGGCCCCTCTCCCGCGAGGATAGGGTGCCAACGCGCGCCATCCCCACTCACGTAGAGCGCGCACGCCTCGCCATCAGACATCATGCGGGCCCACAGGCTACTGCCGGACACTGGCGTCTGCCGGCGCTCTTCGCGGCTGTGCCTTCTGAGAAGCCCCTCTACCATCCACGTAGCGTCCTCCCGCGTGATGGTGAGGACCATCGCCCGGGTGGGCGAGTCACAGAGCGTCAGCTGCACGGGGCCGGTTGAAGCGGCGTCGGTGGCAGAACTCAGCTCGACGACCGCCTCAAGGGGTGGCACGAGGGGGGGGCGGGTCAGAAGTGGCGCTGGCCTATCCGCCGAGAAGAGCGAGTCGCCCTCGGATGTGAACGCCAGGCCCTCACCCGGCGAGGGAACTGGGGCAGGCGTGCCGTCCCCCAACTCCCACGACCAACCGTCCAGATCGCCTCCGGTGAAGGCGTACGCGAAGCTGGCCGCGCGCCCCGCCAGGATAGCGGGTTCCTCCACGATCAGGCTGGGAAGGATACCGCCCGGCAGATCCACCGGGCCTGCCCCCGCCACCGGCGCCTCACCCTCCACGGACGAGCTCGCCACCGCCTCGCCGGTGATGCGCAGTGAACTGACCACCTCGGAGAGGGCCCGCCCGAGCTTCGCGTCCCGCGCCACATCTGGCGGCATCAGGACCCATAGCAGGTAGACCGTCGGGCCCTTCTCCAGCATCACGACAACGGCGGCGCTGGAAGTGATCGGATTGCTGAGACGCACCCCGAGGCCTTGCTCGACCCCGTGCCCCGCCAGCGCTACCTCGTCCAGGCGGCTGGAGCCGGCCAAGCTCCAACCGTCATCCAGGCGTCCCTGCACTGTGTCCAGGACTACCTGCTCGTAGACCGTGAGGTCCTCCGTCGGGGTGGCGGCGCGGGTCTCCAACCAGATCGCGGCCCCGCTCGGCAGACGCCATTCCCCGAGCGCTCCCGGCTGTTCAGAGGATGGCTCCGCCCCATCCGGCAGCATGATCGTGAACTGGCCTTCGGGGTCCGTGTAGCGCTCGTAGGAGATCTGGGCTTGCGTGGGCGATGCCGCGAGCAGGGCTACAGTACAGGCTGCGAGGCAGACAGGGAGTCGCGATGGGCGCATGCGGAGTCCTAACAGATGGAGTGGGAGCGGGGCGCAAGCACCGCCCCGCTCCCGAGTGCTTCCAGTCTACACGCGCTCCCAGATGGGCGGGATGCGCTTCTTGCCGTCCTCGCCGAGCACAACGGGAACTATCCCCGTGATCTCGCAGACGTAGACCAGGGCATCGACAACATCGCCCGCCACGCCAAGGATGTGGTTGCAGGGGAAGGTAGCGAGGAATTCCTCGAACCTGCAGGCCAGTCTGGCATGGACGTGGGGCCAGGTCGGGTCCGTCTGGGCGTTCAGCGCCCGGCGCTCCTCGGCCGGCAGGTCCAGGGATTCGCCGCGAGAGATGACCATGTAGGGCTTGTCATCCCAGACGCCCAGCCTGCAGAAGGTCATGTTGCCCGGGGCCGCGTCGAACTCCACCGACGCGCCGCCCGCCTTGAAGTAGAACTCGAGGGCCGGATGCAGTGTGATCTTCGAGAAGTTGACTCGTGGGTCATCGCTCTGCGCCGCGTACCAGCTCGAGTGGTTGCCCGAGTTGCACCAATCCCAGAGGTCCTTGTCGGGATGGTAGAGGCGTACGTCCATGAAGAGCGCCGGCAGACCGCCCGTGACGTACTTGAGGAGCTGCATCGTGACCGCCGCGTAGGCATCGGCCTCGGTGGCGCAGACCGTCGGCTCCTTGGGGCCGTTCCAGTCATAGGGATCGTTCAGCATCATCTCGGCCACATCACCGAGGCACACGTACTCGGTGAGCTCCCGCTGGCCCTTGAGTCCGCAGTAATCGAAGCCCTTCTCGGCATTGACCGCCTTCATGGCGCAGTAGAGGCGGAGCTGGGTCTTCAGCGTCTCGGGGGTGAGCATCTTCCCGTCGTACTTGATGCGGTCGCCCAGCATCTCGGAGATCCAGGCAAACCCGGCCTCGACGTCCGCGTCGGGGATCTGCTTCATCTTCTCAACTAGCCAGAGCTGGTCGATCTGGCAGACGGTGGTGCCTAGGGCCTTGATCGTCGGCACCATGTGGAAGTATCCGGTCTCCATCCCCATGGAGTGGCCACCATAGCAGCCGTAGACCTCGTTCCGTATCGTCGTGACGGCCTGGCTCGCCCGGAGCCATGAGATCACGCGTGAAAGCGTCTTCTCGTCGTCTATGTCGCCGACGATGCGGTGCGTCCTCACGCCAGTCTGCCGGAGCGCGCCGTCGGTAGCGAGAAGACCTACGTTGCCCGGGTACTGGCCGTTATTGTTCGACAGGGACAGGATCGGTTTGTCCAGCCCAAAGGACTGTACGAAGGGCCAGACAAGGAAGGGGAAGTTCCAGACGTTGTAGACCATGACGATCTGCCGGCAGCCGGCCCGGTGCAGCTCCTCGCCCACTTTCTGGGCCGAGCGGACACTCGTGATGGTCTCGCTGCCGGTGACGATCTCGGGAGCCGAGCCGTCGCGATTGGTCAGGCGGGAGGCCAGGACCTGGGCCCACTGGCTCACGATCCCCTCATTGACCTCCTTGTTGAGCTTCCAGACGTGCTCGCGCTCATCGTTGAGCAAGGCGATACCGATGGGTGTACTTCTCATGGCGCGTTCATCCTTCCGGGACTGTCGAGGGGCCTTCCACGTCACGCTAAGGACCCAAAAGGCAGTTCTCGACTGGCGCGCCAATCCCTCTCCGTGCCTAGGTTACGGCGGCCGTGCTGGGAGAGAGCTAGCCCGGGCGGCTGCTGGTACGGAGCCGGGTGAGGGGACCACTCGATTGGGGGGAGGAACTGGCTGCCCCGCCGGAGTACCTGGCTCCCATGCAGGGCACAAGGCCATGATGTCGGCCGAGGCTGTGGAGGTCCTGGCGGAGTGCGGGAACGCAGCAGCCGCTAGCCCCGACGAAACCATGACCAGGAGAGGGTCCCGCTCATGCTCACGATCGGCCTAGCCGCCTCGCTCATGCTCGCCGACGCCTCCGTCCCAGACGCGCCACCTACATTCAAGCAGTGGGGGCTCGAGGCAGTCGACGTCATCCGTCGCGACCTGTATCTCCCACACTCGGACCTCTATGCGGACAAGATGACCGATGACAGGCCATCGGGGCCCGCCTTCATGTGGGGCTGTGGCGTCATGCTCTCGGCGCTGAATGGAGCCGCGGGCGCGGATCCGGCCTACGTGCCATGGTTGGTTGAGTACTCCCGCGCGCTGGAGCGCTACTGGAACGAGGAGGGACCCGTGCCGGGGCTCGATGTGCTCCCGACGCCCAAGCCCGTCGACCGCTACTACGACGACAACGCCTGGGTGGTCATCGCCCTCGCCGAATCCACCCGCATCCTGGACGACTCCGGGCTGGATGCGGACGCGGCGCACGCCCTGGACCTTGCCGAGCGGACGATGGCGTACGTGCTCAGCGGCGAGGATGACGCGCTCGGGGGAGGCATCTACTGGCGCGAGAGCGACAAGGCGTCCAAGAACACGTGCTCCAACTCGCCCTCCGCAGTCGCCGCCTATACGCTCTACGAGCGAACCGGCAATGCCGAGTACCTGGCGGCGGGGGACCGTCTGCTCGGCTGGGTGCTGGACAGGCTCCAGGACCCTGAGGACCTTCTCATGTGGGACAACATGCGGCTCGATGGGTCCGTGGAACACACCAAATGGTCTTACAACACCGCCCTGACCATTCGTGCCCTGCTGATGGCCGCCGAGGCGGGATCGCGGCTCGGAACGACACGGGAACTCCGCGGTCTGGCACGGCGGATGACCGACGCCGCCGTCGAGCGCTGGGTGAACAGGGACACAGGCGGCATACGCGACGGAAGCGCCTTCGCTCACCTTTTGGTTGAAGCACTGCTGATCGCGGGCGACTCCCTAGGGGCCAGCCGCTACCGGGAGGTGGCCCACCGGGCCCTGGTTCGACTCCACGACGAGGCGCGCGATTCCCACGGCCGGTATCCAAACTCCTGGGAGGCCGTGACGACGGAGGCGCTAGCGGAGTGGACGCTAATGGACCAAGCGGCCGCGGCGAGGGCGTTACTGATCGCCCAGCCTATCGCGCCGATCCGGTGACCTCCGAGCGAGTGCCCTGTTACAGCCCGCGGGCGTATCTCACCGCGGACTCGAAAATGGGTAGGCCACACGGGGTGCGCGGCCTGCGAGTCCAGTCGGGGGCCTGCAGGGGGTCGATCGCGTTCTCCGGATGGGGCATCATGCCGAACACGTTGCCTCTCTCGTTGCAGATGCCGGCGATGTCCGCGATGGACCCGTTCGGGTTGTAGGGGAACTCGCCGCCCGCCGGTGAGCCGTCGGGCTTCACGTAGCGGAAGACGATCTGACCGGCCGCTTCCAGTCGCTTCAGATCCTCCTCAGCCGTATCGGGCGCGAAGGCGAACTTCCCCTCGCCGTGGGCGATGGGCACGAGAAGGTTGTCCTCTGGGACCTCGCTGACCCAGATGCAGGGGGTGCTCGCTTCCCGCTTCAGTTCGGCGAAGCGGCTCTGGAATCGGCCGATGTCGTTCTGGATCAGGGCGGCTTCCGGCTCGTCAGGCAGCGTGCCGGCCCAGCCTGGGAGACAGCCGAGTTCGAGAAGAACCTGGAAGCCGTTGCATACGCCCCCTACCGGCCGACCGGACTCGATGAAGCTCTTGATCTGATCGCCCAGATCAGCGTGTATCCGAGCCGCCCAGATGGCCCCTCCCCGGACGGCATCCCCGGCGGAGAAGCCGCCGGGGATGAACAGAATGTCGTAGTCGTCCAGGGTGCGGTGGAGATCCTGCGGGACCGTGTCCGAGTGAGCGAGCTGCTTGAGGTGCACCAGTTCGACGCGATCGGCGCCCGCCGCCTCGAAAGCCGCCTGAGCGTCCTCCTCGCGGTTGGTGCCCTCGATCCTCATCACGCACACGCGAACCTGGCCCATAGGGGAGCGCCTCCTACTTCTTCTTGCTGGGATCCTGCCACGGCGCGCACAGCTTGGCCGCAAAGTGCCCCTCCAGGATAGCGACCTCCGGGATGGGACCCGCCAGAGGAGCAACGTACTTGATGAACTCCTCGGTCATCTCCATCTCCTGGGCGTTGTACCACTCGATGGGGACATCGCGGGTGCGCCCGCGGACCTTCGCCAGGTCGACCAGGCCCGTTGTGCAGCGATAGGGAGTGTCGCTCTCGCGCACAAGCGTGACCATCTTGCCCGTCTCACCGTCGACGGCCGCTCTCACTGCGGCGAGACCGACCATGTAGGCCTCCTCGACATCGGTGGGAGAGGCGATATGGGTGGCGCAGCGCTGGATCGCGGCGGCTTTGGTCCAACGGGCGCTCACGCCAAGCCGCTCCTCGATGTTCTCCGCGAGGGTCTGGCTGACACCGCCGAGCTGGCGGTTTCCGAAGGCATCCACCTTCTCGGCTGCGGCGACGGGGTTGCCTTTGGCATCCTTGATACCCTCGGAGACGGCGATAACGCAACGGCCGTAGCGATCCACGTCGTTCTGAACGGCGTCCAGGAACCTCTGCGCATCGAAAACCGACTCCGGCAGCAGAATGATGTGCGGGCCGGTCCGCTCGTCCACTTTCGCCAACTGCGCCGAGGCGGTCATCCAGCCGGCGTCACGCCCCATGACCTCGACGACATAGACGTAGGGCAGGGAGTGGTTGTCACGATCCAACTCCCGGATGGTTGTGGCCGTGTAGCGGGCGGCGCTGCCGAAGCCAGGACAGTGATCGGTCTCGGGCAGATCGTTGTCGATGGTCTTGGGGATGCCGATGACACGCATCTCCCAGCCCTCTTGGGCCGCGAGGTTCTTCACGTCGTCGGAGGTTATCTGGCTGTCATTGCCGCCGATGTAGAAGAAGTAGCGCACATTGTGGGCCTTGAACACCTCCACCATGCGGGGGAGGTGGTGGTCCTTGACCTTGAGCCTGATCGATCCCAGAGCGGCGCCCGGCGTTGAACGCAGCCCCCGTATGGTCCGCGGGTCCTCCTGGCGTAGATCCATCAGGTTCTCTTCGAGGATGCCACCGATCCCTCGGAAGGAGCCGTAGACCTCTTCGATGCACGCATGGCGGAAAGCTTCATCCACCACGCCAACGACGCTGTTGTTGATGACCGCCGTGGGACCGCCGGACTGAGCGACGACGAGGTTGCCGCGGAGCTTGTCTGCCATGTAACGGACTTCCCTTCGATGCTTGGGCGACTCTCAGGAGCACGAGTAAGCGTGCCAGAGTCGGATTGTAGCATAGGGACCCAGGGGGTTGAAGGCGAGGACCAAGGGGCAGGTCACAACGCCGCCACTGGTGCATAGTCAGAAGTAGCTGTTTCACAAAGGGGGTTCCCTCCGTGCTCCACCTGTCGCTTCTCAGTCTGACCCTCTGCACCGGCGCGGCCCTGAATGCCGGCTCCGTCGGGCTCGAACTCGATGAGGCCGGCCGACCCGTGCGCCTCGTCGGGCCCGACTCGGCGGCTGACATAGGGGGCGTTTACTTCCGGCTGGAGTGGGCTGGCAGGGGTGAGGCGCCCGACGGCGATTGGCCACTGACACTGGTGGAGGAGGTTGAGGAGAAGCGGTCGCTCACCGTTCTGCGCGTGCAGTCTCCGTGGGAGCTGGCGGTCGACTACTGGGCTCCATCGGAGTGGTGCATTGCACGGCAGGCTCGCGTGAGGAATCTGTCCGATGAGGTCCAGGAGGTGCTGGGCGCGTCTTATGTGGTGCAGGGCTCGAACGTCACCACGTACGCGATCGCGCCAGCGTTTCACCTCCGGGCTGGCGATGGCGACCTTGCAGCCGCCCTGTGCGAGAGCACCGACCCCGCCTCGGTCGCGGTGACGGACGAGGGCGCCGAGCACCGCGTCGGCGTGCGGGCGCGCGTGCAGCCAGGGGAGACGGTGACGCTTGATCCCCAGTACCTGTGGCTCGCCGAGGGCGATGCGGAGCTGGCGCCGCCTCGACTACAGGAGTGGTACCGCCTCGTCGGTCTCATGCCGCCCAGCGACCGGCCGGAGTGGGCCCAGGACGCCGTGATCTACTCCACACACCCAGGCGGCCACATCGACTCGTGGTTCCAGGACATCGGCGGGTTCGGGAACCTGCAGGCGCAACTCCCGTACGTCGAATGGCTCGGCGCGAACACCCTGTGGCTCCTGCCGATCTACACCTACTGCGTCGACGGGCGACTGGGCGATGGCTGTCCCTACGGCCCCGCGGACTTCTACGAGATAGAACCCGCTCTGGGCGGCGAGGAGGCCGCGCGGGAGTTCGTCGATGCGGCCCACGCTCGAGGGATGCGGGTCCTGATCGACATCGTGCCCCACGGCGGCTCCGACCCGCACGTGGCTGGTAGGCCGGAATGGCGACTGCGGAACGAGGATGGCACCTTCAAGGAGGTGTTCGGCTGGACGTGCGACTACGGCGCATCCGGCTGGCAGGATGTGATGGCGGACGTCGCCCACACGTGGGTCCGCCACCTCGGCATCGACGGCTACCGGGTGGATGTCAGCGAGGGAATGGGTGAGAACCTCGGCCCGGACGTGGAGAGGCCCTCCTACGCGGCGCGAGGCGGGCCCATCGCCCTGCTCGGACGGATGCGCGAGGGGGCGCGCGCCAGCAACCCCGACGCCATCCTCTTCCCCGAGGGATTCGATCGTCTGCCGTGGCTTCCGCACACCGACATCTCCTACGGCTTTCGGCTGTTCTTCTGGCTGAAGGCTCAGCAAGGGCGGGTGGGCTCGGAGACGGGTCGCTGGGCGGACCTGCTCACGAGGTACCTTCGCGAGGAGGAGGCCCAGGCGCCGGCAGGGACACTCATCGCTCGGCAGCTCACGAACCACGATATGGATCGCGACCACGGGCATGTGACCCACTCGTTCGGGGTGGGAGCTTCACAGGCGCTCATGGCGGCGCTGTCCGCCGCTCGGGGCGTGCCCTTCGTCTACCAGGAGCAGGAGCGAGGCGCCGAACTGCTCTACGCCCGCCTGTTCCAGACGCGCGACGCCCTGCCCGAACTGCGGCGGGGTGATGTGCTCTACGGGCCGGTGGAGGCCCCCAAAGAGGTCTTCACGGTCTGGCGTTGGACGCCGGAGGGCGCGACCCTCGCTCTGGTCAACTTTGCCGGCCAGACAGTCACGGGCGAGGTGGTCCTGGACGCGGACCGTCTTCCCTGCCCCGCCGGAGCGAAACGGGTGGGCGATGTCTGGAGTGGAGAGGTCCGAGCCGACGGATGGACTGGGGACTCCCCCCTGGCGCTGGCCGTCACACTGGAACCCTACGAGGCGGCATTCCTGGCTGTCCGCCCCGAGGATGCGGTCCTGCCACATGTGCCGCCCGTGGCGCCTCCCGACACAGCGCCCGGCCAGCCGGCCGTTCCCCGGGTCGAAGGCTTCCTGACGTCTCTCGACCCAGCGGAGCTGCTGCCGCTCCCAGGCGGAGCGGTGGCCATCACCGCGGCCGATGAGGAGGGCGCCCACACCATCAGCCTAGACCCCGATCGGGTTGACGACGTCGGCGAGCGGGTATTCGGCGCCCGCGTGCTCTTCCCGGGCGCGAGGCGGTGGATGGTGAACACCGCCTCCGGTCCTCTCGAGGGCGTCCACGTGCCGCGTCACCGTGACTGGACTCCATCGACGGGATACGGCACCTCCCCAGGGCTGCACGCAGGGATCCACTCTCCTAACCGGTTGTGGGAGTCCGCGATGCACCCTCTCCACCCCGACGCGGGGTTCGTTGCCGTCAGTACGCCTTCGGGCCAGTGGCGTGTGGAACTCCCCGTTCTGTCCCCGACGCTGTCGGTGTACCTGGACGATGGCTCATCGCGAGGAGACGACGGTGTGCTCAAGCTCGTCATCGCTGCCGCCGACCCCTTCGCCGCGAGGGTGCAGCGCAGCCCCGGCGTGATCGTCGGCGAGGGTGACGATGCCCGGGCGACGCCTGTGTCGATCTCCTTCAGGCTGAACGAAAGCCTCAACACGGCGTGGGAATCGCTCGCGGAGGGAACGGACTACCACACCCCCGCCCGCCTGCCGTCCCAGGTGGCGGGGGACGTAGACGCCAACGCGCAGGGGGGCATGCTCTACCTGCCCCAGCCGGGCGCAATGCAGTACGGCATGGAGATCCCTGCGGCGGGCGAGTGGCATGTGTGGATCGAACTGCGCCGGTCTGAGCGGGCGGTGGATGGCGCCGACCTCGATGATGGCTACGCATTGACCATCGACGGACAGCCGACCGCGTTCCGTTGGATCGGCCGCACCCGCCACGCCGTGGGCAACAGCTACGTGGACTGGGTGGCCCTCGAACCGACGGAGCTTGCCGAGGGCCCTCATGCTCTGCGCGTCACGACTCTAAAGCCGTGGTGCGCCGTGGGTGAGAGAGTGCTGCTGACCAGGGATCCGCAGTGGACGCCCTGACCGCGGCTACTCGCAGGCGAAGAAGCGCTCGCCCCACTGCCAGTTCGGGTCCAGCGTGCGGCCCAACTGGGTCCATTTGCTGTGCCCGTCAGCGAACCCATAGTTGGAGCCGCCATTGTGGCGCACCTCGTCCATATTGACGATGCGCACGTCGATCTGATCGTTAATCTCCTGTAGCGTGGCGTGGGTGAGCGGGATGGTGTTCGCGTACGGCTTGCGCGGATGCCATGGGTGGCAGCATCCGTATGGGTCCTCGTTCTCCTCCTGCTCCACGATGGCGATCGTCTCGGCAGGCGACCCGACTGCGGCCATCCGCACCACGCGGTAGGGTCGCGGGGCGCCAGCGGCGAGGCTGAACTTGTCGCGCGGCAGCACGGCCTCGTTCGGCACGTAGCTCGAACGCGGCAGCATCACGTCCTCGGGGATCTGGGGCAGCGCCGTCGGCTCGGGGTCGGACGGGCAGATCCACACCTGCTCGTTCCGTATGTACGGCAACGTGAGCGAGGAGACGTGCGTCCGGCCATCGGACCCGTTGAGCCCGTTGTTGTAGAGATAGGTTGGCGGGTAGACCTCGTTCCAGTCCTGGGCGTACATCATGACGGCTGTGCCCAGCTGTCGGGTGTTCGACAGGCAGACCGTCTGGCGCGCCTTCTCGCGTGCCTTCGCGAACACCGGGAAGAGGATCGCTGCCAGGATGGCGATGATGGCAATGACAACGAGCAGTTCGATAAGCGTGAAGCCGTGTTTACGGAGCAGCATCGGAGGTACCCTTCGGTGCAACTTGGGTGCCACTACGCCACCTGTGCGCGCGACCCTTCCCTGAGGGCCTTTGCAGTTGTCCCGGCCCTGAGCGAATCGGCCCCGAAACAGTTGCGCCCCTTGTGCACAGGATGGGCTAACATGGTTATGGTGGCGCTGGGCGTCCCACCACCCCTTCTGCCACCCAGCAGGCCCACCAGCGCCCGGCGCCGCCTCTCTCCGCAGTTGACACCCCGACGGTCACACTGCACCATAACGGTCTAGCGCGCCCGTAGCTCAGCGGATAGAGCGCCGGCCTCCGGAGCCGTAGGTCGACCGTTCGAATCGGTCCGGGCGCGCCATCTCTCTCTTGGGGTCGAGCGGTCCCGTAGCTCAGGTGGATAGAGCAGGAACCTCCTAAGTTCAAGGTCGCCCGTTCGAGTCGGGCCGGGACCGCCATATCACCTGAGGTTGCCTCCGATGAACGAACTGACCCGCGACGAATCCTTCATGGCCCAGGCGCTTCTCGAGGCGGGGCTCGCCCAGAAGCATGGTGACGTACCCGTCGGCGCTGTTGTGGTATGTGATGGGGACATCGTCGGCCGTGGGCACAACCGCCGCGAGGTCGATGCCGACCCCACCGCTCACGCCGAGATCCTCGCGATCCGCGAGGCGGCCAGGGAGCGCGGAACCTGGTATCTGGATGGGGCCCAGATCTTCGTGACACTCGAGCCCTGCGCCATGTGCGCGGGCGCTATCGTCCTCTCCAGGATCGCCCGGGTCGTCTACGGGGCCGATGACCCGAAGGCGGGAGCGTGCGGCGGGGTACTTGACATCACGGGTGACACCCGGCTGAATCACCAACCGTCTGTAGTGGGTGGAGTCATGCGAGAGGAGTGCTCGGAGCTGATCCGAAACTTCTTCCGCGGACTGCGAGCCGGAGGTAACATATAGTAGTCTTGCGCCGGCACTCCGGCCGGCGCCTATGCGCGGAGTGGTGTCCGAGTCGGTTGAAGGAGCTCGCCTCGAAAGCGAGTAGGGTGCCAAAAGCGCCCTCGTGGGTTCGAATCCCACCCACTCCGCCACCGAGACAACTCGACGGGCCCTAGTGGTTCAGTATGTAGGTTCCGCTACGCGGAGTGGTGTCCGAGCTGGCCTAAGGAGCGCGCCTGGAGAGCGCGTAGGGTACTAGACGTGCCCTCGTGGGTTCGAATCCCACCCACTCCGCCATTCACTCGCCCCGAGCGAGTCTGGCAGCCTGCCCCACCGCGCGGAGCAACGCTACATCCTCGGCCCCAACCGTAACCGCCGACCCCATACAGCCGCCAGCGCCAACCTCGACCGAGGCGGCAGTCCACGTTCCGGGCAGATCGACCTCACGCGCCTCAGAGGCGTGGTTCACAAGCAGCAGGAGCGCATCATCACCCTGCTGCGCCGTGATCCAGGAGATGTCTGCTGTGGGCCCGCGGTCCATGGGCTGAACGGCCTCGCACATGGCCCCGACCAAGTCAGCGAAGAACCCCAGCCTGGCTGACTGCCTCCCCCATCCCTCCTGCATGAACTCGGGCGTAGAGAGGTACACGCGGCCCTCGCCGAAGCGGTTCTCGAGGAGCACCGGCTCGCCCCCCGTCGAGCTGGCCAGCACGCGAGCGGAGAGGGGTTCCACCTCAACGGGCGCGTACCACGGCTCCTTCCAGGCGCCTGGTTCGAGGCTGAACACGGGTTCCTGGAGGTGGATGTCGGTCGCAGAGAAGATGCGCGTCCAGGCGCGGCCACCCATACCGAGGGACACGCCCCAAAGGTGCGGGTCGTCGACCCAATCCTCGCGCCAACACAGCTGCAGCGCGTTGATGAGCAGCGTTCCTCCCCCCTCGACGTACGCTCGCAGAGTCGAGTGCAAGGAGGGGGTCATCTCCAGGCCGCCCAGGCATACGACCGCACGGTAGGCGCTCAGTTCCAGAGACGAGACATCCGACGAGACAATGTCGAACGGCCCGTGCGGCGTCGCGGCGAAGTAGCCCGGGTAGATGTCGGATCGCTCCTCGACGGCTTCGAAGGTCCGGCCGAACCCCGGGAGCAGCACATCGAGGTAGGAACTGAGCATCCGGTCGGTGCGGTCTGTCGGCAGCTTGCCCCAGACGGTCTCCTCGAGCGCCCAGTTGATGCCGAGGTGGGCCGGACACCAGCCGTTGTCCCGATCGACGAGCACGGCCAGGCCTGGGGTAGGCTCGATGGGCTCCGAGTGCTCCCGCGCGTAGGCCCAGAAGTCGGCCAACTCGCGTCCCCACGGCCCCAGCCGGAAGCCTCCGTTGCCGTCGCCGGAGAGCAGTGGCGGCGTGTCCTGGGTGCAGAGCAGCCGTGCGCCCGAGACGTAGGAGAGGTAGAGGCACCTGCGGAGCGACGACGCTGAGTGGCCGCCGCCCATTGTGGCCTGCTCGATGGGCCACATCGCCTTGTCCTCGGTAGGGATCTGGCCGATCCACCAGGGCGAGATCCACACGCCCCACTCTCCGCGGAACTGCCGCGCGCCGCCTCGAAGGTAGGCGAGTTGCAGTTCGGTGGTCGGTAGGTGCTCCAGAAGCTCGGCGATCACCAACGGCGAACCAGAGCGCCAGCCGCTGTGGTGGTAGGTCATGCACAGGTTAGGCAGGAAGCGGCCGCCCCATCCGTCGTACCGTTGTCGCAGACGGGCCAGCTCGCCCTCGAAGCTCAGCCGTCCCCCTGCGCGCGTCTGGTAACGGAAGAGCTCAGGGCTGCGCGTCCGGAAACTCGGCCGCAGGCCCTGCTGGTGCATGTCAGCGTCGAGCTCTTCCCCGTGCAGCCACCACAGCCGATCCCCCACGAGCAGGCCGATGGCGCGCACTTCGCTCTCATCGAGGAACTCATCGGCGTGGCCGCCATACTGGTAGCCGCCGGGCCGGAGCGTGTCGCCGAGACCGCGACGCACGCTCACCATGAAGTGCATGTCGTTGCGCACGGCTACCTCGACATCGCGGAGGGTAGTGTTCTCCTCATCCCAGGGGACGTTCGAGGTGGCGTAGACGGAGGCGGGGATCCACACGAAGTTGCCCAGGCCGAGGTCCGCCAGGGCCTGGATGTTCGTCTCGCCGTGGGCGCACCCGCCCACGAGCAGGGGTGTCTCCCCATCGCCGGGGTAGGCCATGAGCAAGGAGAGCAGCGCGAGTAGTCGCATGGCAGCGCCCCCTGGGGTCCGTTTCGATGAGCTACGCGTCCAGCCCGGCTCTCTCCATGGCGGCCGCGAACAGAGGCGCCAGCTCGTTGTAGGTCTCGTCCAGCGCCTGCACGACCACCTTGGTGGAGGAGATGACGCACAGGAAGCTGGTATCGCCGAACCACCGCGGGATGACGTGCATGTGGACATGGTCGGCGACACCGGCGCCACCCGCTTCGCCGAGGTTGTAGCCCACGTTGAAGCCTTGAGGGTGGGACCACTCGGTCAGCACCTGGATCGATAGCCGCATCAGCTCGGACATCTCGGCCAGTGCGCCGACGGAGAGGCTCGTCAGGTCGCCCGTGTGCTCGTAGGGAGGGATGAGCAGGTGGCCGTTGTTGTAGGGGTAGAGGTTCATGCACACGTAGGCGTGCTTCCCCTTGGCGAGAACGTGTCTCTCACGGTCGAGGCCCTCCCGTTGGTCAAGGCAGAAGGGGCAGCCGCTGCGCTCTTTGGACCGGATGTATCCCATCCGCCAAGGGGCCCATATCAGCTCCATGCCATGGTCCGCGCGATCCTCGCTCAACCTCCGCCTCCCGTCCTCCTCCATGGCTCCTGTGCCACCTCGTAGAAGTCGGATCCCAAAGTGTCGTTGATCACGATAACGGGGAAGTCCTCGATGACGAGCCGACGGATCGCCTCTGTGCCCAGATCCTCGTACGCGATGACGCTGGCCTCTTTGATACATCGCCCCAGGAGCGCTCCCGCGCCGCCAATGGCCGCCATGTAGGCGAAGGCTCGCCCCCGGATGGCTTCCCGGACCTCCGCCGCACGGTAGCCCTTCCCGATGGCGCCCCCGAGGCCCATCTCGATGAACTGGGGGGTGTAGGGATCCATCCGGTAGGCGGTGGTCGGCCCGGCCGACCCGATGGCCTGGCCCGGCCGTGGGGGAGTCGGGCCCACGTAGTAGATGACCTCGCGCTCGACGGGGATCGGCAGTTCCTCGCCGCGCTCCAGTCCCTGCAGCATCCTCTGGTGCGCGGCATCCCGCGCCGTGTACATCACGCCCGAGAGGAGCAGTGCATCGCCGGCGCGCAGGTCGCGGATGACCTGCGACGACTCGAAGGGGATGCGGATGGACCGCGCGTGCTCCGTCTGACTCATAGGATCACCTCCCGTCGACGATTGGCGTGGCATTGGATGTTCACCGCGACCGGCAGGGCCGTCACATGGCACGGGTACACCTCGATGGGGGTCCACAGGCAGGTGACTATGCCACCGAGGCCCTGAGGCCCCACGCCGGTCTCGTTGCAGAGTACGAGCAGCTCCTTCTCCAACTCCGCGATGGCGGGGTCAGGGTTGAACTCGCCAATGGGTCGCATGATCGCCTTCTTGGCCAGATACGTTGACTTGTCGAAGGTGCCGCCCAAGCCGATGCCCGGGACCAGGGGCGGACAAGCGTTCGGGCCGGCGTTGGCCACCGTCTCCACCACGAAGCGTTTGACACCCTCGACCCCGTCCGCGGGCTTCAGCATGGCCTGGCGGCTCATGTTCTCGCTCCCACCGCCCTTGAGGGTGATAGCCAGTTCCAGCCTGTCGCCCGGAACCACGTCGTAGTGGATCACGGCGGGCGTGTTATCCCCCGTGTTCCGGCGATCCAAGGGGGATTGGAGCATCGAGGCGCGCATGTAGCCCGCCGCGAAGCCGCAGCGAACCCCCTCGTTGATCGCCTCGCTCAGTGCGCCGCCCACCACGTGGCAGTCCTGCCCGACTCTCGCGAAGACGATCGCGACGCCGCAGTCCTGGCAGTAGGGCACGCCCGTCGCCGTGGCGAGGCGCGCATTGTCCAGCAGGATGCGGATCGCGTGCCGCCCGAGGGGCGACTGCTCATCCCGGTAGGCCTTCTCCAGCGCCTGCAACATGTCATCCGTGAGGGCGACTCCGGCGCTCTGGCACATCTCCGAGATGGCGGAGGCTATCGCGTCGACGTGCACCTCTCTCATAGTGCTCACTCCCCGCCCTTGCTCGACGCTCCCGGCTTGCCGCCGATGTGGGTGCGTCCCTCAGGGCGTTCCCTGAGATCCCGCCCGTCACCTGTCTGGCTCATCCGAAGGGGCCGAAGCGCCCCGCGTCGAAGCCGGTACAGGCCGACCATCACGCGATCGTGACCCGGAGTGCCGCATGGACAGCGCCCTCAGCTATGGAGCGGTCCGCGCAGAGCATGGGCGGACACCGGAGTTGGACCACGCGGCATCCCTGCGGCTGACCGCGGCCGTCGGCTTGGGCCTGGTCCTGATCCCCGTCACCGCGCGATGGCTCGCGGAGATCGAATGGGTCCGGTACTCGGACAACGCGACGACGCAGGCGTTGTTCCCGCACGCCATCGCGATCCTCGTGACCCTCATCGCCCTATCGGCAGGCGTGCGTAGGATCGCGCCGGCCCTCGCCTTCGGCCGCCGCGAGGTGCTTGTGTGCTACATCTGCGTGTGTGTCGGCTCCCATCTGGCGGGGCACGACATGCTGCAGATCCTCTACTCCGCCATCGCCTACGTCGTCCACCAGGCCAAGCCGGAGAACTCCTATGCCGACCTGCTGCATCCCTACATTCCCACGTGGGCGCTGCCGACGGAGGGGCCAGGGCTGAGGTCCTTCCACGAGGGTGGCTCCAGCTTGGCCGACCCCGCGAACTGGGCGTCGTGGCGCGTCCCGATGGTAACGTGGGGCCTGTTCACGGTGGTGCTCTGCGCCGTCATGTTCGCCGTCAGCAACCTGCTGAGGATGCAGTGGGAGAACGAACGGCTCACCTACCCCATCGCTCAGGTGCCCCTCTGGATGTCGCGAGATGAGGGTCGCGTGATGTTGACGGCGCCGTTCCTGATCGGCGTCGCCTTGGGCGTGCTCCCCACCCTCGTGAACACCATCAAGCACTTCCAGCCGCTCTTCCCTGGCCTGAACGTCGGCGTCCAGTACCACCAGGTGCCCGATCCGCCGTGGGTCGCCGCCGGCTCTCTGCCAGAGGCGTGGCACCCCTTCGCCTTCGGCCTGGCGTACCTGGTGCCCACCGATCTCCTTTTCTCCTGCTGGTTCTTCTATGTCTTCACCAGCTTGCTGAGGGTCATCTCCTACGCCAGAGGACACCAGGCCTGGGGCGGGTTCCCCTACGTCGATCAACAGGCCACGGGCGCGCACCTCGGCCTGGCGCTGATCGTGCTCGTCAACGCGCGGCGCCACCTTAGGTTCGTCGCTCGCGAGGCGTGGCGCCCAACGAATGCCACCGAGCGAGAGGCCTTGTCCTACCGCCTCTCGTTGGGAGTGCTCGGAGTCGGTACGCTCATGTTGCTGGGTTGGATGGTTGCCCTCGGGTTCAGCCCACTCACGGCGGTCGCATGGCTGTCTATCTTCGGCGCCACGGTGCTCGCGGTCACTCGCCTGCGAGCGGAGTACGGCCTGCCGACCAACGAGCTGTTCCAGAAGGGCGCGGAGTACGTGCTGGTTGGTAGCTTGGGATCGCGGAGCTTCGGCCGCAGTGACCTCGTGGCCATGGGCCTCATGAACTGGCTCACGCGCACCCACCGACAGTTCCCCATGCAGGTGCAGGCCGATATGCTGGAGGTGGCGCGACGGGGCGACGTGGGGGTTCGGCGCATGGGCTGGCTGGTGCTCGCGGCGACGGTGGTGGGCATCCTCTCGGCCAAGTGGGCCCTGTTGGATGTCTCCATGCGGACAGGCATCGCGACGGCGAAAGTCCACGGCCCGGCCCTCTGGGCGTTCGGGCCCGAGCCCTGGAATAAGGTCGTAGGCTGGATCGACGCCCCCACCGCCCCGGAGTTCGGCCCTACAGTGGCTATCCTCTACGGCGCGTTCTTCTGCATGGTGCTGTACCGGGCGCGTCTCGCGTGGGTGTGGTGGCCTTTCCACCCGGGCGGGTTCGTGATGTCCTGCACCTTCGGACTCGCCCGGCTGTGGCTCCCCCTGTTCCTCACATGGTGTTTCAAAGCCGTTCTACTCCGCTACGGCGGGCACACCGCCTACCGTCGCTGTCTCCCCTTCTTCCTGGGGATGATCGTAGGCCAGTACACGAGCGCGGTGCTTCGGACCCTGATCGACATCGGCTGGCAGCTCTATCTTCCGGCTGAGTCGGGCATCGGCGGTCTGTAGCGTGGCTAGTTCGCGGCGGTCCACACGATAGAGACGACATCGGTAGCTGCTTGGCGAGCGACCACGGGATCCTGGTGCCCATCGATGGATACGACGAGCACGGACCAACGCCGGTCCGGATACCAGATGATCGCGGCGTCGCTCTCCAGGTCGGGAAGCTCCGCGGGACGGTTCCCCACCACGACGCCGGCCAGGGAAGGGATACCGCGCGGGATCTTCGATCGGTACTGCTGGCCGCGCAAGGCCTCGAGCGCCAGCTCGGTGCTCTCGCCTCCCAGCAGCTCGCCACGGCCGAGGCTGAAGAGAAGCTGGGCGATGTCATTCGTCGTGATGGTGTTCTCCAGCCCTCGCGCCCGGGCGGCCATGTCCAGCACCTTTCGCTGGATGCTGGTGTTCGTGGAGAGCGCCATGTAGCTATGGATCTCTCGATTCAGCTCCTCGATGCCCACCTGGTCGATGATGGCGTTGGCGACGAGGGGATCGCTGCCCTCCATCATGCCCTTGATCCCCTCCACCAGGGTCATGCCGGTGCCGCCGAAGGGGGCCTCCATGCTCCACTCGCCGCGATCGACCCGGCTCAACGCCGAGACCATGAGGCAGAGCTTCGTGAGTTCGCCCGCGGGCTTCAGCTGGTCGCCGTTGTACGCGAACCCCGTCTTATGGTCGGGCCCGATGTAGCTGAGAGCGAGCCGCCCACCACTGCGCCGCTCCACCTCTTCGAGGGAGTTCCGCAGGGCAACACGATCGATCTCCTTCGCCTCCGCGGCAGGTGGCGCGGCCGGGGTTGGCAGCTCAGGCCTCGGCGGAACCACCGCATCTGCCGAGGGCCCTGTGGCGAAGCCGGGCGTCGACGGCTCCTCCCAGGTCAGTTCGGCTGACGCGACGGAGCCGGTCTCCGCCGTCCGCTCCTCCGCCTCCCGCTTGGCGGCGTTGACTCGGCCAATCATCACGGCGACCATCGCCACGACGACGAGCCAGCCCACCCCGACGCCCAGGGCGGCGCCGATGGCGAGGGACTTGGTCTTGGGATCGATAGTCTTCGGCTGGCGCTCGGCATCCACGCGGGCTACTCCCTTCCGGCGCACGCTCCTAAGCCCCCGCGATGCGGGGCATGCGAGTCGGCTCTCGCTCCATCTCAGCCTGCACGAACCGATGGAGCAGAGCGCACCTGAGCGACTGGAACGCAGGCTCATCCCACAGATTGCGGCGCTCCTCAGGGTCCTCCTTCAGGTCGAACAGCTCCTCGTACGGCCTGCCTGGTGATCTTGTGGCGGTTCTCGACGAGGGCATGGCCGCGCTCACGGGGTCTGAGCGATTCGCTCGGCCTCCTCGACGGCCTCCACGTCGCGCGCGCGCCCGAGGGTCAGCGCGGGAGACGCTTCGTCGGCCCCGAGCCGTATCGCGGCCACCAACGCCGAGACCCTCGCAACACGCGAATCCGCCGCGCCAACCGCCCGCTCGAGCAGCAGGTGCGCGGTGCTCCTATCGGACTCCCAGAGCCTCGTGGCGAGCCTGAGGACGGCGCTGTGGGCCGCCGCGCGAACCGCAGGATTGCCGTCCCGCAGCGCTGCCACGATCACCGGAGCCGTCGCCTCTGTCCCGACCGACCCGAGAGCCGTGACGGCGGAGGCGCGCAGAACAGGGCTCGCCGCCCCCAGTGCGCTTGCGAGCGCGTGCAGGCCGCTCCCGGAGCCCATGGTGCTGAGCCCTGAGACCGCCGCGAGGGCCGCTTCGAGGTCGGGGCCGGTCACAGCCGCCGACAGCGCCTCAATGGCCGTGGGGCCGCCGATCCGCGATAGCGCCGAGGCCGCCGGATGGGCCAGGACCGGCTCATCGAGGCAGGCCGCGATGCCCGGCACGCACGCAGAGGAGCCCACCAGGGCGAGGGCCTCGAGCACGAACGCACGGGTCGGTGTTGGCCACGTACCAGCGAGCTCGCGGGCCAGGGCCGCGCTGAGGGCGGTGGCGTCGCTACCGTCGCGGCCACTCCCTGCGACGATGTAGGTCAACGCGTCCGCAGCGGTCGAGATGGACTCGGGCGTGCCCTCGGCATGGAGCCTCAGGAGGTCGGGCACCATCGCGGCGCCCAAGCGGGCTGAGAACTCCTGTGCATGCCGACGGATGGCCGGATCATCAGACCGAAGCTGATACGCCAGGTGCCCGGGCTCAGCATCCAGGTCGCGTATGCGGATGTTCCGGAACCGCACCCACTCTTCGGGCCCGGAGTGCGAGGACTGCAGGGCGATATGACCCGAGAGAGCCGACCCCGCCAGCGTAGGCACCTCATCCGTGTTGGCGCGGCAGATCTCAACCCCATCTACCACGACGGACAGACTCTTCCCGATGGCGGTGATCTCCAGGCTGTGCCAGATCCCCGTTGTCTCGTCGGGGCGAGGGTCGACTGCCACGTGGCCGTACAGCGACCCTGTGCAGTGCAGATCGTCGCGGTAGGGCGTCCAGGGGGCGAGGAGTTGGACCTCGATATCCGCCGAGCCAGGCGCGAGGCCCCGGATGAGGACGCCGCTGTTCCCGACCTCGGACAGCATGTACTCCAGGCGCAGCACGAAGTCGGCGTACTCCCTGTCGGTCGAGAGCCAGCCGCCGTCGACCGTGCCAACCGTCAGGAGGACGCCATCCTCCTCCACGATCCATCCCGTTTCGTCCCCGCCGGCGGTCCAGCCCTCCAGGTCACGGCCATTGAGGAGCAGCTCGAAGTCCGGCTCGGGTGGGGCGGCCATCAGCGAACCGATGAGTACCAGGAACAGGGGCATCTCAGGACTCCCTCCCAGCGAAGATGGTCGATTGGGGCAGCACCCAGGGCTGGTGGTATGGCGTCGACAGCATCCGGTTCGCGGTGGCGTCGCCGACGAAGCGCTGCGCCGCCGCATCCCACTCGAGCGGCCGTTGCAGCCGGAAGGAGATGCACCCCAGGAGCATCGGAAGGGTCATGTTGTGCGCGTAGTCCAGATTGGACTCGGTCAGTCCTCGGCTCCGCACGCAGTCGAGGAAGTTCCGCTGATGCCCGGGGGAGCGAGGTATGGACTGAGGCACCTCGGGAACGTCATCGAGCCGTTCGCCACCGAGGAAGATCGCGCGGCTGCCATAGTCGACCACCATGGACCCTTCGGACCCTTCGAACTGACAGCCGATCCCGCGGTCGTCGGCTCCGGGCACATCGGGGATGTCCGTGGACCAATGCAGGTTGAGCCCATCGAACTCGTAGTCGACATCGATCGTCGCCGGGGTATCCGCGATGCCGTCCGTCGGCGTGGCGCCGCGGGCGTGAATACGCTTCGGCTGGCCGAGATCCAGCGCCCAGAAGGCGATGTCCGCAATGTGGCACCAGAAGTCGGCCCAGTTGCCGCCCGAATAGTCCCAGAAGTACCGGAAGGTGAAGTGGCAGCGCACGGGCGTGTAGGGACGCCTGACGGTGGGCCCCTGCCACATCTCCCAGTCGAGCTCCGGCGGCGGGGCCTCATCGGCAGGGAAGCCCAGGCCGGGGCTGCCACCCGTCTTCCAGAGCCGCACCGTGTGGATCTTGCCCAGGATGCCGGACCGTACCAGCTCTACGGCGCGGTGGTAGTTGTCCTCCGCATGGATCTGTGTGCCGAGCTGGAACACGCGCCCGTACCGCTGCCTGGCCTCCACCATCGCGTGGCTCTCCGCCACGGTCCGGCAGAGGGGCTTCTCCGAGTACACGTCCTTGCCCGCTTCGAAGGCCATGGTGGTGATAAGGGTGTGCCAGTGATCGGGGGTGGCGCAGGTGACGACATCGATGTCATCCCGATCGAGCACGTGCCGGAAGTCCCTGTAGCCCCGCACATCGGGGTTGGGCTGCAGGGTCTTCGCCGTGGCGACGGCCGCATCGAGGCGGGTCGAATCGACGTCGCAGATGGCCGCGATGTTCACGTCCGGCATCGCGGCGAACCAGCCAAGATGCCCGCTGCCCATGCCGCCGACGCCGATGTGGGCCACGTTGATCTTGTCGTTGGGCGAGACCGTTTGAGCGCGGGCGCGACCCGCGAGTGCCGCGGCACCCGCCGCCGTGCCGAGCCATTGCAGGAACTCCCGACGCCTCATGGGCGCCGGTCCGTAGAGGTTCATCGCATGCACCACCTGACGATTGACATTCGTTCGCCGGTCTAAGGCTAGCTTTCAGCGCGTTGCCGCAAGGCTCCTCCGCCCCGGCGACCTCCTGGCGCGCGCGCTGACACCTTGGTCGGGAGGTTGGCGCGGTCACGCCTCGGCGATCTCGATCGTCGCGAACAGCAGCCCCTGGCCCACGCGGTCGAGTTGCGCGATCCACTGGCCGCTCGCGTCGAGGGTACCGGTGGGACAGTTGTTCGGCTCATCGCCCCCGGCATTAGCCGTGACGATGGTGACGTCGAAGAGCCGTGCGTAGGTCTCCAGGTGGGCCGTGTGCCACTTGAGGTACGACTGCTCGAAGCCCGAGTTCACCGCATGGAAGATCACCTGGGCTCCCAACGCCTTGAGCGCCTGGGCGATCGCGTCCAGCCCGCTCTCGATGTCGGCCTGGTCGAACTCCCCGTGGTACCCGCTCAGGGCGCACTCGGGCAGCAACAGGAAGTGAGCCCCGGCTGCGCCGGCGGCCGCGATGGACTGGAGGATGCGCGGCAGGTTCTCCGCCGTACTCCGCTTCACGGCCATCTGCGCTGCGGCGATACGGTACCGCCTGCCGATGGGACTACCTCGTTCCGTTGGCCTACTCCGCCGCCACCCGGACGGTCGGATCGCCCAGGACGTTCCAGAAGTAGGCGCGCTTCCGGCCGATGTCATTGTCGGTGAAGAGCCCCGCGTCATTGCCCTCGACCTGGAAGTAGTTGCGCCACACGTCGCCCATGGCGCCGCCCGCCCCCAGGACTGACCACATCTCCCGCGGCTCGTCGTAGAAGACCTTCGACCGGCCGATGAGGGCGAGCCCGCGAAGATGGAAAAGGATGCACTCGGCTCCCTGCCAGTGTCCGTACGCGGGGTGGGTGTAGGGCACACTCTCAGCGCCCGCCGGCAGCGTGCCCTCGCAGCTGGTGTAGAGCCACACGGCGCCGCCGCTCGGCAGGCGCCCGTTCTCATAGAGGCTGCGCGTGATCGCGAAGTCCAGCCTGTCGACGTCCGTGACGCTCGGCGTGAGGATGGAGCCCTCGTGCCGCCAGTTCCAGATGCTCGGGCCGCAGGCCGCCTCGAGGGCGTCGGCGTCGGGCGCGGGAGACCAGGTGCATCCCCATGGGTCGCCATGCGCCTTCATCGAGCGAATCACGGCTGGCCGCTTGAGGATCTCCACGGCCTCGAGCAGGGTCACGTCCTCACGGACGCTCTCGTACCCGTCCGGCGGGTCGTCACTGAGGTCGGCGAAAGCGGCCTGGACCTCGGGGATAGCCGAGCCCCAGCCCGTTCCGACGGACGCCGCGAAACGTTGATCCGCGTACTCCCCGGCGCTGTGGCCGTGTCGCCGTTCGAACCACTCCGCCAGCATCCGGCGCTCCGTAGGCTCGGAGGGGACGTAGAACGCTCTCGGCTTCGGCGCCTCCTCCTCGCTCTCGAACTCCATGACCTGGGGCACGCCGTCCGGGCTCAGGAAGTGACGGCCGTGGCGGTCCACGATGGTGGGATCGGGAATCACGGACGCATGGCGGGCATCGAGGCGGCCAATGAGGACCTCGGGCCGCGCAACGGGGTTCGGCAGACGGAGATCATCGGCCGAGCACTCCGCATGGGACGAGGGCAGAGGGGAGACGATGGTCCGGCCATTGGGACCCGAGTGGACACGGAACTCCCCGTCATTGACGAAGAAGAAGTCCACGAACTCCAACTCCCCCTGCTCGGTGGCGTCGGGCCCAAAACCCGAAGTCTCGCGCCCATCGGGGTAGGCCGCGATCAGATAGGGCAGAGCCACGGCCTCCTGGTGGTAGAGGTCCTCCCAGTGGCCATCCAGGTCGCCGAGAACGATGTCCGCGCGGAAGCAGACCGACTCGGGGTAGCTGCGGAGGAAGTCGATCCCGCCTTCCGCGTCATACACCCGCTCGCCCTCTTGTCCGGCGTGGAGGGTGATTGGCTCATGCTTCCACCAGTTCACTTGGCGCACGATGCACGCGTCGGGGAAGGCGCCCACCAGCATCACGGCCTCGAGCTCCGGCCGGCTGGCCGCCACACCGCGCAGGAACTCCCTGAGCGCGAGAAGCGTGAGTCCGTCCTGATGGTTCTCCCCCGCGTAGACGGAGCACCCGACGCAGACGGCGCTCCAGCCCTCTGTGGCCAGATCATCGACGTAGGTGGCGAGGTGTGGCAGGAGATCGGGCCCCTCCGTGGGCATCTGGAGCAGCCGCTCCTCGACCAGCACCAAGGCCAGCGGAGCGTCAGCGGACTCACGCACCAGCTCCGGCAGGAGGCTCAGGGACTCGACCTCCGCCGCTCCGTCGCTATTGAGGTCAACGCCGGAGTGGCTGGCGCAGAGAGCGTCCAGGTCAGAGGAGAGATCTGCCAGAGCGGGCGGAACGAGCAGCACGAGCAGGGGCAGAAGCCTTACCATCGTCACACTCGCCTTCGACGGCGCGGTTATCTTCGGCGGCTGCTTCGCCGACCCGTCTCCTGGCCCTCTTGACGCGATCGCGAAGAAGGGCGCGGCCCGCGACTACCGAACTTGGGACACGTGAATGTGCGAGAGGATGCGAGCCATGCTTTCCGACGAGCTACGAGGCGAGATCAGGGCCCTCCTGGACCAGTACGAGGAGCCGCGTTCGGCGCTGATGCCGGCCTTCTGGCTGGCGCAGCAGAGCGACGGACACCTCGCTGCGGAGGCCATCTCCGAGATCGCTGAGATCGTCGGCGTGGACCCGGGCTACGCGAGCGGCGTGGCCTCTTTCTACACGATGTACCACCTCAGACCCGTCGGCCGCCATGTGATCCAGGTGTGCAAGACCCTGAGCTGTCGCATGGCGGGCGCTGAGGACATCCTCGAACACCTCAAGGCCAAGCTCGGCATCAACCTGGGTGAGACGACTCCTGACGGCGCGTTCTCCCTATGCACCTCTGAGTGTCTCGCCTCCTGCGGCACGGCTCCCGTGATGCTCGTCGATGATGACCTCTACGAGAACCTCACGCCCGAGCGTGTCGATGAGATCCTCGCTCAGCTCGGCGGCTGATGCCCCGTGGGCAAGCTGACGCGACGCCCCGACAGGCCCGCAGCGGATGCTGACCCGCTCGTGGGCGTGGTCGTTACCGCTGCCGCGGTGGCCGCGGGCGCGGCCGTCGGGATGCTGACCCACTGGCTGCTCGCGCGCCTCCCCTTCCTGCGTGGCCACGACCCGTACGAGGCTCGTATCCTTGGGCCGGCGGCCCTGGGCGGTCTGGCGGCGGGGCTGATTGCGGCCGGCGCTCGGCCGCGCCAATCGTTCTGGGCGGTCGCGACCCCGGCCGCCCTCTGCGCGGGCGGGTACGCGGCGGCGCGCATCGTCGATCCTAGCGCGGGCGCCAGGGAGCTGGTCCTCCTCGGCGCCGTGGCGGTCATCGCCGCCGCCATGGGCGGCCTGGGCGCGGTGTCGGGATGGATGGATAGGCGTCGCCGCGCCTCTCGTTCCACCTGGCCGCGTAGCCCCGCCCTCGCTGTGGCGTGCGCCATGGGAGCGCTATCCCTCGCACCTTACGCCCTGGCTCCCGTGCTGCTGCCCGGGTTCGACCTCGCCGTCCGACTTGGCGAACGTCAGATAGCCACGAGCCACGGCCCGCCTCTCGGACTGGCTTGGGGCGTTGCCGCCGTCCTCGTCAGCGCCTCCACACGGCTACCCGCTCCCGTTCTGCTGTTGGCGGGCGTTGCGGCTGTCGCGTCGGCGGCGGCTGCGCTGGCGGGAGGTCCGGCCGAGCCCCAGTGGTTGGCTGTCCTCTCGGCCGCTCTGCGTGGAGCGCTCTGGGTGGTCGTCACCGGCCTCGTGCTTCAGGCCCTGCACGAGCTCTGCGAGTCCGACCAGCGGCGTCCGCTCCGCCGAACCGCCACCCCTCGGCCCCCGAAGCCCAAGAGGGGCGGCCGCCCCAGGAAGCCCCCGTCGCCGAGCCCAGACGATGGCTTCCGCGGGCCCTACCTGAGATAGGCTCTCGTCGCGCGAGGCCGGAAGTGACACACACTCGAGGGACCCAAGCGTCGCATCTATCGGAGCACGGAGTCGGGACGGCGGCACATGGCCGGCTGGCTCATTGCGCCGATCGGTGAACGCCCCGGCTCGCTACTCCAGGATGTCATCCAAGTCCATGGGACCCTTCGGCTCATTCAGCGTCCGATCGATCTCGTCCACGGGAGGTCGCTTGGCGACCGTCACAGTGGCCGTCATGTTCTTGCCGTCTCGGATGAACTCCACATCGAGTCGGGCTCCCACATCGGTGCGGGCGAGGTAGTCGATCAACGACTTCGAGTCCGGTATGGCGTGGTCGCCCATCCGTATGATGACGTCTCCGGTCTTCAGCCCCGCCTCAGCCGCGGGACCGTCGGGTTCCACGAAGAGCAGGGTCGCCCCCTCCACTCGGCTCGACGCCTCGCGCTCCACCGAGGAGCTGGGTATCTGAACGCCGATGTAGCCACGTTCGACCTCGCCATGGCTGTCGAGCTTCTGAATCACCCAGGACGCAAGGTTCGAGGGGATGGCGAAACCAATCCCAATGTTCCCTGGAGCCCCGAAGGGCGACTGGACGCCGGCGGTCTGGATGGCTGTGTTGATCCCCACGACTTGGCCGTTGACGTTGATCAGCGGCCCTCCCGAGTTGCCGGGGTTGATGGCGGCATCGGTCTGAAGATAGTCATCGTATGTATGCCCACCCGAGCCGGGAGGGGCCTCCAGCTGGCGGCCCCGGGCGCTCAGGATCCCGAGGGAGACCGAGGACTCTAGGCCGAAGGGGTTGCCAATGGCGATCAGCCAGTCGCCGATCCGCGTCTGGTCCGAGTCCGCCCAGGTCATGTACTCCATGGGCTCGGAGGGATGCACGCGCAGCAGGGCCACATCGGTCTCGGCGTCGCTACCGGCTATCTCGGCCTCGTAGGTCTCGCCGTTCACGAGGCGGATGGTGGGGTTCGGGCCGACCTCCACGGTGACGTCCACCACATGCTTGTTCGTCACGACGAGTCCGGAGGGGCTGACAACGAACCCGGAGCCGAGGGGGATGAATCGCCCGCCGAGGAAGGGGATCTCGGACTCCTCCCTGTGCTGCTGCGGCATCCGCCGCAACATCCGCTGGCGGTACTCGGCGAGCTCCTCCTCGGGTATGTAGAGCCCCACGGACACGACAGCCGGCCGGCACTGCTCCACGAGGGGCGCCAGGGAAGGAAAACCGCCTTCGCTGGAGGTCTCGACGCCAGCGGACACGGGCAGCTTGCCGCTCGACTCGAAGTTCACCGGCTTGCCATCGGGTGGCGGCACGGGGCGCGACTGTCCCGAGGGAGCGGTCGTGACGGGGCTTCCGGGCTTATGGCCCGGCGTCGCAATGTCCTGCACCACCTGAGTCAGCGATCGGCCGCGGGACATCTCACTGACCCCATAGCCGCCAACGAGGCCGACTCCGACCCCGATCATGAGGAGAAGTAGCGCGAGGAGCAGGCTGCTCCGCTTCGACATCCAGCGAACACCTCCATGGGCGGAAAGGGCGCGCCGCACTGGATCCCGGTCCCACGCAAGTGCTTGCGCGGGAGCCCGCGCGACGCTCTTTCAACAACAGAATCCGGCAGCGGGCGTGCTATAGTCAAGGTGCCATGGCCCCACCACCGGCTGCGGCGCGCCCCGCACGGCGGAGGGTGGCCGCTCGAGACACCGCTAGGGAGGCTCCTGGAGTGCGCTGGAAGCTGGCTCAGTTCCAGTTCAGACCGAGGAAGGCAGACGTCGGGGCGAACCTGCAGGCGGTCGGGGAGGCGCTGTGTGTCGCCCACGATCAGGGGGCACGGCTGGCGCTCTTCCCCGAGGCCGCCCTTTCGGGCTACATCCTCATGGGCGGCGTGAAGGAGGCGGCCATCGAGGCGGACGAGGCCGTCTCACGGCTCCAGGCGCATCTCGTGAGCGCCCGGCCGGGGGCGACCATCGAGGTCTGCCTGGGGTTCTATGAGCGCGATGGCGACGCTATCTACAACTCCGCCCTCCATGCTCGCCTCGGCTGCAGCGACGGGTCGGACCAGCTCGGCCTGCTCCACGTTCATCGGAAGGTCTTCCTACCGAGCTCCGGTGTGTGCGACGAGGACCGCTATGTGACTCGTGGACACTCTGTCAACTGCTACGATACCTCCATGGGCCGAATGGCCATTTTCATCTGCGAGGATGCCTGGCACTCCATCTGCGGGACCATCGCGGCCCTGCACGGCGCGGAGTACATCCTCATCCCCAGCGCCTCCCCTGGGAGGGGTTTTGCGGGCGCGACGCCCCAGAACGTGGCCGAGTGGAGCCAGGTATGCAGCCTCCTGGCCCGCGAGCACGGGTGCTTCGTGGCTCGGACCGACCTCCTGGGGTTCGAGGGGGGCAAGGGGTTCGCGGGCGTCTCCACGGTGCACGGGCCGGATGGCGACCTGGTCTCCGAGGGACCTCTGCTGGAGGAGGCGATGGTCCTCACCGAGATCAACACCGATGACACGAGGATCGCGAGGCGGCGCGCGCCGCTCACCGCCGGCCTGCGGGAGACGATCGCCGTGTTGGCGCGCCAGTTGATGCCTCGATCCACGACGGAGGACTGCTGATGGGGTGGGACGGCCGCATCGTCGACGGGACGCGAGATGACCTCCCTTTCGCCGCCGACATGGAGCTGAACTGGGAGCTTACCACCCGGTGGTTGGAGGCCTTCCTGCGGGATGAGGTCCAGCGCCGCCGCGGGTTCAGCCGCGTCGTCGTCGGTCTGTCGGGAGGGGTGGACAGCTCCGTTGCCGCTTACCTGGCCGCCCGAGCATTGGGCCGCGATAGCGTCTACGGCTACCGCATGCCCTACCGGACGAGCAGCCAAGAGAGCCTCGACCACGCCCAGCTCGTCGCCGAAGACCTGGGCATCCACATGATCACTCACCCCATCGCCGAGGCGGTCGATAGCCTGTTGAGCCACGACGCCGGTGAGGTGTCACCGCACCGCCTGGGCAACGTGTGCTCTCGGATGCGCATGATCGTTCTCTTCGATCAGGGCTTCAAGCTAGGGGCGCTCCCGCTGGGGACGGGGAACAAGTCGGAGCGAATGCTCGGCTACTACACGTGGCACGGCGATGACGCGCCGCCGATCAACCCCTTGGGCGACCTCTACAAGACCCAGGTCTGGAGCTTGGGCCGCTACCTCGGAGTGCCCGATGTGATCGTCGACAAACCCGCGACGGCCGACCTCATACGGGGTCAGACCGACGAGGGCGACCTCGGCATCACGTACGCTAGGGCGGACCTGATCCTCCAAGGCCTGCTCTCCGGCTACACGGCGGAGCAGCTCATCGATCGTGGGTTCGCCCCGGACGAGGTTGAGGTCGTTCGCGCCCGGGTCGACTCGACCCACTGGAAGCGGCAGCTCCCGACCACCGCAATGGTGAGCGATACCGCTATCGGCGAACACTACCTTCGGCCCGTCGACTACGCCCGCTAAGGGCAGCCTGCCAGGTGTTGCGCCTCCGTGCGACGAAGAGCGTCTCAACGCGCTGGGCGCCTGCCAGGCCCCATGGCGCACCGTCACGCGAACGGGGCTAACGAACCGATGACCGACCGTTCCGAATACTCCCGCGAGTTCCTCCGATGGCTCCGACGGTACGTGGACGGCCTCCCCACAGCATCGCTGAGCCAGGTGATCGCCGACGCCGGGGGCGCGAGCCAGGTGTGGATGGTCGGCGTGGACCTCATCAAGGGTTTCTGCGTCTCTGGGCCACTCGCCGGTCACCGTGCAGCGGCCATTGTAGAGCCCTGCGCCGCCCTGGTGCAGAGGGCGTGGGCCGCTGGGGTGCGCCGGGTTTTCATGGCCCGGGATGCCCACGGGCCGGATGCCGAGGAGTTCCGGTCCTGGCCCGTCCACTGCGTGGCTGGCACAGAGGAGTCCGAGCTTGTCGATGAGCTGGCCGCCCTGCCGATGGCAAACGAGTTCCGGATCGTGGACAAGAACTCACTTAGCGCCCTACAGGACACGGACCTGCAGCGCGCGATCGAGACTGACGGCCTGCCGCGCGCCGTGATCTGCATCGGCGACTGCACGGACCTCTGCACCTACAACCTGGCGATGGGGTTTCGGATGATCGCCAACGCGCGGAACCAGCCGCTCGAGGTGATCGTGCCCGCTGACTGCGTCGAGACCTACCACCTGGGAGTGGAGGCGGCGGCAGAGATCGGCGCCCTACCCCACGACGGGGACTTGCTCCATCACGTCTTCCTGTACCACCTGGCTCTCAATGGGTGCCGGGTGGTCGCCAGCATTAGATGAAGGGGGACTCGTCACTTGAGCCGCTTCAACGGTCAGCGCTTGGCTCCCGAGGTGTTCAAGCTCGACGCCGAGCGGATGCGCAGGGGATGGTACTCGGACAAGTACTTCGTCAACATCCAGGCGATCCTGAGCATCCTCGCCGATGAGGGGTACCGGCTAGAGTCCGTCCATGGGCAGCTGGATGTTGGCAACATGGAGGTGGAGATGCAGGTCTTCACCCGCCGGCAGCCGGTCTCCATCGTCTGCGGCGTGGACAAGGCCCTCGCGATGCTGCGCGAGTGCGCGGGCACGGAGGATGACTCGGGCCGATGGGAGCCCGCGTGGGACAGGCTGGAGGTCTACGCGGCGCAGGATGGAGACCGGGTCGAGTATGACGGCCATCCCCTCGACGTAACGCCCGTGCTGCGAGTGCGAGGCCGGTACCGTGACTTCTCCCATCTGGAGACGCCCATCCTAGGCGCCCTGACCCGAGGCACCAAGATCGCCACGAACGTGTTCCACACCATGGCAGCCGCGCGCGGTAAGGAGGTGCTCTTCTTCCCTGCGAGGTTCGATGCCCACGAGGTCCAGGCTAGCGACGGGTACTCCTACCAGATAGGGGTGCAGGCGTACAACCACTGGGCCCAGAAGCAGGTGCCGCCGCGAATCTCCACGGATGCCCAGGGAGACTGGTGGGGGGCGGACGGGGGAGGCACCATCGCTCATGCGGCCATCGCGTGCTTCCTGGGGGACGTGGTGCCCGCCATGCTGGCCTTCGCGCGAACGCGGCCAACGGCCATCCCGCGCATCGCCCTCGTGGACTTCACGAACGACTGCGTCGGCGAGACCCTGAGGCTGATGAAGGCCATGTTCTGGGAGTGGGCGCGGCGCATGGAGGCTGGCGATACCGAGGACGCGGCCCGCTATGTGCTCTACGCCGTGCGTGCCGATACCAGTGGCTCGCTCCGGGATGCGAGCGTGGAGCCACTGGGGAACCCGGATCTCGACAACGGCGTGTGCCCCCGGCTCGTCTACAACCTTCGCCGAGCCATGGACGCGGCTTGGCATGACTGGGAGCTGCCGGCCGGGTGGGGGGACTGGGCCGCTCAGTGGTGCAACCGGGTCAAGATCGTGGTCACGGGCGGCTTCACGCCGGAACGCATCGCGCTGTTCGAGAGGCTCGGAGTGCCGGCTGATGTCTACGGCGTCGGTTCGAGTCTCCTGTGGACCCACAAGGTGGATGGCAGCATAAGCGATTACACGGCCGATGTGGTCAGGGCCCGGATCAATGACGACTGGGTGCCCGTGGCCAAGGTGGGGCGCCGGCCATGCAGCAATACGCAAATGGAACGGGTGAACTGATCTAGGCGGGGGGTGCCACCACGGCCAACGGGCGAGTCACGACGATCCGCGCGAGCCTCTTCCGCAGCATGGTGTACCTCATCGTCCTGAGTTGTGGCGTGGCATTGGCCGCAACGTGGGCCGGACAGCGCCAAGCGGTGATGCGGCTCTCCGCCCTGCTCGTCGAGAGCACAGGTGAGCGGGCCGACGCTGAGCTCCGGGCCTTCTTCACGCCGGTCACCGCAGGGTTGACGGTGGCTCGCGATCGCAGCCAGCACGGGTACCGGGGCCCCGTGGACGTGGCCAGCCTGAACCACGAGTTCATCCCCTACCTGGATCGCTTCCCGCAGATATCATCGGTGAACACGGGCGACGAGGCCGGAAATGGGCTGCTGTTGCTGCGGGACGGCAACGCTTGGCGGAACCGTGAGGTCCACGTGGACGAGCTGGGGACCCGCACCCACTGGATCCGCTGGCTGACGCCGGGGCAGCCGGAGAGGGAGTGGTGGGAGGATCTCGAGTACGACCCCCGTCAGCGCCCGTGGTACCAACGAGTCCAGGAGGCCGCGCGGAAGGGGAAGGCGGGCCCGGAGAGCGAGCCGCACTGGACGGCCCCATACACCTTCTTCACGACCGGCGATCCGGGCATCACGGCGTCAGTGCTCGTGGAGCCCGCCGAGGGTGAGCCGCTGGTGCTCGCCTTCGACGTCATGCTCAACGACATCTCGGCCTACACCACCTCCCTGGCGCCCACGGAGAACGGCATGGCCATCATCCTGACCGCCGACGGCCGCGTCGTGGGCCTGCCGCGGCACCCGCACTTCCAGGATCCCGAGGTGCGACGCGCGACCGTCCTGCAGCCCACGGATGCGCTGGGGATGCCCGTCGTCGAGCAGGCGATGCAGGAGTGCCGAGGGCATGCCGGCTACATCACCGAGCCCTTCGCCTTCCGCGCCGAGGGCTCGGCCTGGTGGGGCGGCTTCCGGGAGTTCCGGCTCGACGATGAGATCGCGCTCTGGATCGGCGTGCTGGTCCCCGAGGATGACTTCCTCTCTGATGTGAAGCGGCAGCGCGCCATCATCCTCATGACCACCCTCGCGGCCATCGCCCTCGCCTCTCTCCTGGCGGTGCTCATGGCCCGCAGCTACAGCGCCCCGCTCACGGCTTTGGCGCGGCAGAGCCACCGCTTCCGCGACCTGGACCTCTCCGAGTCGGAGGACGTGCCCTCGAACCTGCTGGAGGTGCGAGCTCTGGCCGAGGCCCACGAGCGGATGCGCCGAGCCCTCGACTCCTTCTCTCGGTACGTGCCTACGGACTTGGTGCGGGAGCTGCTCACTCGCGGTGAGGCCGCGCGCATCGGCGGACGGAGCGCCACCCTGACCATCCTCTTCACGGATCTGCACGGCTTTACCGCCCTCTCGGAATCGATGAGCGCCGCGGACCTGGTGAAGCTGATGGCCCGATACTTCGAGGTCCTGCTGGAGTCGCTGAGCCGAGGCGGGGCGACGATCGACAAGCTGCTGGGCGATGGGTTGATCGGCTTCTGGGGAGCGCCCAAGCCGAACGAGGACCATGCGGCCGATGCCGTTCGCGCCGTGCTGGCATGCCGCGACGAACTCGAGGGTCTCCACCAGGAGCTCCGTGTGCCCGGCCGGCCTCCTCTCCATACCCGGTTCGGCCTCGCGACGGGGGAGGTTGTGGTGGGCAACGTCGGCTCTCCCACCCGCCTCGACTACACGGCTCTGGGCGACGCGGTGAACCTGGCGGAGCGGCTGGAGGAGCTGAACCGCGAGTATGGCACGGAGATCCTGGCGGGCGGGCAGCTCCGGGCGGCCACGGAAGGCGTCATCCACTGGCGCGAGGTCGACTCGGTCCGTATCCGAGGGCGAAGCGAATCGATCCCCGTTCACGAGCCCCTCGGGCTGCGGGGCGAGGTGAGCGCGGAGCGGCTGGAGTGGGCCCGCCGGTACGAGGAGGCCCTGGCTCTCTACCGCAGCCAGCGGTTCGAGGAGGCCGCCGAGGTGCTGTCAGACCTGGCAGGGCGGGAGGAGCGGTCGGCGACGGCGTTGCGACTCTGGATCCGCTGCCTGGAAGCCCGGGATCGGGTCGACTAGCGATCGACCTCGCCGAGCACGATGTCCGTGGACGCGATACAGGCCACGACGTCGGCGATCAAGCGGCCCTTGACCATCTCGGGCAGCACCTGGAGGTTGATGAGGCTCGGCGGCCGCACGCGCATGCGCAGGGGCTTGTTCGTGCCGTCGGAGACGACCAGGAAGCCGATCTCGCCCTTGGGGCTCTCCGTGGGGACGTACGCCTGACCCTTCGGCGGGCAGTACCCGTTGGAAATGATCCAGAAGTGGTGGATCAGGGCGTGCATGTCCCGATGGAGCGTGTCCCTGGGTGGCAGCGCTACCCGCCGGTCCTCGGTGATCCAGCGGCCCGATGGCATGTTGTCGACGGCTTGCTTGCAGATCCGCACCGACTCGGCCATCTCATCCATGCGGTTCAGATACCGGTCATAGCAGTCGCAGCCATCGCGCACCGGAACGTCGAACTCGAACTGCTCGTACGAGGAGTAGGGCTCCTTCTTCCGCACATCGTAGTCCACGCCGGCGGCCCGCAGCATGGGGCCCGTGACCGAGTAACGCTCGCACTGCTCGGCGTCGAGGATACCCACGCCCTTCATGCGCGCCCGCCAGATGGGGTTCTTGGTGAGGAGCCGGTGGTAGTCGGCCAAGCGTGACGGGAACACCTTCAGGAAGTCGCGCACCTTGGGGATGAAGGTATCCTCGTTGATGTCGCACCAGATGCCGCCCGGGGTCATGTAGGACGGGTTCATGCGCTGCCCGGCGACCTCGTCGAACATCTCCAGGATCATGTCGCGCTCGCGAAAGCCATACATGACCATGGAGAGGGCGCCGATGTCCAGTCCGTTCGTGCCGGTCCATATCAGATGGCTATTGAGACGGGACAGCTCGGCGAGCAGGACCCGCACGATCTGCGCCCTGGGCGGGACCTCGATGCCGAGCAGCTTCTCGACGGAGAGGCACCACGCCATGTTGTTCGTCATCGGCGAGAGGTAGTCCATGCGGTCGGTGATCGGCGTCACCTGATAGTAGAGCTTCGACTCCGCCAGCTTCTCCATGCCCGTGTGCAGAAAGCCTATGCTGGGCCGGCAGTCGACCACGGTCTCGCCGTCCACGGTGAGTTCGACGTGCAGCACGCCGTGAGTCGACGGGTGCTGTGGCCCCATGTGGAAGTCGACGTGCTCGTACAGGGGCTCTTCGGTTGTCTCCTGAGCCGCCTCCGGGCTCGGGTCTTGGCGGGTTGTCGCCATGGTCTCTCTCTCCTGCATCGGCACGCTAGCGCACTCGGAACCGTGGCCCGTAGGTAGGAGCCGGGACCTCGGCCCGTCGCACCTGCCGGTAGCCGCCGTTCACGGGGAACTCCTTGCGCAGCGGATGGCCGTCGTAGTCATCGGGCAACTGGATGCGCCGGAGATCCGGATGGCCCTCGAAGCGGATCCCCATGAGGTCGTAGACCTCGCGCTCCAGCCAGTTGGCCGCCGGCCATAGCGAGGTGACGCTCGGCGCCGTCTCAGCCCCCTCGTCCACCCCCACCTCGATCCGCAGCCGGCTCACATACTGGCGCGAGAGCAGGTTGTAGACGACCACGAACCGCGGCGTCCGCTTGCCTGGACCGTAGTCTACGGAGGTCAAGTCGGTGAGCACTCGGTACGCCATCTCGGGATCATCTCGCAGGAGCCTGAGGGCATCAACGATGCGCTCGGCCGCGATGGTCGCCACGGGCGTGCCGTCGCTCTCGATCCGGTCGCCCTGGTACGCCTCCCCGAGCCGATCCCTCAGCGCCGCGAGGGCGAACTGCTGGGTGTCGTCGAGCTCCCGCGGAGCCTGGCTAGCGCTCATTCAGGCAGCCCTCCGGTCCAGTGGTAGTCGTCCTCGGGAATGTAGACGCCGCCCTCGGTCGAGAGCGGCTCGCCGCGGGCGATCTTCTCGTGGAGCAGCATGACGCCGTTCGTCAGCATCTCCGGCCGCGGGGGGCACCCGGGCACGTAGACGTCAACGGGGATGTAGCAGTCCACACCCTGCACGACGGCGTAGGTGTCGAAGGGTCCCCCGCAGGAGGCGCAGGCGCCCATGGCGATCACCCAGCGCGGCTCTGCCATCTGCTCGTAGAGCCGCTGGATGATGGGCGCCATCTTGAGCGACACGCGGCCCGCAACGATCATGAGGTCGGCTTGCCGGGGCGAGGGCCGGAAGACCTCCATCCCGAACCGCGCCAAGTCGGTGCGGCCCATGGTCGACGCCATCATCTCGATCGCGCAGCAGGCGAGGCCGAAGGTGAGGGGCCAGACCGAGTACTTCTGGACGACCTGGACGGCGCGCTTGACCGTCGTCACGACTACCCCAGGCTCGCCCGCGCGCCCCTCCTCGGGACGCTCCGTCAGTCCCATTCCAGGCCGCCCCTCCGCCAGATGTAGATGTACCCGACGGTCAGGAAGCCCAAGAAGATGGACACCTCGACGAAGCCGAGCACCCGCAGCGCCTGCTCCGTCCCGCCCTCGCCCAGGCTGCCCCACCATGCAGCCCACGGGAACAGGAACACGAGCTCCACGTCGAACAGCAGGAACAGGATGGCGACCAAAGAGTACCGCACGGGCAGGCGGCGCCCCAGCTTGGAGATGGGCTCCATGCCGCACTCGTACGCGGACTGCTTGAGCCGACTGGGCCGCTTCGGACCGAGCAACCCGGGGCCGTACGCGACGACGCAGCCAACAACGAGGGCCAAAGCCCCCATCACAAGAACAGGGATGTAGGGATTCATAGCACGGGTCTACTTCGACGCGACGGGCTCACGCCCTCCAGGCTGTTCTGCACAAAGTTGCCCCGTTAGAAAGGCGGCCCCACGATGCTTCCAGCCGCGATGACGCTAGCGCTCCTCCTATGCCAGGCGCCCACCCTGGACAACGGCCTCCTCAGGGCCACCCTGGATACCGAGACGGGCGCGTGGACGGTGGTGGACCTGGAGACGGGCGCCACCTACAGTCAGCCCGATACGGTTCGCGACCAGTTCTCCGAAGGACCGGAGCTTCAGGTGCGCCACGCGCCAGCCGGGCTCGCCCTGGACGGGGACCTCGACGATTGGGCCGACGCCGAGTGGGTGAGCGTGGGCGACGCAGCCCGGGCAGCGTTTCTCTGGGACGACGAGAGCCTCTACGCGGCATTCGAGGTGCGCGACACCAGCGTCATGGGCGGCGAGCCGGGGGCCACCGACTGGTCCGCGGTGGACCACGTGGCGTGGTGGGCGGGGTGGGACCAGGTCCGCTATCCGGCCCTCGAGGGGATCGAGCGGGGGTATGCCTGGGGCGATTGGCAGGACTGGGCCGAGGTGACGGTGGCGGTCGCCGGCGATGGCTACCGGGTCGAGGCCCGCTCGCCCATCGACTACTTCATCACGCTCCAACCCGTGACGCCCGGTCGACTGTTCCGTGCGGCTCTCACCGTTGGGAATGAGGAGGGTGGCGAAGCCGCCTATCCGCCGGACGTCAACCTCGCGTCCCGCCCCACCTACGCGGTCGCGGTTCTTGTGGGTGAAGGCGGCGAGACGCCGACGGTCCCGACTCCCGGCAACCGGCCACGCGACATCGCCGCTCCCGAACCCGACGCGATCGAGTACACCCTCGCGGTGGAGCGCTTCGAGTCCGCCATCGGCGAGGTTCGGTGCTTGGCCCGTCTGCCCGAGGGGGCGCGGCGCCTGGAGTTCGAGTGCCGGGCCGTGGACGGCTGGGAGTGGGACATGACCCTGATGAGGGGTTTCCTCCCCGAGGGCGACTCGGAGTTCATGGTCCCCTATTACGGCAACGGCCTCCTCGTGCCCACGGACCACCCCGCTCCGCCCTTGGACTACCTGAGCGTGTTCGGGTCCCTCGATATGCCCGGCGTCGGCGTGGTGGGCGATGGCGGCGCGGCCCTCTGCGTGTTCGAGAGCTACGACTACCTGTCGGCCAGCCTCGAGACGGCCACCTGGCCCTCGCGGCGGGCCCTGAGCCTCACAGTGATCGGTGAGCGGGACGAGCGGGGCGCCCCGGAGACCTACCGCTTCGCGTGGGAGTTCATCCCGGGCGGCACGGCAATGGACGTCGCTCTGGCGATGCGGAGCTTCTGCGTCGACCAGGGCTGGTGGAAGACCCTGCGCGAGAAGCGCGATGAGAACCCAGGCGTCGGGCGGCTGCTGGGAGCGCCCATCGTGTGGGGCAGCTCGGGCGAGGCCTTCGCGCGGGAGGCCGCCGCGGCGGGGGTCCGCAGGCTCCACGTGCCGGGCAGTTTCTCCCCCGGGGCGATCCAGGCGATCGTCGAGCTGGGCTACCTGACGGGCGAGTATGACAACTACGTGGATGCCGACGACCAAACCGCGCCGATCGACGGAGTGCCGGCGGTGCCGGACCTCATCCGCCGTGAGCGCGGGGGCGAGCTGGCGAAGGGCTGGCTGACGCTGGATGGCCTCCACCAGTACTACAGCCTCTGCTCGCGCTATGCCCTCCCCGCCGCCCAGGCGGAGATCACCGAGACCCTCAGGACGCATCCCTACAATGCCCGCTTCCTCGATGTCCACACTGCCATGGGCCTCGCGGAGTGCTACGACGAGAACCACCCCGTGACGCGCACCGAGGACCGCGAGAACAAGACCGCCATGCTCCAGTGGATCCGCGAACAGGGCGTGGTGCTGGGTGGCGAGCATGGGCGAGCCTGGTCCGTCCCCGTGCTGGACTACCAAGAGGGCATGATGAGCTGCAACCCCATGTTCACATGGCCGGCCGGCCATCTCGTGAAGGTCGAGCGGGAGGAGCAGATCGGAGACCTCTACCTGGATTGGGGCCTCCATCCGGCGAGACGCATCCCCTTCTGGGAGATGGTGTTCCACGGCTGCGTCGTCTCGACGTGGTACTGGGGAGACTCGGTCGGGTACCTCGAGGATGTCCGCCCGGACCTTACGGACCGTAAGATCGCGATGACGGCACTCTACGGCTCGGCCCCCCTCATGTGGGCCACGAACCTCGGCATCGGGTTCGAGGGCGAGCGCAAGCGGCGATTCCTGCAGGTGTACAACGCCATCTGCCCCCTGCACGAGATCGTGGGGTGGGAGCAGATGGTCTCCTTCGAGTACCTCACCGCTGACCGCGCGATCCAGCGGAGCCGTTTCTCGGACGGCACGGAGGTGACCGCGAACTTCGGCGATGAGCCGGCGGCCGTAACGAGCGCCGGGGAGGAGTGGCTGCTGCCGCCGAACGGCATGGTGGCGGACGGCCCGAGCATCCACGCCCACCACCTTCCCGGCCAGGAGACCTACGCGGAGCGCGCCGACTACCGAGCCCTGGTGTCCCACGACGGCCTCCGCGAGCGCGGCGGGCTCCGCACCGATGGGGCGCTCGCCCTGGCCACCGTGGAGCCGGGCGTCGTGCGCGTGTGCGCTCCCCTGGGCGCCGGCGGCGCGGACCTGGCGGAGATCGCGCCCGACCTCGTCGGCCAGCATGCGCGGGTGATCGGCTTGGATCAGGAGCTGCGGCGGACCACCTACGCCGCCGAGATCCTGCGGGAGGGGCGCTTCACCGTGCCGGCCGAGGGACCTCGGGTGTGGGAGATCGTCCACGGGGATGCCGCCCACGGCCCCGACCTCGGCCTCGCGCTGGAGCCGGGCGCACTCACGGGCGCGATCGCCCGCGTCAGCATCGGCAACCAGGGCGATGGGCGGGGCAGCGGCACACTGCGTCTCTACTGGGACCGTGTCGAGGACGGGCGGCTCGCCGGCGAGTGGGCCGTCGAGCGCGAGGCCGGGGAGTCGGAGCCCCTGGATCTGACCGTGGCGGACCTGCGAGCCGTGGGCAGGCACACCGCGGTGCTCGTGCTCGATCCCGCCTCGCCCGAGCTCGTCGCCGCCGACAACCGGCTCGACTTCACGGTCGCCCTCGAACCCGACTGGAGCGAGTGGCCGTTCACCGTCGCCGTCGATGCGGAGTGGGAGCGCGCGCCGGGCTGCTTCGTGGCGCCCGTGGACCTTGGCCAGCAGCCCGGGGCCGCAGAGGCCGACCTCACCGCGGCGGTGCTTGTCGCCGGCGCGGGCGAGGGTCGGGCGCGGCATCTCGCGTGCCAGTTCGAGGCCGAGAGCGCGGGCGCTCTGCGAGGGAGGTTGGTGGTGTCCGCCGCGGAGGCCCCCGTTCAGGACGTGCCGTTGCGGCTCGTCGCGCCCGCGAGGGACGCGGGGGTCCTGGGGCCCGTTGGCGGGAGGGTAGACATCGAGGCTGGCCGCGTTCGGGGCGAGACCTACGAGGCCGCCCTGCTGCACGGGGGGCTCCGCGACCTGCGGATGCTGGAGCCCTCGGGGGAGCCCAGAGCGGTCATCCAGCGCATGATCTTCTCCTCCGCGGAGACGGGCTGGGGAGAGGACCAGGGCGAGCTGCTCTCGTCGGAGATCCTCGCCGACGGGCCGGTGCGGACGATCGTGGAGTGCGCGACCCGGCTGCCGGGGGATGTGGTCGTGACGCGCCGGTACGAGCTTCACGACCGCTTCTTCATCGTCGACGCCTCGGCCACCGCGCTCTGCGGCGGGCTATTCAACCGCCTATGGTACTCGATCGGGGGACAGTACCTGGACAGCGCGGGCGCCCGGGTCGAGGTCGACGGCCGAGGCGATGACGAGGGCGTGACCGAGGCCGCCGATTCCCCCACCTGGTACGCGGTGCGCAACGACGACTGGACGCACCTCTGCGTCGCGCTCACCGAGGCCGACGGGATGTCCTACTGGGACGCGACCCCCGCCCTCGGGCAGCTCGGCTTCACGACCAGCCGGACCACCGGAAACCGCTACCTGCACTGGATCGGCTCGGGACGGCTCAGCGATGACCGCCTTCAGGCGCTGGCTGGGGCGATCCGCGAACCGTCCCTGGCCGGGGGAATCAACGGTATGGACGCGGGCGAAGGCCTATAGCCTCATAGGGGATAGGCTCGAAGCCGAGCTCCCATGCCGGCGAGTCCTCGGCGAGGGTGAAGTCCCCCGCCGCCGGATCGGCCATGCCGACCTCGACGTTGACCAGGTTGTCGACGAAGGCGACATAGGGCTCGGCCTCCTCGTAGATCGAGTTCCAGTCCTCGCCGATGATGATGTTCCGGGCGATGAGGTTCCCCTTCGGCGCCGCGGGCTCGTCCTCGAGGATGGTGAGCAGCTCGGGATACCGGGTGGCCCACGGCTCCTCCTGGTAGGGCATGGCCTCGAGGCGCTCGGTCATCGTCGTATCGACATGGTAGCTCGCCCAGTTCATCGCGCGCCCGTCCACATGGACAGAGGGCTGGCAGTCCACGAAGATGTTGTTCACGATGGCGTTGTCGCGGCCGCCGCCGATCATCGCCGCTCGCGTCACGCGGACGAAGAGGTTCGCCTCCACCTGGGTGCCGCACCACATGTCATCCAGGTAGACGCCGACGCAACCCCGGCCCTCGAAGCCGGTGATGTCGTGGAAGTAGTTATGCCGGATCACCGTGCCTCGCATCGACCAGTCCCGGCCGGCGTAGATGGCCCCCGCATCGTTGCTCTCGTAGCACACGTCGTGGATCTCGTTGAGCTCTATGACGTGATCGTTGCCGTCGAAGCCGATGGCCATGTGCGGCGCGTCGTGGATCAGGTTATTCGCCGCGCGCTGGCCCACGCCCGATAGGGAGATGCCCGTCTGGTACATGCGGTCCCATCGGCCGTAGCGCTGGATGTGGTTGTTCAGAGCCGCGTGGCCCGCAGGCGTGAGGGTGGCTCGATCCCCGCCGCTCAGGGCGATGCCGCCCTGACCTACGTCCATGACGTCGCAGTCCACCACGCGGACGCCCTCTCCGCCGTTCACGCGCACGGCCCAGCCGCCGCCGTTTCGGATCGTGCAGCCCGCCACGGAGCAGTCCGTGCAGCCCTCCATCCGGACGGCCTGGCTCCGAAAGCCCTCGAGGACGAACCCCTCAAGGGCGATGTTCGCCGCGCCGTCGGCGATGATGAGATCGGCGAGGACGGAAACCATCACGTCGCCGTCCCCCAGATCGCCGGTTGAGTAGAGGTAGAGCACGCCAGCGTCGCGGTCGAGGTACCACTCGCCGGGCTCATCGATCTCCGCGAGCAGGTTGTAGGCGTAGAACCACTGGCCCTCGCGGTAGCCGTAGACATGGTACGGGGGCTCCACCTCGATGATGCGCTGCTCGGTGTCGATGGACGCGACGGGCTGGCGCTGATCCGACCAGTCCCAGAACCAGTAGCCATGGACCCAGGGGTCGGCCTCATCGACCCACCGCTCCGGCCGGTCACCCTCGTAAACGAACTTGCCGACCTGGTCTCCCACCGTCCCCCTCACGTCGACGGGGTCCTCGCCCAGCACGCGGGCGATCCGCACGAAGCCCTCGTTCGGCCAGCGAGAGATGCTCATGGGCTCGTCGCGATAGAAGACCTCGAGGCCATGGCCGACGGGGCTGCCGTAGTCGCGGATTCCCAGCGCCGCGAGGTCGGCGGAGTAGACGCGGCCCCGCGCCTCCTCGGGCAGTCGGCCGAGGATCCCCTCATCGGTCACCAAGCTCCAGCCGGTGACCCGTCGCCCGCCTGAGATCCGCACCTCGGCGCCAGCCTGGGCCCGGTACGTCACGGGTGCGTCCGGGGCGCCACCATCCTCGCTGGATAGGCGAAGCGGCCCGGCCATCGCGTACTCGCCCGCGGCCACCTCGACCACGAAGGCGTCATCGGCGCCCTCGGCGCGAAGCAGACGGATGCGGTCGCGGGCGCCCTCCAGCGAGGCCAGGGGATCTGTCGCGCTCCCGGTTGCCGCGTCGTCGCCGTCGACCGCCACGTGTAGAGTCAACTCGGCGCGGGCGGCGCCAGCGAGGGCGAGGGTGAGCGCCAGAACGGCGAGGGTCGTGCTCAGCAGGGCGTGGGACATACCGGACCGCCTCCCCAATCGAGGGTGTCGAGTGTGTTTCCTGTCGGAGGGCGGTGAGACCTCGGTCAGTGGCGATCCGCGCTCGGTGGCGAGGGCGGGGGCGGTCGAGACTCGCGGAGCGCCCGCAGCTGCGCGTACCAGCGCGTGGAGCGGAGCAGGTCGATCATCGGCCTGGGGAGGCTCGCCACGGGGAGGGTCAGCCGTTCGGGAGGGAGGATGGTCGCCCATGCTGGCGCCTCCGTCGACTTCACGCCTCGCCCCGAGGCCCATCGAACGCCCTGGCGCAGCATCCAGCTGCGGCACATGCGGCGATCGGGATGGGGGCTGAAGAGCAGCACCCGGCCTATCCCGTACCGCGCGGCGAGGACGGCGGGCGTCCCGGCCAGCCTCGAGCGCGCGAGGGCTCCCTCGGGCTCACCGTAGAGCGCCAGGACCACCGGGGCCGGCAGGTCGCGCCGACGGACGAGCTGCACGAGCGGCCCGTTCTCGTAGTCGAGCGTGCACGGCGGGCCGCTGCCCCCCACGGGGATGATCCCGACCTCGCCCTCGCCCCGCCTCCACGGATCGACGCTCGCCGCCGCCATCAGCTCGAGTCGGTCCGTGCGAGGGGTGTCCCGACCCGCCAACGCCAGGTAGGCGCCGGCGCAAATGCCCACATACCCGCCGCCGGCAGCGACGAACCGCCTCACGGCATCGCGCCCATCCTGTCCCAGGGCGGCCGACTGGTCCGAGGAGAAGCCGGCGGCGAAGATCACGACATCGAAGCCCTGAAGCCGCCCGGCCCGAATGTCGGACGCCGACAGCGTCTCGGCGGCGATGTCCCCATCGAGCAGGAGGTTGGGCAGGAGGTCTCCATTCACGGGCATCGCGCCGTGGCCGGAGTAGATGGCGACCCGGGCCTGGGCGGCATCGACCTCACCGCCAACCGCCAGGACCATCGCGGCGAAGGCCCAGGCCATGACCCTCCCCCTAGAGCACGGCCAGCGCGCCGAACTCATGCACGGCACGCGCCCCCTCGTGACCGGCCTGGGCGAGCACGATGAGGCCCGCCGCGTAGAGGAGCAGGAAGGGTACTTGGATCCCCCAGTTGGCGCGCCGGGAGAGCTCCTTCTTGCTGGCCGCGGGGCCCAGGAGCACCACGAGGTAGAGGAACGTGAGGGCGGTAAAGACGATCCGCGTCAGGAACGCCAGGGCCTCGTGATGTTCGAGGACCCTGCCCACCTCGCCGCTCTTGATCGCCAGCTCCCACGCCGCCCCGCCGGAGGCGACGGCCAGCCACGCCCCCACCGTTCCGATGGCCATCATGGTAAAGGCCGACCACCAGTAGGCTCGCCCGCACTTCTGGAAGACGAGCCCCAACAGGATGAGCACTGGCGCCACGGGAAGCAGGCCCAGGGGCAGATGTATGATGAGAGGGTGAGACCCAGGCCAACTGGGTAGTGGGGGTATGCCGAACTCCATGGATGCCCTCCCTAGGCGGATGCTCGTATCTTCGGCCCTGTGGGCGTCGGTTCCTGGGCCGGTGACACCGCGTCCGCTGGGGGGCTAGAATCGAATCAGGTGGGGCGTGGAGGGAGTCATTCCGATTAGACAACCGAGGGGAGAGCCATGGACAGGGTCGCGTGTCCGTCGGTCCTCGCCCGAGTCGCGGTCGGGAGACGGCCCATGGCCGGAATAGGGGCGCAGGCGCATCTCCTGGAGCGCGCACGAGCGGGCGACCCGGAGGCCTTCATCGAGCTGACCGAGCCCTATCGGCGGCAGATGTACTCGGTCGCCGCCCGAATGGTCGGCCACGCCGACGCGGAGGACGTGGTGCAGGACGCCTTCGTTCGCGCCTTCCGCTCGATCGGACGCTTCCGCGGAGATGCGAGCCTGAGCACATGGCTCATCCGGATCACCATCAACCTGGCGATCCGGCACAGCAACCGGACCCGCCGGCGGGCCACGGACTCCCTCGATGTCATGGAGTGGGAGGAGCCGGTGGCGGACCCTCCCAACAGCGCGTCCGCCTTGACGGTTCGTGACGCGGTCGCGCAGTTGACGCCGAAGCTGCGGGCGGCGGTCGTGCTCTACTACTTCGAGGGCTTGAGCCTCGACGAGATGGCCGAGACGCTCGGCATCAACCGCGGAACGGCAGCGTCCAGGCTGCACGAGGCGAGGCGTAGGCTGAGGAACGCGCTCGATGACGCCTACGAGCGAGACTGAGGATGGAACCGGGGATGACCTGCAAGAGAGCGCGAGAAGCCATCCGAGACCTGGGGGCCGGGATCGCGTCGGCGACCCTGCCGACCGAGGTATCCCAGCATCTCAGCGCCTGCCCTGAGTGCGAGGCCATGCTCCGTGAGGAGCTGGAACTTACCGGGCGCCTGCGCTCGGCGGCCGGCGCGATCGCCCTGCCCGCCTCCGCGGAGGCCGCGATGTGCGGCGCGGTGCGACGGAGCGGCCCGGTGGGTCGCACGGCTTGGCCCGCTCGCGCGATGGCGGTCGCCGCTAGCCTCCTCGTCGTTGGGGCCAGCGGCTGGCTGTGGTGGTCGAGCGTTCCTACGGCAACCGATGTGGCGCCGGGTCAAGGGCGGACCGCCGCTGTGGTGACGGAGGAGCCGTCCGAGCCCGCGCCCGCGGTACGCGAGCCCGTCGTGCCGGCTGTCCGGCCCGCCGTGGAGGTCGTCCGGGAGCCCGTTCGCGTTGCCCGCGCGTCCGCGCCGTCGCGCCCCCTTCCCGTCTACACGACGCGGCCCGCGGTTCGTGAGTCCGGTGGCTCCACGGTTGTCGTGACGTCGAACGTGGCTGGCGGGTGGGGAGCCGACGGTCCGGCGCCGATCGAGCGCGAGTCCGTGAGGCGCGACCTGGGCCTCGATGTCGCCGCCTCGGCGCTGGCCACCGAGGTCCGCTTGGATGCGTTCAACGTGGATAGCGGCATCGCCGGCGCGACGAGCACTGGTGGCCGTGGCATGGCTCTGGATGTGCCCATATCCTCGATCCCGGATGTGGGTGTTGAGTGGAAGGTGGAGGCGCTATGAGGCGTCCGATCGCTCTGCTCTGGATGCCCGCGCTGTTGCTCTGGGCGCTGTCCGTGGGCGCGCCAGCCCAGGGGCCCCTCGTCATGGGCGCCCCCGGACCCGAGACGGCGCAGAGCCCCTTGCTGGAGATCAGCCTGCGCGTGGGCGGCGCCGGAACGGACGCGCTGGAGCGGCTCATGGTGCGCCACGGCCGGGTCGAGGGCGACATGCAGGTGTTCGGCCCCGTGGTGAGCATCCGCTTCGACGACGCGGGCGCGGCGATCCGCTTCCTCCGCGCCATCGCCGAGGAGATCGATAGCCTGCGCGAGCCCGAGAACGGATGGGTCACCATCCCCCTCAGCCACGCCGACCCGCGCCACGTCCGCGCCGTGGTCGGCGCCGAGGCCATCCCGGGGGGTGATCCCGTGGAGGTGCGCTGCACCATGGAGCCTCCCCAGCTGCTCCTGCGCGGTCCCGAGGATGCCGTGGCGCGTTGGGCGGAGGCCGCACGGGACCTGGATGTCCCGCCGCCGGATCGGCTGAGCCCCGAGGCCGCGGTGCGAATGTACCTGGAGCGGTGGCTCATCGTTCCCGAGGATCAGGTGACCCCCGACTTCGCCGGGATGTACGAGCTGGCCACCTTCCAGGAACCCATGAACCTATCGGAGTTCTCGGTGATCATCAGCCGCGCCGTCATCAATCGCGGCCAGACCGCGAGCGCCGGCGCCGCGGAGGGGGTGCTGGTCCAGCAGGGGCCGGCCTCGAACCTCACCGGCTACTCAGGCTGGCTCGACCCGGAGATCAGCGCCGTCTATGATGCGACCATCGACGCCGAGCGCGGCATCGCCGTGGTGCCCTACTCCCTCGCGTGGTTCAGCGAGCAGCGCGGGCCCCAGTGGGCCGTCGCGCCGCCGCCCCACAGCGAGCTAGCGATCGCCCGCCAGGGGGCCGGTGGAGCCGACCACGCGCCGACGCCTCGTATCCAGAGCGCGCAGACGAGCCTCAGCGTCCCGGCCGCCAACGCCCTGGGGCAGAGGATCGCCGACAGCATCCATCGCGGCTACGCCCTGGTGGTCCGTGGCGAGGATGGGACGTGGCGCTTGCCGATGGCCTACGACGCGGCCCGGCGAACCTGGCTCACGCCCCTCTCCTCGACCCTGGCGGAGCGCGAGGCGCCGGGGCTGCTGCCCTACGCGAGCGAGCCGCCGGCGCGGTAGGTTCCGCCAGGACGACCGTCGAGCGAGGCGAAGGAGTCACGGCTCGACACCCCGCAGTACCCTAGGGGAGTGGCGACCGATCATGACTGCCCGCTTCGTTGTGTGTCTGGTCCTGTGCGTAGCCGCCTCTGTGACGGCCCAGGAGCCGCCCGCCGTCGGCGCGGCCTTCCAGGTGGTCTCCGAGCCGCCGGGCGCCACGGTTGAGGTGAGCCCTCCGGGTGACCCGCGCTTCTACGCCAAGGGCGTCGCGCCGTGCCAGGTCACCGTCCAGCGCGCGCTCCCGGGGGAGTGGGCGGTGCGGCTCACGCTGCCCGACCACATCCCCGCCGTCCGCTCCGGCAGCCTGCCCTCGGGCGAGCTGCGCGTCGAGCTTCGGGAGACCGCCTTCGACGACGCCCCCGCCTACCCCATCGCCTTGGAGTCGGCTGACGAGACCCCCGCCATCGTCATCGCGCCGTCGACCGGGGGCGATCCCATCGCGCGGATCGACGACGCCCGATGGCCCGCGTGGTCGCCCACCGATGGCCGACTGGCCTTCCGGCGCGGGCAAGAGGTCATCCTGTGGTCTCCGGCCGGGGAGCGCTCCTTGGGCGCAATGCCCGGCGATCGGCTCACATTCACTCCCGATGGCGAGTTCGTCACGGTCATGGACGCGCGGGCGACGGGCGAGTTGGCGCTCATCTGCCGGCCCGTCTCCGGCGGCGAGGAGCGCGTCTTCCTCCTCGGAGCAGCGCCCCAACCGGGGGCGTCCGTCAGGGACTTCGACCTGGGCCCCACGGGCGAGACGGTGGCGGTGGCGTGGGCCTGGGAGGCGGAGGAGCAGCAGGGGGCGACGGTGACCCTCTATCGGTTGGCGGGCGACCGGGAGCCCGTGGAGCTTCCTCTGCCCGCCGACCTGCCCGCTCCCTCCGCTGTGGCCTTCGACCCGGTGCTGCCCGCACTGTGGATGCTGATCCCCCGGGACGCCAGCACCGATCGGCCCTCCCGCGCGGTCCACTACCTCATGCCCGAGGGGCTCATCGCCATACAGACGCCGCCTCCGGGGGCCGATGATTTCGAGACCGTCGAGCGCCTCGCGTTCTCGGCCGCCGGCCGCTGGCTCGCCGTCTCGGGTGGCACCGCCGTCGGAGCCCATGCTACGATCCTGCCGTGGCGCGTTGTGGGGCAGGCCGCCGTCACCCACGTGGGCCGCGTCGCCGACTGGCGCGCCACCGAGTAAGCCCCGACCACGCGTTGACAGGAGAGCTCCCGCCCGTGTCCCTAGCCGAGACTGTCGTCATCATGCCCTTCTACTTCCGGGAGGACACGTCACCGACGCTGCGTCGCGAGCTGATGGCCGCCGCGGTGGATGAGCTTCCTCGCTACGTCCCGCCCCGGCGTTGGGTGTGGGTGAGGGACGGCGCTCCGTGGATGGCCGAGGACCTCGAGTGGCTCGCGGCCCGGGTCGGCGAGGCGACGGGGGAGCTCCCCATCCGCACGGAGCGCGATGAGAACCAGGGCAAGGGCGGAGCCGTGGTGAGGGGATTGCGGCGCGCCCTCGAAGCGATCCCCGAAGCCCGGGCCTTCGCCGTGCTCGATGGCGATGGCGACCACTCCCCCCGCGACCTGCCCGAACTGCGGGATCTCCTCGCCACCGTGATCGCCTCAACGGGCAACCCTCTGGTGAATGTGGTGGGGCGGCGCGTGGACCGGCACGGGTGCTTGGGATTCTTCCGGGGGGAGCTCGAGGGGATCACGAACCGGGTGGCCTTCGCCTGCCTTCGGTACGCCTTGGCGCGCCGCGGGTTGGCCCTCGATGAGACGTGGGTCGCGCCCTTCGGTGAGGCGGACCTGGAGGCGGGGTTCCGGCTGTACAGCCGCGAGGCGGCGGAGTGCGTCGCCGCGGCCTACCCCCGGGCCGTGGCTGACTGGGGTGAGTCGGACCTCTACCGCTGGGGCGTGGAGATCGTGCCGACCTTCGAGATCGCCCTGGCAGGCGGCGTCTATGCCGAGGGGCTCCGCTCTACCCAGGAGACGCAGCCTTCATCGGCCTACCTCGCCGGCGTGGATCCGGCCCACGCGTACGCCCTGGAGGTCCGATGGATGCTCCGGCGGGCCGAGGCGCCCGTCGAGGCGTCGCTGCTGATCCTACAGCACGCCCTCCTCCGCTCCCAGCTCCGGCACCTTCCCGAGGGCATGGAGTGCCTGCTCCGGTTGGAGGACCTGGTGCGGGAGGGGCTCGGAGCTCCACGAGAACAGGGCGCTCCCGGCTTGGCGAGCCCTCGTCGCCGGCTGTAAGATCACCCCACTCAGTCCTCAGGTGCGGCCAGCGAGGAGTGCTTGCCTTTGAGCGATCTGCTCACCATCGCCTCGATCGCCCTCGGCTTGGCGATGGATGCCTTCTCCGTCGCCATCGGGGTGGGGTGCGTCCTTCCCCAACTCACGAAGCGGAGGATCTTCCGGCTGTCGTGGCACTTCGGCCTGTTCCAGGCCCTGATGCCCATCGGTGGCTGGTTGGTGGCCACGGGCCTCTCGGGGTTGCTCCAGAGCGTGGACCACTGGATCGGCTTCGGACTCCTCGCCTTCATCGGCGGCAAGATGCTCTATGAGGGGATCCGGGGCGGGGAGACGGAGGTATCTCCCCTGGACCCGACCAAAGGTGTATCATTAGTGACGCTCTCCGTGGCGACGAGCATTGATGCCTTCGCCGTGGGGCTTACGCTCGGATTGCTGGATGTGGGGATCCTCTACCCGGCTGCGGTCATTGGCGCGGTTGCTTGCGTCATGACCGTGTTTGGTATGTACCTGGGGCGCTACGTCGGACGGAAGCTGGGCCGGGCCGCGGAGATAGTGGGCGGCCTGGTGTTGATTGGCATCGGCGTGAAGCTCCTGATCAGCCACTTAGTTGGCTCGTAGACCGCGGCAGGCGGGCGGTGAGCTGGGTGTTTCTGTACGGAGTTATAGCCGCGACGCTGGCGGGCCTCGGGACGACCCTGGGCGCGCTGCCCGGCATCTTCTTCAGGAACATCCCCCACAAGTGGCTGGACGCGATGCTGGGCCTCGCCGCCGGCGTGATGCTCGCCGCCACCTCCTTCTCCCTCGTGGCGCCGGGCATCGAGTATGGCAGCGAGATGTTCGGCGCGGTCCCCGGTGTGCTCGTCGTCTGCGCCGGCATAGCCCTGGGCGCTATCGCCCTCAACCTCTGCGACCGCTTCCTCCCGCACCACCACTTCGAGATGGGCCATGAGGGACCGGCCTCCTCGCTCCGCAAGACCTGGCTCTTCGTCATCGCCATCACCATCCACAACTTCCCCGAGGGCATGGCGGTCGGCGTGGGGTTCGGCACGGGCGACATCGGCGCGGGCACGGCCCTGGCCATCGGCATCGGCATACAGAACATGCCCGAGGGCCTGGCCGTGATGTTGCCGCTCTTGCGTGAGGGGTACTCCGTGGGCAAGGCGTTGCTCATCGCCTCCCTCTCGGGAATGGTGGAGGCGGTGGGCGGAGCCGTGGGGGCCGGACTGGCGGTCATCTCGCAGCCCGCGCTTCCCTGGGCCCTGGCCTTCGCCGCTGGCGCCATGCTGTTCGTCATCTCCGACGAGATCATCCCGGAGACGCACCACAACAAGGAGCACGCGCGACTCGCGACCTTCGCCCTCGTGCTGGGCTTCATCATCATGATGGCTCTGGATAACCTGCTCGGATAGGACCCGCCTGTGCACGTGGTGACCGTCGATAATGTGTCCAAACGCTTCGGCCGGATCACCGCGCTCCAGGGCTTCTCCGCCACCCTCTCGCCGGGGGAGATCGTCGGTCTCCTCGGGCCGAACGGCGCGGGCAAGAGCACGCTGATGCGTCTCCTGGTGGGGCTCGTCCGCCCCACCGAGGGCCGGATCGCGGTGCTGGGCGAGGAGATGCCGCGCCACCGGCGGCGGGTCATGGGCCGGGTCGGCGCTCTGGTCGAATCACCGGCCTTCTACGAGCATCTCAGCGGCCTCGCCAACCTGCGCCTCCTCGCGGGCTACTATCCTGGCCTGTCGAAGACGCGGGCGGACGAGGTCCTGGATCAGGTGGGCCTCCTGGCGCGGGGCGGTGACCCGGTGTCCGATTACTCGATCGGGATGAAGCGCCGCCTCGGGCTCGCTGCGGCCCTCCTCCCCTCCCCCGAGCTCCTCGTGCTCGATGAACCGGCCTCGGGCCTCGACCCCGAGGCTGTTGTGTTGGTGCAGGAGCTCCTTCAGGAAGAGGTCCGTCGTGGCGCCTGCGTCCTGCTGTCCAGCCATCTGCTCAGCGAGGTCGCGCGGGTCTGCGATCGCGTGCTCGTGCTCCGCCAGGGCAAGCTGGTGGGCGCGGGCCCCGCTGGCGAGCGAGCCTCGGAGTGGACCAACCTGCGGGTCAGCGACAGCCTGACGGCCCACGGCATCCTCACTGGGATCTTCGGCGACACGGGGGTGCGGGCTGACGGGGATCGGCTGCGGATCCGCGCTGACGGCCTGGGGCCCGCCGTCGCCCTCCGCGCCCTCATCCAGGCCGGCGTGGAGGTCCACGAGGCCTCTCCCCACCGTCCCTCTCTGGAGGACTACTACTTCTCCCTGGTCAACCGAGCGGAGGGCGGCGAGTGAGTCACGCCATCCTCGCCGAGCTGCGGAAGCTCTACAGCCGATGGACGACGATGAGCCCATTCCCCCTCATCGCAGCCGTCCTGGCCCTCGTGGCGTGGAACGTGGACCAGCGGGGAGTCTCCATGGGCCTCGCGCCCTCCATCTGGGGCATAGCGATCTTCGCGCCGCTCATGTGGTGGCTGCCCGCCGTGTTCGCCATCGTCACGGCCGCGGGTGCCCTGGGCGGCGAGTTCGAGCAGGGCACCGCCCGCACGACCCTCATGACGCCGCTCTCCCGGGGCCGGCTCCTCTTCGCCAAGTTCGTCGCGTGTCAGGTCCACGCCGTCGCCATCGTCGCCTTCACGGGCGTGCTCGCGTGCGCCCTGACGTGGGTGCTGTTCGGCGAGATCCGGATGCCCCTCTATGCCGGCACCGAGGTCGGCATGTCCATCCTCGCCCCCGGGCACTACTACCCCGCTCAGCTGGAGCAGGCGCCGGCGGTTGCGCGCCTGGCCTGGGTCTACGCGTGGCTGCTCGCCGAGGTCACCGCCCTCGTCGCGGTGACCCTCTTCGTCGGGGCGGCGGTCCGGCATGCCGTGGCGGCCATGTCGGTCACCACGGCCGTCGTGGTGCTCATGTGGGTCATGAGCAGCGTGGAGGCGCTGGAGCCCGTGCAACCCGTCCTCCTCGTGGCCCAGACCGTGGGTTGGATCTGGGTGGCCTCCGCCATCGTCCCGTGGAACCAGATCGTCACCGGCCTCGCGTGCATGGTCGGCTACACGGTGGTGGGGCTGGCCGGAGCGTGGGCGCTCCTGGAGATGCGGGACATCGATGTCTAGGATCCTCTGGGGCATCCTGGCTATCGGCGCCGCCAGCTATGCCATCGCGGCCTTCGCCTTGGCGCCCAAGGCCCGACTCAACAACCTGGAGGGCCAGGCGCTGGAGCGCGCCACTCGCCATCGGGAGCGCGGCGACTGGGACCTGGCGATCGCGGAGTTGGAGGCCGCGCGCGAGGCGGGGGCGGAGGGGGACATCCTCCTCGCGTCTCTGGGGACCGCCTACCTCAAGATGGGCGAGCATGACAAGGCGACGCCGCTGCTGGCCGAGGGGGTGGCGGGCCTGCGCCAACGCAAGAACCCCGTGGGCGTCGCGGCGGTGCTGCTCCGCGAGGCCTCATACGCGCTGTTCTCCTGCTATCTCCGGGAGGGCTCGCCCGAGTTGGCCTGGGCCGTCGCCGAGGGGGACAAGGGCGCCATGCATCCCTACGTCAGCCGCGCCATCGACTGGGGCTACGCCGATCTGGCCGACCAGATCATCGAGCGGCGGTTGTCGCACGATGCCCTCGGTGTGCCCGGCTCCGAGCGCACGACCCTCGAGACGGCGGCGATCGCGGCCGACGTGGAGCGGGACGACCTCGTGGGCGCCCTCGAGACCTGGCAGGCGCTGTCGAAGAGCCTGGTCCAGCGGCCGCCCGCCTCCCTGGAGGTTACCGTTCAGCAACTCCGCCAACTGGGAGAAACCGCCGTTGCGGCCGAGAACAGCGATGCCGCGCGAGAGCGACAGCGCATTGCGCGCGCCGAGGGGTACTTCCGCCTGGGGCTCAGGACGAAGGGGCTGCGGGAGATCACCGGCGAGAACGAGCCGCGCGACCTCGCGAACCTGGCCAAGGCCGTGAAGCTGCAAGTGACCGCCCTGGGGGAGCTCGGCCTCGTCAACGACGCCATCGAGGCGCGATTGAGGCTCCTCGAACTGGCGGATGCCGACGTCGAGGCCCAGTGGGACCTGGCCCAGCGGCTCCGCGCCTTGGGGCGCTTCGAGGAGGCGGAGCGCGCGCTGAAGGTAGTGCTGGAGCGGGAGCCGCACCGCGGCCGCGCGTGGCTGCTCATGGGCGATGTCCAGCGCCGGCTGCAGCGGCCCGAGGCGGCCTGCGAGGCGTACACGACGGGGATCCGAGGCATCTTGGAGGGCTCGGTCTCGGCGGCCGATCAGGGCATCGACACCGCCAGCTCGCCCATGGTGAAGGCACTGGTCACCGCATGTGAGAATCTCGCCGACGTCGCCGAGAAGGCGGGCCGGCGCGAGGACGAGTTGGTCGCCTGGCACGCGATCCTCGATCTGGCGTACCGGCCCGAGAAGATCGAGACCGAGCCGCCCGCCAACTGGCTGGCCGAGCGGGCCCGGTACCGCGTCTATCGGCTCACGGGCGAGGCGCCGCCGCCCCTGCCGAGCGTCGAGGGCGCCCTGGGCGGGATGCTCTTCGGGGGACGCTGACTCGGGGGCGCACGGAACATGCGCGACGAAGGAATACAGCAGGTGTGCGCGCGGGTTCGGTCGAACATACCCGCGGCCCGAGAGGGTTTAGCTGTTGAATTGACAGCCGGGGGTTTACCTGGCTACATTCTCTAAGCCTATGTGGCGACTGTCTTGATCCGTACTGGGCAGTCCTTGCTCAAGGGGAGGAGTACGTTCGCGATGACTATCCGTCGTGGCACCACCATGGCATGGATGGCCGCTCTTGTGTGCATTGTGCTCGTGGGGACGGCCCAGGCGAAGACCATCGAGTTCTGGGTGGAGGACACCATCTACACCGTGAACGGCTGCAGCACGTACGTGGACGGCGAGATCCTCGTGCCGGCCACCGCGTGTGAGGCCATGCTCGAGGGTGGCATGACCTGGAGTGACACGCTCCGGGCCGTCGTCTTCCATCACGCGCCGAGCCGCGTCACTTTCTTCGCTGGCCGCAACCGGGTGCTCCTCAATGGCGAGGAGACCTTCCTGGGGCACGAGGCGGAGCTGCGCGGTGGCAGCATGTATCTGCCCATCGGCTTCCTCTGCGAGGTTGTGGGCGCGAAGCTGACCCGCACCTCCCCGAACAGCGCCGTCATCGATCTGGCTCTCTTCGACCACATCACCTCGCCCGACCAGCGGCAGGGCCTCCAGGTTCAGGTCTCCGGCGCGATGTTCAAGCCCGAGGTCTACCGCGCCCTCCCCACCTGCGATCAGCTCCGCGTGTGGGCTGATGAGGTCGCCGACATGTTCGACGGAGAGGTCGAGTGGGATCCCGAGCTGCGGGCCGCCACCCTCTACATCGGCAACGACATCCTCGTCTTCTTCGAGAACAAGGATGAGGGGCTGCTGAATGGCATGCCCTTCGAGGTCTCCCGCAAGCCCGTGATGACCAAGACCAAGCTGCTCATCCCCCTGGACTCGGTCTGCGAGATGCTCGGCCGCGAGTACGTCCAGCAGGGCCCGTGGGAGATCCTCGTCGGCAATCCCATCGGGTAGCCCGCATAGGGTTGAGTGCGCCATGAGTGGGCGGGGCGAGCCATTGCGGTGGCTCGCCCCGTCGCTTTGTAGCCTCGCTCCAACCGGGGGGCGGTACCCCATCCCATGAGCCAGCCGGACGCCTCCTCCCCCGTTGTGAGCGTCATCGTGGTGAGCTACAACACCCGCTGCCTGCTCGCGCGGTGCCTCGACTCCCTGGACGCCTCCGCCGCGCCGCCGGTTATCGAGGTCCTCGTGGTCGACAACGCCTCCGCCGATGGCTCAGCCGAGATGGTGGCCGCCGAGTATCCCGAGGCCACCCTGCTCGAGCCGGGGGAGAACCTCGGCTTCGCTAGGGCGAACAACCTCGCCGCCGAATCCGCCCGTGGGGAGCACCTCCTGCTCCTGAACAGCGACGCCGCCGTCGAGCCCTCGACCGTCGGCGCCCTCGCGCGGTTCCTCGAGGAGCATCCCGCCGCCGGTATCGTCGCCCCCCGACTCGCCAATCCCGACGGTACCCACCAGCCGTCGGCGCGCGCCTTCCCCTGCGCGCTGAACCTGTTCCTCGAGGCGACGGGGTTGGAGCGGCTGCTCGGACGCACCACCCACGGCCACTTCCGCGGCGACGAGACGCGGCCCGTCGAGTACGTCTCCGGCGCGGCGCTGATGATCCGCCGGTCCCTTTGGCGCGAGCTCGGCGGCTTCGACGAAGGCTTCTTCTTCTACGGCGAGGACGCCGACCTGTGCCGCCGCGCCCTCGAACGCGGGGCCGAGACCTGGTACCTCCACAGCGCCGGCGCGCTCCACGAGGGAGGGGCCTCGACCGCGGCGCTTCGCACGAACGCCGCCATCGAGGGCTACCGCGCCGCCCTGCTGTTCATCCGCAAGCACGGGAGCGCGGGCGCCGTCGCCTGGGCGCGGCTCTGGATCCTCCTCGGCGCTACCCTTCGAGCCGTCGCGTCCGCCCTGCCCGCCGCGCTCTCCCCGTCGTGGCGAGCGCGGCTGCGAACCTACCTCGCCGTGGCGCGGCTCGCTCTCTCCGCGAACCCCTACCCCATCGGCCGCTTCGGCTGGCCCGAGGATGATGCCCGATGAGCGGCACGCGCCCCCTCGTCACGGCCTGCATCGTCACCTGGAACAGCCGCGAGCAAATCGGCCGATGCATCGACGCCCTGCTCGCCTCCCAGGGCATCGCCGGCGAGATCCAGATCGTGGTCGTCGACAACGACTCCGCCGACGGCACGGCCGCCTTCGTGCGCGAGGCCTACGGCGCGCGCGTCACGCTCATCGCCAATGACGCCAACCGCTACTACGCAGCTGGGAACAACCAGGCTTTCGCGGTCGCCGAGGGCGAGCACGTCCTCATCTTGAACCCCGACGCCTACGTCGAGCCCGATTGCCTCGCGACGCTGCTCGGAGCCCTCGAGCCGGACTCGGGGATCGCCGCCGTCGCGCCGCGGCTGATCCTGCCCGACGGCTCCGTCCAGCGCTCGTGCCGGAGGTTCCCCGCGCCCTGGTGGCTCCTCTGCGAGGCCGCCCTGCTCCGCCGCGCCCTGCCGCGCACGCGAGCGTTCGGCGGCTACTTCTACGGCGAGTGGGACTACGCCGACGCGCGGGAGGTCGATCAGCCCATGACCTCGTGCATGCTGCTGCGCAGCGCGGAGCTGCGCGCCCTCGGCGGCTTCGATGAGAGCTTCGAGATGTTCTTCAACGACGTGGACCTCTGCTACCGGCTCCGCGAGCGCGGGGGCCGGATCCGGTTCGTCCCCGAGGCCACCTGCCTCCACGACCACGGCGCCTCGACGCGGCAGGCGCGGCGCTCCATGGTGCGGAAGTCCCAGGAGGGCATGGGGCGCTTCTACGACAAGCACTACCGCCCCCGGATGTCCGCGGTGGGCTACGCCCTCTGCAGGGCGCTCATCGCGGTGATCGGCGCTGCGCGCCTGCTGCTCGCCCGTCGGGACGCGCCATGACTCCGCCCCCAGCGGCGGAGGGACAGGGGAGATCAACGTGAGATTCCTCGTGGGGTGCGCGGTCCTCGCCGCGCTCGTGTGCGCCACCGCTCTCGCCGGGGAGACGACCGAGCCGCCGCGGGAGGAGGCCGCCGCCATCGAGCTCACCCAGGCCCTCGCGCTCCCGCGCTGGGGCGGCTTCGGGCGCTCCCCCCTCGGGCGCGACGCCATCATCTGGCACATGGCGCGAGGCACGTGGCAGCGTCCCACCGAGGGCCTCATCATCGCCACGCCCGACGGCGAGGATCGGACCTGGGAACCCCTGGCCGCCGGCCCCGATGGATGGCTCCAGGGCCCCGCCATGGCGGGCGGCTACGCCTACTTCGAGGTCGAGCTGCCCGAGGACCGCGTACTCATTCTCCGCGCCCAGGGCCACTCCGGCGTCTGGGTGAATGGCGAGCCGCACACGGGCGACCCCTACGCCATGTTCGAACTCCGCGCCCCGGTGGCCCTCCGCCGGGGGACCAACGAGATCCTCTTCCAGGGCGCGCGCGGACGGCTCCACGCGAGCCTCCACGAGCCGGCCCGGCCCGTGTCCCTCTCCGATCACGACGCCCTCCTGCCCGACCTCATCGTGGGCGAGCGCGCCGATGCCTGGGCCTCGGTGATGCTCACCAACGCGACCCACGACACGCTCAGCGGCCTCGCCATCGAGACCACTGTGGGCGACGAGGCCCCTGTGCGGACGAGCTTGCCCGCCATCGGGCCCGTCTGCTTCCGTGAGGTGGGAGTCCGGCTCGAGGCGCCCGCGCCGACCGCCGAGGGCGAGGCCGAGCTGACCGTCCGCCTGATGCGCGGGACGGAGGAGCTGGACCGCCTGGCCCTGCCGCTGCGCGTCGTCGCCCCCACGAGCGTCCACTCCCGCACCTTCATCAGCGAGGTCGACGGCAGCGTCCAGTACTACGGGGTGCAGCCCGCGAACCCGGCGCCCGGCCGTACCCGTCCCTGCGCGCTGGTGCTGACCCTCCACGGCGCGGGGGTCGAGGCGCGCGGGCAGGCCGCCGCCTACTCGCCGAAGACCTGGGCGAACATCGTCGCGCCCACGAACCGCCGGCCCTACGGCTTCGACTGGGAGGACTGGGGGCGCCTCGACGCCATCGAGGTGCTCGCCGAGGCGAAGCGGCGCTACGACTACGACCCCGAGCGCGTCTACCTCACGGGCCACTCGATGGGCGGCCACGGCGCGTGGCATGTGGGCCTGACCTTCCCCGACCTCTTCGGCGCCGTCGGCCCGAGCGCAGGCTGGGTGAGCTTCGCCTCCTACGGCGGGGGGCCCGCTGGCGAGCCGGCGTCCCCCTTGGCAGCGCTCCTCGCGCGCGCCCGCACCCCCAGCGACACCCTCGCCCTGGTGCGGAACGCGGCGCTCCACGGCGTCTACATCCTCCACGGCGCCGACGACGACAACGTCCCCGCCGCCCAGGCCCACGCCATGGACGCGGCCCTGGCCGAGTTCCACCGCGACTACGTCTTCCACGAGGAGCCGGGGATGGGCCACTGGTGGGACCTCTCCGACGAGCCCGGTGCCGATTGCGTGGACTGGCCGCCCCTCTTCGACTTCTTCGCCCGGCACGCCCGACCCGCGGCCGATGCCCTCCGGCGCGTGACCTTCACCACCGCGAGCCCCGGCGTGAGCGCCGACTGCGCCTGGGCCCGGATCGAGTGCCAGACCGTGCCCCTCGCGCCCAGCAGCGTGGACATCCGGTGGGCCCCGTGGACGCGGCGCTTCAGCGGCTCCACGGAGAACGTCAGCCGGCTCTCCCTCTCCCTGGCCCACGTCCATCCGGGCGAGCCGATCAGCGTGCGGCTCGATGGCGCCTCCCTCGACGCCATCCGCTGGCCCACCGAGGGCCGGCTGTGGCTCAGCCGCGACACGGACGCCTGGGAGGTCACCGCGCCGCCCGACCCGAGCCTCAAGGGGCCCGCGCGCTACGGCGTTTTCAAGGACGCCTTCCGCAACCGGATGCTCCTCGTCTACGCCACGGGCGGCTCCGATGAGGAGCGGCGGCTCTCCTACGCCAAGGCGCGTTACGACGCCGAGAGCTTCTGGTACCGGGGGAACGGCGCCGTGGACATCATCGTCGACACCGACTTCGACCCCGCCGCCGAGCCCGACCGCAACGTGATCCTCTACGGCAACGCGGCGACGAACGCGGCGTGGAGTGCGCTGCTCGGCGACAGCCCGCTGCAGGTTCGGCCGGGCCGCGTGGAGTGGCGGGACCGCGTCCTCGAGGGCGACGGCCTCGTCTGCCTGTTCATCCGCCCGAGGCCGGGAAGCGACACCGCGAGCGTCGGCGCCGTCGCCGTCACGGGCGCGGCGGGCTATCCCGCCTCCGACCTCGCCCGCTACTTCGTCTCCGGCGCGGCCTACCCCGACTACCTCGTGTTCGACGTGGAGCGCGACGCGCCAGGGAGTGGCGGCGCACTCCTCGCCGGCTTCTTCGGACCCGACTGGAGCATCGACTCCGGGGAGCACGCCTGGGCCAACGGTCTGTAGCGTGAGGCTCCGCCCCACACCCCGCCGAGGGGCGCGCCCCTCGAAACCCCGTGCGCTGGCCGGCTGTCGGAGCAGCCCGCCTCTGCGCCGCGCGTCGTGCCCTGCTCGTTACTCCTGAGCGTGCCCTTGTTCGCGGCTCTAAGGCGTTCGGCGTCGGGGCCCTGCG
>DBQI01000066.1:84475-89056 GCA_002305165.1 Armatimonadetes bacterium UBA1398
GCGGGGCAGAGCCCCGCGCACGTCACCACGGAGCGGATCTCCTCGACCGGCTGTCGGAGCAGCCCGCCTCGGCGCCGCGCGTCGTGCCCTGTCTCGTTACTCCTGAGCGTGCCCTTGTTCGCGGCTCTAGGGCGTTCGGCGTCGGGGCCCTGCGCCCCGACGATGGACGCCCCGGGTAGGGAGTCAAGAGGGCGAGCCCTCTTGCGGGGTGCGGGGCAGAGCCCCGCGCACGTCGCCGGGGGCGGAGCCCCGCGCATATCACCTGGCCGCTGTCTGCTCGATGACTCGGAGCCATGTGGTTGTCCAGCGGTCGAGGCTGAAGTCCTGTCGCACGGCTTCGAGTTGCTGGTAGGCGAGTTCGGCGCCGGTGTCGAGGGCTTCGAGGCATGTGGTGGCGATGGCGGCCGCGGTCGGCTCGCAGAGGGTTGCGGGTAGGTCCTGGAGGCCGGCGACGGCGGTGGCGACACAGGGGGCGCCGCAGGCCATGGCTTCGAGGGCGGCTAGGGAGGTGCCCTCGCCACAGAGGGTTGGGACGAGGGCGAGGTCGGCGCGGCGGTACTCCTCGGGCATGCGCTTCCATGGGATGGCGCCCGCGAAGGTCACGGCGTCGTCGAGGCCGAGGTCGGTGGTGAGCCGGCGGCAGCGCGCGGCGTAGGCGGGTTGGCCGTCTCCGCCCGCGATCCGCATGGTGGCGGGCCGGTCGCGCCGGATCGCGGCCATGGCCTCGATGGCGAGGTGGACGCCACGGTTCTCGTAGAGGTTCCGGGGCACGAGGATGAGGGGCGCGCGGGGGTTGAGCGCGGGCCGGCCCTCGGGGTGGAACCGCTCGAGGTCCACGGCGTTGGGGAGGTAGTGGCGGCCGGGGAGCACCTCCGTGTGGGGCGTCGCGCCGGGCTGGATGTCGAGGCCCATCTCGCGGAGGAAGAAGGTGTCGTTGGCGACAACGGCGGTCGCGTGATCGAAGGCGGCGCGCGTGATGGCGCGTTTGATCCGGCTGCGCGCGGCGCCGGGCCGGTCGTCCCACCACACGCCGTGGGAGAGGAGGATGGTGTGGGGGTGCCAGCGGAGGGGCTGGTGGTAGTTGGCGTAGTGGGCGATGAGCACGTCGCAGGCGGCGAGGTCGCGGCGCGCGGCGCGGAGGCCGAGGGGGAGGGTCCAGAACCGGCCGCGGCCGAGGCGGGAGAGGGCGGTCTCGGGGATCGCGCGCGCTTCGGGGCCGCCCGCGCCCTCGGTCCAGCCCTGCCAGACGAGGCTCTCGTGGCCCGCAGCCTCGAGGGCGCGGTGGAGGGCGAGGGCGTAGACATCTGCGCCCCCTCGGACGGGTGAGTAGGAGTAGGTCACTTGCGCGACACGCATGGTTGAGGTAGTATTGGTGGGTTAGGTTGGCGGCCCTTCATGGGAGCGGAAACGGGTGGCGAGCGAGTGCCTCGAGGCCCTTGCCAAGCTCCGCTCCGTTGGCTATATTATGGGCCGCTGCGCCTCTGGCGGGGCTGTAGCTCAGTTGGTTGAGAGTACCTGACTGTCGATCAGGGGGTCGCGGGTTCGAGTCCCGTCAGCCCCGCCAAACAAGATGACGCGACCCGAGGGACCCCGAAGTCAGGGGTCTCTTTTCGTCTCGCCCCCCAGATTCATTCACCCAAACCTGCCTGTTGACACTTTTGAATCCGGGAATCGGCGCTTTTCGGTCGATGACCGTACCTGACAGGGAATCTCGCGTTTGCCAAAAAAAGCACGCAAATCGTTGGCCCCCATGGCCTAGAAGCCTGCCAAACACCTGTTTTTGGGCCTCCGTTTTTTGCAAAGGTGCCTCTATATATATGTAACACGCGCGTTTTTGGCACCCCCCCTTCCACCCCAAAACGGAGGTGATCGTGCTTGTCACGCAGCTTCTTTTCCGATACGCCTGCGTCTCTCCGCAAACGCGACCAGTGGGTCCTCTGGCGCGCCCGCGAGCGCAACGGGCGCCCGACCAAGGTCCCCTGCGGCCTCGCCGGCCATCCCATCAACGCCGCCGACCCCGCCAACTGGCTCACCTTCGAGCAGGCCGCCATCGGCGCCGGGACCATCGACGCGAGCGGCCTCGGTATCGTCCTCGCCGATGGCCTCTACGGCGTCGACCTCGACGGCGTCCGCGACCCCAAGGACGGTAGCCTCACCCGAGACGCCGAGCGCATCGTCCGCGACCTGAACTCCTACGCCGAGGTCAGCCCCTCGGGCGCCGGCGTCCACATCCTCGTCTACGCCGACCGGCTCCCCGGGCCCGAGCGGCGGCGCGGCCCCGTCGAGATCTACGGCGCGCCGGAGTCGCCCCGCTACTTCACCTTCACGGGCCAGCGGCTCCCCGACGCCCCCGAGGAGGTGTGCCACCGCCAGGCCGAGCTCGAGGCGGTCCACGCCCGCTACGTCTCCAGCACGGTGATCCCGCCCTTCTCGCCCGGCGACAATGAGCCCGACGTGCCCCTCGATCTCCGCGGCGTACAGAGCCCCCGGGACATCGAGGTGCTCGAAGCGGCGGCGGCCTCGAACTACGGCCACGAGTTCCTCGCCCTCTGGAGCGGCGACATGAGCGCCTACGGCGGCGACCACTCCCGCGCCGACCTCGCCCTCTGCCGCCACCTGATCCTCTGGGCCGGCGGCGACACCGTTCAGGCCGACCGGCTCTTCCGCGCCAGCGCCCTCATGCGCCCGAAGTGGGACGAGGGCCGGGGCGCGAACACCTACGGCTGGCGGACCCTCCACGAGGCCGTGGTCCGGCTCCACGGACGGAAGCCCCGACGGCGGCGCAGGAGCAAGCCCAAGCCGCCCGAGCCCCAGGGGACGCCCGCCCCGGCCGAGGAGGAGCCGGCGGAGGAGCCCTGCCCCTACCGCGAGGAGGATGGCCGGCTCATGTGGCGGCGCGTCCGCAACGGCGCCGCCTCGGAGACGGTCCTCGCGTCCTTCACGGCCCGGATCCTCCAGGACCAGATCGTCGACGACGGCCAGGAGACGGCGCGGCGGTTCGTCATCCAGGTCCGGCCGCCCACGGGCAAGCCGCTGAGCCTCCCCGTGCACGCGGCGGACTTCATCGGCGGCCGGTGGCTCCAGTCCCTCCCAGCCTCGTGCGTCGTGGGGCCGGGCTACGGCGCCCGCGACACCCTCCGCCACGCCGTCCAGAGCCTCTCGGAGCCTCGGGAGAGCCACATCTACGCCCACACGGGCTGGGCGGTGACCCAGGAGGGCCGGCACGCCTACCTGAGCGCGTCGGGCGGCATCAGCGCGGCGGGCCACCGGCCCGATCTCCGGTGCGAGGCGCCGGGGCTGGACCGGGTGCGGCTCCCCGTGCCCAGGGGCGAGGAGGGGCTCACCGAGGCGTACAGGGCGGCCCTGAGGCTGCTGGACATCAGCCCCCGCATGTGGCCCCTACTCTGCCTGCCCTTCCTCGCCGTGTCCGGCGGCTCGGACTTCGTGGTGTGGCTCCACGGCCCCACGGGGAGCTACAAGAGCACGACGGCGGCGCTGCTCCAGAGCTTCTTCGGGCCGTGCGAGCGGACGAGCCTGCCCGCCAACTTCACCTCGACGGCGGTGGCGCTGGAGGCCCTGCTCTTCACCGCCAAGGACTGCCTGCTGGTGGTCGATGACTTCGCGCCCCCGGGCTCGCGCAAGGACGCCGAGCGGCTGAACGGCCTGGCGTCGGCCCTTGTGCGGGGCGTGGGCGATAGCCACGGCCGGGCGAGGGGACGGCCCGACTCCAGCCTCCGCCTCGGGCGGCCCAGCCGCTGCCTCGCCCTGGTGACGAGCGAGCTGGCGCCGCCGGGGGGCGAGTCCGCCGCGGCGCGGACCCTGGTGCTCCCATGGCGGGGGAAGGTGAACCTGGCGGCCCTCACCGCCTCCCAGGCGGAGACCGAGAAGCTCGCCGAGTGCATGGCCTTCTTCGTGCGGCATGAGGCGAAGGCGCGGGACACCGGGGTGGAGCCCCTGGCGCTGCGCCGGGACCTCTTCGCGGGCGGCCACCCCCGCACGGGCGAGGCATGCGCCCGACTGCTCCGGGCGGGCCAGACCTTCCTGGCGCGCGCGGTGGAGGCCGGCGCCCTGTGGGAGGATCAGCGGGCCGACCTCGAGGACGACCTGGTGTCCTCCCTCCAGCGGCTCATCCGCATGACCGATGGCGAGGTTCTGTGGCGGCGGCCGGAGCGGCTGTTCCTGGATCTGCTGGGCTCGGCGGTACGGAGCGGCGCGGCCCGGATCGAGGGGTTGGAGGCGTCGACGCGGGCCGCCCCGAGCGCGCGGACGGTGGGCTTCACGCGGGAGGAGCTGTTGTTCGTGGATCCCTCGCCGGCGCTGCAGGCGGTGCGCGCCCAGGCCGAGGGCGAGGGGGTGGCCTTCGGCTACACTCGGGAGTCCGTGGCCCACGCCCTGGCCTCGAGCGGACTGCTGGCGCGGGCCTTCACGCCGGACCGCCTCGCGACGCGCTGCCGCGATCTGAACGGCGGCCTGGCCGCTCTCTGGGTTCTGCCGTGCGACGCGCTGAGCGATGCGCCCGCTGATGTGACGCCCCTGCCGCTCGCTCGCTGAGGGGCCGTGTTCCGCTGTTCCGGTGTTCCG
>DBQI01000066.1:89192-175390 GCA_002305165.1 Armatimonadetes bacterium UBA1398
GGCAGGCCTCACAACCGCCGATGGGGAATGTGCGGCCTCGGAGAGGGAGGCGTGCCCCCGATGAACCCCGTCCTAGCTGCCCTGGCAGGCGTCTTCGGCTTCGTGATCCTCTACCTTCTCGCAGGCATACGCGTCGTCAAGCAGTGGGAGCGCGGCATCGTGCTGCGCTTCGGCCGTTATGCCGGCCTGTACGAGCCGGGGCTGCGGTTCATCCTCCCCGGCATCGACCGGATGCTCCCCGTGGATCTGCGGATCGTGGCCCTGGATGTGCCCAAGCAGGAAGCCATCACCATGGACAACGTGCCCGTGAGGGTGGATGCCGTGGTGTTCTTCCGAGTCGTGGAGCCCGTCGACGCCGTGCTGCGGATCCGCAACTACTACCAGGCGACCTCGCAGATCAGCCAGACGACGCTCCGGAGCGTGGTCGGCAAACACCACCTGGACCAGCTGCTCTCCGAGCGCGAGGAGGTCAACGCGGCGCTCCGGACCATCATCGACGAGGAGACGGACTCCTGGGGCGTGGAGGTCATGATGGTGGAGGTCAAGGACGTCGCCCTACCCGAGTCCATGCAGCGGGCCATCGCTCGCCAGGCGGAGGCCGAACGGGAGAAGCGCGCCAAGATCATCCACGCCGATGGCGAGCGCGCCGCCGCTGAGAACCTTGCCGCCGCGGCGCGCGTCATCGCCGGCAACGACGTGGCGATTCAGCTCCGCTTCCTCCAGACTCTCACCGAGGTGGCGACGGAGCAGAACTCGACCACGATCTTCCCGGTGCCCATCGACATCCTGAAGGCCTTCATGCCCGCGAGGACTGCCGAGGACTCCGCTCCCGCAGCCATCGAGTAGCGGCGCGGTGTCCGTGTCGCCCGTCGCGTCTCCTGGACCCGCCGCGCCAAGTGTGGCATGATGATGTGCGATAAGCGGGCGCCGGGTCGTGCGCCACGGGCCCGCCCGGAGAACGGCTAACAGGTGTGCGACCTGAAGCCGCGCTACCAGAGCGGTAGGTCGTTCGAGTATGCATGCGTCTCAGATCACCCTGGGAGGGGCGGTCGGTCCCCACCCCATCCCCGCGAAGATCGCTCGCCATGGCGCGCTGGGCCTCGGTGGCTCGTCGGCGCCCGGCGTCTCGGCGCTGGTCACGGAGCTATCGACCAACGAGGCTGTCGTGCTGTCGGCGGAGCCCCTGGCTCCGCGCACCCTGGTCACCATCGAGCTCTCGCGGCCGCTCCGGCCGCACAGCGAGTTCTGCCGCCGAGTCACGCTGGTGGGCCGCGTAGCGCAGTGCGAGCGGCTCAATCGCCGTGACGCCGCGCTCGTCGGCGACCTGCCGGACCACCGGCGCACAGCGGCGCGGCTTCTCGTTCAGGTCCTCTCCACCGATGAGTGCCTCGCGAGCTGGCTGGCGGACCTCCAGGGCAACCCTGGCGGAGCGGGTCGCCCCGCCAGGGCCGTGTAGCGCGTCGGTCGCGGCCGCGGCCCGTCCCTATGCGCTCGCCTCGGTGATCGCCTCGGCTATCATGTCGCCGATCTGGTCCGTTCCCAGCCCGGAGTGGACGGACAGGTCGGGGATCCGGCCCGCTCCCAGCACCGACTCCACAGCCGTCTCGATGAGCTTGGCGGCCTTCTCGCGGCCCAGGGCCTCGGCCGGAGACTCGTCGGCGGATCCCATGTAGCGCGCCATCATGGCCCCGGCCAGGATCGCCGCGAGGGGGTTCACGACGTTCTTCCCCGCGAAGGGCGGAGCCGACCCGTGGACGGGCTCGAACATGGAGACGCCCTCGGGATTGATGTTCCCCGAGGCGGCGATGCCGATGCCGCCCTGCACGCTCGCCCCGAGGTCGGTGATGATGTCGCCGAACATGTTGCAGGTGACGACGGTGTCTAGCTTCTCGGGCGCCTCCACCATCAGCATGCAGCAGGCGTCGACGTAGTAGGCGTCTCGGGCCACGTCGGGGTACTCCTGGCCCACCTCCTCGAACACTCGGCGCCAGAGGCCGTGGCCGTAGGTGAGGACGTTCGCCTTGTCGACGAGGGCCAGCCGCTTCTCGGGCCGGCTGCGCGCCAGCTCGAAGGCCCAGCGGACGCAGCGCTCCGTGCCCTTCCGTGTGTAGATGGCCGTCTGCTGGGCGACCTCATCAGGGGCGCCCTGCTTTAGGATGCCTCCGACGCCCGTGTAGAGGCACTCGGTGTTCTCTCTCACCACGACGAAGTCGATATCCTCGGGCCGCTTGTCCCGCAGTGGGGTGGCCACGCCGGGGTAGAGCTTCACGGGCCGGAGGTTGATGTACTGGTCGAACTCGAACCGGAGCCGCAGGAGCAGGCCCTTCTCGAGGATGCCCGGCTTGACATCCGGATGCCCCACGGCACCGAGGAAGATCGCGTCGAACCCGCGCAGCTCCTCGAGGATGCCCTCGGAGATGGGCTCGCCCGTGCGGAGGTAGTGGTCCTTGCCGAGGCCGTACTCGTGCCGATCGACCTTGAGGCCGACCCGGCCTAGCGCCACATCCAGGCACTTCATGGCTTCCCGGGTAACCTCCGGGCCGATCCCGTCGCCCGGGATGGTGGCTAACCTGTAGGACATCGTCGTTCCTCGCTTCTAGGTGGTGGTGGCCGCCTCGGCTATACGCTCCCCGGCGCTGACCAGGATCGCGGCCTCGCCTGGAGCGAAGCTGGCTCGCGCGCTGGCGGCTATGGCTAGCATACACGGTCTGCCCTCGGGACCGGCGGCGATCACCGCGAGCTGCCCCCTCCCCCACCCCGTGAAGAAGGCCGTCGCGGCGGAGCCGACCTCCGACCCCGGGTCGACGAACTGGGCTCCTGAGACCAGGCTCCCGGCGCAGTCGCGAGGCATGGTGAGCGTCCCTACCTCGAGGGACAGATCGGGCGAACGGTAGGTCCACCGAAGGGTGAACACCTCCGCGTCAGGGGTGTCGACGCCGAACACGGCCACGGCCTTCACGCCTGCCTCGTGCCAAGCCCGCACCCCGCGCTCCGCCAGGAACCGCGCCGCGGGATCGCAGGGGGTCGGCGAACCGGCCACGGCGAGGGTATGGGCCGCGAGCCACTCGTCCATGCGGCCCGGCACGATGCCCGTCCTCTCGGCGCCCAGGATGCCGGGCGCCCGTAGGCTCCGGAGCATCCCGCAGAGGAAGGCGACGACGAGGGGACTGACGGCCGCGTACGCCATCTCCACGACCGGCGGCGCGTCCGTGGAGTCGCCGACATAGCAGAGGGCCCACAACACGCCGCTCAGAGCCCCGTGGCCCATGCCGATGGCGAGGCCGTAGTGGAAGGTCGTTAGGGCCGTCAGCGCGAGGTAGAGGCCGGTAAGGGGCGAGTCCGAGCCTCCCGAGGCCCAGATGAGGGTGGTCAGCATCGCCACGTCGATGAACGAACCGATAGCCTGCGCCGTGTGGTGCCGGCCCGCCAGGGCGAAGAGGAGCGTGCAGTAGAGAACGTAGAGGACGACGAGCAGCGCCTGGGCCTGCCAGGTATCCAGGGACCCGGCCAGCTCGCCGCGCATACGTGCGCTCGGGGCCCAGAGCAGGAACAGGATCCCTATGAGGAGCCGGAAGATGAGCAGGACGGCCCGGTAGCTCAGCGTCAGGCGGTCCGTCGCCGACGTGACGAGGCTCCGCAGGGCCTCATCGGTTCGCTGGCGTGGGGACGTGCTCGACATGGCCAACTCCATTGTCTTCTGGGGTCCCGCGTCCGCGGATGCGGCCGAGCGGCATCGCCGTTCCTACCGCGCCCTGATCGCCTCGCACATGCTGATGAAGAGCTCGATAGCCCAACGGTCCGGCGGGTCCAGCCGTTCGGGGTGCCACTGCACCCCCAATACAGGTTCTTCCACATGGGCGATGGCTTCCACTACGCCATCGTCCGCCCATGCGATCACCTTCAGCCCCTCCCCCAGCCGCGCTACCGCCTGGTGGTGGTGGGTATTCACCACCACCTCCGCCGCGCCAGCGGCGCGGGACACGCGGTGGCTGGCGTCGAGGCGGACGGGGTGGAACCGGTCGGGATCATCGGCCTTGTGGTTGTGCTTGCGCGTCGGGAAGGGCGCCTCCGTCGCCAGATCCTGGTAAAGGCTGCCGCCGTAGCCTACGTTGATCACCTGGCAACCTCGGCAGATCCCGAAGATGGGTATCCCGCGCCCTCGTGCCGCCCGCATGAGGGCCAACTCCCGTTCATCGCGGGCATCGTCGATGCCGTCCGCCAGCGGCGAGAGGGCCTCTCCGTAGTGGGAGGGATTCATGTCCCCGCCGCCGCTCAGACACAGGCCGTCGATCTCGCTGACGAGGGCCATGGCGTCGGAGGGTGGCGCGGGAGGCAGCAGGCGAACGTCGCCCCCCGCCTCCGTCAGTGCCGGGACGTAGTGGCCGCCACTCACGCCCGCGCCCTGTTGGTCAGGTCCGGGCGTCTCGAGGGACAGCCCAATCATCGGCTTCTCGCGCCCCAAAGTCAGGCCCCGCTCCTACGCGATCGCACCGCATCAGTCGCTCAGGTCGACACCCTTGGACCGGGCGAAGGCCACGGTCTCCTCGAAGCTCCGCAGCCCCGCGGTGGTCCCCAGCGCCGTGACGCAGAGGGCTCCGCAGGCGCTGCCCATCAGGGCCGACTTCTCGAGGTCCCAGCCGCGCGTGAGGCCGCAGATGAAGCCGGCGCAGAAGGCATCGCCGGCCCCGTTCGCGTCGACAGCCTCCACGGGCATGATGGGTGCGTGGGCCGTCGTATCGCCCTGCCAGACGTAGCACCCCTCGGAGCCCGCCTTCAGGACGACGCATCCCACGCCGCGATCCATGAGGTTGCGCGCCACGTCCGCCGGCTCGGTGAGACCCGTGATCTCCCGGGCCTCCTCCAGGCTCGGCAGGAAGTAGTCGATGTGGGGCAGCATGGGCTCGATCGTCGCGAGCCACTTGCCCGAGGCGTCCCAGGCCGTGTCGCAGCAGGTGGTGACACCGGCCGCCCGCGCCTCGCGAAGCACCCGAGCCGCGGGCTCCCCATCGAAGCCGGGCATAAGGAAGCAGCCGGCCACGTGGAGGAAGCGTGCGCCGTGCATGATCTCCGTGTTCAGGCTCTCAGGCGTGATCCGCCCGTTCGCGCCGATGTAGTGGATGAAGGTGCGCTCGCTGTCCGAGCCGACCATCACCATCGTGGCGGAGGTGTTCTTGACATCGTCGCGGGCGATGCCGCGGGTATCGATCCCGGCCTCCTCCAGCACGTGGACGACGTAGTCGCCGAACCCGTCCTGCCCCACTTTTCCCAGCACGGCGGTGTCGACGCCCATGCGGGCGAGGCCCACGCCGGTGTTCGCCGCGCACCCCCCGATGTGGAGGGTCATCTCCTCCACGGTCTGGAGTTTCCCGCGCTCGGGGTAGCCGTCTACGGGCCGACCAAGCACGTCGGCCACAAGGATTCCAAGTGCCGCGACATCAGCCATCTATACAGTCCTCCTCGGTTGAGGGGGTCTTCTCGTCGGGCTCGCTGGCTTCCTCCCGCTCCGCGAACACGTCGATGAGCTGAAGGGCGATGTTCGCGCTCGCCATCGCTACGAGGAAGGCCGCCATGAAGACCGTGAACATCACGCACGCTCCGGCGCCGAGGCCCCGCCACTGCACGAGGATGGGGAGCGCCACGACGAGGGCCACGGCGAGCGTCCCCACGAGGTAGCCGAAGGCGGAGGCCGGCGACACGGCCAAGAGGGCGAGCACCAGGCGCGACGTGTAGAGTGGCTTGCCCTCACTGAGCACGAGCACGGGCCAGCCTAGGAGGTGAGCGCAGGCGCCCAGCACGCCCAGGCCCAGCCACATCGCGCCCACTCCCACCTCCAGGGGGCTCCCCCACACGGGCGCATGGCCCCAGAACCAGGCCATGAAGCCAACCACGATGGCCCCCGCGATGCCGAGAGCGAGGTAAGCGGCGGCGCACAGGTAGGGGCGGCCGAACCCCGAGAACAGCATCCAGTAGGACGGATCCTCATGGCGCGCCATGGCGAGGGCAAGGCGAGCCAGTCCCCAGGCAAGGGCCGGGGCGACGAGGAGCGCGCCCACGACGCTCGCCGCGAGGGGAGCCCAACTGGGGCCATCGCTGAAGAGGAACCCCACAGAGAGGGCCGCCGAAAGGATGACGAGGGTTGTCACGTTGGCCGCAACACCGAGGGCCAAATGGTCGTATACGTCAACCAGGGTCTTCTTGAAGGGGCGCTCGAAGGCATCGGGCTCACTGGCGAACTCCGCGTGTGGGCGTTCAGCCACCGGTTGCTCCTGCCTTCCCGCGGTTAGGCGATGAGCGCCACGAGCTGGCCGAAGCCAAGCAGGGAGGCGATGCTCGTGATGGCCCACGACGCGGCGAACAGCCCCGCCATCGCCTGAAGCAAGCCCATGCACCAGATGCGCGATAGCACGTTGCTCGGCCTGCCGACGGCGTCCTGGTGGCGCTCGATGAGTTCCCGGCCGGCGCGGACGCCGCTTGCCAGCTCGGAGGGGCTCGGTGGCCGGGTGGTGAGGTAGCGCTGGGTGAGCCCTCCTAGGGTGTACCGTCCGAGGGCGAGGACCAGGGCCAGGAATCCCAGCCAGAAGCCGCTGATGTCCCACAGCTCACCCACGATGGCGAAGGTCGCGATCACGACGACCAGGTTGGTGCCACAGCGAGGGTGCACGCGGCTGTGGCGGGCCACCTGTTCGGCGGTCATGTCGTCGCCGGCCTCCATGGCGTTGACCGTCATATGCTCGGCCGCATGGTATCCCGCGAGGGGGCTGCTTCGGAACAGGAGGGCGTAGAGCCCCATCCACGCGATGAGCGCCAAGGGGGCGTAGACCACGGCCCTCCCCGTCGCCGGGACTGTGCCGAAGGCCGAGATCAGCCCCACGCTCCACCGCTCATCGATCAGCCAGACCGCGGCGAAGATCACCGCGAGGCTCAGGATGGCATAGACACCCATGAGGGCCCCCGCGAGAAACAGCCCCAGGTCGCCAGCCCCCGCTCGCACCATCCCAGTGGTCAGGTACACCCCGAGGGGCGTGGCCATGCCCCCGCAGCGCGGGGGGCGGATGGAGCGCGAGGAGAGGGCCACAAGGTCGGCCCGGGTAACGACGCCCACGAGCTGACCCGACGCGGAGACCACGGGAGCGACCTCCAACCCGAGCTCCTCCATCGCGGCGAGTCCGAGGCCGGCAGCCATCGATGACGTGAGGGGCGGCGGCGGCGGGAGCATGACGTCCTCGACGGGCGTGTCCAGCGAGGTCCCGTTGTTGAGGGAGAGCTGCGACTGGCTCATGAGGCCGACGATATGGCCGTCCCGCACCACGGGAACCACGGGCACGGCGGTAAGCCGCAACACGTTCGCGGCTTTCCCCACGGTGTCCGTCGCCTGGACGGAGCTCACACGGCGGGCGCAATGACCGACGGCCGCGCCCGGCGGGGTGGGCACCACGACGTTCTCGGCAGGCGCAGCGATGGGCAGCTCGTCGCACAGGCTGGCGTTCTGCTTGACTGGAGGTGGCTGCGTGATCAAGCGCTCTCCCTGGCTGTCGAGGTGGCCGAGTGGGCCGGGTCCGCACGCACGGCGCGCTGACAGTACTATAGTGCAGGCAGGGGGGGCGGAGCAAGCGCTCGGCGCCTCGCCAGGACGGCTCCCTCGGCCTCGATGGAACGCCTTCGCCTCGGTGGTCTTCGACCGGCCCGTGGTGCATAATCGGGGCGCGCGGCTGCATGAATCCACCCGAGGAGGAGACCATGGAGGTCCAGCAAGCCCACCCCATGCCAGGGGCCTTCGGTGAGTACGGAGGCCAGTACGTTCCCGAGACGGTCATGGCGGCCCTCGCCGCCCTCGAGGACGCCTACTGGCAATGCCGCGCCGACGAGGCTTTCCAGGCGGAGATGGACGACCTTCGGAAACACTTCGTGGGCCGGCCCACGCCCCTGTTCCTCGCCCGTTCCATGTCAGCGGATCTGGGCTGCCGCGTCTACCTGAAGCGCGAGGACCTGTGCCACACTGGCTCTCACAAGCTCAACAACGCCCTCGGCCAGGTGCTGCTCGCCAAGCGCATGGGCAAGACCCGCATCATCGCCGAGACGGGCGCGGGCCAGCATGGGGTGGCCACGGCGACCGCGTGCGCGCTCCTCGACCTGCCGTGCGAGGTCTACATGGGGGCCGAGGACGTGCGGCGGCAGGCGCTCAATGTCTACCGAATGGAGCTCCTGGGGAGCCGGGTGATCCCCGTCGAATCGGGCTCGCGCACCCTCAAGGACGCCATCAACGAGGCCTTCCGCGACTGGGTCACCAACGTGGACACGACCCATTACGTCATCGGCTCCGTGGTGGGCCCTCACCCCTACCCCACCCTAGTGCGCGATCTGCAGTCCGTTGTGGGCAAGGAGACCTTGGCGCAGTGTCTCGAGGCGGAGGGCCGTCTGCCCGACGCGGTGGTCGCCTGCGTCGGGGGCGGCTCCAACGCCATGGGCATCTTCCACGCGTTCGTGGAGCACACCGGCACCCGCCTCTACGGCGTGGAGGCGGGCGGGCGGGGCATCGAGACCATGGCCCACGCTGCCTCCATCAGCGCGGGCGAGCCGGGAGTGCTTCACGGCGCCCGCAGCTACGTCATGCAGGATGAGCACGGGCAGATCATGGAGACCCACTCCGTGAGCGCGGGCCTGGACTACCCCGGCGTAGGTCCCGAGCACGCTTGGCTGCACGACTCTCAGCGCGCCACCTATGCCCCGGTCGATGATGCGGAGGCGCTCGAGGCCTTCGGGTACCTGTCCCGGATGGAGGGGATCATACCCGCCCTGGAGTCCGCCCATGCCATCGCCTACGCGCGGAAGCTCTGTCCCGGACTGGACCCCGGGAGCGTCGTCGTCATCAACCTCTCGGGCCGCGGCGACAAGGATGTCGTCGAGGTCGCCCGGCTCTCGGGCCGGGACCTCATCCTCCAGGGGGGTGTGTAGGATGTCGACGCGCATCGCCGACCGTTTCGCGAAGCTCCGGCAGGCGGGCGAGGGAGGGCTCATCACCTACATCGCCGCCGGCGATCCGTCTCCGGACGCGACGGTGGACATCGTTCTCGCGCTGGAGGATGCCGGCGTGGACTTCGTCGAGCTGGGGATGCCCTTCTCCGACCCCGTAGCCGACGGCCCCACGATCCAGGCGGCGTGCCAGCGGGCCATCGCCGCCGGCGCGACGCCCACGTCGGTGCTCGGCGCCGTTGAGCGGATCCGCGCCCGCAGCGAGCTCCCCATCGTCATCATGGCCTACGCGAACCTCGTACACCGCATGGGGTACGAGCGGTTCGCCCGCGCGGCGACGCAGGCCGGAGTCGATGGCGTGATCATCACCGATCTCCCCCTGGAGGCGGCGGGCACGTGGATCGACGCGTGCGCGTCCGAGGCTCTGGCGACGATCTTCCTGGCGGCCCCCACCAGCCGGGAGGAGACCCTGCGCCGGGTCGGGGCGAGCACCACGGGGTTCGTCTACTGTGTCTCGCGCGCGGGGACGACGGGCGCTCGCGCCTCGATCCCAGAGGACCTGCCTGAGTTCCTGGCGCGGGTCCGCGCTCACACCGATCGGCCCGTCTGCGTGGGCTTCGGGATCTCCACGCCCGAGCAGGTGGCCGAGGTGTGCCGGGTCGCCGATGGGGCCATCATCGGCAGCGCGCTCATCGACCGGATGGCCGAGGCGGGCCCGGCCGGAGCCGCCCGGGCGGCCGCGGAGTTCTGCAGGGCCTTGAAGGCCGGCGCCCAGGGCGATGCGTGAGCGGGTCCTGAGGACCATCACCTTGTTGCGGCGAGACCTGGGGGAGGCCGACCGGCTCGCCGTGCTGCTCTCCCGGGAGGAGGGCAAGGTGCTCGCGTCGGCCAAGTCGAGCCGCAAGCCCAACAGCCGTCTCGCGGCCCTCATCGAGCCCTTCGTCCTCGCCGACTGTCGGATCATCGAGGGGCGCGGGGAGATCCAGCGCCTCGCCGGCGGGGAGGTCGTCGAGCCCTTCCGGGGCATTCGGTCTGACATCGAGCGCGTGGCCCGGGCGAGCCTCATGGCGGAGATCGCCGATCAGGGCACCGAGCCCGGCTCGGCGGCCCCGCGGCTGTTCGCGTTGCTGCTGGACTGCCTCCGGCTTCTCGCCGAGGGGGCAGCCGGGCCCAGCATCGAGCTTTACTACCTCCTGCACTCCTCCAGACTCCTGGGCTATGGGTTGTCCCTCGACCACTGCGCCTCTTGCGGTGGGGACCTCGCGGGCGGCGAGCTCGCCATGGTGCCCGAGGTGGGTGGATTGGCCTGCCCCGCGTGCTACACGGTCGCCGCAGGCCGATGGGTGGACGCGCTCAGCTTGGAGCGGGTACGGGCCTACCGCCACAGCCGGCTCCGTGTGGCCCTGGAGATCCCCCTGTCCAACGGCCAGCGAAAGGTGTGGCTGGACGGCCTGCGCGCCCATGTCCGCTACCATATGGATGTGTCGCTCCGCTCCCTGGATGTTCTGCGGAGCCTGGAGCGCTGAGAGGCGGCTCGACATGACAAACCGAGACATCGCGGAGCGGCTGGAGGAGATCGCCGACATCCTGGAGATCCAGGGCGGAGAGCCCTTCCGGGTGCGCTCCTACCGCCGCGCCGCCGAGTCCATCTCCCATGCCCCCTTTCAGATCACGGTCACGACTCAACCGGGCGCTCTCACCGCGCTCGATGGGATCGGCGGCTCCATCGCCGAGAGGGTCATGCAGATCGCGCGGACGGGCACCTGCGACGTGAGGGAGGAGCTGCTGGAGGTCTTCCCCGAGGGGCTGCTCGATGTCCTCCGGGTCCCAGGCGTCGGGCCGAAGAAGGCCGCCCTGTTCTTCCGCGAGGCGCACGTCCACGACCTCTCGACCCTAGAACAGGCGGCCCGGGACGGCCGGCTGGCCGGACTGAAGGGCATGGGGAAGAAGAGTGAGGAGAGGATCCTCGAGGGACTGGAGGCGCTCAGGAGCCTCTCGGGCCGCATCCTGTTGGGCGAGGCGTGGGAGCGCGCGGAGGAGCTCGTCCGGGACTTGGGTGGGCCGGAGAGGGTGCGCATGTGCGGCAGCCTGCGGCGCGGGCGCGAGACGATCGGGGACCTCGACCTCCTGACCTCGACGGAGAACGCGGGGGCCGGGGAGGCCCTGACGGCCCACTCCATGGTCGAGTCCGTACCGCTCGCGGGGGAGACGAAGAGCACCGTGATCATCACCGGGGGCATCCAGGTGGACCTGCGGGTGGTTCCCCCCGAGAGCCTCGGGGCCGCCTGGATGTACTTCACGGGCAGCAAGCAGCATAATGTGCGCATGCGCGAACTCGCTCAGGACAAGGGATGGAAGCTCAACGAGTATGGCCTGTTCGATGCGGACGGCCAGGTCATCGCCTCCGACTCGGAGGAGAGCATCTACTCCGCCCTCGGCCTGCCGTGGATCCCTCCCGAGTTGCGTGAGGACGCGGGGGAGTTCCGGGCCGCTCGGGACGGCAGCCTGCCCACCCTCATCGAGGCGGGGGACATCCGCGGTGACACCCACTGCCACTCGACCTGGAGCGATGGGGTGCACACCATCGAGGAGATGGCGCGGGGGGCCCAGGCCCTGGGCATGGAGTACATGGTCATTAGCGACCACTCCAAAGCCCTCGGGATCGCCGGCGGCATCAACGAGGAGCAGATCCTCCAGCAGGCGGAGGAGGTGGACCAGGTCAACGAGGCTCTTCAGGGCTTCCGCGTCCTGAAGGGGATCGAGGTGGATGTCCTGTCGAGTGGCGAGCTGGACATCTCCGTCGAAGTGCTGGCCCAGCTGGACTGGGTGAACGCGTCGATCCACTCGGGGCTCTCCCAGAGCGCCGCCCAAGTGACGGAGCGCAGCGTGCGCGCGGCCCTATCGCCTCATGTGGACGTGGTGTGCCATCCGCTCGGCCGGCTCCTGGGCCGCCGCAAGGCGATGGAGATCGACTTCGAGGCCCTGCTGCAGGCCTGCGAGGAGGGGCACACGGCTCTGGAGATCAACTGCAGTCCGGACCGGCTCGACCTGCCGGACACCTACGCGCGACAGGCGGCGGCGCGGGGCATCCCGATCATCATCGCCACGGACGCCCATGCCATCGAGCATAGGGGCAACCTGCGCTACGGCGTGGCGGTCGCGAGGCGCGCATGGCTGACCCGGGACCAGGTGCTCAACTGCCGGTCCTTGGAGGCCCTCCTGCAGTGGACGGGCCGTGGCTCAGCTCCGCTCAGCGAGCGATGAAGTTCTGGGTGACGTAGATCCCGTTGCTCGACTGCGCGACGCCCAGGCCGTGCTCTTGGTACTCAGGGCTCAGGATGTTCCGCCGGTGGCCTTCGGAGTTCATCCAGCCATCCACGATCTCCCGAGCGACCTGCTGTTCGCTGCGGCCGGCCCAATCGCTGACCCAAGCGATGTTCTCCCCATACCACGTGTAGCTGATGCCAGCGTTCTGTGCCCTCTCGGCGGCGGTGACGCCCTCGGGGGTATCGTGGCTGAAGTAGTTACGCAGGGCCATGTCCTGCGAGTGCGCCCGGGCGACGGTCTGCACATCGGCAGCCCGGACCAGGGCGCTGAGGCCTCGGTCCGTACGCTCGAGGTTCACGAGGTCAACGCACCACTGCTCAAGCACGGCGGTCGACTGCCCCGTCAGGTTCCCGGGAGGCGCCCCGGTCGCGCAGCCCAATGCTGTAAGGGAGACCGCCAACCACACCGCCACGACTGCTCTGCGCACCCCGATCATCGCTAGCCATCCTCTCTCCAGGGCCTCCGGCATCGCGATCGCCGAGGTCCCGTGTGTCATCTGAGCCGGGAAGAGGCACTTGCGCCATAGAGGGCAGGCCAAGCCCCTGCGCCTTGCTTTCGGGTCGGCGGAGTGGTAGACACTCCTAGCTATAGGCCCGTCACGATTGGGGGCATTTCGCCTTGATTGGTCAGCGTTTTCGCCAGATCCTCGGGTACTTGGTATCCGGCTTCCTGGTGCTTCTGCCCGCCGTGGTATGCCTCTGGGTGGCGAGCGTCGTCGTCCGCTGGCTGGTTACGACGCTCGGGCCCCAATCGGAGATCGCACGGAACATTACCTCTCACGTGGACATGGACATCGCCGACTGGCTTCTCGTCGGAGGCTTGTACTTCCTGGTGATCGTGGCCATCACAGTGCTGGGCTACCTGACGAGCAAGCGGGCGAAGAACATCGTCACGGAGACCTTCCGCGCGGTGTTCGGCCGGTTCCCCCTGTTGGACCGCGTGTACAGCGCGGTGGAGCAGGTTGTGAGCGTGATCCGGCAGCAGCCGGTCGCGTCGGGCAAGGCGGGCTTGGCGAAGTTCGGCGACGTCGCGCTCGTTCGAGTCGGCAACCTGCGGTTCATCGGGATGCTCACCTCGCGAAGGATCTACGGCTTTGGGGACCAGGACTTCGTGCAGGTGCTCTTCCCATCATCGCCGATGCCCGCCAGCGGGTTCCTGTTCATGGCGCCCGTGGAGGATGTGTACCTGGTAGACCTCAACATCGAGGAGTTCACTAAGGTGGTCGTCAGTTTCGGCTCCCTTACGTCCCAGGTCTTCGAGCGCGACGTGAGGTTTCGCGGGGTGCCTGAAGGGTTCGATGACGACCAGAACAGCATGATCGTGGGTCGTGGAGGCAACGACTGACGGGCTCATGAGCGACAACGGCCGGAGCGCTCGGCTCGCCAGAGAGGTGTCGGATCTGTGCCGAAGTACCACGTGATCGCCTGTGACGTACTGAAGCTGGAGCTGCTTCACTTCGCCGAGGGCGTGGGCAGTGATCTCACCTTCGACTTCCTGGAGCAGGGGCTTCACAACGAGCCGGACCGCCTTCGCGCCGAGGTGAAGGAAGCCGTCCTCCGCGCGCCGGACGATGCTGACGCCAGTTTGCTCGGCTACGGCCTCTGCAGCAACGGGCTTCAGGGAGTGACCGCCGTCAAGCATCCCCTCGTGGCGCCCCGGGCACACGACTGCGTGACCCTGTTCCTAGGCTCCCGCCAGCGCTACCAGGAGTACTACAATCGCAACCCCGGGACCTACTGGTACACCCCGGGTTGGATCGCCACGGGCACCCAGCCGAGCGAGGAGCGCCTTCGGAAGGCGCGGCAGGAGTACGTGGAGCGCTATGGCGAGGAGAACGCGGACTACCTGATGGAGATGACCGAGGGCGGCTGGACGAAGAAGTACCAGAACGCCGCCTACGTGAACCTGGGCATCGGCGACCGCGAGAAGGACATCGAGTTCACCCGCGAGTGCGCCGCGTTCTTCGGCTGGACGTGTGACATCGTCGATGGCGATCCGGCACTACTCGTGCGCTTCCTCAGCGGCGACTGGGATGAGGCCGAGTTCCTGGTCGTCCAGCCGGGGCAGACGATCATCGCTTCCCATGACGGCTACGTGCTCACCGTGGCGCGCTAGTCCGGGGTTCTCAGGGTGATCGGCCGCGTGGGCACGGCGACGAGGGCGTCAGGCGTGAGTTCGAGGCCCCCGACGACCGCCTTGCTCACCTTCAGCCGCCCCTCGCGCACGTGCACGGAGACGACGGGCCGCGACCCTTCGATCCGGTGACGGACGACGCCCCAGCCCGAGTCCACCGCGAAGAAGCAGGCGAAGTCGCTCTGGCGAACCTTGGGATCGAGGGTCAGCACCGCATCGTGGGCCGAGTAGCGGAACCCGGACAGCGCCAGGAGATACGCGTAGTTCGACATGGAGCGCGCGTAGTGGCTGCCGCACTCGAACTCGTCGTACGGGTTGCGGCGGCGGCCATCGTGGCGATCGCGGATGGCCTTGCAAACCGTCAGCCCCTCGCGCAAGAGCCCCTCGTAGACCATGTGCGCTCCCACCTGGTACTCGAAGCCGATCATGCACTCGAACGCGTAGGTGAGGCTCCGTTCGGGCTTGCCCCCACGCGGCCATGTGCAGATGAGCAGACCCTTGTCGTCGTTCAAGGCGTAGACACGGTGGGGGTTGTGGTGGTCGCGGAAGTCGTCGCGGAAGTTGTGCCGATAGACGGCGCCGAGGGCGCTCCGCACCTTGCGCGGGTCGAGGATGTCTCCCAACCCCAGCATGCGTGCGTGCCAGGCGCCGAGGACCTGATCGCAGATGCAGCCCTCGCCATACTGGTAGGGGGCATCGACGCCCTCGGGCACCTCCTGGAAGTAGTACTCGCCGTTGAAGAGGCGCTCGTCGGTGAGAGCGCGGCCTGACTCGAAGACGCGGCGGTAGGCGTCGGCGGCCTCGATGTCGCCCAGACGCCGCGCCATCTCCTCGCCAGCCCGCAGGGCAGCCAGGTACATGGAGCCACAGACGGTGTCCGGTCCGTGGTACTCGATGTCGAGGGTGTTGTGGTGGATCCCCTCCATCAGCCCATCCTGGTCCGCATCCCAGTCCTGCCAAGCGTACTCGAGGGCTTTGCGCACCTTGGGCCAGAGCGACCTGAGCCAGTCGTCGTCGCCCGAGATGAGCCACTCCCGATAGGTGCGCAGCACCCCGCCCATCTGGCCGTCGGCGGCGGCGTGGTAGCCGTGATCGGCGGGCGCTCCGGGAGGCAGGGGGAGGCGGAACTGCATGTGCCCGTCGCACTCGCGGAGGTTGACCGCGTAGTCCTGCTCCCTCATGTCGCGCTCCAGCTCGGGGAAGAGGTACGCCATGGTCTGGGCGTAGCTCCACACGTGCGAGCATGAGCCGGGGCAGCAGCCAGCGTTCGCATGGCAGCCCTCGAAGCCGTAGAGGGTTCCATCCGTCAGCCTTGTGACCGTGGGGGTGCGGAGGATGGACATCTGGCTCGACACGGCATCCAGGACGTACCGAGGCAGGGTGCTCTCGTCGAACGCCTCCCTGAATGAGCGGGTGGTCGCGCGCAGGCGCCCGAGGTGGTCCACCACGTGGGCGGCGACCTCCAGGGCGGAGGGCCAGAGCCGCCCGTGGTGGGTCTGCCACACCTCTCCCCCGCCCCAGTAGTGCTCGAAGTTGGGCATCAGCCAGGCTAGGACGAAGGTTAGGCAGCGCCTCTCGCGCGGCTGGAGGCTCGCGACGAGGCCCAGATGCCCCACGTGAGTCTGCCCCTCGGGGCTCAGCGACGGCTCCTTCGGTCCGTCGAACCGGCCCGTGGCGCCGAAGCCGAAGAGCAGGCTCTCGCTCGCCGCGAACCACTCCGAGGAGGCGAAGGCGGTCTGGTAGGTCACGTCCGGGTGCGGAGTCAGGAGAGCCAGGCTGCCGTAGCGAGGCGAGGTCGGCTCATGGCGCTCGGTGGTCATCCCCAAGCCGTGCCACAGCCCACCCTCGACCCACTCCGTCCGGGAGCCACCTACCTCCGGCCAGCCGATGATGTTCTCCAGACCCAGGGCGAGCGTCACCTCGATCGGCTGCTCGGACTCGTTGGTGAGGTACACATCGAGGACCGCAACGGGGAGGGAGGAGTCCTCCACCTGCCCAGGCATGAAGGGGCTCCAACCCTCGATGGCCACGGACACAGGGACGGCGGGATCGCTGAGATCGACCCGCCCGAAGGGGAAGGCGCCGGTGAAAGAGCACTCGCGGAAGCGGAGGAAGCCGCTCAGGAACTCGCGGGGCGGGCCGAAGCCGGAGCCGATGAACTGGCCGTCCATAGGACCGCGCCCCGTATAGGGCGGGCCCAGCTCGCCCTCGGCCACGCGCAGGATCGGATCGCCCTTGACGGGGCGCATCTGGAGCAGCATGGTTGTGTAGGCGGGCCGGTAGCCCTTGTTCGGGCGCCCGAAGATCTCCCAGTCCACAAGTTCGCCCCTGCCGCTGAGGGAGATGCAGCCCGTGCCGATGCCTCCCAGGGGGAAGGCGACCTGATTGAGTTGCTCACCCGTGAGGCTCAACGGCGGGCCGTAGTCGAAAAGCTGTGAGTCGGTGTAGGGGATCCGGCGTCCGCTGTGGCAGGTCTGGTCCTCGCGCATGGCGCACCTCCGTCGCAGAGAGTGGTTCCCCCGGCGTGGCGCGACGCCTCCCGCCGACGAGTAAGGATGGCTCATGGGTAACGCATCAGAGGGCGTCCAGGCAGTCATCTTCGACTTCGATGGCACCCTGGCCCATCTCACTATCGACTTTGGCCTCATGCGCAGCAAGGTCCTCGAGATCGTCCGCGCCCACGGCCTTCCGGACGAGGATCTGGAGGGCATGTACGCGCTCGAGCTGGTCGAGGAGGCATGTCGGCGCGCGCCTGATGCCGACGGGCTCGGGCGACGCTGTGCCGAAGCGATCGAAGCCGTCGAGCTCGCCGCCGCCTCCGAAGCCTGTCTGGTCGATGGGGTGGCGAAGGCCCTGCATGCGCTCCGCGAGGCGGGGTTGAGAGTGGGCGTGATCACGCGCAACTGCCGGCGCGCCGTGCTGGCGGTCGATCCGGGGCTCCTGGACCGAGTGGATGCCTTGGTGGCGCGTGAGGACGCCCATCGCGTGAAGCCGGACCCCGGCCACGTGCGCCAGTGCCTAGAGATCATGGGGGCCACGGAAGCTCGTGTGGCGATCGTCGGGGATCACCCCATGGACATGGCCACCGCCGGACACGCCGGAGCCCTCGGGGTCGGGGTGCTGACGGGCAACTCCAGCGCGGCGGACCTGGAGGACGCCGGGGCCGACGTGGTGGTCGCCGACGTGCCGGCCGCGGTGGCTTGGATCCTCGAAAGGAGGCGCGTGGGTGGCTGAGCCGCTGCCCCTGGGCAAACTGGCGCCCGACTTGCTCGAGCGGTGCCTCGCACTGTGCCCGACGGAGGCCGCCGACGTGGTCCTCGGCCCCTCGCTCGGCGAGGACGCCGCGGTGGTCATGACCGGCGAGCCGTGCCTGGTGCTGAAGTCGGACCCCATCACCTTCGCGACGGACCGCCTCGGCTGGTACGCGGTGCACGTCGCGGCCAATGACGTGGCCACGCGTGGCGTCGATCCACGCTGGATGCTCTTCACGCTCCTGCTGCCTCCAGGGGCAACCGACGAGCAGGCTCTCCAGGTGTTCGCCCAGGTCGGCGATGCCTGCCAGGGCATCGGCCTGGTGCTCGTCGGCGGCCACTCCGAGGTCACATCCGCCGTCACGCGGCCGGTCGTGTCAACCTCCCTCGCGGCTCCGATGCCGGAGGGCCGGACGCTCGCAACGCGGCGCCTACGGCCCGGCGACGACATCCTCATGGCCGGCGAGTACCCCGTCGAGGGTGGGGCCGTGGTGGCGCGGGAGTTCGGCCAAGCGCTCCTGGCGGCGGGGGTGCCGGAGGAGATAGTGTCCAGGGCCGCCTATGCCCTCGACGACCCGGGGATCTCCGTCCTGCCCGCAGCCCGGGCGCTGCGGGGGATCGAGGGGCTGCATGCTCTCCACGACCCCACAGAGGGGGGAGTAGCCTGCGGCCTGTGGGAGATGGCCAAGGCTGCCGGGGTCAGCATCACCGTGGATCTGGACATGCTGCCCGAGGCCGCCGCGGGAGGGGCCGTGTGCAGGGCGTTGGGGCTCGCACCCCTATCGACCCTGGCGTCCGGCGCCCTGCTGATCGGCTGCGACCCAAGCGCCACGGCCCGTTGCCTGGAGTGTCTAAGGGTCGCGGGCATCCCGTGCGGTCGAGTCGGAAGCGCATACGAGGGACCTGCGGTCGTCAGGGAGCGAGGCACTGGTCGCGAGTTGGCGTGGTCGGTGACGGATGAGATCACGAAGCTGTTCGCGTAGAGGGGAGCCATCCGGTGGCGAGCATAGCGGGACAGAAGCGTGAAGGGCGTATCGGGCTGATCGGGGGAACGGGCGGGGGCCACCTGGACCTAGGCGGCGCCGCGCCCGAGCCCGTTGAGACCCCCTGGGGCGAGGCGATGGTCACGCGCGGCAGCCTTCAGGGCCAGGAGGTCTTCTCCGTGTTGCGCCACGGCAGGGAGCACAGCGTCCCGCCACACAAGGTGAACTACCGGGCGAACATCGCGGCCCTGGCGCAACTCGGGGTTGAGCAGGTCTTCGCCATCAACGCCTGTGGGGGGCTCAGCGAGCGCGTGTGCCCCGGCGATGTGGTGATCGTCGACCAGTTTCTGGACTTCACGAAATGCAGGCCACTGACGTTCTTCGATGGCGACGGCGACCCGGTCATCCATGTGGACCTCACCGAGCCCTACTGCCCGTCGCTCCGCAGGCGCCTGCGCGACGCGACGGCGGCAACGAAGATGAACCTCCACTCCACGGGCACCTACGTGGCCTGTGAGGGCCCGCGGTATGAGTCCGCGGCGGAGATCAGGATGTACCGGACCCTCGGTGGCGACGTGATCGGGATGACGGGGGTGCCCGAACTCGTGCTGGCCCGGGAGATCGGTCTCTGCTACAGCGCCCTCTGCCTGATCACGAACAACGCGGCGGGCATCGGCGAAGCGGCGCGGCTCAGGCACTCCGACGTGGAGTCGGTGATGGAGCGCTGCAGCGAGATGGTGGCATGGATCGTCGGCGAGGCGATCGCGCGCTCCGGGGACGATCCCGCCTGCGAGCACTGCGGCGCGGAGTAGCCTCATGGCCCAGTAGCGTAGGGGCCCTCCCGGGCATCACGCCGCGGGAGGGCCCTGTGCTCAGCGCCTTGCCTATGCGCCCAGGTTCTTGAACAGATAGAGGCCGTCCTTGCCTGGCGCCACGATATCGAGGGTGCCCGACCCGTCGATGTCCTCGATCCAGAAGTAGATGCCGACGCCGGAGGCTACGCTCGCGGGGCCGTAGTCGATGACGTGCTTCTCGAACTGCCCACCCTTGATCTTGAAGTAATAGACGCCGATGGGGTCGTCGGCGCCAGGATCGTTCCCGCAGTGGGCGCGGTAGCGCTTGCCTGTAACCAGCTCCACCTCGCCGTCGCCATCGATGTCCGCCAGTTGCAGGTCGTGATACTGGCTGGCCGTCGTGTCGATGTCATGTCGAGTCCACGTTCGCGCGCCCGACTTGTCCGTCCCCTGCTCCCACCAGTGGAGGCCGTAGTCGTGCGCCTGCCCCACGATGAGGTCGGCGAGCCCATCGCCGTTCACATCGTGGACGAGAATGGGCACGCTCGCCGAGGCCAGGTTGAACTCGGGATGGAAGGTCCACTCACCCCCCCACGGGTCCTCAGGGGCCTCCAACCAGCCGCCCGCGAGAACGATGTCGGGCCGGCCGTCGCCGTTCACATCGCCGAAGCCCAAGCCGTGGCCGCTTGGCTGGGAGTAGATGGTGTATTGGGTGAAGGCGCCCAAGGGCTTGCCGTCGGCGTCCCGGTCCAGCTTGAAGACGTACTGCGGCGCGCCGGGCGTGTTGGGCACGATCTCCAGCTCGCCGTCGCCGTCGACATCCCATGCGCGGGTGGTTTCGATGTTGCCGATGTGCGCGATGTCATGGACCTGCCACTCAACGCCCGTGACGCCGGGGTTCTCCCGCCAGCGTAGGGTGAGGCCCCACCAGCCGCCCGTGATGATGTCGGGCAGGCCGTTCCCGTTCACATCCATGGGGATGTCGGAGAAGTCGTCGTAGTACTCCCCCTCCGGCTGCACGTCGCAGATCTTGTGCTTCGTCCAGTTGGGGGCCTCGTACCAGTACTCGCCGCAGATGATGTCCAGCAGGCCATCGCCGTTCACGTCGGCGACCGAGGCCGCCTCATAGGTCACGTCGTCGATCTTGATCTTCTCAAAGCGCATCGCGGGTCGCCGCCTTGTCAAGGAAAGTCAGTTCCAGGGAACGGTTCCGCCGCTCCCTGTGTCGAAACCTGCATTGGAGGGGAGCTGTTGCCAATGGACGCATGCGCGCGACTGACCGTTGCCGTGGTAAGCCTGATGGTTCTCGCGTCGCCCTGCCTATCCGCGCCCACCATCGACGTGACTCGCTTGCCGGAGTGGGGGACCGGCGGTTCTCTGGAGGGACGCGTGGAGGGGACGCCACCGGGCGATGTCGCCATCGCCGTGTTCATCCGGGTAGATGAGCAGTGGTGGATGAAGCCGACTCAGGCCCAGCCGCTGACGCCCGTGGCCGACGATGGCAGCTTCTCGGTGAGTATCGTAACCGGCGGCGTGGATCGCCTCGCCACCGAGGTAGCTGTGCTTCTAGTGCCCGTCGACGCCGTGATCCCTGATGTGCTCGGGGAGGCCGAGCTGCCGACCGCGCTCCTGGATCTCGCTCTAGCGCGAGTGGACCTCGACCGCGCCCCACGTGAGGTGGAGTTCGCGGGCATGACGTGGTTGGTCAAAGCGAGTAAGCTCCAGACGTTGGGCCCCGGATCGAACTGGTTCAGCGACGATGAGCGGTCCGTATGGGTCGATGACGTCGGCCTGCACCTGACGATCCTGCGCGACGGTGATCGCTGGCTGTGCTCGGAGGTCATATCGAAGGATGCGCCGGGCTTCGGCGCCTACCGCCTCGTGACCGAACCGATCGCCGAGGACATGCCCCTCAACGCCGTCGCCGGTTACTTCACGTGGGACGACTATGCGCCCGACCACCACTACCGCGAGATCGACATCGAGTTCGGTCGATGGGGCGACCCGGAGGGGGATCTGGCCCAGTACGTGGTTCAGCCCTGGGAGCGGCCGGGGAACATGCACCGCTTCTCCTACGCTGAACCTGAGCTGACCAGCCACGAGATCCTCTGGACTGCCGAACAGGTCCGCTGGCGCGCCTGGAGCGGTACGGCGCCCTCGCCCACGCCGGAGACGCTGTTGCACGAATGGTCCTACACCGGCGAGGATCTGCACACAGAGGCCGGCCGAGCTCAGCTTCGCCTCAACCTGTGGCTCATCGGGGGCGAGCCGCCGGCCAACGGCCGGGAAGTCGAGTGGGTGATCCGGGAGTTCGAGTTCCGGCCGCTTCAGGCGGAGGAGTAGTCGCCCCATCCAACACACGCGTCCCGACAGGAGGACCCACCCATGAGAGTCGCCCGCGTTTCGTGCTCGCTCGCCATCCTCGTCCTGGCCGCTGGCCCCGCCCCGAGCCAGGAACCCTCGTCCTATGAGTTCGATGGCGCCATCAGCCGTTCGAGTCTGGAGGCCTACCTGTTCCGTTCGGCAACCACCATGGGTCTGCTCGGATCGCAGGGCCGCAATGATGACCTCCGCATGGCGCTCAACACGGGCCTGAAGTTCGCGGGGCGGGCCCTGACGGCGTGGGGCTCGGAGGCCTACCACGTCAGCCTGCTGCAGGGCCTGGGCCCCAAGGTCGCCATGATCCACAGCATGGACCCCGAGATGATCCTCCAAGGCACGGTCTTCGAGATCATCACGACGTCGGTCAACGATGTCGCCATTCCGCCGTGGGCCTTCGAGGAGTTCGGCCTCCCCGTCGAGGAGCGCAGCTTTCGGTATGAGGCCATGATCTACCCTGACGGGCGGCTCGTGGACCACTGGAGCCGAGGGGCCTCAGTGCCGGACATCACCCAGCTCGAGACGCGGATGTGGATCTACTTCATGGGGCGGCTGTATGTGGACGCCGGCTTCGAGGCCATCCACCTCGGACAGATCGAGCTGATGGGCCAGAACGACCGCGACCACTCAGCCTGGGCGGATGTGCTGAATCGGATCCGCGCCTACGCCCGAGACCATGCTCGACGGCACTTGATGCTCTTCGATGGCCACGTGCCGAGCCATGGCTTCCACTACGAGGGCGACAAGCTGCTGCTGGACTTCCACTCGTTCCCGCTGCGACCTATCAGCGTGGCTGAGGAGCCGCAGAAGGCCGTCCTCCGCATGGGGCACCTGGACACCCTCTACGGCAGGAGCTTGGGCGGCCTGACGCCAAGCGGCTGGCGATGCGACAGCCTCCCCTACCTGGTCGAGGTCGACAACTTCGGGACCTCGGATCGCGAAGGCGAGCCGACCCAGGACTACTTCGTCTGGGGCTATGACGAGATGTGCTGGTTCGCCAAACAGCCCGAGGAGTACCGGAACGAGTGGCTCGCCTACGCCGTGGAGTTCCTGCGCGAGAACGATCCCAATGGCTTCCTCGAGATGCCCTTCTCACGCTGCCTCGCCTCACCCGCCGACGGACAGACTTGGTACTACGGCAACACCCGCGCCCCGGGCACGCCCCACGGCTTCTCCGTTGAGCGCACGGTGAAAGCGCTCTGGGGCCATGTGGCCTACGACTGCCGGGACGCGTACCTGGAGGGCGGGGCCTACCTGTTCGGGGAGGGCTCCTGGCTCAACGCCTCGGAGGAGCCCCAGGGGATGGTACCGGCGGGATCCCTGGCCGCTCGCGTGCCCGAGGGTGGGACCTGGAGCCTCACGTGGACCGCCCCTGAGCCCGGCTGGTACGTCGTAGCGGGCACAGTCGGACCCGCCGAGGCCGCCTTCACCCTCACGGTGGACGGCGGAGACCAGGCCCTCGCCGTTGAGGGGCATGAGGCGATGCAGGGGTTCCGCCATGTCGCTGAACTAGGAGGCGGAGACGCGGTGCGGCTGGAGGTCTCCGCCCCCGAGAACACCGATGTGCCCTTCATGCTCGTCATCTCCCGCCGCTGAATCTGGCGGTCCTGTAGGCGTGCGGCCGTATACGACGAAGCCCTCTATAGCGAACTCGAAGAGAGGTGCACCCCATGAAGATCACCCAAGCCTCGTGCTCACTGGTACTCCTTGCCCTCGCCCTCGACCCAGCGGTTGGGCAACCCGGAGGGCTCAGCGTTTGGATCGCTGACCCGATGGAGAAGGTGCTGCCCAACGCCCAGGCGCCGTCCGAGCCCCCCGCGTCGATCGAGCTCGTGGCGGCTCGAGGCGAGGTGGAGACGGGGCAGCTCGTGGTGTTGAGCGACGCGGCCTTGGAGGTCCGGGTGGCGGTGAGCGACTTGGTTGGCCCGGAGGGCGCGATCCCGGCGTCGGCGGTGGAGACGGGATTCGTGGGTTACGTGCCGGTCGCCGCGAACACGGCCGCCACGCCGCCCGAGGAACTCGTGGCGATCGCGCCGTGCGAGATCCCCGACCCCATCCACCCCGGGGCGGCGTGGGCGCTGGAGGCTGGCCGGGCGCAGCCAATCTGGCTTACGGTACGGACGCCCAGGGACGCTGCCCCGGGCCGCTACGAGGGCACAGTGACGGTCGCGGCCGGCGGCGCGGAGCAGGCCGTGCCACTCCGGCTCACCGTCTACGGTTTCGAGATGCCCGTCGAGCGCCACCTGCTCTACACGAACTGGTGCAATGCGGGTCAGTTCGCCTCCAAGCACGGGGTCGAGATGTGGTCCGAGGAGTTCTGGGCCGTGTTCGAGCGGTACCTCGCGGCGATGGCGGATCACCGCCAGAACATCCTCTGGGTCGACCCAGGGACCATCGAGATCACCGAGGATGGGGACGGGTTCCACTTCGACTTCAGCCGGTTCGACCGCTGGGTCGAGACGTGCGAGAAGCACGGGGTGGCCGACCGCATAGAGATCCAGCAGTTGGGGAGCTTCGGGCCCGAGGGATGGGCCGGCGATCAGATCGTGCTCATGGACCGGCCCGTCCGATCCCTGGAGACGGGGGAGACGCGCAGGGCGCCCGCCTCGGAGGTGCTGCCGGACTACCTGCGAGCCCTGGAGGCGCACCTCAGGGAGCGTGGATGGCTCGAGAGGACGCTGCTGCACATCGCCGATGAGCCCTCCCAGAGCAACCACCTATCCTGGTCTGAGCAGTCTGCCTTCGTCCGTCAGTACGCGCCGGGCATCCGGCAGATCGACGCCATCGAGGGCCCTCGCTTCGACGGCCTCGACGTCTGGGTCCCCAAGCTCTCCCACCTGAGGGCATGGAACCGCCATTTCCAGAAGGCCCAAGCCGACGGTGCCGAGATGTGGTTCTACACCTGTTGCCATCCCATGGGGCTCTACCCGAACCGGTTCCTGGACTATAGCCTCCTCAAGACTCGCGTCCTGCACTGGTACAATTGGCGCTACGACCTCGCCGGCTACCTCCACTGGGGGCTGAACTTCTGGACCGATGATCCCTTCACCGAGGTCACCTTTGCAGGGCTGCCGCCGGGCGACTGCTACATTATCTACCCTGGACCGGACGGCCCGTTGAGCTCCATCCGCTGGGACGCCGTGCGGGATGGCATCGAGGACTACGAGTACCTCTGGTTGCTCACCCATCGGACGGGGAGGTTCCTGCGGGAGCGGGATAGCACACTGATCGGCGCCTCGGAGCGCGCTGACGAGCTCGCGCGCGGCGTGGTGTGGGACTTCCTGAACTACGCCCGGACCAACGACCAGATCCGGGCGGCCCGCAGTGCCATCGCCGAGGAGATCGAGGCACTGGAGCGGCGGCCCGCCGTCGTGCTTGCGACCGACCCACCCACCTACGAGCCTCTCGTGGAAGGGCCCATCGCGGTGAACGTGCGGGGCGTGGTTGAGCCGGGCACGAAAGTCACCGTGGGCGATGTTGAGCCAGTGGTCAACGCCAAGGGTGAGTTCGAGCTGCAGGTGGCGGTGGACGGGAACGACCCGCGGATCGTCGTCTCGGCCGAGAAGGACGGCCAGACGACGCGGGTCACCCGCCAGTGGAGCGTGCTGCGGGAGCGGTAACGCCGAGGGATCGGGATCCCGTGGTCCATTGCAGCTCGGCGTAGGGGGCTGATCGTGCGACGGACAGACTGCCCGGCGGAGGAGATGGAGCGGGCGGGTGCTGGGGCTGCGGCCGGGCGAGCTCGTGGAGTGCGTCAACGTCGATGACGCGCCGAACGGCTGCGGCGCCTGGGAGAACTGCCGCCTCTGTGGGGCGGTCAAGGCGATCCTCGAGTGCCTCCGGACCGGCCAGCCCGCGATCGGCGAGTGTCGCATCCGCACCCATCTGGACATGGATGGCGGCGGCCGGGAAGCGGCGCTGGTGGCCGCTTCCCGGCAGTGGCGAGGGTTACATCCCCGAAGGGAGCGTCAGTTCAGACTTCGGGAGCTTCCGGAAGCAGAGGAACCAATCCAGGCAGTAGTAGTCCCCCCCGGCGGCGCCTTCGACGCGGTCCTTCGCGGTGCCGCAGGAGCCGGGCGCCGGGATGATCACATCGTCACCGGGGCGCCAGTCGGCCGGGGTGGCGCAGCTCTCGGCGTCCGCAGTCTGCAGGGCGATGAGCATCCGCATGATCTCATCGAAGTTGCGTCCGCAAGAGGCCGGGTAGTAGAGCATGGCGCGGATCTTCGCGTTCGGGTCGATGAAGAACACGGCCCGCACGGCGTGGGTGTCGTCGGAGCTCGGATGCACCATGCCGTACTTCGCGGCCACGTCCATCTTGAGGTCGGCGATGACCGGGAAGGTGACCTCGACGTTCTTCATGTTCTTGTACTCGATCTTCTCCTGGATCGTCCGCAGCCACGCGATGTGGCTGAAGTTGGAGTCGATCGACAGGCCGATAAGCTCGCAGTTGAGCTCATTGAACTGGTCTTGCAGCGAGGCGAACGTCATGAACTCGGTGGTGCAGACGGGGGTGAAGTCCGCAGGGTGACTGAAGAGAATGACCCACTTGCCCGCGTAATCAGCGGGGAAGTTGATCTCGCCCTGGGTCGTGACAGCAGTGAAGGCCGGCGCCTGTTCGCCGATCAGAGGGATTCGGACTGCGGGCGATGCGGCATCGTCCGTTTGGGCAACGGCGACAGCACCAATGGCGCCGGTCAGGAGCAGGAGAAGAGCCGGGAGGAGCGCCTTACGAGACATGTTCATCACGCCTTTCATCAGTAGTCGAGACATCCACGGTGTCTAGCCAACCAACCGGCAGGGGTGGCTCGTCGGCCACCCAACCCGCCGCACAATGAATCATAGCTTATATTCCATTTGCATACAAGCATATCTTTACTCTGCGTCTGTCTTGGCCGGGTGGTAGGCGGTCATGAGTTGGGCTACGCACTGAGATCAGGGGGGCCGGTACGGCCGTTCGCCCTCAGCATGACGTTAGGCTGAAGAGCCCCTTCGAGCGCTCATCGGGCGCCGGGAGGAGCCAGCGGTCCAGCCACGACGCCAGGCCGCACGCCAGATCGGCGATGGCGCGGTCCATCTCCTCCCACTCATCGGGCGAGCCCTTTGCGGCGCACTCCTCGGTGTGGTTGGCGCGCGAGGCCTTCAGCGCCCGACCCAGCTCCTCGGCGAGGCGATCGGGCAGGTCGAAGCCGTCGGCGATTCGCCGCCGGGCCGCGATGGCGACCATCGTCGCACGGAGGTGCAGGGCGTACGCCAGGGCGCGTCGCCGGATGCCGCAGAGGTCCCGGCGCCACGCGCTCAGGTGGACGCGTTCCCTCCCCTCGGCGTGAGCCTCCGCCGTCGACAGGGCGTCGAGGGCGTCTGCCCACAGGTCGGCCGCCTGCTGGCACCGGAGTTGCACATCCTCGAGCATCCAGGGGTGAGCCTCGGTGGGCTCAGTGCGCATGTAGACCGTGCCGCGGGTCGACTCCCACGACGGCGTGGGGCAGAGCATGGGGCGCAGGATCGCGGCGGAGAGGGCGTGGTCGGTGCGCGAGCGACCGATCTGCCGGCCCATCCAGGAGCAGTCCCAGGGGTAGCGCTCCATGCCCTCGCTCGCCAGTCGCATCGCCTCGGCGACCAGGGGCGCAACCTCGCCATAGGGCGCCGCGAGCCGCTCGAGCACCATGGACTCATCGAGGTCGGGCTCGCGCAGGAAAAGCAGGGTCGCCCGCAGGTTCGCGTCGGTCTCGACCCGGTCTGGCAACAGCCCGTAGTACTCCTTGATGCCCGTCACGCCGCGCGTGGCGTGGATGCGCCGCAGGCCCCGCCAGATAGTGAGGGGATGGGCGAGGCGCTCGAAGGGCTCCGTCTCCTCGCTCACGCCGCCCAGGAACCAGTCCGTCCACACGGGGATGCCGCGCGACTCGGCCTGGCGAGCGGTGCGGATGAACCACGGGTCAGCGGCTTCGACGGCCATGGACTCGGCGATGTTCGCATGGAGCGCCATGCCGAACCCCTCGGGCGTCACCCGCTCCAGGCAGGCATGGACCTGGCCCGCTGAGAGCTCCCAGGGCTCCCACCACACCCGACCGGCCGGGTTGATGGAGCGCCACGTGGCGACCAGGCGGTCGAGGAAGGCGGGCAGGCGCTCGTGGAGGGGCACGCCGTTGCAGCGCGGGCAGCCCCCGAACTCGCCGCAGAGCCAGGCATCCTGATCGTAGGTGTAGACCAGGAGGTCATCGACCCCAGGGAAGTCGGCGGCGAAGCGGCGGATGAGGTCCTCGTAGCGATCATGCACGCAGGGATCGAGGAGGCAGTTCGGCGGCGTATCGCCGTAGTAGGCGTGGCGGTTGTAGGGAGCGCCGAAGTGGAAGAGGGTCTTCAGGCCCGCGGACGTCGCCATGTCGAGACGGGTCGCGATGAGGTCCCGACGGATCGCCCGCGCCTCGTGACCCGGCCGGCAGTTCAGATCCACGATCTGAGGACAGCGGGCCGCCACCTCGGGCGACGGCTCGACGATGTCCTCCAGGTTCAGCGGCTCGTCGTCGGGCCGGGCGCCCCACGCGAGGTTGAGCTGCACCTGGGTGAACCCCCGCTCGCGTAGCCGCGCCAGTACCTCGGGCGTCCACGGCGCCGGAGCGTGGGAGCGGTACCTCTCCAGGGAGTCCGGGCAACCGAGCACCGCTACGCGATCGAAGAAGCCTGCCGCCATGCCGACATCCATCCTCTCCTGTAGGCCATGCGTTCATGGCCGAGGCTCCAGCCACCTGCGCCGGGCCAAGGTCCGGGCGCCCCATCGTCAGAAGTCAGCTTCAGGGCCGAGCTGGATGGGGAGAGTGAGCCGTCGGCATGAGAGCCATGTTCGCATGGCTGTTCGTTGTGTTGTGCGTGCCGTACACCGAAGGAGCGATCGCCGTGCAGGACGCGTCCGTGGAGTACCTGAGCGGGGAGGCCATGCCTCGCATACTCATCCTGACCCAGGGCTGGGGAGTGCTCGGCCAGGACACCTCGGCCCACGCCCCGGGGCAGCAGCCCCTGCCGCTGCGGATCGCGGACCGCGAGTATGAACGGGGATTGGGTCATCACGCGCCGGGGAGCATCCTGGTGGCGCTGGATGGCGAGTACCAGACCTTCGAGGCCGAGGTCGGGGTGCAGTGGCAAGGAGATGGCGCGCAAGGCTCCGTGGTCTTCCAGGTCCTCGTCGACGGAGAGATCCGATTCGAGAGCGACGTGATGCGCCACGGCGACCCGCCGAGAGTCGTGACGGTCGATGTGTCGGGCGCTCAGGAGCTGGAGCTGAGCGTGGGGGATGCCGGCGACGGGATCAACTGCGACTGCGCCGACTGGGCGGAGGCTCGGCTCACGCGAGCCCCCGACGCGGTGCGGCGGCCCTTCGTGGAGACCTTCGATGTAGCCCCCTTCGCCCGGCTCGTCACATGCGACCCCAGCCGCACGGATGGGGCGCGGGCGAGCCGCATCCAGGAGTTTCTGCCGGGGGACGTGTTCCTCGAGACCGAGGTCGCGCGGCGCGAGGATGGCTCCTGCGTGGTCCCCACCGTTGGCGACGGCCAGGGGTGCATCGGTCTGGTGTGGCCCGAGCGACGGGTGCTCAGCCGCCTGACCCTCACCTTCGCGCCGGGCAGCGCCATCCCGCCGGCCCATGAAGTTGCCGTGGAGGCGTGGATCGGCGAGTCCCCCTGGCAGGGCGACTGGACGCCCATGCCCTGCACCCTCGATCGAGAAGGGAGCACCTGGACCTACCGGCCTAGCCTCACGGGCGGCCAGCCGCTGGTGAGCACCACTCGGAAGGTTCGCTGGGTGTTCCCCTCCACCACGGAGCCGATCGCGCTCGCCGGCCTGAGCGCCTTCACGCGGACACGCACGGAGCCTGTGAGGATCCGCGTCGAGCTGGCGTCCCCGCTGGTGGGGCGGGTCGGCGACGTGGAGGTCTACAACGGAGCCCTGGTCGGCCCTGATGGCGACACCTACCTCAGCCGGCCCTGGGATCTGTCCGGGCCGCTCAGCCTGGAGGTGATCGCCGCGCGCGCGCGCCTGTGGAAGGCCGATCGGACGCTCCTTCGGTTCCGCCTTCCGGGCTTGGATGGATCGCCGGAGCGTGGCTTCAGCGTCGCCGTGGATGACCTCATCGAGCATGGCTGCGTCGCCCTCCCCGATCTCGGCTTCTACGCGGCTCTCGAGTCGTACGAGCCCACCCTCGCGGAGTACCAGGACCAGGTGATCGAACGACGCACGGTGCTGGAGCGTGTCCGCCGCCTGCCGGATCAGACCCTCGCCAAGGCGTGGGATCGCGTCCACAATCCGCTTCAGCGCAACGGCCCCACGATGGTCTCGCTAGCGTGTGACAACCGCAAGTTCATCGTGGGCCGGGAAGGGGCCATCCAGTTCAGCGTCACGCCGAACCAGGCTGACTCCTTCCTCTACTACCCCCTCGAGTACCCGTGCGAGCTGCGCCCCACCTTCGGCGTGGGGCCAGACGCCACGGTCACGCGGGAGCTGTACGGCGGGTGGCTGCCGGCACCGGTCACCATGGTCGAGGTGGATGGCCTCTTCTACCGGCAGCGGACCTACGTCGCTCCCCTGGGTGGCGCTATTGAGGGGTCACCCTGGCTGCGGGAGCGGCCGCTCTGCGTCGCGGAGTTCACGATCGAGAACCCCACCCCGCGGACCGCGTCGGCGCAGCTTCGGATCGCCTGCGCCGCGGATGTGGCCCAGGGCGTCGCGGCCCAGTGGAGGGCTGCCCCTTCCGGAGCCCTCGCTGTCAGTGGCGAACGGGTGTTGTGCGCTATCGACGCCTCCGCGGCGGGTCCGCTCTCGGTGAACATCGCCGAGCCGGGCTGCGTGCTCACGGGGGATCTCGCTCCCGGCGCCCGGGCGCGATGCTACGCCCTGCTGCCGGCCTGGCCCGCCTCGGAGGCCGAGGCGCGGGAGCTCAGAGGCGATGAGAGGCTCCTGGAGAGTACCCGCGATTACTGGGAGGACCTCCTGGCGGACGCCATGCAGATCGACCTCCCCGACGGGTTCCTGACGGACGTGATCCGGTCGTCGCAGGTCCGCTGTCTCATCGCCGCGCGGAATGAGGACGCGGGGGCGCGCGTAGCGCCGTGGATCGCCGCGAACACCTACGGCCCGCTGGAGAGCGAGGCGAACACGATCGTCTCCGGTATGGATCTGATGGGCCACCACGACTTCGCCCAGCGGTGCCAGGACTTCTTCATCGCGCGCTACAGCCCCGAGGGGTTCCTCACCACGGGATACACCCTCATCGGCACGGGATGGCAGCTGGATACCCTCGGCGAGCACCTACAGCTCACCCAGGACCGGAGCTGGATGCGACGCGTGGCGCCCGAGGTCGCTCGGGCCGCGGGCTGGATCGCTCGGCAACGGGAGATGACGAAGCGGCGCGCGCCGGACGGGAGCAAGGTCCCCGAGTACGGTCTGGTGCCGCCGGGAGTGACGGCGGATTGGGGCGTGTTCTCCTACCGGCACTACAACCAGGCTCACTACTGGGCGGGGCTGTCCCGCGCGGCGGCGGCTTTGGCGGCGGTCGGCCACCCCGAGGCGGACGGGCTCCTCGCGAGCGCCTCGGAGTTCCGCCAGGAGATCCGGCGCGCCTATCAGCTCACCCAGAGCCAGTCGGCGGCTATGCCCCTCTCGGACGGCACGTGGGTGCCGGGCAGCCCCTCGACGGTCGAGTGCTTCGGCCTGTTGCAGGACTGGTTCCCCGGTGAGGATGGCAACCGGAGTTGGGCTTACGACGTGGAGATCGGGGCGCACCACCTCATCGCCTTGGGGGTGCTCGATCCCGACAGCCTCGAGGCGCGATGGCTCGTCGAGCAGCTCGAGGACGCGTGGCTCCTGGATACAGGCATGGGTGACTACACGGCGGAGCGCAACCACGCCGATTGGTTCAGCCTAGGCGGTTTTGCCAAGGTGCAGCCCTACTACGCCCGGCTGTGTGAGGTCTACGCGCTCCAGGATGAGGTGAAGCCTTTCATCCGGGCCTACCTCAACGCGATCCCCAGCCTGCTGAACCCCGAGAATCTCACCTTCTGGGAGCACTTCCGTAACCAGGGGGCTTGGGACAAGACGCACGAGACGGGCGAGTTCCTGCGGCAGACTCGGCTGATGCTCGTGATGGAGCGCGGGGATGAGCTGTGGCTCGCGCCCTTCGTCACGAGCAACTGGCTGCGGGACGGCATGGTGGTGAGTGTGGCGAAGGCGCCGACCTACTTCGGCCCAGTAAGCTACACGATCACATCGGCGGCGCGGAGAGGCAGGATCGAGGCGCGGATCGACGCGCCCCAGAGGGCGGCTCCCGATGCCGTGGTCATCCGCCTCAGGCACCCCGACGGGAAGCGGATGCGCGCCGTAACCGTGAACGGCGAACCCCACGGGGACTTCGATCCGCGCGGGGAGTGGGTGCGGGTCTATCCGGACTCGGGCCCCCTGGTGGTCGTCGCGGAGTATGAGTGAGGGTGAAGGCGGGGCGGCAGCGCACTGTCGCTACTCGTTAGCACAGCGTGCCTAACACGACTCGGCTGCTGAGGCTTACCAAGTGAGTTGTGAAACTCACCGTCTCGTTATTGCGGAAGGCGGCGTGCCCGACGGTGCAGGCGTGGAACTAGGCCCCTAGCGGATGCTGGTGTCTGGTGTCTGGTGTGGGGGTGTAGGATGGGCTTCAGCTAGGGGCCTAGTGTAGTAATAGTGTGCTCCGTTCTCTGCTTACGCTCCTCCTCTCTAAGCTAAACGGTGGATTCCTTCTACTGCTGGCTGATAGTGACGGCTCAATGGTAGCGAAGGTGCCGTGCTTGGTCGGTAGGAGGGCGTTACTGGTAGGGCAACTCGACGTATCGCGCGGCCACGGGGTTTGGCGGCTGATGGCTTACGGCTGGCAGAGATCCAGGTCGTCCAGCCACAGGCTGCCAGAGCCGCCCGACACATCGACGAACAGAGCGGCGCGGGTGGCGTCGGGGGGCACCCGGTCCGCGGACAGCGTCGCCTCCACCCGGGTCCAGTCCGCCGTGCCCAGGGGGATCCGCCCCGGAGCGTCCACTGTGGGCCAGTCCTGACTCGGCCCGTCACTGTCGGTCCGCGCCAAGCACCACGAGCCCAGCCAGCCCCCCTCGTCGAAGAATGCGAGGCTAAGGGTCGCGAGGCAGCCGGCGAGGCCGTCGGTCCGCACCCATCCCGTGAGGCGCCAGTCCTTGCCCGCCGCGGGCTCCACGTTCCAGTGGACCAGGCGACGGTCGAAGGACCCGTCGAGCCGTAGGCTGCCCGGGGCGGCGCGGCCGACCTCTCCATCCCACGCGAAGGGACTCTCCCGCTCGGGCGTCCACTCGCCCACATCGCCGAGATCGAAGCCGCCATCGCGGACAAGGTTAGGGGCGCCGGTGGTGATGGGGATCGAGCGCTGGGCGACGTAGGTTCCGAGGAGCCCGAAGGCACCCGGCGGGAAGGTCGCTCGGACCGTCAGCTTCCCGCTCACCCTCGGGGCATGCCGCCAAGCGCGGACGCGGAGGGCGCCGCCATCGACGGTAGAGGAGACGGGCAGACCGGCGCTGGGCTCGATCACCACGGCGGCGCCGGCGGGCACGCGGAGGGCCAGATCGCAGGTGTCTCCTGGGTGCAATGAGAGGGGAGCGGTCGGGAGCCTCAGGCCCTGCTCGCACCGGGCGATGGCCCCCATCTGAGCGCTGCCCTCAACGTAGACGGGCCCCCGGGCGAGATCCACGAGCACCTCCCGCGCCGCACCCCGGGCCATCTCGTTCGTGTAGAGGTCGCGTACGATCAGGCTCTCCCCAGGCAGGCAGCCCAGATCCGTGGCGGGCACAGGCTTGCCGGGCTCTCGGCGCTCGTCCCAGACGACGGACATGCCGCCCTCGAAGGAGATCTGGGTCCGGCTCGGCGTCAGCCTCACAGCGCCGAGGGGCTGCCGTCCGTCGAGCTGTCTCGCCACCCCCGCCAGGGCCGCGTAGGAGAGCTTGGGCACGAAACCCAGGTAGAGCACGCCGATGCCCGCATCCCCCGTCCACTGGTCCTCGTGGGCGGGGTCGCGCGGGTCGTAGGTGCAGAACCAGAAGGCCTTAGCGCCAGGCCCCACCGCCAGCGCCTGGGCATAGAGGGCCGTCAGTCGCTCGGCTTGCTGGCGCTCTGAGCACTGGAACCGCTCGGAGTAGCCCTCGCTCTCATCGTAGGCCACGGAGCCGAACTCGTTCACCCAGATGGGCTTGTCCCCCATTCCGACCTCGTCGAGGAGCTGGAGCCGGCGCTCGATGGCCAGAGCGAAGCCGCTGGGCGGGGCGTAGGTGTGGAGGGTTGCGATATCAAACCACCGGCCCGCGTCGAGGCCCGCGAAGCTCCGGAGCCACTGTTCGTACCCGGCGTGGGAGAGCCCGAGCACGGTGCAGTCGGGGTCGGCGGCCTTCGCGGCGAGGTAGGAGGCTCGGAGCATGGCGGCATAGTGCTCGCCGCCGTGGCGCGACTCCTCCGGCCACATGAGATCCGGCTCGTTCCACACCTCCCACGTGTCGATCCGGTCCCGGTAGCGCGACACGAGGCGGCCCACATAAGCGGCCCACTCGTCCATGGCCGACAAGGGCGGAGCGCCGTTCACCGTGCCGCCGGTCAGCCACGTGGGAGCGCTCCAGAGCATCGCCTGGTACCGCTGGCCGAGGGAGTCCATCCGCCGCAGGGCCGCGTCCAGAGCACGGGTGTCCCACGCGCCAGGCTCGGGCTCCTGGGTGCTCCAGGCGTTCTCCCACGCCAGCCACGGGCGGATCCAGCGGACGCCCGCCCGGGCCATCATCGGCGCCTGGTGGGCATACCACCAGATCTGCTGCTGGAAGAGGTTGATGCCGATGGTGGAGCGGTCGGGGTCGATGGCGATGGGCTCGGGGATCCGGCACACGCGGAGAGTCGCCTCCGCGCCGTCCTCGGCGGTTGCCACCAGCCGGAAGATGCCGAACCGCTGGAGAGGCAGCTCCACCGTGGCGCTCGCCGGCCGGTTGGCCCCATCGAGGCGCACCGTCTGGGCGTGCAGTTCCTCGCCCGTGTCGTAGTCGCTCGCACGGAGGGTGAACCGCTCGCCGTCGCCGCGGCCCGAGACAAGGGTGACGCGGACCGGTTCATCGCCGACGAACACGCCCCCCACCCGGTCGGTAAGGAGTCGAGGCTCCAGTTCGGTGGCATCGGCGCCGGGTGTGAGCCAGAGGAGGACCGGACGCCCGTCAGCGATCAGGTAGATCGCCGTCACGTAGCGGTCGCCCGTGGTGGCGGGCCCGAGTCGGATGTCCGAGAGCGTGCAGCGGGCGGCATCCCCTACCCAGTCGATCGAGGCCTGGGCGGAGAAGAAGGGTTCATCTATGCGGACGGAGCGAGCGTCTTCGGAGGGCGCGACGGTGCGGAGGGTCGCGTGGGTGAGGTCCTCGGGGAACTCGGGATCGCAGAGGAGCCAGCCGAGGCGCAGATCCTCGGGCGCCTCGCCCGGCCAGGCGAAGGCCGTGACGGGTCGCTGGAGGGACAGATGCTGTCCGAGGGCGTCGTCGAACCGCCACTGGCCTCGCATGAGGTCCAGCAGCTCGACGGTCAGGGGCTGAAGGGGCAGTGGCGCCGCCGGGCTCTCGGTGTCCTCCACGGCGGGAGCGGCGAGGATGGCGAGCAGGCAGAGGATTACGGGCACGGCGGCCCCCTTCAGAGAAGAGTCCCTTGATAGGTTTCAGCTACGTCAGATGGGCTCCTGCGCCGGCGGCTACAGTCGCCCCTCCGCTCCGCTTGATGCGGCTACTCGACGAGATCGAAGCGGAGGTCGGCGGTGATGCTCGCCCCGAAGGGGACACCGGTGCCCTCGGCGTGCGCCCACTCCGGTGGCTGTGTGTAGGCCTGGGTGTGGACCCTCGAACTGAACCTCCGCCCGTCAGCCAGCTCCAGGATGGCGCAGAACCGCCGGACTTTGAAGTAGTCTGAGCCCCCGTTAGCGATCTTCACGACCGTCGTCGGCGTCAGCGCGGCGATCGCCTCGGGCGTGAGGGGGAGCTCGATGGGCGTGCCCCACCGTCCCTGCACCTCGTCCCCGTCATCGGCCGGCATCGGGCCGATGTTGACCTCGTTCACTTGCAGCGTGCTGATGTAGGGCTCGGCGCACTGCAGACCCAACGCCTCGTAGGAGATCCATCCTCGGCGGGCGCCGCGCAGCATCTCCAGTGTGACGCCTTCGAGCGGGTGCGGGCCCGGGGCATGGAGCAACTCCACGGGCTCGTCATGCACGGTGACGGCCAGAACCGGGGTCGCGCTCTCGATGCCCATGTCGGCCCAGCAGGCCCAGTCGCCGTTCGAGTCGTCATCAGGGCCGACGTCGGAGATGAGTTTGAGGGAGATTGTCTGGCCCGCCCAGGGGCCGAGATCAGCCTCCAGAGGCTCCCATCGGTGCTCGGTGACGAGCCGCCGAGCCACCTCCGTCTCGGTTCCCTCGGCATCGACCACGGCAAGGATGAAGAGGACACCATCGCCCGGATAGCTCCCATCCTGCTTGCCCACCAGGCAGCGCAGCCGCGCCGATGGGGCCTCGGGCAGGGCGATGCCGTCGTACCGCGCGAAGGAGTAGCCGGTAGCGCCCATCCACGGAGGGTGCATGAAGAGCGCGGACTTGGCCTCCTCGTTGCAGGACCGGGTGCCCTCGGCTACGTAGGCGCCCGTGTCGCCTGCGTTGGCGCTCTCGCCCTGGCCACGGAGGCCGAAGCCCACCGTGTAGGTCACCGGCAGCGGCGCCATCTCCAGCGCCCCTCGCTCCCCCTTGACCCACCACGTGTGCCTCAGCTCGGAGGACGGGGTGGAGATAGCCAGAGGCAGCTCGCGCACGTACTCTCCCGGCTCATCGGGCAGCGGGAACTCCACCGTCACGGCCTCGCCCGCGGGAAGCGCCACCGTCCGTGTCGCCTCACCCAGCCGCACCTCGGCCTCCGTCGGCTCGACGAGTTGGCTCGTGAGCGTCAACCGGAGCGCGTCGCGTCCAGGATCCGGCGGGGCCAACTCCACGAGGGCCATGGGCCGGACGAGGAAGTCGATGGTCGCGCCCTCGAACTCGACAAAGAGGAGCTCGCCGGGAGTCGTGTCGCGAGGCACCGTGAAGGAGTGGTCGACGCTCCCGCGGATGGTGACCTGCTCCCCGCCGACGACGGAGGCGCGCTCGCATGTCAGGGCCTGGGCCGGCGGCGCTTTGGGGATGAGCCGGTAGCTGATCGCGCCCTCGACGGGGGTGATGTGGACCAGCCCTCGCGAGAGCCGCGTCGTTGCGACACCGATCTCGTTCCGCTCGAAATCCAGAGCCACCCCATCCGCCGCCTGGCCGCCCAGGGCTACCGCGATGTGCCGACAGTCGCCGTACGGGATGACCTCCAACCCGCCCCCACCGTCGGGGATGGCCGAGAAGCTGCCGTCGGAGGCCGCCTTGGCCAAGCGCGTGAAGCCGCCGCGCCCGTCGATGAAGAGGTAGCTCGGCGTGTCCGCGTAGTCCACTCGCTGGCCAGCCACCTCGGTGCTCACTACGGCGAACCGCAGCTCGCCACCGTCGATCAGGTAGGCGGCGTAGCCGTTGGGGCAGAGGGTGATCCGGTCGGCCGAGGGTAGCCCCACCGCTTCCAGGAGCGCCGCTGGCGCCTCGACCGACCAGGACTCCGTGGGATGCCCGTTCACCAGGGTCACGACGCCGTTGTCGTAGGTCGCACGGACCTGGGAGCGCTCGTGGGCGCCGCTGGCGACGGCGCGCGAGGTGTCCTGAAGGGTACCGTCGGCGCTCGCGTACTGAATGGTCGCCACGCGCTCCGCCGCATACCGCTCACCCAGGTGCTGGAGCATGAAGTAGCTCCGCGCCTCGCCCACGACGCCCAGGTCCTGCACGAAGTAGCCCGTGTGGCCGAAAGCGACGGTCGCGGCGAGGAAGCGGTCGATGCTGGCGGTCCGCTCCTCGGGGGTGCTGCCCAGGCTCTCGCCGTACGGGTAGAACATGCTGGGCATACCCATGCCGAAACTGGTTCCCAGGGGGTGCATCTTGCGAAGATCGAAGTCCACCAGCCACGGGTTGACCGGCAGACGCCCGCCCTGGTCCTGGCCGTAGTTGCCATCGGTGAGGCCGACGTAGGTCCAGTGGGAGTTGCCCTCGCTGTAGACGGGTCCATCCCAGGTCGCCTTCTGGTGGAGCATGATCTCGCCATAGGCGTAGTAGGTCGACGTGAAGGTGGCGGCTCCTGGGACGCGGGCGTCGAAGTCGGTATAGTCCCACGGCTGGACGGCGGTATGGACGTCGCAGTAAGCGGTACTCAGGTGGAACTTCTCCTGGATGATCGGCGAGAGCCGCGCCTCGAGCTCCACGGCGCGGGATGGCTTCAGGTGGTAGCACCGCGGCCAGGCGGGCCGCCACTGCGCGTCGGCCACCCGGCTCACGAAATCCTCGTCCCAGTGCTCGTTGACGGGCGCGAAGTCGGTGTAGTTGTTGTAGATGCCGTAGCGGTAGCCCAGGTCCTGGATGGCCTTAGCGTACCAGGCCTGGGACTCATCGCCGCCTCGACCCGGCGCCGTGCGAGTCCTGAGCGTGAAGCTCTCCCCCCCGTCGCGCCAACCCGTCTCGTGGTCGGTGATGAGGATGTTCGACATCCCTAGCCTGGCCCGCTCCGCCCAGCGGGCGTAGTCGGCCCGGCGGTCGCTCGCGCCATGGGCGATCCAGACGCGCTCCGCCGTCGCGTCGATCCAGGGCGAGCGCGGGTTGGCGATGTTGGGGAGGACATCCTCGAAACGCGGCGCCAGGGTGATGAAGAGGCGCTCCACACAGTCGTTCCGCAGACCGTCGGTCCGGGGGAGGTAGATGGCGGCGCCGTTGTAGCAGGCGCGGCCATCGGTGTCGACCTCGTTACGCGCCTCGAGGCGCGAGGCGTTCGAGCGGTACCAGTCGGGGTAGCCCGCCAGGAACCAGGGCCGCTCGGGCGGACCCATGACGAGCACGGCGGGCCGGGTGGCGCCGTAGGTGAGGTACGGCAGGGTCACCAGTCGAGGCTGGGTGATGCTGGCTCCACTCGCCTTGCCGAAGCGGACCTCGCCCACCCCGCCGCCCGGGCACAAGACGTCCACGACCAAAGAGCGATTCCAGACGCGGAAGACGTACTCGACCTCGGCCCGAGCGCTCGCCGCCGAGATGGACCACCGGGCATGCAGGGCGTCGCCCTCGGCGCGCACCTCCAGAAGCTCGGCATCCTCCGGCTCCCGCGCGGCGCCCGTCGCGGGGTCGGTAAGGCACACGCCTCCACCCTCGAGAGGCCGCAGCGGCTCCTCCCCCTCAGCCTGGACCGTCAGATCCGAGAGGGTCCCCGAGTCGGGGCGGTAGGTCCACGTCACGGGTGTGTCGTCGACCTGGGTCGTCCAGGTATAGGCGTCCCCATCCCGGCTCAGGTGGGCCTCGACGACGGGGCCCTCCTCGCCCGGCAGGATGGTCTCCTCGCGCGTGGGGAAGGGTAGCTTGCCGGGCCCGGTGTTGGTGCCGAGATTCTGGCCGGGGAGGGGCGTCAGGTTCCGCTCGGGCCGCGGTTCGAAGGTCAGAGGCGGCAGGGGCTCGGTGTAGATGGACAGGTTGGCGAGGTAGAGAGCCCTGGTATCCCTGTTCGTGCCGCCGGTGACCTCGATCCGTCGCAACTCGGGCCGCGGGCCCAGCGACTCCACCTGCTCGGCGGTGAGTCGCCGGTGCATCACCCACCACTCCTGCCACCCGACGGAACCCATGATGACGCCCACATCCGGGCCGCCGGGTGAGCCGAAGATCACCGTGAGGGTGACGGGCGGCGTCGAGACGTCGGGCGCGAAGGCCCAGTTGTTCCCATACACCCACCAGTTCACGCAGTCGAAGGGATCCCCCACGGGGATCGGCGCCGGCGGCACTAGTCGAAGAGCGGTGGCCCCGTGGTCCGGCCGCCGATACTCGAGTTTCGCCACGTGATCGGCGAAGAGCCGTTGCTCATCGCTCGGTGTGAGCGTGGCCTCGGCATTGTCACACTCTACGGACCAGCCGGTGACGTCGTCGAAGGCGACCAGGGGCCGTCGGGTGTCCGCGGTTCGATCGGCCCAGACCATCTCGTAGGGCGGCTGGCCTTGGTTGATGACGGAGAGAGCGCAGAGGGCGAAGGGGAGCACGGCGACCAGTCTCCTTCCCGTTCGGGGATTGACCGTTCCCTCCCCTCCCTCCGCTGTCCTGCCTAATCGCGCGCCATCGGCGAGGGCAACCAGGGACGACGCTGGAAAAGGGTTGGGGCGTGACCAGATGGGAGGTATGCCACGGTGTTCCGCGTGATGCTCATGCTGATCGCCACGTGGGTGGCCGCGCCCTGCGACTCGGGCCGTGGGACACGGTTGCCTCCGGGTAAGCCCATGGCCGCGACGGTCGGGCGAGGGAGCAGGAAGCGTGGCCAGAATGCTGGAACATTGAGTTGACGCGATTTCGCGCCCTCTGATACGATCTCCAGGCTGCAGTGTTTGCTATCCCTTTCGATTCACCCCCAGGTCTGCTCCCCGAGCCATGGTACTTCGATACCGCGTGTGTGCGCTCAGGGAGTCGCGTGGACCCTCCAAGTTCCAGGAGCAGCGTGTGACGCGCACCTCTATTCCAGTCCCCAGGAAAACCGTGCTTGTATTGGCCTTCGGCGCCCAGTATGGGCGACTGATCACTCGCCAGGTTGACGGCGCGTGGCGGCGACCGGCCTCTGGCCGGCGGCATGAGCCACGGGGACTCGGTACGCAGTTGCCCGCAGGATCCGAGGCCCTGGCCAGCGCCCCCACGGCCCAGATCGCGGCCATGGGGGTTCCAACTGCAGGTTGTACGGCGTTCAGTTCCACCCCGAAGTGGACCACAGCCCCTTCGGGAATCACCTTCTCCGGAACTTCCTAGACGGGGTAGCCGGATGCGCGGGGGAGTGGACCGTGGAGAACATGATCGAGCAGAAGGTCGCGGCGATACGCGCGCAGGTGGGAGACGGCCGGGTCGTGTGCGCCGTGAGCGGCGGGGTGGATTCGACCGTGGTGGCCGCGTTGGCGCATCGGGCGATAGGCGATCGGCTGACGTGCATCTTCGTGAACCACGGCCTGATGCGGAAGAACGAGGCCGCGCAGGTTCAGGAGACCTTCCGCCAGCACCTGGGCATCCCGCTCGTCGCGGTGGACGCGGGGGACCGCTTCCTAGGCAAGCTGGCGGGCGTCACGGACCCGGAGGAGAAGCGGAAGATCATCGGCGCCGAGTTCATCGCCGTGTTCGAGGAGGAGGCTCTGAAGCTGGGACGGGTCGATTTCCTGGCCCAGGGCACTCTCTACCCCGACGTGATCGAGTCGGGAGACCAAATGGCGGCGACGATCAAGACACACCACAATGTGGGTGGATTGCCCGAGCGGATGAACCTGAAGCTCGTTGAGCCACTTAGAGACTTGTTCAAGGACGAAGCTCGTCGGCTGGGCGCGGCGCTCGGTCTGCCCGATGAGATGGTGAGCCGGCATCCCTTCCCGGGTCCCGGCCTGGCGGTCCGCCTGATCGGCGCGATCACCGCTGAGGACGTGGCGACACTCCAGGAGGCGGACGCCATCGCCCTGGAGGAGATTCGGGCGGCCGGCTGGTATGATCAGACTGCGCAGGCCTTCGTCGTGCTCGCCCCCCTGCGCAGTGTAGGAGTCGTGGGCGACGCCCGAGTCTACGGGAAGACAGCCATCCTCCGAGCGGTAACTACCGGTGACTTCATGACCGCGGACTGGGCGCGGCTCCCCCATGACCTGCTCCAGCGGATAGCGTCCCGGATCGTGAATGAGGTACCAGGCATCAATCGGGTGGTCTATGACATCACCCAGAAACCCCCCGCCACCATCGAGTGGGAATAGCACGTCCACAGCCGGCGGCCCAAGCCGGTAGTGAGAGCGAAGGGATCAGAGTGGAAAACCCAAAGTCCAGCACATCCGCCAAGAGACGCCGTAGCCCGAGAGGGCGACCGCACAGTGGGGCCCGCAAGAGCCACAATGACGCTCAGCCGATGCCGCGGGACGGCAACGGCGGCGCTCGCGTCGTCGCCGATCGGAACGACCGCAGCGAGCGCGCTCGCGCGCTAACGCATGATCTGGGCACCCTTGAGGCCATGACCGTCGAGGGGCTGACCGAGGTCGCGAAGCAGCTCGATCTCGAGGGCCTCAGCAAGCTCAAGAAGCGAGAGCTCGTGCAGAAGATCATGGAGGAGCAGGCGCGCGCCCACGGCCTCCTCTTCCGCAAGGGCTACCTCGAGGTGCTGCCGGACGGCTTCGGCTTCCTCCGGGTGCACAGCTACATCCCCTGCCCCGACGATGTCTATGTGGCCCAGTCGCAGATCAAGCGCTTCGGCCTCCGGACAGGCGACCTCGTGGCGGGTCAGGTGCGGCCGCCCAAGGATAGCGCTGGTGAGCGGTACTACTCGCTGTTCCGTATCGAGTCGCTGAACGGCGATTCGCCCGATTCGGGGCGGCAGCGTGTGGAGTTCGAGGAGCTGACGCCCATCTTCCCCGATGAGCGGCTGCGGCTCGAGACGACCCGGGCCCGGATCTCCACCCGAGTCATCGACCTGGTCGCCCCCATCGGCAAGGGCCAGCGCGGGCTCATCGTCTCCCCCCCGAAGGCTGGCAAGACGACCCTCCTCAAGGACATCGGCAACGCCATCACCACCAACCATCCCGAGTGCGTCCTCATGGTCCTGCTCGTCGACGAGCGGCCCGAGGAGGTCACGGACATCGAGCGCTCGGTCGATGGCGACGTGATCGCGTCCACCTTCGACGAGCTGCCCGAGAACCACATGAAGGCCGCCGACATGACGCTGGAGCGGGCTAAGCGGCTGGTGGAGCACGGCAAGGATGTCGTGGTGCTCCTCGACTCCATCACCCGGTTCGCGCGGGCCTCCAACCTCACGTGCACCCCCAGCGGGCGCTCCCTCTCGGGCGGCCTCGACCCCAGCGCACTGCACCGGCCGAAGCGGTTCCTGGGCGCGGCGCGGAATATCGAGAACGGCGGAAGCCTCACCATCCTGGGCACAGCCTTGGTCGACACGGGCAGCCGCATGGACGATATGATCTTCGAGGAGTTCAAAGCGACGGGCAACATGGAACTCGTCCTCGACCGGACCCTCTCTGAAAAGAAGATCTTCCCCGCCATCGACGTGCGTCGGTCGGGCACTCGGCACGATGAGCTGCTGTACTCCAGGGATGAGATGCGCCAGATGGCCCTGCTCCTCCGAGCCCTCCATGCCCTGGAGAACGAGGAGGCGACCCGCACGCTCATCGACGGTCTGAAGCAGGCGGAGAGCAACGCTGAGTTCCTGGCGATGTGCCAGAAGCGTTTCCGTGGTGCGGGCAGCATCGACTAACCCGCAGCCAGCGCAGCGGTAGTCATGGCACGGGGCTCGAGTATCGTCGAGCCCCGTGTGTCTGTACGGCGGAGGCAGGAGCGGAACTATCCGCGCCAAGTGCGTGGCAGGAGCAGGATGATCACGGAGTAGATCTCCAGCCGGCCGAGGAGACAGCAGAAACTCAGCAGTAGCTTAGCCCCCGCGGGCATCCAGCCGTAGTTCTGAGTCGGCCCTGCGCCCGAGAGCCCGGGGCCGACGTTGCTGACGCACGCGACGGTGGCCGTCAAGACGGTCACGAGGTGCGAGTCGTGGTGTCCATCGAAGCTGGGGTTGTCGGCGCCGTGGAGCAGGAACGCCAGAACGACGCTGCCGACAACGATGACGCCCACCCACAGGACCATGAGGCCTACTATCTGCGAGACTCGGCGGGAGTCGACGATCGCGTCCCCAACCCGGATTGGTCGCTCCAGACCGGGCCGCAGTAGTCGCATCACCTCTCGATGACAGTATCGGAAGAGCACGAGTAGGCGGATCTGCTTGAGGCCGCCCGCGGTCGAGGCGGCGCATCCGCCGCCGAAGGCAAGAGCGATCAGCACGATGCGGCACAGGGCGGGCCAGGCATCGAAGTCGGCGCTGTAGTAGCCGGTGCTGGTCGCTATGGAGACGACCTGGAAGACGGCGTGACGGGTAAGGGTAGCTTTGTCGGCGTAGGCGCTGCCTCCCCAAAGCGCCAAACCCAGCCCCACCAGCAGCGTGGAGGCAACCAGGACGACAGCGTAGAACCGCAGCTCCTCGTTCCGCCGGTAGCCCTCGAGGGAGCCCCGCAGGGCCTGAAAGTGCAGCAGAAAGCTGATGCTCGAGAACAGCATGAACACGATGGTGACGACTTCGAAGTAGAGCGCGGAGGGATGTCCCGTCTGCGCGTAGTGCGCGATGGAGGCGTCCTTGGTGGAGCACCCTCCCGTGGAGATGGTGCCGAAGGCATGGCAGATGGCGTCGAGGAGAGGCATCTTGCCCAGCCAGAAGAGGAGAACGAGCACGGCGGTCATCGCCGCGTAGACCCCCCACAGGATGGCGGCGGTCTCACGGAGCCGGGGACGCAGCTTCTCGGCCGCTGGCCCCGGCACCTCGGCCTGGAAGACCTGGTATCCCCCGGCACTGAGAGCGGGGAGCAGGGCGAGGCACAGCACGACGATCCCCATGCCCCCGAGCCAGTGGCAGAGGCTCCTCATGAACAGGAAGCTCGGAGGCAGGCCCTCCACCAGCCCCCGTCCCCCCTCGACGGAGCCGTCGGTGCCGAAGACGCTCGAACTGGTAGTCGTCAGCCCGCCCATCGCCTCGAAGAAGGCATCCACGAAGGTGAAGCGCCAGTTGGGGCTGGCCCCTGTCAGGTCATCGCCCAGGGGTGTCATTCCCTTGCAGAGATAGAGCGGCACGGCGGCGAGAACAGCCAGAAGCAGCCAGCCGAAGGTCGCGATCGCAAAGCCGTCGGAGGCGCTGAAGCGGTTGCCCACGCGGCCCCACGTGGTGAGCAGCAGGATGGCGGAGACGAGGGCGCTGAGGGTGATGCCGCGTCCGAAGGCGGAGGTCGTCACGGCGGCGATACCTTCGGGGTCGCCGCCGAAGGCCGCGAGACCAAGGGATGGTATCATGGCTACAGCCATGATGCCGGCCAGCACCCCAATGATGCGCAGCACCAGATACCAGTTCAACGGACGCCTCCGGCGTCTTAGTCGGGGCCGCGCCCCCCTGGCGATGGCCCGGGCGCCGGCGTGGTAGAGTTCGGCCTTGGGGATGCAAGCCCTCCGCAGCGTGTCGCGCGAGAATGGAGAGACACCGGAGGAGAGCGTTCCCGTCCCCGGCTCGATAGCGACACGGAGGCCGTCGGAACGCTCGGTGTCGACCTGACGAGGAAGGTTGCCGGCACCGGGCGGCTAACACTCCTGTACACGTGAGAACTAGGAGGGGTATCGCCCGTGCCATCCGCTTTCCAGACGCTGGACCCGTTCGCGGTCGCCCTGTGGACCCTCGTTGCCTGCGCCTTCCTCTTCATGCTCTACGTGACTCTGGCCCTGGGGCGGTTCCTCCGTGGGATCGAGGATCTGCGGCAGAGGTTCGATGAGCTATCCTCGGAGGTCTGCAGCACGGCGCGCGCACTCCGCGAGGCGCTGGAGGATGGCCGGCTGGACTCCGGTCCCGCGGCGGCGAAGCCTATAAGGGCGCCCGATCCCAAGCAGACGCCTGTCGTGGAGGCCGCGGTAACCGAGGGAAGGACCAACCCATGAAACGGCTCACCATCGAGACTCGAACCGATGGGGAAGTGAGTGTGCTCTCGCTCCGTGGGGAGCTCGACGTCGCCACGGCCCCACAATTCAAGGACGCCCTGCTCCCCCTGGCGGAGGCTGGCGGCTTGATCGCCGTCTCCTTGGAGACCCTTGAGTTCCTCGACAGCCGCGGGATCGGGGTGCTGGTCGCCGCCACACGAGCCGCCCGGGAGGCTGGCGGCGACGTGGCTATCGCCATCCCTTCACGCGCTCAGCGACATAGCATCGAGGTCCTCAAGCTGGACACATTCCTGACGCTCCGAGATGACGAGGCCCAAGCGGTAGCGGCCCTGACGGGAGGCACGCGGTGAGCGCCACCTTCTTGGCGGAGGTGAGCCTCGCGGCCGACCCTCGGCTCATCCGCGGCGTCCGTCTGCTCATCTCGTCACTTGCCGCCGATAGAGGGCTCTCGATGGATGAGATCGAGGACCTCAAGCTGGCGGTCCAGGAGGCTTGCGTGAACCGGCTGGCCCTGGGCCTGGCTCAGGATCGGCTCCGCATCGAGATCAGCGATGACCAGAACACCCTCGTCATCGCCGTGTCGGGCGATCGGCCAGGCCCTGGGAACGAGGACGAGGAGGCCGCATTGGGCCTGTCGCTGGCCGAGGCCCTGGTCGACGGGGTGTGGACCGAGGACGCCGGCGGCACTGAGCGAGTGGTCCTCCGGAAGTCGCTCCCTCCCCCGCCCGTTGGGCCGGCGAGCTAAGGTGGGGGGCTGACGCCACCCATGACGATGTCGCCCGAAGAGGCCAGATGGCTGCGAGCCCTGCAGCAGAGCGCTCGCGACACGGAGCGTGCAGAGGCCCTGAGCGAGCTTGTTGCACGGTACGGCCACACCGTCTCAGTCGTCCTGGCGCGCGTGTTGCCGGATTCCACGCGTAGTCCGAGGCTGCGTGCGCTGGGTGAGTTGGTGCTGTGCGAAATCGCTCTCGCCCTGCCGCCTGAGGGCACACTCGATCTGCCGACGGCGATCCGCCAGTGGGTTCGACGCAAGCTCGAGAAGGTGCTGTTCCGCCAGATCCAGTCCGATGACGAGGAGAGCATCGAGGCCGCCCAGGCTGAGCTGGTGTTCCTCTACGACGGGCTGGCTCTATCTCTCGCCCATCGCTTCTCCGAGCGTGGCGAGCCCGTCGAGGACCTGCAACAGGTCGCGCGCTTGGGGTTGCTCCGAGCGCTGCGGCGCTTCGATGCTGAGCGGGGCGTGCGTTTCGCCACTTACGCGACGCAGAGCGTGGTGGGGGAGCTGAAAAAGCACTTCCGCGACCGCGGCTGGGGGGTGCATGTCCCCCGCAGCCTGCAGGAGGTGAATCTCGCCGCTCGGCGAGCCTCGGACACCCTCACCCAGCAGCTGGGCCGGTCGCCCACGGTCGATGAGATCGCTGGGAGCATCGGGCAGAGCCCTGAGATGACGCTCGAAGCGCTCGAACTGGGCCAGCAGGCGTACGAGCTCCTATCGCTCGATGAGGCGGCGGGCGATGACGAAGAAGGCACTGTGATGGGGGACTTCATCGCCAGCGGCGCCGGCGCCACATCGGACTTTCGCGACCTGGCGGAGGCCGAGACCATCCTCGACGCTCTGCCGACGCGGCTGCGGAAGATCGTGCGATGGCGCCACCTCGAAGGGTTGAGCCAGACGGAGATCGCGGCGCGGCTGGAGATCTCGCAGATGCACGTATCGCGGCTCTACCGGCGTGCCATCTCGATGATCCACGCCTCCCTTGCCGACGATGAGTCCAGCGGCGGGAGGACGCCGCAATGAGTGGGGACCGCGGCGGCTCACCTCCCGAAGCGCCCCTCGATCTGCTGAACATCGTCCGGCGAGAGTGGCATCACCTAGCCCTCATCGCCCTGGCTGTCTGGCTTCTCTACCAGGTTCGCGCGATTCTGGGCCCGTTCCTCATCGGCATCCTCGCGGGCTACATCATGGACCCAGCCCTCGACCGACTCGAACGGAGAGGCTGGTCGCGGAGCCGCGCCGTCAGCTTTGTCTTCCTCCTTGCGTTCCTGGGTATCGCCATCGCGCTACTCGTGTTCATCCCGCTTCTCATCACCCAGGGCCAGAGCTTGGCAGCCACGATCGGCCACTCCGCCGAAGCGATCGACGCATGGGTGCAGACCATGCCACGGGTCGGGGCCGCAGTGGAGGAGATGGAATCCCGGCTACCCTCGAACCAGGAATCGGACGAGGGGAACGAAGAGACCCCCAAGTTCGTGGGCCCACCCCTATGGCCGATGGAGCCCGCCGCCGAGTCCGAGGGGCTTGAGGGAGGCGAGTCCGAGGCTGGTTCCGACGCTGCCGAGGAAGCGCAGCCCTCGCTCCGTGCGGAGTGGGATGCCTGGTATGCGGAGAACCTGCCGACGTGGGTGCCTGAGGGGGTGCGTCGCAGCCTCCCTGCCCCCGATCTCTCGGATCCGGCGGCCGCGCTGCTCCAGTACCGAGGCCAGTTGACGCGCTGGGGCCAGACCCTTGCGGCGCGGGTCGGGGGGGCCCTCTGGGGCTCCGTGAGCACCCTGTTCTTCTACCTTTTCACCCCCTTCGTGGCCTTCTACTTCATGCGGGACATCGACTCATTGAGGAAGCGGGTGTGGTCCTGGGTGCCCGAGCAGTACCGTGGGCGCGCCCAGGGAGCAATGGGCCAGATGAACGGCATGCTGGCGAGCTACTTCCGAGGGCAGCTCGTGCTGATGTTCCTCGCGTTCTGCGCCTGCCTCGCGGTGCTGCTGATTCTGCGGGTGTGGCTGGGTATCGACAACATCCTCGTTGTGGCGTTCACCAACGGGCTGCTCTACGCGGTACCCGTCCTGGGCCCCTTCGTGGCGAGCGCGGTTGCGGTGATCGTCGGCTTCACGACCACCGATGGTAACCCGTGGGTGGCGGCGCTGATCATGCTGGGGGTTATTCAGGGGCTGAACCTGGTGTTCGACCAGGTGGTGACCCCGAAGATCGCCGGCGAGCGGGTGGGGCTGCACCCCCTTGTTGTCATCTTCTCGGTGCTCGCCGGCGCCACCCTACTGGGTTTCGTGGGCATGATCATCGCCGTCCCCTCGGCAGGAGCGATCAAGATCGCCATCGACTCCTTCATGCCCGAGGTGTTCAAGAGAGAGCCCGAGGACGAGCCCTCGGGCACTCCGGACAGTGACCAGCACGAGGAGTGAGGGCGCGACCTACGGCCGCACGCGGCTCCGATACAGCTCCACGATGCGGAAGAGCTGCCCCTGCATCCGCTCCGCCACCGCGCCCTCCACCGTCACATCGTTGATGGGCGATCCGGAGCCGGCGGCGGTGAAGCGGCTGCTCCGGGGGGAGTAGTGGCGTGGTGGGGGGAAGGCCCTCACCCCTGGCCCCTCTCCCAAGCCGAGCCTTCCCCATAAGCTTGTTGCTTATAGGTAAAGGTACAGGTGGGTGATCACTTGAAAGGGTCCGCATGGCAGACTCTACCTGGTGCGGCGAGCAGTGTGATGGCGGTATGGCCGAGTGTCGGGCGGCATGGGTTCTGCGGTATCTTCGGCTCCCTGACGCTCGGCTGGTGACCCGTTGTCAGCGCGTTCTGGCCGCCAGGCTTCGCTGTGCTACGCCCTGACAAGCTGGCCATCCCTCCCCCGCGGCGATGCACGCGAGGGAGGGACGAGTCCTGAGCGGTGCGGTGCTGACGTGAAGCCTGCCGGGACCGGGCGAGAGTGCTCCCCTCCTGCCCTCTGGACACCCTCCCCCGCGGCTCGTCCGGCGTCGCTGCGCTTCGCCGTGGCAAGTCGCCGTGACATGCGCACGAGGGAGGGAGCGAGGCCGCCGGTGCGAGCCCGGCACCGAGCAGGGCTCTGTCATCCAAGGAAGGGGCTTGCTGGATGACGGAAGAGTGTTAGAATATGCGCAATGTCTAATACATCTTGCGAACACAGGGACCTGGAGCGCCACATAGCGGTGTTCGACGCGCTCTCCAGCAGACCGCGGGCACTTATCCTCCACGCGCTCGCAGACCACCGGCTGTGTGTGGGGGTACTGGCACGGCGCCTGGGCATCACGCAGAGCGCCGTGTCACAGCACTTGAGGATCCTCCGTGCAGCGGGGCTCGTGCAGGGGTCACGGGACGGCAGTCGGGTGCATTACGAGATCGTCCCGGAGGCGTTGGAGCAATGTGCGGTGGCCATCGCACAGCTTGTGCACACCGCGACGAGTGACGAGGAAGGGCCGGACCGGGCCCGGGACGCTGGAACACCAGAAGCCGACCGACCAAAGAAGCGCTCCGGAGGGGTACACGGTGGAGCAGACCCGGAAGTATCAAGGGGGTAACACAGGGTGCGCGTGCACAGCGAGACTGCAGATCCCTTGACTTGCCGGACCGTGGTCGCGTCCCAGGAGGCCAATGCGGCGCACCGGGCAGCGCGCTCCCGTGGAGGTCACGCCGCATGATTGAGGTTCGCGGCCTCACCAAGAGCTTCGACGGCGTGCGTGCGGTCGCGGGGATCGACCTCACGGTAGACCGCGGCGAGCTGATGGGGCTGCTCGGGCCCAATGGCGCGGGCAAGACAACCACGCTCAACATGCTTACCGGTCTCGCGCGTCCCGAGGCGGGTACCATCCGAGTGGCGGGGATCGATTGCACCCGCGACCCGAAGGCAGCCCAGCACCTCTTCGGCGTAGTACCCGATGACAGCAACCTGTACCCGGAACTGACGGGCCTAGATAATCTCACCTTCTGCGCCTCGCTCTATGGTATGGGGCGGGCTGAACGGACGGAGCGCGCGCGCCTTCTGCTCGAGGAGTTCGGCCTTGGGGATGCGGCGCATCGGAAGTTCGGCGGCTACTCCCGCGGCATGAAGCGTCGGCTGACGATCGCGGCGGGCATCATCCACCGGCCTGCCGTGCTATTCCTCGATGAGCCGACCACGGGGATCGATGTGGCCAGCGCGCGACAGGTGCGGCAGCTAGTTCGGGACCTCCATAGAGGCGGCACCACCATCCTCCTGACTACCCACTACATCGAGGAGGCGGAGCGGCTCTGCGACCGAGTCGCCTTCATGGTGGAAGGCAGGATCGTTACGGTCGACACCCTGGAGAACCTGCTCAGCCCCGTGAGCGACACGCATGTGCTGGTACTGGTAACCGCCGATCCCACCACAGGTCTCACACCGGAGCTGGAGCGGCTGTTCCCGCACCTCCGTTTCGAGGTTGTGGGGGCGAGGGAGATCCGGGTGGAGTCAAGACAGCCCATCGCCGTGGGTCCTCTGATCCGCGAGATCGAGGAGCGAGGCGCCACCGTCATGGAGGCAAGGCGGGAACGGCCTTCGCTCGAGTCGGTCTTCGTCCGCATAACGGGCATTCACGCCGACCAGATGAAGCGCGAGAAGGAGCGCAAGGGCGGCGGAGGTGGAGCCTCATGAAGGCGCTCACGGCGATGTGCAGCATCATGGCCAAGGACATGCGCACGTACTACCTCAAGCCGCCGAACATCAGCTGGGGCATCATCTTCCCACTTGCGTGGACGGGAATGTTCTTCGTCAAGACCGGTACCGGACTCGAGAGCCTTCAGGGCGTGCTCCCGGGAGTTGTCGCTGTCGCGGTTTTGTTCGGCACGACCTCCATGCTGGCAGTCACGGTAACCTTCGAGAAGAAGGGACGGTCTTTCGAGCGGCTGCTTCTGGCGCCCATATCGCTCGAGCTACTGATGCTCGCCAAGACGCTGGGGGCCATCATCTTTGGGATCGCGAACGCCCTCGTGCCGGTAGCCATCGCCCTGGGCATCGGCGGGATCGAGGGAATCGCATGGGGGCCCGCTCTTGGGGCCGTCACGCTGACCTCCATCGCGTCCACCTTCCTCGGCCTCTTCATCGCCGTGTCCGTCAGTGAGGTCTTCGAGGCACAGACCTTCTCGAACTTCTTCCGGTTCCCGATGATCTTCCTCTGCGGGCTCTTCTTCCCCGTGTCGCAGCTGCCACTCGTGCTACAGCCGCTCTCCTACGTCCTCCCCCTGACCTACGCGGCTGACCTACTGAGGTACTCCCTCGGTTCAGAGAACGTCTTGGCGCCAGGGCTCAGCTTCGCAATGCTCGGCATGTTCGGCGCGCTGCTGTTCGCCGGCAGCCTTCACTGCGTGAGGCGTCGGTGGATCGCGTGAAGCCCCATCTCTGACCTGGAAAGGAGCGAAGTCCAGATGCACCACGCAATGTCTGCAACGGACGGCACCTAGATGGGTGTCTCTGGTTGGTTCACGGGTTTGCTAGTTGCCTTGGTGTTAGTGGCACTCGTATGCCTTCTCTGGTTGCTCGGCCGCGACCGCGAGAGGCGCGGAGGCGACGCGAAGAAGGCATGCGAAGATGCCGACTGCCAGGTTTTGGCGATGCTCCATCAGGCCGGAGGCACCATGAGTCAGACAGCCATACGAGAGGCTCTCGACCTGCCGGTGGACGTCGTCGGCAGCGTCCTGGCGGAGCTGGAACGGGATGCCAAGATCGAGCGAACGTGGGTGGGTAGTGAGTACACGTTTGGTGTGCGGGTGCGCGACTGAGCGTCTGCCCCGCACCCGTCTATCAGGTGCTATGTGTCAGTCAGGTCTTCGGGCCCCCCACAGGGAAGCCAGACGGTACGGCGAGGAGATCGTTCAATGAGGCCCGGCGGCATGGTGATCACGCACACGGACCCGGAGACGGTGTTCAACGCCCTTCGACTGGCGCTCTACAGCCTGGAGCGGGGGACACGGTCCGCATCTTCCTGTCTGGCCGGGGCGTAGAGATCGATCAGATCGAGGACGAGGCGTTCGACGTCAAGGACGCCGCGCAGAAGGTGCTCGACGCCGGTGGCGAGTTCCTCGCCTGCGGAACCTGCCTCAAACTCCGCAACTCGGAGGGATCAGAGGTATGCCCACTCTCGCCCCTCAAGGACCACTACGAGATCGTGCGAGATTCGGACCGGTTGATCACCGTCTGAGGGGCTCGAGCCGGCGGCGATGTCGCTCCACGACTTGAGCGACAGCCATGGCACGATGCCCATCCCACTCTCCCGAGCCAACCGGTGACCTCGGTCCAGGAGGCGCCAGTTGCCGTCGATGGCCTGCGACCACTCGTGGTCCACCAGCAGGGTGTTGATACCGCCCGCACGGAGGCGGCTCAGGTCCGCGAGGATCGCGCCGTCCTGGCTGCGCCACGGCTCCCACCAATGGGTGAGGAAGTAGACGGCGCAGAGCGGCTGACCTTCGTTGGTCCGGAGCGGAAGGTGCGGCTGGGTGACAGCTCCCGTGAGGCATGAGGCGGCGATGCCTGCCGCGGCCAGAGCCCGGGCCATGGCACTTCCCTCTCATCCGATGGTTCGCTCTCCAGCGTGAGACGCCCTGGGCGGTCGCGCAGGCCCACGGCCCACACGGGGCGAACGACATTCGCGCACGGCAGTGTGCTCCGATGAGAGAGGAGTCTCCCCTGTGAAACCATCCCTGAACGGCGTCATCTTCGGCACGGGCCTCAGCTTCGAGGAGCAGGTCCGTCTTGCATCGGACGTGGGATTCGCGGGCATTGATACGGGGATCGAGGCGATCGCCCATCTGATTGACCAGCGTGGACTGACGGGCGCTCGGGAGTTCTTCGACGCATGTGCCGTCCAGCCCGCCGTGTGGGGCTTCAACGTGGACTGGCGGGGATCGAACGACTCCTACCGCGAGAGCCTGGATGGGCTCACACGGTGGGCCGAGGTGGCGAGGGAGATCGGGTGCCCGCGCTGCTGCACGTGGCTGCCGCCGAGCGTTGACGACGCGGCCGCGCTGCGGAAGCTGGCGGTGAAGCGCTTCCGCGAGTCCGCGGAGATCCTCGCGGCTCAGGGCTGCCGTCTCGGCCTGGAGTGGGTGGGTCCCAAGACGAGCCGCCAGTCAGGGCAGGAGTTCATCTACCGTATGGACCAGCTCCTAGAGATGATCGACGAGATCGGTCGGTCCAATGTCGGGCTCCTCGTCGATAGCTTCCACTGGTTCACGGCGGGGCACACGGTGGAGGAGCTCGTCCGGGTGCCGAAGGAGCGCGTCGTCCATGTGCATATCAACGATGCCCCGGACCGACCTCGCGATGAGCAGATCGACATGGAACGCCTGCTGCCGGGCGAGGGCGTCATCGACCTGGCGGGATTCCTCGGCGCGCTACGTCAGATTGGGTACGAGGACTACATGGGCGTCGAGACCTTCAGCGCCGAACTGAAGGCCCTCACCCCCCTCGCGGCGGCCAGGCGAGCCAAAACCGCCGTGGACAGCGTGCTCTGAGCCCACGGGGTCTACCGGACGCGGACGTGAACTAGCTGAGCGAGGAGGGCCCGTCGCTTGCCCTCCTCGCCGCTCAGGCATGACACCTGGCTCCGCCGAGCGCTCCTCGTGCGCGCCACGCAATGACAGTATCCCATACACGGCGCCGGTTAGGGGGCGCCTCCCGCCAAGACGACGCGGTCAATCGCCACGGAAGCGGGCTCGCCGCTAGTCGGATCAATGCGCAGCATCGTCAGCGTTCGATCGGGCCACTCGGGATGGAGCCCCACCGGGAAGCTGTACTCGTGCATCTCCCCATCGGCGATGGGCGTGAACGCGAAGGAGAGACCCTCGGTGAAGCGCGGCGAGTCCTCGGTGGCCCAGAACACCTGCGCCACAGTCGGCATGTCCAGGCTCATCCGGATCGTGAGGGTATCGCCAAGGTGTGTCGGCACCTCCATCGCCTCCCGAACCACGTAGGGGTCTGTGCCGGTCACCCGGAAGGCCAGAGCCCCATCTTCCACTGCCAGTGGGCTCACATCGTTCTGAGGCAGCCACCCTTCGCCCGAACCCTCGAACTCGAAGGCCAGCTCGGTGACGAGCGGCGGCGGCTCCGGCAGGGACGCCCGAGTCACACCAGCGACGCGCACCTGGTGTTCACCTCCGCCAGGCAGCGGCACGCTCAGCACGGCGTAGCGCGCCAGATAGGCCCACCCGTCGGGGCCCGGAGCCTGGTAGACCAGCCCTCCGTCCACCAGCACCTCCCCAGGGGGAGCGATCGGGCCGATCAGCAGGCGCGACCGGACCCTCTCGTCCAATCGCGTATCCACAGTCAGCGTGCCACCCTCGAAGGCCGCCTGGAGGACATCCCCCATGGTGCTGAGGTGCAGCCTCTCCTGGCCCTCCCCAATGATGGCGGTACGCGGGAAGCTAGGAACGCCAAGCATCGCGTACAGGTGCTCGCAGAGCTTCATCGGCGAGAACAACCACGCGGACTTGTCCCCTTCGCGCGCACCGATCCAGTCGGGCCACAGGGCCACGTCAACGTCCTCCGTGCTCTGCTGGTGCAGGGCACTGATGAGGATGCCCTCCGCCAGGCGTGCCCAATCCTGGGTATCATCGAACTCCGCCAGTTGGCGCAGGGCGGTGGCGTAGTTCAGGCCGCACCACTGCACGGGCCGGCCGATCCAGTTCATCACGTAGAAGGTGCCGCCATAGACGGCGATGGAGGCGTACGGGAGGTAAGGCCGCTCGGGCTCGCCCCATAGGTAGACGAAGGGGACGCCGGCCATGGCCCAGTAGACGGCGCAATCCCTCCAGTACGTGTCCCCGTCGAATCGATAGGCCTCCAGGTAGGCCTCGATAGCGTCTGCCGCGGCGATGATGTCCGGGACATGGGCCGGCACTTCCCACACCTGGCCGGCCCGGGGCACGGTGAAGCGGTCCATGTACTCCAGGGCCCGGATCCCCGCCTCGTAGGCCCGCTCGTCGCCCGTCACGCGCGCGTAGCGCAGGAGGTCGAGAGCGTTCCGGGCGTTGGTCCCCAGCTCCGACCCGCCGAGGTCGCCCAACTCCCAGTAGTCCGTGTCGGCGAAGACACCTTCACCCTCGCGATCGGCAGGGTAGCCCCAGGAGCCGTCCTCGCGTTGGCTGGCTAATGCCGCCTTCGCGGCGCCAGCGAGGATCGACAGCCACTCAGAGCCATTTGAGTACTCCAGTCCGCCGTCGAAGCCTTGCGGCGGATAGCCCGCGGTATCCGTCATGCGCGCGGCCCACTCGCGGTAGACCTCTGCCCTGGCGGGGTCGTTGGTGATCCGCGCCGCGCGCTCCAGATCCCAGGCGAAGTGAGGCGATGCGGGGGTCTTCTGAGACAGCAGGTGACCGCCGCCAACCGTCTGCCACCAGTCCCCCTCCTCCTCATCGTAGAGCGACTCCATATAGGCCCGCGCCGAGAACTCGACCTCGCTGATCCAGTCACCGCGCGGCGGCGTGCCGGGCTCGGGGAGGCCGTAGCGGTCAAGCCACACGTCGACGGCATCGAGCACACTGGTCGACTCGGTGCGGACGAGCAGGCTCGCGTCGAGCCGAAGGGACCTCCCGGCCTCTAGCGGATAGGGCGCCTCGGCCTGGACCTGGTTCTCATCGAGCCATCCCTCACCGACGGAGGGCGCGAACAGACCCATCGCCGCATCGTGGCTACCGGCGAGATAGCCTGGGCGGGAGAAGTACACGGCTGGCTTGTCATGGCCCTGGTCCCAGCGCTGGTGGATGTCCCACAGGAGGGCCGTTGTCACCTCGCCTCCGCGCACCGCAACGAGAGGCATGGTGAGATCGTAGCCGTCGGGCACGTACCGCAGACGGTCAGGGAGGCTGAGGGCTAGGTCGCGGTTGGAGGAGGTCTCATCCTCCCCCTCCACCCACTCGACCCCCGGCAGTAGCCCCTCGTCACCCTGGGCCGAGATGCGGAGGGCGGGCCCCTCGAAGGAGCGCACGGACCGGTCCCGATCGCAGCGCACACGGTAGCTGAGGGAGACCAACCCCGGCGTGGATGTCATCGCGATGCTGACATCGGACTGCCACAGGGCCCCCGATGAATCCGCCGTGGAGCCGTTGAAGGACACGCCGCCCGGCATAGCCTCCGCGCGTCCGCATAGAACGACCGTCTCGTCCACGCCGTCGGGGTCCACAGTGGTGACGCGCCCTAGGTGGGGCAGCCATCCGACCGGCCGCCACTCCCCCTCCGATCGGGCCTCGATCCGCACCGGTCCCGCCCCCCATGGCGACTGGGCGACGAGCAGACGCAGGTCCCCCGACTGCACCGTCACAGCATCGGGTCCAGGAGGCGGCGCGATGACGACGGAGCCGGCCACTGGCCACTCCTCGTCCCCTATGCGGGCGACCCCTTGGATGGTCGCCGACGGTGTGGGGGGCAGGGCACGGACACGCAAACCGTGGGTCGCCCACTCGCCCTGCTCCACTGGCCCCGCCTCCGGCAGGGGGCCGACGAGTTCCAGGGCGTCGGGCAAGGTCAGCTCGAGGCTCAGCGGCCCCGAGCTGGCGGGGCCGTAGTTCTTGGCTCCCAGAGTGACGGTCGCCTCCTGCCCCGGCTCCACCACAGGCGGATCGACCATGAGTGAGTAGGCGATGACGCGAGCCTCGAGGTGAATGGTCTCCTTGATGGGCGACGCCCCCTCGGTGAGCGGAGGCAGTGACACTGTGACAGCGGCGCCATGCTCGATGGGACCCTCGATCCGCCAGTGGCGGCGGAAGCGCTGTCCCGGGAGCAAGTCGTTCGGTGCGGGGGCTTCGTTCAGGGGATCGGCCTCCACGCCCGGAGGCAGGTCGAGCGCCATGTCCCCGAGGGCGCACGGCTCGTCGCCCAGATTGGACACGCGGACGTGGAGTATGCGACGGCCCTCGAGGACGTCAATCTGATCGATGGCCAGGTAGGGGCCGAGCCGTTCAGCCCACTCGATGTCATCGAGAATCAACTCGGACCCACCCCCCGTGAGGCGTGGGCTGACCTGGACCCACCGAACTCCGGGATAGGCGCGGAAGTCGTAGGCGACAACGCCATGGTGCCACTGCCCGTCGTCCACGTGGCTGCGAGGCACATCGAAGTAGGCGCGTGATGCGGTCAGATCCTCGAAGGGCTCATCGGTCATGGGAATGACGTTGAACCGCATCAGGGCATCCTCGTCGGCCCGAACCACCCGGTACCAGAAGGTGACCGCGCCCCTGAGTGGCTCGAGCATGGCGCCCTGGGCGCCGGAGCCCGGCGACCAAGCGCGGTTCAGTCCCGTCTCCGGCACATCAGCATCGATGGGCCTGATGAGGCGGAACGCGGCGTCGCCAGAGCGCGCCTCGCCCGTGAGCTCGCCCTGCCCAAGGATCTCCCAGTCGACCGGAAGACCGTTGTCGCCAGCCTCGAAACCCCCGTTTGAGAGGACCTCGGGGTCCTGAGCGGGACATGTCGACCTAAGGGCAACGAGCAGCAGAATGGGCAGGCTCCGAGTCAAGAGTCGGCGCAACATCGTACCTCCTGGGGTGTGGCTAGCGGTGTCTTCCGGCGAGGGGCGCCCGGTCCCTCCGCGCTGTCTTGCCCCCTCTGCCCGAATGGCGTACGGTCGCTTCGACTTAGGCCGCATCCCGTGGAGAGCCCCGGCGTGGCACACCAGCCCAAGAGACCATTCGGCCTCCAGAGCTACCTAGTCGTGCCTAAGGGAGACACCGCTCTCTCTCCCGGCGACCGGCTCACCGTGGTCATCGAGGCCGGCTCCCAGGCCGACTACGAGCACTGGCTCCGGGCTATTCGGCACGGCGCTCTCGGTGACGAGGATCCCCAGCCGTAGATCCCGCCGCGCCCCCACCTTCGCCGCCAGAACCGGCCTACACCGCCTCCCGCAGCAGGCCCTGGATGTTCGTGAGGCAGATGCGGCTGCCGGCCTCGGCCCCCTCGGTGTACTTCTCTCCGCCCGGCTGGTTCATCAGTTCCGCCGTCAGCTCCGCGGAGGGGCGCCAATGGGTCTCCAGGCTGCAGTAGCCCCTGTAGCCATCCCGGCGCAGCGCGGCGAACTGCTCCCGCCAGCCCACCTGTCCTTCGCCGACCGGGGTGTGAGTCCGCTCCCCATCGGGCAGCCGCACACTGTCCTTCATGTGGATATGCACGATGTCATCCTTGATGAGCTCGTAGCCGTCGGGCAGTGGCAGCGGCACGTCATCAGGCATGTAGACCTGGTTGGAGGGATCCCAGATCGCCTTCACGGAGTCGGCGCCCAGGCGGTCGAGGAACCGCCGAAGCTCCTGGGCCGATCCGATGTGGCATGCCGCCTCGTTCTCGATGCCAAGCACGGCGCCCTCGCCATCGAGGATGCGGAGAGGCTCGTCGAACCACTTGCAGATCTCCTCGATGAGGCCCTCATCGGGGTCTCGGGTCCGCCAGAAGGTGAACCCTCGGATCAGGTTGGTGCCCAGGGCCCGCCCTAAGGCGATGCACCGCCGGAGGATGGTGAGATGCTCTCGGTAGGCCGACTCATCTCCCAGGTCGCACTTCAGGAAGGGCGAGGCAATGCACGCGACATCGAGCCTCGAAGCCTCGATCAGGGACTGGATGCGTGCAACATCGCCCGCATCGTTCTGGTGGGGCCCCTTGGCCCAGGCGCTGCGGAGCTCGATGCCATCCAGGCCAAACTCCCGGCACACACTGAGGGCATGGCCGAGGTCCTGGCTGATCTCATCCGTGAAGCACGCTAGCTTGAACATCGTCTGAGCCTCCCTAAGGCGAGTGCCCGAAGGTTCGACGCGCCTGCGGCGCGGCCCTGCGAAGGATGGAAAGGGGGCTAGAAGGCTGAGCTTGCGCGGGTGAACTCGAACTCGACCCGATCGCGGGATGTGGAGTAGACCAGGCGGGCCTCTGACTGCCCCAGTCGACGCCCAAGGCCAACGCTGTAGTCCTCGAAGGAGTACGTCGCGGTGCGGCTGATGGTGCCCACGAGCGACAGGGTCCACTTCCGCTGGAACTCCCAGGAGGCGTACCCGTAGGCGGTGAACCGGTTCGAGTCCAGATCCTGCACCGCGTTCGCCACGAGACTGAAGGGATGGGAGCTCATGCTAAAGTACTGCAGCCGCGCGCGGAGGTTGTGGCGGGTCCCGTTCAGATAGCGCCCTCCCGCCCGTTGGCTCATGTCGTACCCCACGCTGAAGCTGCCTGTCCGGCTGAATCGGAGACTCGCGTCAACGCCGAGGACGCTCGCCCACTCCAACTCACCGTTCGTGCGCTGCTCCACCTCCCCCGAGGCCCGAGGCGATAGGGTGAGGTTCCCCACAATGTTCCAGGCTCTGCGTGGCCGGATGCTGGCCGACAGGCCGGCCCGCCCATATGGAGCGTTGGACCATACATCGCGCTCCAGTCCCAGATCTAGAGAGTAGCCCAGGTTGAACCCGCCGATGGTCTCCGGGGCGAACCGACGCGACCAGTCCACGTACCAGTTCGTGTCGACCCCCTCGCCGCCGAACCAACTCGCCGTGACCATCTGGGATCCTCGGCCCATCTGCTTGAACACATTGCTGTAGGCGCTCACGTACCGGTGCTGCGGCCACGCGACACTGGCGCTTCCCTGGGTGCTCTCACCGAAGGAGTGGTTGTGGCTCACCCGGGCTCCCCAGTCCCGTTGGCCCAGGCCATCGATGAGCACCGACCCCCCGTCGCCCTCATCGCTCTCCCACTCGCCCTCAATGTCAGCGTACCAGCCCTGCCGCCCATAGAAGGCGCCCGCCGGACTCCCATGGCGCACCCGTAACGCGCCCGTGAAGTGCTCGCCTGTCGCGAAGTAGTACGGGTAATCGATGAACAACCCACCAGGGTAGGTGAAGCCGATGAGCTGCGGGAAGGCGCTTGCGCCTCCGATGATGCCACCCAGATCGATGACTTGGGCGGACATGGTCAGCACATGGAAGCCATCGTAGTAGATGCGAGCGTGCTCCAGGGTCAGCTTGTCGCCCGGATGTAGCAGCGCGCGGCGGCACTTCACGACGAGGGTCGACTCCTCCAAGTCCCACATCCGGAACTTGTCCTCTGGAGCCCACCACTGACTCTCCGTGAAATCGTCGTCGATGAAGCTCATGGCCCGTGCCTCAGGCTCGACCAGGAAGGCAACGCCGTGGGTGCCGTCCTCCCGGAACTCCACGTAGAGGTTCTTGGCCACCAACTGCTGCTCGCCATTGGTGACGATGGCGTTCGTCGCCTTGAGCTCGTAGGGCGGGAAGATACGGAACTGTAGCTGCTCAGCCGTGATCTTGAACCGGCGGAACTCGAACTCGACCTTCCCATAGCCAACCATCAGCGCGTCGCTCTCGCGGAAGGCCAGGTAGTCTTCCGCCTTGATGCGAGCTACCCGACTCCCCTCGTCGGTCCCGCCCTCCTCCTGGGTGATGCTGATGACCTCGGCCCGCTCCGCCCGTCGGCCGTTCGCGATGGCCGTGATCACCGCGTCGGTGTCACTGTCGCCGCCCGAGTAGAATCGAACTCGCGCAATGCCGTTGAACGTCGTGGCTGTGGTGTCCTCGAGCCGGCCTGCGGTTGAGGTGAGCCCTACTTCGGTGCCATCAGGGACCGGATCGCCAGAGTGGGTCAGAACGTTGATCTCCAGAATGACGGAGTCGGTATCATCGGCGAGCACCCAGTGACGGCTTGGCGTAATGGTGATTCGGCCGACCTCATCATCGAACTGGGCCAACACACATGGCGCGAGACAGCACCCCAAGAGGGCCGCGAGCACTCTCGCAAAGGCATGGCCGGCACGAACCATCTGGCCTATCCCTGTCGTGGCTTGCGCGCTGCCGGCTCCCGAGGCTGAGTTCCAGCGGCCCGCTCATTAGACATTCCCTTCAAGGGAGCCGCCTTCCTTCCGCCTCACCCAACCATGCAGAAGCGGGGCCCCGTAGATCCGGGACCCCGCCACAGTAACTACAACCCAGTGCGGGCGCAAGGTTCACGCCCACTCCCCTAGTTCACGGACAGGCCCGCCACCTGGCTCACTCGCCCGCCCTCCGTTGAGTGAGCAGTGACCCTCACGGTGTAGCGACCGCTCGGGACGACGGAGCCTTGATCGCTGCGCCCATCCCATGTCGCTACATTACGCCCCGCCACGGCGACCTCGCCGCTCTGAACCGTCCGCACCACGCGCCCGGCGGCGTTCATCACGACAACGTCCACCTCGGCGTCCGCAGAGAGGGTGTAAGCGATGGATGCGCCGCCACGGGCCAAGGTCTCTGTGGTGACCGAAGCGATCTGGAGCCCGCGCTCCCGGGTGCTGACGAGGATACGGAAGCGGCGGCTCGCCCCCTCCTCCGAGCTCGTGAAGGAGTAGGCGGCCTCGGTGCGCATGAAGACACGCTCGCCGGTCTGGACGTCCTCAAGTACCAAACTCAGCTCACGAGGCAACTGATGGATGCTTGGCCAGTCAACAGTCACCGTCTCGTTCGGGATGTTCGTGTTCACGACCATCTCGTAGCCAAGATCGGCCGACATGGTTCGCACATCGTGGGCATAGAGACTGCCAGGCCCGAGTTCGTCCGACTTGACGAAGGCGAGCTGCACGTACGCTCCCAGGGGCGGCGGCTCCGGGATGCTCATCGCGGTCACGCCCCGAGTGGCGGTCTCGCTGGCCACACCCATGAAGTTGCTGCTGTCAGCGGCCGTCGCACTCTGCGCACGGACCTGGAGTAGCCAATCGCCGAGCGTGTTGGCGCCCATCGCCTTGGCGAGCGCCTCCTCGGTGCCGTTGCCGCCAACTGAGCGGGCGGACAACTCCCCTACGGGCGGGACCGCTCCCCGGGCGGCAGGCGGCTCGATGATCATCTCCATCGAGACGTTGGTCAGGATCCAGTAGCCCTGCCACGGGTTCAGGGCGACATCTTCGCCATAGGCCATGGCGTATCCGCCGCGCCCATTGTTCGCCTCAGGATCCCATTCCCAGACGACGCCCGGCAGCCAGCCACTCTCCCACGCGTCCCGGTAGCTCCGAACACGGCCGCGGTAGAGGAAGCCGACTTCGCCGAGCAGCGCCGGGTAGCTGTAGGGGTTGCCAATCATGTTGAAGCCGCCGTAGCTGACCGGCACGTCGAAACGCCCGATGAGGGGGACGGTGACCTCCTCGACATCGTTCAGGAATGTCGAGCCCGGGGGCACCTGGATCCGAGCCCGCTCGGTTACCCTCACGAAGAAGGACCGCCCGGGTTGCAGCTGGCCCGCGAGCCCGTTGGGATAGGTGTCCCATTCGCCGCGGGACGGGTCGAACCGATAGATGCCGTAGGGCCGGAGCGGCTCCCCGGTAGCCACGCTCGAGTAGTCCAGCCCGTAGAGCGGGTCAGGGTCCTGGACCCCGAAGGGCACGGAGAACATATCGAATTGGCCGCCTGGTCTGTCGTCAGGCGTCGGCGGTGGCACAATCACCGGGGTCAACGCATGGGGCAGTGCCGGCAGGCTGACCGGTCGAGTGACCGTTCGGGAATGCACACCACCCGCAACCTCGCCGGTGAACTGGAACTTGATGTTCAGGTTCCCGTACTTCGGGTTGGCGGGATCCGGTTTCACCTTCCAGGAGACGCCCGAGGTCTCTCCTGGCCTTAGCCGCCCTATGGTCTGGGTCCCCGTCGTCGTGCCATCCTCCATCAGGAGACCCTCGGGCAGAACGACCGTAACCGCCCCGTTCCGGAGCTGACCGGCCTCCAGGGCACCCAGGTCGGTGTCGCGATTGGTGAGGTAGCCGCCCACCTCGAAGGTGCCATCCGCGTCCATGGCATACTCGTACTCGCCAGTGTCCGGGTCCTCCACGAGGCGGATTGCCGGTCGGGCCGCCGCGCTCGCGTGCAGCGGCGAGTCCACAACCTCCGAAGCCCAGCGGTTACCCAGGAAGAGCTGGAAGGAGTCGCTCGCGCCCGGCTCGATCGTCACTGCCTGGAAGAAATAGTGGGCCGCCATGGCGGAGGCGCCGTCGACGATCTGGTCGCCGTCCATCGCGCCCTGCCAAAGCGTCCGCACACCCGGGTCCTCGCGCACGAACTCGATCCGCTCAACGCGGGGATTGCTGCCGCCCGTTGCGGTATCGCGGACCGCGACGTAGCCGACGGCCTGGCTCCCGTCATCCGAGTAGCTGACCCAGCCCGTCGGAATGCCGCTGGCGCCTAGCACCGCTGCGTCGTAGGCCGTCTCCTTCTCGACGGAGGTGTAACCCGCTGGGAACACCGCGCCCTGGGAGCCACCCATCATGCCGTATCCGCCGCCCGTTATCAGGGGCTGTGGACGATGACGGAAGCGCAGCGACACCTGCTTCGGGTCGGTGCCCCGGTTCGTCACTGTGTAGCGTATGCGGGCGAGCCCGCGGTAGGGGGCCACGTACTGGGTGACGAGGAGATCTTCATCGTCGATGTAGAAGCTGCGTACGATGTGCGTCACGCCGTCGATGACCTCGCGCCCCATCCCGCCCGGGGTCCCGTAGTCATCCTCGCCAAAGACGTAGTACGCATAGCCCTCCGCCTGGCGGGTGGCCGCCCCCGGAGCGCCTCCGCCTCCGCCTCCACCACCACCACCGCCGCCTCCGCCACTGCCTCCACCATCGGTATCGGCAGTGACGCTGGCCACGGCAATGGTCGCGTACTGGTCGATACCAGCTACGATGGGATCGCCGCTGATATACGCCATGTGAAGGCTGGTCACGCTCCGGCCGTCATCGCCGACCGACAGGGGCTCCCCGCCAGTGTTGCGGATGTAGATCTTGGACTGCATCAGGGGGTGGATGCCGAGATCCTTGTCGTCTTTGACGACCGATGCACCCACATAGATGCGCACGTAGTCGTTCTCAACCGAATCCGACACAAAGAGCAGGCTGGGCCGCATGTCAGGCTGCGCATGAGCCGGCAGCGCCGCCGCGCCCACTATAGCCAGCAGGCTGAGCACGAGCCACGTCCGCCCCGTCCGGTTAGCAGAAGATACCATAGCGCGAGTGTCCTCCTTCGCGGCCACCTCGCTCGGCCGCCTATCGCTACCTGCTGATAGAGACGGTCCCCCGTGCTATCTCGCCGCGATCGCTGCGCGCACGGATCTCGAGGCGGTACTGCCCCGCCGGTAGGGTGGCACCCGAGTCGCTGCGCCCATCCCACGTGAGAGACCGAACGCCTGCGGCCATCGGCTCACCGACGGTGACTGTACGAACGGTACGGCCGGCCGCATTCAGGACTACGCAGTCCACATCGGCGTCCGCCGTCAGGCGGAATGACACCGTGGCCGCGCCGCGCGCGTTCGTCGTCGCGTCGTCGATGTTCACACGGAAAGCGGTGGCCGCGTCCACACGGCGCACCGTAACGGTGAACTCCCGCGCCTCCTCGGAGTCGCCAGTCCGGTACCGATAGACTCCCTCATGCCTCATGCTGAGCGTCTTGCCAGTGGATGTGTCCGTGAGACTGGCGCTGAACTCACGCGGCAGACCGCGCAGGTCCTCCCACGACAGGACGACCTCCGTGTTGGCCTGGGACCGCGCCGTGACGGTCCACGTCGCCTCGGTGTCGACGGCTCCCCGAACGTCCCTTAGGAGCCCGTCATTGTCGACGCCGCCAACCCACAGCATCACGTCCGCGTCCAGCGGCGGCGGCTGCTCGATGTCGAACAGGTCATCGAAGCCGTCCGTGGCTCGGGGTGAAGATGCCATGACCACCTGGGCGTCGGTGCTCGCCGTCGAGGCCTGAAGCGCGAACCGCCACGCTAGGCTATCCTCGACCGAGCGAGCCATCATGCCGCCCGAGGAGGCCTCAGCTGCCGCAGGAACAGCGTACAGCTTGCACGGCTGGAGGCTTCGGAACCAATAGCCCTCGAAGGGCTCCAGCGTTGCCTGTGGAATGACGGCCGGGACGTACGCGCCATCCGCATATCGGTAGAGCGCGCCGCGGACTATGCCCTCTTGCACCGCCTGAGCGAGGGGGATGAGGTCCCCATCCTCCGTCTCCACCAGGAACGCCGAGAGGCTGATCGTGAAGTCGTAGGGCGTGCCGATCTGGTGCCAGCCGGGCGTGAGCCAGTCACTCTCCGCGTCTCCATCGTTGTAAGCGGCGTCACGAATGAGATACCGCCCCGCAGTGATGGCCTTGCCCTGGATGACCAGCCGTGGCGTGCCCGCCACCAAGTCGACCCAGTAGCCCTTGCCAGGCTGCAGCACGGTGATGTAGGGGTCACTCATGCCATCGAGGTCGCTGCGAACGTAATCGCCGCCGTTCGGCTCCCATCGTGCGATCTGACAGCCTTCCGAGCCACCGAAGCTCTGGGCGAAGACGGTCGCGGGCATCGCGCCGCTGAGAGTCCAGGGCTGGGTGCCGCGGTCGATTAGCTCGTAGGGGACGGAGAACATCCGTCGACCCGAACCGATGCCCACCGCAGTCAACCGGAAGAAGCTCGTCGCGCGGAAGACACCATCGGGCGCGGTCACAGGGAAGTCCGCCGGGTCACGCTCGTCCGTCGCCGTTACCTCGATCATGTGCAGACTGCTTCCACCCGCTCCGATACCGAGGGGCGACTCGACCTGAACCGTAAAGAGGCCGTTCTCGGGGTACGTGGCCCCACTGTAGGGACTCGCCGGATCAGCGGGTCGATCATCCACCCCATCGCCATCCTTGTCGATCCAGACAGCATCAGCGTCGCTGACGGGATCGCCATCCTGCGGATCGACGCGCAGGGTGATCCGGGTGATCCTAGGGGCCTTGAGCCCGCTCCGTGTCACCTGGAAGGTGATTGCGGGCATGGAAGTCTTGATCCGCGCGCCGGCCTCGGGGCTGATGATCGCGATGTTGGGCGCGAGAGTCCCCACAGCCTGAACCGCTGCGAAGGCGTCGGCAATGCCCTTGCCCAGGGCCTCCGCTGACTCATAAGTGGGGTTCGCGTCGTAGAGCAAGGTGCGGTTCGCGTTCTCGAGGAGGCTGTCACGAACCGCCGCTGCGGACAGCGAAGGATCCACGGACTTGATGAGGGCAACGAGACCCGCCACGTGGGGGCTCGCCATCGACGTGCCCGCCATCCGCACGTACGCCTCCTGGAACTCATCCTCGCCCTCCACGATGAGGCCCGTGCTGAGGTACTCCATCGTATCGAAGTCGCCACCGGGCGCGGAGACGTCCACCACGTTCGGACTGGTAGACCAGTTGCTGTAACTGGCGATGGTGGCATCCCGGTCCACCGCAGACACACCGATAACCTCGTTATCGGCGGACTCAGTGGCGATGGGGTGGTAGGTGTCCTGAATATCCAAGCTGTGGTTATGTGCTGCGGCGACCCAGTTGATGCCGTTGCGGTCGGGATTGTTGGGCACGCCCGGCGCCGTGAAGCCCTCTTGGAATAACGCTAGCACCTGGGCGTCGGCCTGGCCGGACGGACCACCGTAGCTCATGTTCACGACGTCACAGCCGTTGTCGATGGCGTACCGGTAGGCGGCGAAGGTCGCGTCGAAGGGCAACGCACTCCCGTCATCCGGCGACGCCTTCAGCGCCATGATGGCGCAATCCCATACCTGTCCCGCCACGCCGGCTCCGTTATTGCCGACGGCCGCCGCGATGCCTGCAACGTGGGTGCCGTGTGCCGAGCCATCGCCCAGATCCGTCGTCGGCTTGGGGTTGGCGTCATCATCGTAGAAGTCCCAGCCGTAGATGTCGTCGATGTAGCCGTTGCCGTCGTCATCGACACCTGGGGTCCCGTAGGCTTCCGCCATGTTCCGCCACATGTTCGGCGCCAGGTCGGGGTGCTGGTAGTCAACGCCTGTGTCGATAATCCCGATAATGACGCCACGGTTCCCCACGGGGAACCGCGCATCGCCCTTCCTCCAGCCCGCGGGCTTGAATGTGTCCCACGCGAGCGGGGTCCTCGTCAGCTCGTGCAGGGGCTGCTGCTCCATCCAGTTCGTGTCGTCCGGAGTGAAGCCCTGAGCGCCGCCCTGGGCGATCCTGTAGACGACGTTGAGGGTGACGGCCTCGATCTCTCCGGCCCCTCGCAGCGCCAAGGTGACCTCGCCCTCGCGCCCGGGCGTGACGATGAGTACCTCGGCCTGAGTATTCACGATGGACCTGAACTGAGACGCGCCCACGCGGTCGCGCACAGCCTGCCGCGCCGCCTCATCAACCCCCTCCGCCCAGAAGACCACGATCTCGCCCGCCATGGCCTCGACGGCACTTCCCGTCCCCGGGTCGGTCAGGGTTACCGGGCTCCGCTCCCATGTGGCCGGATCTGGCGCAGCTTGGGCGAAGGCCGGCACCGCCAGCAGCACCGCCATCAGCACGAAGAGTGCGCCGAACGATGGTCTGATTCTCATCTGGACAAAGCCCCTTTACTTCTCACTTGCCGCGGCTCCCGTGAGCCCCAGACACGGAACCGACTGGAACGCACTATTCACCTCAGGCCGCTGACCCTACGCGTTCATGTGCTAGAGACGTCCACCCTCTGACCCCGGTCTCGGTCAAACGCCTACTCGGCCCAAGGCCGGTTGCAGCCTCGGGCCGAGAGGTAGCTCAAGCACACACTGCGCGCTTCCGGCCCAGCTCTGACTATGGCGCCGAGGGCGGTAGATCCAGCGACTCGAAGCTCCGCTCGAGGCTGAACACATAGTCAACCTGTCGCCCACTGCCATCGACCGGCAGCGAGACGTCGTCGGAGGCGCGGGCCCCCACACGCCAGTAGATGGGCGCTCGGACGTTCGCGAACAGCTCGGACGGCGACTGACCGCCCGTTCCCACGAAGCGGTGGGTCACCGATGAGCCGGGGGTCGCCCTCATGAGGATCTGGTTGCTTCGGAGCGTTACCTTCGGGGCGAAGCTACGGTCGGTAGACAGCTCGATCACGTAGGTGTCCGCACCGGCGACAGCCTCCCACTGGAAGAGGGTAGTATCCAGGTTCACGTCCGTGCTACCCGGGTCGGGCCTATCGGGCGGGAACTGCAGGACCGGCGGCTCGATGGTTGTGACGGGGCCGGCATAGTAGGGCACCGAGATGATCAGCTCACCAGCGGCCGCGTCCATATCTTCTGGGAAGGGGTTGACCGTCGCTCTCTTGCTGATCACGCGAATCGCGTAGTAGTACTTCGTCCCAGGCTGAGGGGGCGTCTGCAGGTAGTCGTAGGTGAAGGAATCGGGCTGCAGATCCCAGGTGACCGTCGCATCGGAGGGCGTCGTCACGAAGGAAACGATGCCGTTAGTGTCGCTCGTGCTCAGGGTCGTGTTGAACCCCGTGGCCACCGCGGTCGAGTCATCATCGAACTGGGTCAGCGCGCCGCCCTCGAGCACGGCCTGCAGGGAGTTAGGGGTCACGGGGAAGTTGGGGACACGACCCCGGTGGACTTCATATCCGACGGTATACCCCCCATATGTTTGTGGCACTGTGGGCAGCGAGGACGGCGCCGACCACTGCACCCTGTTGATGGCGTTGGGCAGGCCACGGATATTCACGCCGGCTACCTGGAGGGCGGTGCCGGGCTTCGCGTTGGACTTGTTGTTGCTGATCAGGATGCCGAACACGACGAGCAGGGCGAGGATACCCAGCACCTTGGGGAGGTTCTTACGGGTGCGGCTCTCCTCACGCTTCGGCTCTATCGGATCGGGGCCCATGAAGGTATCGCCCTCGGGCTTCACCAGCGGTTCGTCGTAGTAGAGTCCACGGACGAAGTCGCCCACATGCACCGGGTGGCCCTTGCTATCGCCCCAGCGGCGGCAGATGGAGTAGGTGGTACGGACCTCGCGCACGACCAACTGACCCTGGACCATGGGGAAGGTCTCATCGGTCTCCATGTCCGTGGTTCGGCCGATGACAACGAACCGGTCGCCGCTGTCGACGCCTTCGCGCTCGCCGAGGCTGATGCGGATCTGGTCGTCCTCGCCCTCGGTGATCACGTACCCCTCGGGGATCTCATAGCGGCCCATGACGTCGACCGCCTCGGCAGCGGCCTTCGCCACAGCCTCCCGCACCAGGGTGGAGTCGGGACCCTCGAACCCGGGCATCGGATCTGAGGACTCGCGGATCGTGGCGCCGTTGATGTACTCGCCGCTGAGAGCATCCAGGAGGAAGACCTGGAAGTCGACGGTGGCAACCCGCGGCGACCCGCCCACTTCGACGGTCCTCACGTAGCCAGTCGCGGTAGCGTGGGCGCTGAGTAGCGTCGCCAGCTCCTGCTGCTCCCTCACGCTCAGGGGCACATTGAAGTTGGAGCGCTCCACCTCAGCCTCAACGTCCCGCTGCGGAACAGGGAGGAACCAACGGCTCTGATGCAGCTCTTCCCAGAGCTCCTCTTCGGCCCACGCGGCCAACTCGGGCACCGCCTGCTCGCCACTCACGTCGTACATATCCAGCACGACCACCGTGAGCTGACGACTTAGACGATTGTACTGGCCATAGGCCACGCCCCCGCTGATCGACCCGAAGAAGGGAGCCATTAGGGCCACGATCAGTAGATGGGCAACAGCACGAGCTCCTTTGTGCCTGACGATCCGGTTCATCTCTTGCCTGCCTCCCTGTGGCGGCCTTTGTGAAGTAGGATCCGCGCTCGGCGTCAGTCGCCGATACACGCCTCGCACGGAGCGAGGGCCGCCCGCGAACCCGTCTGTTATAACACATTCGAAAAGGGGGGCCCGATGGCCTCCCTCTTCAAACCAGAATCATGCGACGGCCCGCCCCCAAAGTTCTGAGGGCGGGCCGAATGCGCCCAGGGCCTGATCTACCGTTGCGCTCTGGCCGTCGCGCGACCTACAGCGCCATCGTCGGCAGTCGCCCGGAACTCGATGCGGTACTCTCCCGCAGGGAGGGCTCGCCCTCCGTCATCGCGACCATCCCAAGTCTCTGAATGGACGCCCGCGGCGCGATGTTCATCGCGGACGAGGGTCCGCACGACGCGGCCCGCCTGGTTCAGCACGGAGATCCGCAAGTCCACGTCCGATGCCAAGCGGTAGCTCACCGTGACGCCGCGAGCCATCGAGTCCACACCGAGCACCTGCGGCGTGGGATTCGTGGCCGCCGATTCGTTCCGCACCGTCACCTTGAACCGACGCGGCGCATCAGCGCTGCCCGACCCGTAGGTGTAGTAGCTGGCGGAACGCATGGCGACCGTCTTGCCGGTCGCGACATCCTCCAGCGTCGCCGCGAAAGTGCGCGGCAGAGACCGTAGATCGGGCCACGAGAGGGTTACATCGGTGTTCGCCAGCGTGGTATCCACGTAGACATCCCACGTCTGGCTCGCGCCTAGGCCGCTTCGGAAGTCGGCAGCGAGCATCCGCGCCGACCCGTCAGGGTTGGTGGCCGCGAAGTAGACGGTCACGTCATCGTCGGCGAAGTTGCGAGCCATGGGCGGCTCGTCCAGGTCGTAGCGCATGTCGATGCCCTTGTCCTGGGGAGCGACACCGAGGTAGTTGTCGCTATCGCGGAACTCCCCGGCCTGAGCGACGAGCTGCATCGACCAGTCAACGCCGCGCTTCGCCATGGGTGACGAGGAGCGTGCGCCTACGGCGCCTTGGGAGGAGGCGTTGACAGGATCAGCAGGGGTGCGGATGGTCACGCCATCGGCGAGGGCCCGCACCCAGTAGCCGCGGAACGGGATCATGCTCGTGTAGATGAAGTAGTCCCTGGCCGACGGCTCGTAGCCGAACAGGCTACCGGCTATCAGGTTCTGGCTGATCGCGTCCGCGAAGGTCAGAGCCTCGCCACTGTGCAGAACCGTGACGCGGGTCCAGTCGATCTCGAAGTCGTACGGGTTGCCGATGAGGTTCCAGCCGTCACCCGCAGCGGACAGGGGGATCTCGAAGGGCTGGTTCCGTACCGCTGGATCATTCGGCACGCCCGAGCGGCTCAGTTCGCGTCCCGCGGTGAACTTCACGAAGTATCCCTTGCCGCGCTCGAAGGTGCGCAGCGGGCTGGGATACAGATCGTAGGCGCCCTTCGTGGGATCCCACCAAGCCATCTTGAGGCTCGAGGCCGGCTCGCCGTAAAGGTCCGCCGGATCCACCCCAGGGTAGCTGAACGGAGCGGATACCAGATGAACGCCGGAGGCGAACTGCTCCAGCGGGACGATCTTGAACAGGATTGGCGCGCCCGAATCATCCTTCGTGTGGGTTACGCCCGCCTCGACGGTAACGCGGAAGCCCGCGTCGGGAGTGAGGTTGCGCCCCAGGGCGGGATCCGTCGCGCGCAGCGTGTAGGTGACCCCCGCCTCGATGTTCCCGAAGGTGAAGGCGCCATCCGCGCCCGTGGTCGTTGTCGCGCCTGCCACCAGGCTTCCGACAGGCCCGAACCAGGTCTGGACCTGGATGCCCGCTACGCCCGTGGTCCCATCGCTCTGGGTCACCCTACCGGTGATCGTGCCCGGCGGGATCGGCACGAGCGGGATGTCCGCATCCGTGGTGGTCTCGTTGGCGTTGATGTCGACGGTAATCGTGCCCGGCTCGTACCCCGGGGCGGTCGCCCGGAGCGTCCGAGTGCCTGCCGGCACAACGAAGGGGTCAACGCCGAAGTTGTAGGCGCCCTTCGCTCCCGCTGTGGTCTCAAGGGCCGGATCGGTGCCTACCACCGTCACGACCGCGCCGGCGATGCCCAGCTTCGGGTTCGTGCCCTCCTCGAAGACGAGGCCGGTCACATTGCCCGGAACCGTCGCGAGCGCGAAGTCAATGTCCTTGGTCTCGGTTGCGGGGGACACGGGTACCAGAGAGGTGTTCTCCACGCTGTAGGTGGTGTTGTCCGTCGCGTAGTTGGCCTGATCCCCGACCTTGGGCTCAGGGTTCGCGGTCACGGCATAGGAGATGCCGGAGAGAAGATCGGTGATGGTGTAGTCACCGTTGGCGTCGGTCGTGGCTTGGCCAACGATGGGCTCGTTCGTCAGTGGGTTCGTAATCGCGTCGCCCGTGGTGAGCATACCGGCTGCGCTGACGACGATGCCCTCGATCGGGGCGCCCGCCTCATCCGTTACCGTGCCCGAGATCGAGCCGTTCGGCGCGATAGACATGGAGAAGCCCTCTTCAGAGGCGTACTCCATGTTGGAGCCCTGCGGCCAGGTGAACTCGCCAGCGGCGTGGTCCGCCGCCAGACCCGGCGCGTAGGCCGTAACCCGGTAGGAGTCAATGGCCATGCCCTCAATCAGGAAGAAGCCGTCGGCATCGGTGAACATGCCGATTACGGGATGGCCCTGCCCGGTGATCGGCTCGCAGACCACGAGCGCGCCAGCGATGGGCGAACCCGCCGGGACGCCGGGGATACCCGCTCCCGCCGTAACCGTGCCCTGAATCCGCGAGGTCCGGTTCCAACTCAGGAAGTTCGAGATGACCTTGTTCCTGAGCATGAGGCACTCTACCTGCAGGTCCCCATTGCCCCACGGATCGTACTTGGTGAACTGGCGCGAGACGGCCTCCAGGCCAAAGGAGAGGAATGCGGTGCGACCGCCGCGGGCCGGAGCTGCCTGAGGATGCTGCATGTAGACAGCGGCGGCGCCGCCGGTGGCGTACTCGTAAGCGACCTTGGCGGTACCCACCGGCGCGATCACGTCCGGCCAGTGCTGCTGGAACAGGGGGCTCATGCGGCGGCTCAGGCCCACGGCGCCGTCCGTGTAGAAGTTCCCGTTGACAGCGCCGGGTGGATGGTAGCTCAGCCGAAGCTCCGTCGGGTTCGTCGTGTTGCCCGACTGCCAGCCCTGCCACCACGGGTGCGAGTTGTTCGGCGGCAGTGACAGCGGGTTGCCCGACTCCACGAGTGGATAGTCGCCTCTCGTGCTGCCCGCCCTCTGCGCGATATCCACATCGTCGTGGGCGAGGCCATTCAGCTTCCCGTACACGTTGCCAACATCGTCGGCGACGAAACTCGCGCCGAAGACATTCGCCAGGAAGCTGCTGTTGACGGCGCCGTTCAGCGTCAATGCCCAGGCGATATCCCCACCGGACATGAGGATCGCGCCGCCCTGGGCGACGAAGCCCTCGATGACTGCCTGTACCATGGGATCGGTGATCGAACCCTTGTCGGCGAAGAGGTTCCCCGCGTACGGCGCGACCCAGAGCATCGCCTTCTTCTGGACGTAGAGGTCCGTGGGCGTGATGGGCGGGATGATCCCCGGACCCGAACTCTGACCGACTACAAAGGGGCCGAGCGTCGGGTCGTCCATGTCCGTCTCGCTGGGGTGGCGGAAGGGGATCGCCTCCGGCAGGTACCGCTCCGCGATGGCGTCCGGCAGCGGGCCTCGGCAAGCGACGCGCCAGTAGTCAGCGAAGGTCGTATCGAAGACAGCGGCGCTGCCGCTGCCATAGACGATGTCGTTCGGCGCCTGCCCTACCCGCTTGAACCCCTTGTTCCCATCCAGCCACTGGGGCGCGTTGTAGCTCACCCCCCATTCCTCATCAACCGGGAAGCCCACGGAGCGGTAGCTGGACTCCTCCACAGGGCCCCCGCCGCGCTCGCCGCGCGCCGCGTCGACCCAGTTCTGGCCGCGGATGTAGTCATCCACGAGCAGAACATTCGCGGCCGACACGAAGGGCTCCGTGTAGAACCCCGTCAGGTTGTCGAAGACGAAGCGCCACGACGTATCCGGCGTGTCCCGCACAGTCGCCGTGCCCCAGACGTCGATGCCCACGTAGAACTCGCCGGCGCCGAGTTGGCCGAGAACATCGGGCAGGGTGCCCTTGAACACGGTTGCCCCCGGTGTCTTGGGCGCATCAGCGGTAGGCGTGAGATCGAACTGGGTGATGTACCGACCCGCTCCATCCAGAGGGAACGCGAGAAGGGGCGGCACGAAGAAGGGCGGCGTGTAGAAGGTCCGGTAGGGACTCGCCATCTTCAGGATCACGGTATCGACGTCGGCGGAATCGCGACCGACGTAGTCGACCTCGTCATCCTCGGCCGGGACCCACTGCCAGTAGTCGCCCGGGCTATCCTCGGGATTCGGCGCTTTGGCGTCCCAGATGATCGCAGCGGCGCCCGTGATCACCGAGTCCGCGATACCCTGGCTCGGCGAGTTCATCGGCGCGATCTCCACCTCGATCTCGAGGTCCCCTCCGCCGGTGAGGTCCTTGTTCCCGTCGTTGATGACCGGCATGGTGGTATAGCCGCCTAGAAGGAGCCTTGCGCCGGGGGGAGCCTCTCTAACGCCGGCGCCAGCCACCTGCGCCCCGCCCGGAGACGGAACGGCACCCGCCATGGCCAGGATGCTCTCAAGACCCGTGATCGGGCCGTCCTGAGCACGGGAACCCGGTGACACGGGCCCCCCGCTATTCGGGCTCGGGGGAGCGAGGTTGGGCGTCAACATGCCCTCCTGTGCCGATACCGGCACGCTCCAGGCGAGAAGCCAGGATCCGGCCGTCACAACAGCCAGAGCCACCAGCAAGATGTTCCGCGACTTCCGCATTTCCGATGTCAACTCCCTAGCTAGGTTCCGGGATCCCAGCCAAACCCTGGCCGAGTCCGCCGCCACGAGTGGCTCGACGGACACGTAGCGCCTTCTTGCCCATATCACAAAGCGTCGAAACGCCCGCTACAGACCCATCCATCGCGATCTCCGTCAGCCTTTTCAGCCCTCGACAGGCCAGACGACGGTCCCGCGCGACGAGTCTCGGTTTTCCTGGCATACCAACGCGCCGGGAGAGACGCTGCTCCGCCGACACTGATCGAACGCCCCGGAGCCGTCCGGAGCCCAGTCATTCCCTAAGACGTTCGAACCAACTCGCCCACCCTCCTGCCTTGTGTGGGCGACGAATTGCGTTCTACGCCAGTCTAGCAGCGGGGAGGTGGCGTAATCAACCGCCGGCGCCTCTCGCGACCGATCGAGCGCTACCTAAGGTTGACTAATCCACTCCTTGGCTAGCTGGACTAACGCCTCCTTGGGCGCCGACCCATCGACAACACGCCCGCAGCGCCCCTTGATCTCGGACATCCCCCCCTGCCCCACCACGACGCGGCGCGCTCGCTCCTCATCCCATCCCCGGCCGACCCGCAGGCGTCGGATGCGCTCCTCAGGGGGGCAGTCGACGAACCAGACCTCGTCACACAGCCCATCGGCGCCGATCTCGAAGAGCACCGCCGCTTCGATCACGACTCGGCGATTGCCCGAGGCCGCCCCTTCGCCTGCGGCTCGCGCCACCGCATCGCCCAGGGAGGGATGGACTACCGCGTTCAGTCGAAGAAGGTCGTTCGGGTCGCCGAACACGCGCGCGCTTAGCTCCGCGCGATCCAGGCCGTCCGCCGTCACGACGCCCGGGAATGCCTCGTCGATACGGGAGAGCAGCGGGGAGCCTGGCAGAACCAGGTCCTTGTAGACTGCGTCCGCTTCGATCGCTGCGGCGCCCATCTCACGGAAGATCCCAAGAAGGAAGCTCTTGCCGCCCGCAGCGGGCCCGGTGAGGCCAAGGACACGCAGGTTCTGGTAGGTACGCGACAACGGGAGCCGACGAGGCGCCGGCTCCCGTTCAGAACTCACACGGCTCAAGGCGCGGCCTTCCTAGCTCGTAGGCTCCTCACCAGTTTCTGGCGTCTCCGAAGCCTCTGGCGCCTCAGGAGCCTCCGTGGACGCTTCGCCGCTGCTCTCGCCGACGGCCGCCCGCAACTGGTCACCGAACATGGCGCCCAGGGTCGCGCCGCTGGATGGCTCTGAGCTGGTGCTGAGGTACTTATCCATCTCCGCCCGCTCGGCGTCCTGCTGCACCTGGGAGAGCGAAAGGCTCATCCGTCGCTGCCGTGGCTGGACGTTGATGACCTTGACCGTCACCGTGTCACCGGGCTTGACGACCTCCTCGGGCTTGGATATGCGCCGATCGGACATCTCGCCAATAGGGATGAAGGCCTCTACCCCTTCCGGCAGCTTTACGAAGGCGCCGGAGGTCACGCATCGGGTGACGGGCCCCTCGATGGTCGCGCCCACTCGGTAGTTCCGGCTGACAAGCTCCCACGGGTCGGGGAGAAGCTGCTTGCGGCTGAGGCTGATGCGATCCTTCTCCCGGTCGACCTTGAGGATCATGACACGGAGCTCGTCGCCAGGAGTCAGCACCTCGGACGGGTGCTTGACGTGCACCCAGTCCAACTCGGTGATGTGCAGGAGGCCGTCGACGCCACCTAGGTCGACGAAAGCGCCGTAGTTGGTGATGTTGCGGACGATGCCCTCGCGGACCTGGCCTTCCTTGAGCTCGGCCAGGATGCGACCGCGTCCCTTCTCGCGGACCTCCCTCTCCGCCTGTCGGCGGGAGAGGATGACCTTCTTTCGGTTCCGCTCCACCTCGATGATCTTCGCGTTGACGACCTCGCCGACAAAGCGATCGAGCTCGTTGGGGTTGCGGACTCCGACATGGGAGGCTGGGATGAAGCCCGTGACACCAAGATCCACTCGTAGGCCGCCGCGCACTCGGTCCACTACGGTGCACTGCACGATCTCGCCGCTTTCGTAGGCGGCGAGGATCCGTTCCCAGTTCAGTTCGTGGTCGGCTCGCTTCTTGCTGAGGATGATGCCGCCATCCTCATCGTCGGAGCTGACGACGAAGACTTGGATCTTGTCGCCCACGCGGAGGCTCTCCAACTCCTCCTCGGAGAACTCCTTGGGGTTGATCAGCCCCTCGGACTTGGTGCCCACGTCGACCAGGACGCCTTCCTCGTCGATACGCACGACCGTACCCTCGACGATGCTGCGTTCCTTGAGCCCGGAGATGGATATCTGCGCCTCGAGTTCGGCCATGGTCGGTTCGCCCAGAATGCCGGCAGGTCTGGAATCCTCCAGTTCGGCCCCCGCACTCGGCGCCTCGTCCTGTCCTCCGAACTCATCCATCTCGCGCGGATCCGTCGACGGGTCCGGCGTGCCGCCGTCCGCCGAGGGATCCCCGGTCGGGTCGTTCTGCCTGAAGAAGTCCTGGCCACTAGACATCGCTCACGTGCCTCCTCGTGGGTTGGCCAACTCGGACCAACACCGTCCCATGGTCCCTACCATACACTAAGGACTAATCGAATAGGCCGCCCAGCGGCCCAGTACGCCAGTGGGGAATGTACCGCAGCACAGGCCCCTATTGACGCAATACGGCAAGGCTAGTTTGTCATTCAAGCCTCGCTTACCTTCACAGCCCTCGCACTTTTTGGAAACCCTATGCAGTCTGCTGGGTGACGAGTCGTACTAGACCTCCAGTGGATCCATGTCTCCCCAGCTCGACCCCGCCTTCGCATCCACCACGATGGGGACATCGAGCTCGAGGGGGGCCGCCATGAGCCGGCATACCCGCCTGGCTACATCCTCCACACGGGCCTCGGGCACCTCGAACAGGAGTTCATCGTGTACCTGGAGCAGCATCCGCCCATCGCCGTGAGCGCTCAGATCCTCGTGCACCGAGCGCATGGCCAGCTTGATGAGGTCCGCCGCCGTGCCCTGGATGGGCGTGTTCACCGCGGTGCGCTCCGCGGCGGCGCGAGCCTGGGGCGCGCCCGAGGTGATATCCGGGAGGTTCCGGCGCCGACCGAGCAAGGTTACGACGAAGCCGTTGGCGCGAGCCTGCTCGATCGTCCCGTCCAGGTAGCTCCGAACCCCGCTGTACCGCTCAAAGTAGCGCTCAATGAAGGCCTTCGCCTCATCCCGCGACATCCCCATGTCGCGAGCCAGCCGTTGGGAGCCCATGCCGTACATGATGCCGAAGTTCACCGCCTTGGCCGCGCCTCTCTGCTGGCGCGAGACCTCGGCGATAGGCACATCGTAAAGAAGCGACGCCGTGTAGGCGTGGACATCGAGGCCCGCGCTGAATGCCTGGAGGAGGTTGGCGTCTTTGCTGAAGTGGGCAAGGACGCGAAGCTCGATCTGGCTGTAGTCGCAGCTCAGGAGCACGTGGTCCTGAGGGGCCACGAAGCAACGCCGCACATCCCGTCCCCACTCGCTCCGGATGGGGATGTTCTGGAGGTTGGGGTCGCTCGAGGAGAGGCGCCCGGTCACCACCGCCGTCTGGTGGAAGGTGGTGTGGACCCGTCCCGTGTCGCTGTCGACGAGCCTTGTAAGGGCCTCTACGTAGGTGGACTGGAGCTTCGTGAGCTGCCGCCACTCCAGGATCATCCGGACGATCTCGTGCTCGTCAGCCAAGGCCTCCAAGGTCTCGGCATCGGTCGAGTACCCCGTCTTCGTCTTCCGGCCCTTCGCCAGCCCCATCCTCTCGAATAGGACTTCCTGGAGCTGCTTGGGGGAGCCGATGGTGAACTCCTCGCCCGCGAGCTCGTAGATCCGCTGCTCGGCCTGGAGGATCCCTACATCGAGGCGCTCACCGAGCTCGCGAAGCCTCCCGGTGTCGAGCAATACGCCCGCGGCTTCCATTTCCGCCAGGATGGGGGCGAGGGGCAGCTCGATGTCGCGGTAGAGCTGAGCCAATCCTTCGGCCTCCAGTGTCGTCTCGAGCTTCTCCATGAGCGGCAGAAGGCGCGCCGCCGCGCGGCCGAAGTCCTCGGCCGTCTCGGGAGCTCCCAGATCCTCACCGAGGTGATTCGCGACGATTCGCGCGAAGCTGAGCCGCCGCTGGCCGTAGTCCAGGAGGTTGGCGGCGATGAGGGCGTCGTGCGCCACCCCGCCGAGCTTCCTGCCGGGTGGCAGACCGCGCACGATGCTCTTCCAGTCGAAGCAGATCTTGCGCACTCGGCCGTCGGCAAGCATTCGGGCCACGGGCTCGGGCAGGTCGGCCGCCGCCTCCTCTCCGTCGAACAGCCCTCGTCCGGTGCCTCGCGCGAGGCTCAACGCCACGCCCGAGCTACGGCTGCACGCCAGCCCAAGCTGCGCGATCCGGCCGTCCACTACGTTCGCGATGACCCCGACGGTGCCCGAGTTGCACATCTCCGCGACGGCCGCTTCGATCGCGTCGGCGTCCCCGGGGTCGAGCAGCACGGCCTCGGCCTTCACCTCGCGCTCGGACACGTAGCGCTCCATGAGGGACCGAAGCCCGAGTTCGAGGAACAGCGCCCTAGCTAGTTCCTCGTCCACCGGTTGTCGCGCCAGGCTGTCGAGGCTGACGGGGAGATCGATGTCACGCTGGATCGTCACGGCTTCCTTGGCCCGCCGCAGCTCGTCGATGGCCGCCTCGGTCGCCTCACGGATCCTCTGGTTCGGGATCCGGCTGATGTTCTCGATCACCCCCTCCACGGTGCCGAACTCCTGGAGCAGACCCAGCGCGCGCTTGGGGCCCACGCCCTGGATGCCCTTGATGTTGTCCGACGGGTCGCCCGCGAGCGCCTTCAGGTCGATGACGCGTTCGGGCGGCACGCCCAGTTTCTCTCGCACGCCCTCGGCATCCAGGATGGAGGCGGACTGCAGCGACCGGTCGGATGCGCAGATGAACGTGTGATCGGAGACGAGTTGGTAGGCGTCCCTGTCGCCGGTCGCGAGGTAGGTGTCCATGCCTCGCTCCTCCGCCAGCTTCGCCAGGGCTCCCATCACGTCATCGGCCTCATAGCCCGCCACGCCCACCATGGGCAGGCGCAGCGCCTCGGCGAGACGATCGAGGAGGGGTATCTGCTCCCTCAGGTCCTCGGGCATGGGTGGCCGGTTGGCCTTGTACTCGGGGATAAGCTCCTGCCGGAACGAGGGCTCCTCGCTCGGCAGATCGGTGGCGATAGCCACATAATCCGGCTCGATCTCATCCATGAGCGCCTGAACCATGCGCGCGAAGCCGAACACGGCGTTGGTCGGCCGCCCATCGGGCGACGTGAAGTGGGGCAGCGCGTGGAACGCCCGATAGAGCACGTTGAAGGCATCTACCACGAGCAGTCTCGGCCGCCTGGGGCTCTCCTCGCTCAAGCTTCTCACGCCCTCATTACTTCGCCAGAGTCGGCCCGGCGCCCATCTGCAGCCTGAATGGGGCCACCGCGCCCGTCGCGCGCTCGTCCAGGTAACGCTCCCCGCCCCTCAGGGCGGCCTGAGCCGAGGCCTCCATGAGTGAGTCGAAGGGCAGGGCCGGCGTGCTATACGGGAATACCTCGGGATCTGTCAGTCCGGCCTGGGCGCCCGCATAGGCGACCGCCTCATGCAGGCCGCCCAACTCATCTACGAGCCCAAGGTCGACGGCATCCTTCCCCATCCAGACCCGACCGTCGGCGACCTTGCGCACCGTCGCCTCCGGCAGGCCCCGCCCCTCAACCACTGCCGCGACGAACTCGTCGTAGATGACATTCACTTGGTGCTCGAAGATGGCGCGCTCCTCATCGGTGAGATCCCGGTACATGGAGCCCATGGCCTTGAACTCGCCGCTTGTTATGTCCGTCGCCTCGACGCCGTGCTCGGTGATGAGCCCCTCAATGGAAACGAAACTACTGCGCACCCCTATGCTGCCCGTCGCCGTAGCGGCGTTCGCGAAGACGTAGTCCCCAGCACACGCCATGTAGTAGCCCCCTGAGGCTGCCGCGTCGCCCATAGAGACGACGATGGGCTTGCCGGGGTACTCGGCCTTGAGGCGCTTCATGCCGCGATAGATCTCCTCCGAGGCCGATGCCGTTCCCCCGGGGGAGTCGATCCGCACCACGACGGCCTTGCATGCCGGCGCCTCCAGGGCGCGCTCCAGTTCCTTCAGGAAGCGCCGCGGAGATATGCCCCCAGTGGCGAGGAGGCCGCCGCCTGTGCCGCCGCTGATCAGCCCCTCGGCGCGAACCAGCCCCACATGGCTGCCCAGGCCCAGTCCGGCGCCCGCCGGCGCGAGAGCCCCGAAGGTGATGAAGGCGACGACGGTGGTCACGGCCAGGGCGCACAGCAAGCCAACGAAGAAACCGAAGGCGCGCCCCCCCGATGCCACCGGCGCGGGGTGTGGGGGCACATAGCCCACCGGGGCGTAGGGCGCGTGGCCCGGAGCCCACTGGGGCGCGACCGAGGGTCCGGTCAGAGGATAGGGCGGGCTCCCCTGCGTCGGGGGGCCGTAGCTGCTAGGGGGCGAGGGCTGCGTGGGGGTTGGTTCCCCTGGCTGGCCCGTCCCCGGGTACTCGGGCATGGCGTACCTCCTCCAAGCTGGCGGGTGTCGACCGCGCGGGGGTGGGTGAGTCGTGAGGCGGGGCGGGCGGAGAGCCGGAGCCCTCCGCCGAGCCCCTCGTCTGCCTGTTGCCCCATCATTCCCGCCTCTCGGCGCCCCTTCCTGCCTCTCCGGGGCTCGTGTATCCTGAGGGCCCCACTGGCGGCGCGCCGGCCGGCGGTCTGGGGCACCAAGGAGGCATCAGACGTGCGCATCTCTCGCCCCGTAGGGCTCTGGCTCCTGAGCGCCGCGGCCCTGGGTTCCGTCGTAGCGCTCATCACCGGCTGTGGCCAGGGCAACCGGCCCCAACTCGATGTCCCCCCGCCGCCGCTCATGGCCCCGCGCGGGGAGTTCCGGGACCAGCTTCTGGAGCCCGTCCTGGTGCCCTCTGAGGCCGATCCGGCTCCGCTGGTCGACATGCGCCTGGCGAGTGGGAGCGGCCTGGGAAGGCCGCTCTATGAGTCCGTGGAGCCCATCCTCCGCCGCCGCACGGCCCAGCTCCTCGCCCAGGCCCAGGACCTGGCGCTCCAACGCGGCTACGTGATCCTTCTGTTGGACGCGGGCCGGACGCCGCAGGCGCACAGCGCGCTGGTGGCCATGGCGGGAGACCCCGAGTTCGTCCCGCCCGCCGACCCCGAGTTCGGGTGCCCCGATATCAGAGGCGCCGCCATCGATGTCACCCTACTGGACTCCCGCAACGGCGACATGGAGCTTGCCATGGGCACCCGCTACATGGAGATAGCGCCGGCTTCGGGCCGCCGCTTCGCTGAACTCGACAAGGACCATCTCTCGAACCGCGCCATCCTTGCCAAGATCATGGACGATGCCGGGTTCGACGAAGGTCACGCGTGGTGGGACTACCATGACCCCGAGTGGGTGGATACGCCCGATCTGACCGAGGAGGATGTGCCACACACCCTCTCATCCGAGGCGCTGGAGGCTCTGGAGAGCCCTGCCACTGCCGAGTCGCCCGAGAGCGCGCCGGCGGCCGCGGAGGAGTAGCGGGACCGCCCGCGGACGTGCTGAAGTAGCTCGTTTTCGCCTCATGCAAGCGCTTGCAGAGGCCCTTTTCGCGTCACAACTAACCACTCTCGCGCGTCCATGCCTCCTACTGTAAGTGAGGAAGAGCGGGAGCACGATGACTCGGGATGAGCTCGGGGCGCTATCCGACGAGTTCCTGGTGCTGGCGTCCATCGCGGGTGACTTCGCCTCCTTCGACGAGTTGGTGCGACGGTACCGGCCCGCGGTGACGCGGCAGCTCGTTGCCACCGTGGGGCCGGAGGAGGCCCAGGATGTCGCCCAGGAGGTGTTCCTCCGCGCCTTCCGCGCGCTCCCCCGGCTCACGACGCCCCAAGCCTTCGGCTCGTGGCTGCGCCGCATCGCGGAGCGGTGCGCGGGCCGGCGCGGTCGATCCCTCCGGCGGCGGGAGGGGTTGGAGACTCCCCTGGACGCCGTCTTGCGAGCGACGTGCCCGTCGCTCGCTCCGGGACCGGAGGATGCGGTGATCGCCGCGATGTTCCAGGAGGGCACTCTGGGGGCAATTCGGTCGCTCCCCGAGCCCTACCGGGAGACCATCGAGTTGCGGTACGTGCAGGACGTGCCCCTCAAGCGGATCGCCGCCTATCAGGGCATCAGCGCCGAGGGCGTCAAGTGGAGGCTCCGGCGGGCCCTGGCGATGCTGCGGGAGGAGCTTCGAGAACTCAGCAACACGCGCGAGACAGGCCATACCGAGCAGGATGGCGGGAAGGGAGATCACCTATGAGCGAGGACACTGGCGCAACACGGAAGTCGCGTTTCAACCGGGTGCTGGCGAACATCGTGGAGCACGCGGACGACGTGGGGAGCGGCGTCGCCAAGGAGCGTCCGGCGGCGACGCACTACCTACGGACCCAGTTGAACAAGATACGGGAGGAGATGGCCAAGGACGATCCGATGGTCGCGGATCTCTTCCCTCCCGTGCCCGATGACACGTTGATCGCGGATGTGGCGCTCGTCGCCCAGCAGTTGCTGGACCTCGGCGGCGAGTCGCTCACCGAGCGGACCGCCCGGGCCTTCCGCCACGGGCGCACCGTAGCGGGGGAGAACGTGGGCGTCTACCTCTCGGATCTCGCCGATCTCGGCGTGCAGATACGGGAGAAGGTGGCGGAGGCTCTGGAGGGCGCCCTGCACCCGGGCGACCCAAAGGACGATGAAGAACTCGAGGCGAGGATCAAGGAGCTGGGGGAGCAGGCCAAGGAGGCCGCGTCGCGGATCTCCAAGGATGCTGAACAGGGCTACGAGGACGCTTCTACCCTCGCCCAGATCGCGAAGGACCTGGCGCGGCTGCAACTGCGGAAGGCGCGGAAGCGGGTCCACGCCGCGGTGGCGAAGTCGAGTGAGGGGCCCGAGCCCGAGAGCGATGAGGCCGACGCCCCGTGCTGCGAGGAGAAGCCTGACGAGTAGAGCTTCGGGTTCGGAGGCTGGGGCCGCGGCCAATCATCCGGCCGCGGCCCCGGGGTCAGGGCCTATTCTCCCTCCTCCGGTAGGTCGAAGACGATGTGGGTGATCTCAGAGCGGACGTAGATCCGGCACCGGCCCCACGGCGTGTCACCGACCCGAGTCTCACCCTCCCAGCCGATCCGGTGGTCGGGATCGGGTGAGAACACAACCCAGTCAGTCTGCGCTAGGGGCCGGCGCTCCATGGGAACCAGGCCCAGTCGACGGCCGTTGGCGCCGAGGAGGCTTGTTAGCGCCTGCTCCGCGTGTCGCGCTTGGTCCCACTCAAGAAAACGGAAGGGCTTGGCGTGGGCATGGAGTTCCACCAGTGAGACCGCGCAGTGCCCTGGCGTCCAGGTGACGACGCAGAGCGGTCGTCTGATGCGGCCAACGGACCTGTGAACTCCGTAAAGCCACGTCGCCGTGTCCGGCTCGCGAGCACCGCCCACCGCCGGACGGGCGGCCTCCGCCGTGGCGGCGGCCTCGACGAGGGTCCGAACGGCTTCTGGGGGCACGCTGTCCGTCCTCTCCCACTCGGCGTCAGGGGGCGGGAGTGTCGGCATCCAGTCATCGACCGGTGGAGGCGGGATCGAGAGGCGTTCGGTCGTGAAGAGATCGTCCACCAGCTGGATCCCCTCGATGCTAGGCAGGTTGGCGCCTATGTCTGACGCGGGGCTCAGCGTCGTGGCGCGCTCAACCTCATGGACGCTGATGCCGTACCCTCCCCGCCGGAAGGGGGCATCGAGAGACAGAATGTCGGGCCGCGGCGTGACCAGCGACGACTCGGTATCGGCGGGAAAGACCAGCCGCGCCTCCAGGATCCATGTCCGTCCATCTGACCAGCTCGAGAGCCGCATCGGCCACCAGGCCCCCAGCTGCGGGCTCAGCAGCCGGTCAGCCGGAGTCTCCGGAGCGGAGTGGGTGACGGACATCCCGCCATCCCGCTCATGGTAGGCCACCGTCCCCATGGCCTCCAGGCCGTCGGGCCAGTTCACCACTCGGCGGACCGCCTCGAGGTGAAGGTCGGGGACAAGCCGATCCTCCGGCAGCGAAGCGCGAAGGACGAGCCAACGGAGATCGCAGGCCACGACGCCGGCGAGCGCCTCGGACGGGCGCCCGGGTCGCTCCAGGACGACCCGAACAGGCTGCCGGCCACAGGGTCTCTGTCCGCCGCGCTCATCGAGGATGGTCCCAAAGACCCACGGCCCCTCGGGCGCCACAACCCCGTCGGACAACACCTCGGCGCGGAACGCCTCACACGCGTCGGCGGCGTTCTCCTCGCGCGTCTCCGAGAGTTCCACGGGAGAGAAGGCGGCAGTGGCGAGCGCCGCCGGGTAGTCGAGACCTGCCTGGACCGCCCACGCACCCGAGCCCCAAGCTAACGCCACGCCTAGTGCAAGCACAGGAAGCACCCTGGTAGCTGGCCATAGCAACACAGGAGAGGGCAACGTGTCCAGAGCGAAGGTCCCCCGAAGCTCGCCCCCTTCATCGGCCCAGTCAGAGTGGAACGACACAGTCTGCCTGCCAAGCCGGGCCTGGAGGTGGAGGCGCCTGCGCAAGAGCCGTAGGCACTAGGAGGGCACACAAGGCAGACTCAGGGAGACCAGATGGACGAGGGGGGAGGGCGAAGCGCTTCTGCATTGCCAACTGCTCCTCTCAGCGCCCAGGCAAGGCAGCATCAACCGGACCAGGCAACCCGGACGGCGCCAGTTATACCCTAGCTCCCATCCGCTCTGTCTGGAACAGACACCTGCCCCTGCCGTGAGTTGTGTAGCTAGTCCGCACCGCGACGGCTGGCCGGATTGAGGCCTGCTCTCCCTGCTCCGCTCTACCGCCGCACCCGAAGCTCGACCGTCGTCGGCATCCCGGGCAGCGCCTCAATCCGTACGCGCTCCTCCGTCTCCGCCCGCACGAACTCCCACTCATCGGTGCCGAAGGGCGAGGCCTCGATGCCGTCGTTCCGCCAGCCTTTGGACTCGGGCAGCTCAGCCATGTACCAGCCCTTCACCTCGCTGAACGGGCTCTCCGTCACGTAGGACGCCACCACCCAACTCCCCTCCTCGGTCAGCCCATTCGGCAGCGCCCCCTCGGGGAGGGGGAGGTCGCTGCCTTGGGGCGGGGCTGCGGGAAGGTCGGAGCGCGGTGGCGCCGGATTGTACACCTCGCCGCTGATAGGCTGACCCAGAGCGTCCTCCGGACGAGCCTCCAGCGCGCGCATGGGGGCCTCTTCCGAACGAGACACCTCCGATCCGCCCGCGGCTGAAGGGGATGCCTCGGTGGCGAGAGACTCCCCGGCAGGCGTGTGTCGGCGACAACCGTTGGCGATGGCAGTCCAGACCACCAGCGCGATCAGACTCGCAAGAAGGACGCTCCGGCTCATGGATACCCCCTACCTTTCCGTCGGTATGACCGTGTGGGTCACCACTCCGTCCACCCACATCTGAACCCCGCCCCATACCGTGTCACCCAAGCGGCTGCGGGTCGGATACCCC
>DBQI01000035.1 GCA_002305165.1 Armatimonadetes bacterium UBA1398
TCGCGCGTAGTGATCGACTGCGAGCGGCTCATGCCGTACGACCTGGAGCGGGATCGCACCGATCCCTTCGCCTGGATCCTCTCCATCATGGTCGAGCCGGTGCTCGGGCCCGTTGTCGTCATCGACCCCGGGCACGGTGGCATCGATTGCGGGGCGCTGGACGACGCCAAGGCGCTGCAGGAGGCGGATCTCGTCCTGCCCCTGGCCCTGGGCCTGCGGGCGGAGCTGATCGCGCGCGGGATCTGCCCCGTGCTCACGCGCACGGCGGATACCTCGGTGGACCTCTACCACCGGCCCTACATCGCCAACCAGACGGACGCGGACCTCTACCTGTCTATTCACCTGAACGCCGTGGCCGTGGGGCGCGCGAGCGGCAGCCTCACCCTCTACACGAACCCCGCCAGCCTGCCCTTCGCGAAGACGATCCAGGCGGAACTCGTGAAGGCCCTCGGACTGCCGGACATGGGGTGCCGGCGGGAGGACCTAGTCGTGACCCGGGTCGCTGAGATGCCCGCGGTGCTCGCGGAGGTCCTCTTCATCGACAACCCCAGCGAACTGGCGATGCTCCAGAATCCCGGAGTCAGGGCTCGCGTCATCCAGGGATTGGCCGACGGCGTCGAGAAGGCACTCAGGGACGCTGGCAAGCTCTAGCGGGCCCGGTACCAGCACCGTGAGAGAGTGGATACGATGAACCGACCCGATGGCCGCGCCGTGGCCGCGTTGCGCCCCGTGAAGATCACCCGTTCGGTGCTCATGCACCCCGAGGGCTCCTGCCTCATCGAGATGGGCAACACCCACGTTCTGTGCACCGCCACGGTGGAGGAGACGGTGCCGCGGTGGATGCGCGAGGGCAAGGGGGGATGGGTCACCGCCGAGTATGGGATGCTCCCCCGCTCCACCAACGAGCGCATCCAGCGGGGCCGGGTGGGCGGACGGGGGATGGAGATCCAGCGGCTGATCGGCCGGGCCCTCCGCGCCATCACGGACACCGACGCCCTGGGTGAGCGGTGCATCACCGTCGACTGCGACGTCCTCCAGGCGGATGGCGGGACGCGGTGCGCCTCGGTCACCGGCGGCTTCGTCGCTCTCGTCGAGGCGATGGACTGGCTCCGGCGGGAGCGGAACGCCTTCACCCGCCTCCCCCTGCGCGACTTGGTGGCTGCCGTGAGCGTGGGCGTGGTCCAGAATCAGCCCGTTCTGGACCTGTGCTATGCCGAGGACTTCGAGGCCCAGGTGGACATGAACGTCGTCGCCACGGGTCGGGGCCTACTGGTGGAGGTTCAGGGCACGGCGGAGGGGTTCCCATTCACGCGCCAGCGGCACGAGGAGATGCTCGATCTCGCCATGAGCGGCGTGAAGGAGCTTGTAGGCATCCAGCGCGAGGTGCTCGGCGAACTCGTGTAAGGGGCTTTCTTGTCCTTCTGGCGGCCGTCGGGGCCAAGAAGACTTGATGACGATCCCACCCCCGGTGATGGGAGCCCCGGTAGTGGCCTCGCTGCGTTCGCTTCCCGGATTCGTGTCGCTGCTGACTCTGTTACTCCTGGTGTGCGCGGGCTGCCAGGGCCCGGCGGCGCGGGATCCCGGCACGGGCGCGGGCCCCAGCCCAGGCGCCAAAGGCAGCGAGCCCGAGAGCACGGCGCCCGATCCGGCGAGCCCTCCAACCCTCGTCGCCCCGATCGCCACCCATGGGCGGGGACGAGCCCCCATGGGGCCGGGCGCTCCGCCGACCTACTTCCTCAGCGAGCAGGAGGCCATCGAGGCCATCCGGCAAGAGCTCACGGCGGCGGGCATCGCCCTCGCCCCGACGGCGCCCGCGATCGCCGACCTCGTCATGCCCGCGATGACGAGGGATGACCTGCTGGAGGTCATCCCCTCCCCGTACCTGGATAAGGTTGGGCCTGACGCCAGCGCCGTCGAGGCGCTCATCGACGATGTTCAGGTCAGGCTCCACTCCGGGCTGCTGGGCGAGGACCTTCCCTCGGGCTCTGGTGGGGATTCCCTGGGGGCCAGGATCGCCGCCGAACTCCTGCCGCCGGGCCGTCCCGCCCCTGATGAGGGCGCGCCGTGGCGAAGCCGGGTGGGCGAGGCCATGTACCCGGGCGGCTCGTGGCCGTCGATCCCCGTGCAGCTCCAGTTGGACGGCGCCGAGGCAGGCGGGATCGCGTTCGAGTTCGTGTCTCAGGATGACTGGGTCGAATGGAAGCCGGAGGTCATGGAGGAGACCGACGAGGAGTGGACCCTGGCCCTCTACGACACGGCCCTGAGCCTTCGCACCGGCCTCGTTGCCCGGGGCGGCGGTGGCGTCTACGCCCTCTTCTACGATCCGTGCGTGCTCCTGGGCACGACGGAGCGGACGGACGCCGACGGCCCCGAGGCGCAGGCGGCGCGCACCCGGGCGCTGGAACTGCTCATGGCGCAGGTCGAGGACTTCCTGGAGTGGTACGCGCACCTCGGCCCCCATCCGGCGGAGCCGGAGTAGGGCGCCGGTCCGAGGTTCCTTCGCGCAGCAGGCAGGGCTCCGGTGCGTACCCCGCTGGCTGGCGCGCCCCTCGGAACCCCATCCGTGACGCGAGGTCCATGCACTGTCGCACCTGCGTGCTGTCGAGCAGAGCTGCCTCTTGGTCTTCGCAGACCGGTGCCAAGAACACCCCACCCTCCGCTCGGTGGGCAAGCTGGCTGTGGATGAACTCAGTCTCTGGTGGCCGGAAGGTGTATGAGAAGCGCAGGTCCCCGTTGCTGGCCTCGCGCTGGTCGCTCGACTTCACCTACAGGCACGCTTTGTCATTGACCAGGTAGGCCGCCCACTCGCGGTCGAGCAGCGTGAGGTTCTCTGAGTGCCGTACGATCTTCACGAGCGCCGCGCCGTGGTAGACCTCGAACTTGCGGATTGACATGCAGACTCACTCCTACCCACGTTAGCCCGCCAGGTGGCACCACCCGCGCCATGCGTCAGCAAGCCTGGGTGCACCCTGGAGTGCAGGCGTACCACTGGCCGCCCGAGCATTTCAGCCGCACGAGGCGAGGCTGCCCGGTGCCACACCTCACGCAGTAGCGGTACCTCGCCGCGCGGTAGGCACAGTATGGGCGACGCACCGACCTGTGGTGCGTACGGACCCAGTGGATGCATGGTCCCTGTACCATGCGGTAGACGCGCGCGTTGTCTCGGTCACAGGAACCATGATGGGGTGCTGTGACTACGGCAGGGCTGCTGAGGCCGAACTGGGCTGTGCCAAGCCAGCCGAAGCCCGAATCAGCACAGAACAGGACCTCGCAGTGGCATCCAACGTGATGGAACACTAGGGACTCGGCGTTGGCCTGGGTCAGAGCCAACGCAGTGAAGAGGTCACCCGGGTCGGCTGATGAGCACGCGGGGAGCCATGACGGCCCTAGCTCGTCGCCGTTAGCGCAGAGAGTACGGCAGTCAGCCGGCCAGTTGGTGCGGTGGCCTGCGTAGGCGAACCAGCGCTTGCGAGCGCTTGACTGCGCGATCGCGGCAAGAAGCTGGGCGGTCCACGCGAGCGTCCGGGTAACCCGGAGCGCAAGCGTACGCGAGGAAGCCCAGTCGGGGTCGTCCTTGGCCGCGCGGAGCCGCCTACATGCGTCTGCGGCCACACAGGCCAAACGAGAGCTGGCCTCCCGGATCTTGTCGTCAGTCAGTGTCGCGACGCGGGTGTCCATCGGCGCGCAATCGGTGTGCACGACGCCTCGTAGGGACGTCCACGTGTCTGTAGTTGACGGGGGCCCATCGCCGGGGTGGCCGGCGCGTGTCCGGCAGCCCTTCAGACGGTCATGCAGTCCAGCGACCCACTGATCACCGCAGCCACCGTACAGGCTAGCAGCGCGGGCTAGCACTAACAGCGAAGCAGGCAGCCAGTACTCGTCCACAGGGTAGCCGCCCTTCAACAACGCGGCGATCCCACCGGAATGATCCTTATCAGCGTGCGTGCATGCAGCGACACCAAGGCGGTTCACCCCGATATTGTGGAGGCGCACAGGAAGACTCTCGAGGCCGCTTAGGGCCGTGCGTCCGCCCCCATCTACCAGATAGGTTCGCCTTTCGTCCCGGACCACGAACGCGTCCCCTTCGGGGACCGGAAGTGCCAGGAACTCGACCACGGGATCACCACCCGTCTACCTGCTGGCGAGGTTGTCGCTGCATCAGAACCGCACCCCCGGGTGTGCAATCGCCAGTTCAGATGCAGCCCACTCGAGGAAGCCGTCGAGATCACGCTGGGCGTTTCCCAACAGCCGAAAGTGCACCCAGGCGTGGTCCGTATCAGGCGCGGGTACGGGGTCATCCGGCTGGGTGATGTAGCTCTGGATGTCCTTCCATACACTCGACGCACCGGCGGTGAACCTGTCGTCCGGCTTGCCCGACCGATGTAGCCATACATGCCTGAGTGCCCAGTACTCGCCGAGAGCGTGGTGCGGCACGGGACGCGCCGTTGACGGACTAGCCAGCGCTGCCGCGAAGTAGGACGCGATAGAGTGCGGGGCCGCGTCCGCAGCCGCGTAGACTGGCAGAGGAGGCTTGTCTTTGGGCTTCGACGGGAGCGTCACGCCCCGGGCCTCGAGTAGTCCTGCCCACTCCTTGCAGAGGGTCTCGAAGGCCACTATGCAGGAGACGAGCATCTCCAGGTTGGTGTACAGCTCCGCTCGGGCGCACTCCACCTCGTCGAGCGGCGCGAACCGCTGGTCCCCGTAGTGTGGGCGGATCGTACACCCCCTGGCGTGCATCCTGCGTGCCTCGGTCAGCAGCGCACGGACGGCCGCATACCAGTTGTGCCTGTGACTGCGGTTCCCTACATAGGCAGCATATGCCGACATCGATCCCACCCATCCCTTACCCCAGCGCTGCCACAAGCCCGACCATACTGCACCGAATACAGCGGCAGGCTCCCTCAATGCTGCGAACCAGCCTTTTGTGGCCCCTGCTGGCATCAAGGAGCGATGACTCTTTTAGGTTCGCCGCCCAGGCGGTGCGTTCCTTCCTCGACGCTGGCAGCTCGGAGACGGTTGCGTCACGTGGGGCCACGTCTGGGGGAACGCGTATGAGGAGGGCTTCCATGGTCGCTTCCGAGACGGGTGCCTGAATATGGAGATCCTCACGAACATGGGGAGTTGGCAGGTCTGGCATAGGCACTGTGAAATGGTAATGATGCCGATCGACAGGTCCACTGCGGGCTAGCGAGGTAAGGCGACACATGATGGCCTCCCTTAGCGCTATGCGCCTTGCTCTTCTCGTTGTGGCCTCGTCCGCGCTGGTGTGCGCGCCGGCCGTCGCAGATGGGTCGCACACCCTGCGTCTGATGCCACCTCAGATGGATGTCGACGCCGTGGGTAGTGACGATCGATTGCGTGCCGGAGGGTCAAGTCCCAAGCGCGGCCGTCGACGGTTACCTTGGTCCCTGCCTGCTTCGCCGCCCGGGCGGTTCGTGGGCGGAGGAGGCAGGGGGGCGTCGGCGCACCCCCGTCACTCCTCGACCAGCAGCCGCTTGATCACTTTGCCGCTGGGGGTGCGCGGCAGCTCCGCGCGAAGCTCGATCTTCTGGGGGACCTGGTAGCTGGCGAGCCGCTCGATGCAGAAACGCCGCAGCTCCTTGATCTCCAGCCCCGAGCCCTCCTCGGGCACCACGACGGCCTTCACGATCTCGCCCATGTAGGCGGCCGCGCCGGTGGCGGGCACACCGACCACGGCGGCTTCGAGCACCTTCGGGTGCTGGACCAGAACGCGCTCCACCTCCAGGGCGTACACGTTCTCGCCGGCGACGATGATCATGTCCTTCTTGCGCCCGCGGAGGTAGGTGTAACCCTGGTCATCCACGGCGGCCAGGTCCCCCGTGTGGAACCAGCCATCGGAGACGGCATCCTCCAGGCGCTCCTGATCCCGCCAGTAGCCCGGGATCACGTTCTCCCGTGCCAGGCAGAGCTCGCCGACTTCGCCCGGCGCCGCCTCGGCGCCATCCTCGAGCAGGACGCGCTGGAACACCTCGGGCAGCGGCTTGCCGATGGAGTCGGGCCGCTCATCGGCGTCCCTGTCGGCGGTAACGTGGGTGTTGCTGATCGTCTCGGTGAGGCCGAAGAAGTTGTGGAGCGAGGCCCCAGGGAAGGCTTGGCGGAGCTTGCGGATGGTCGCCGTCGACATGGGCGACCCGGAGTAGCCCACCATGCGCAGGCTGCCGACTTCGCGTTCTGCCAGGTCCCTCCGGGAGGCGACGAGGTGGAAAAGGGACGGCACGCCCAGGAAGGTCGTCACACGGTGCGACTCGATCGCGTCGAGGATGGACCCCGGCTCGGGCGTGGCGAGCAGAACGAGGGTGCTCCCCAGGTAGACCGAACTCGGCATGGCGCTATAGGCGGCGGTGCAGTGGAAGAGGGGGATGACGAGGAGGTGCACATCCTCATGCCGCCAGCCCCAGGACAGCACCGCCATCCGGATGTTGAAGAGGCTCGTGCCATGGGTCATCATCGCCCCTTTGGGCAAGCCGGTCGTGCCCGAGGTGTGCATGATGATAGCGAGGTCATCGGGCGCGCGCCGGGCCGGCTCCTCAGGCGCCGAGCCCAACAACTCGCCCCACCTCGGGTCTCCGAACTCCACCCGCACGATACCGCTTGCCTCCAGGCCACGCGCCGCCTCGGCGGGGATGTGGGGGTGTTCGAGGACCAACGCCGACTCCGTATGGCCCACCACATGGGCCACGCCCTCCTCGGCCAGCCGGATATTCACGGGCACGGGGACCAGCCCCGCCCACTGCAGGCCCCAGTAGGTGATGAGGTACTCGAGACAGGTCGGCGAGGCGATGGCGACCCGATCGCCGGGTTCGAGGCGGTAGCCCCGAGTCAGCCCGCCCGCGAGCCGTGCCGCCGAGTCGGCGAGCTCGCCGTAGGTGATGGCGCGATCTCCGTCGATGGCGGCCACCTTGGCGGGGAACTTGGCGGCCGAGGCGCGAAGCACATCGGTAAGAGTCTGAAGGCGGTCCATGGAGGGGTCCCTTTCACGGTGCGTCATCCCCGCGGATGTTTCGCGCAGGACGCGGGGCGCACCCTCCTCCGGGGCGGTGGTCGGGTGGGGTTACGCAGTGAAACTCACGATTGTCCGCGCCCCGGAGGCGAAGTCGGTCGCTCAGAGCATCGGGTCCTCTCAGAGAGACTCGTGGCTCTCCACGGCGGAGAAGCCAACCGCCGGCCAGGCCGCAAGACCCTCAAGTACCCGCTCAGGGATGGAATCAGCATGTAAGGGTGTTCGTTGCGTCATCCCAGTACCAGGTCACGATCTGGCAGTCGTGAGACACGAGTTCCTTGGAGGGACACGTACGGCGGGATCAAGCGCGTAGCCCTGGGTCGCGAAGACCGGCTGCGTGTCCGGCAACAGGTGTCCCGCCTCGGGATGGCGGTATCCGACGGGGCTCATCATGTCCTTGGAGTAGGACAACACCGGGATGCCCCAGTGAACGCCGATCTCCGTGCTAACGACCATGGCGGCGAGCATCCGGGTCCATTCGCCGAGGGGTTCGCCCTGAGCGTACGCCCTCAGCTCCCCCGCGAAGGGATGCCGCTCGATGGACCGCATGAAGGCTCGTCCATCCATCGTGGAGCAGCGTCCCATCGTGGGGCCTCAGCTTCAGTGCCATGCTGCCGTGCCGTGGTCGGCCCCATGAACTCAACTGGCAAACACGGCCTCAAGGACTCGGCAGTCGCGGACATTGCTCCAGTTGATCAGGTTGAACCAGTGCTCCTGGCAGGCCTTGCCGACCTGCTCTGCGGTGTCGATCAGATTGGCCCCGCACTTGGGCCAAGCGCACCGCAACGAGTCGAACTCTCTCTGCAGCCAGTCGCAAGGAAACAGCTTCTCTTTGCCCGGGATGGATGAGGCGTCCATGCGGCAGGGGTGCGTGATGTGGCAGACTTCCAGCACCTGCCACTCACCCATCATCTTCCAGAACCATCCGCTTGTCGCGTTCGCAAGTGTCCACGCGCGCTGCCGCGCAGGGCGCGCGGAGAGACGCGCCGGCACGTCCCTCAGTGTGACCAGGTAGACCTTGTCTGGGTCGGGCAGGCAGTGGCACTCGTTGAACGTGTATATGGCTTCGCGGAGCCGTGCAAGGTGGAAGCGATAGATCACACTGGGGGCAAAGCGCGTCATTGAGATGTACGCGCCGTGGTCTGTGGCGAAGGAGAGAGCAACGTCTGGGTCGGCAGTCAAGTCGAGGCAGGCGGTGCGCATCCCGTAGTGCTGGCCGATGCTCAGCCATCGGTACAGACCGGAGTAGCCGAAGCACAAGGCTTGGTTCCCGAGCCATCCCTGAGCATCCTGGTTGCCGGAGTTTGAGAGGCACGCCCACATAACGACGGCCCGGAGATGGGCAGCAGCGGTGTCGTACGCGATCAGATCCTTCTTCTCGGTACCGCACCTAAGCCTACACTCCATGCCCCTGGCGTCACTCGGCAGTAGGCCGTCCGTCACCACGTGGCCCGCCGCGAGGCCTCCACTGGCCGTTGGAGGCCACTCCCTGCGGTAGACCCGCGTCTGCCCTCGATAGAGCCACTTTGGAGCACTGCCGTCAGACTGGTCTTTCTTCTTCAGTGTGCTATGAACATCCTTCGCGTCGCCGTAGGTCAGTTCCCTGAACGTACTCTTACACATGAGCGATCCCTTCCGGGCTTCGGTGCCGCCATCGCCTACAACCCCATCCCTTTCCTCCGTGCGAGTCCCCCATCCACCCAGCGCTTCACGTCGGCGCCCCTCGCCTCTGCCCTCGATAGAGACCGGAGAGGATCTGAGCCCCCCTCTGCGGGTGAGCCTGCGTTGCGGGATGAGTCGAGGAGTCCTCGTCCCGGCGAAGGAAGTTCTCCTATGACAATACGAGTCCTCGGCATCGATGTCTCCTTTGACACCTTCCATGTCGCGCGGTTGTATACGTCAAGTTCTGCACAACGGAGAGAGTGGGGTCTCCGTGTGGGCGCCAGCCGAGGGTTCCCCGTGCTCGGGGGGGGCCTGTTGCCATCCGGTGCTCACTTCGATGCGGCAGACTGAGCTCTCCTGATGCACGAAGCGGGGCACCGATCTCACTATGGGGTTACCTGCCAGATCGTACCAATCAAGGTCAGCACGACCCCGCGCGGTGAGAGTGACGGGTGTGAGGACAGGCCCGTTGGCCCCCGGCGGGCGGAAGCCAGAAGGCGGCCTGATTGGGGTCTGGTCAGCCGCTCTAGCCGGCGAGGCGCTCCGCCGTTGGCGCGGCGGCGTTGTCGGCAGCGCCGAGGCGTCGGCGCTCGATCGCCTCGCGCACCTGCGGGGCGATGTAGATGCCGTCCAGATCCATCTGGCTGAGACTGCTGGCGAGGAGCTCGGCCTGCTCGGCGGGGGTACGCGACCGGTTGACGATGATCATCGACTCGCCGCGAAGCCGGCAGAGGCCGCCGTCCCCACGGAAGCTCTCGCGACGTATGCGTATGTCGAGGCGCCCGGCCAGTTCCTCCAAGGCCTCGAGGAGTTCCTGATCCTTCATGTCCCGCTACTCAATCCTATCGGTCTCGGCCCGCGCCAGGATCGCCGTCAAGCAGCGCCTCAGGAACCACTTGCACCGACTCCTTCAACCGCGCTTCCAGGCCATCCAGTTCGCACTCCGCCACCTTGCGCTCACCCTCAGCAGTCACGTAGAACACGTTGTGGGCGTATCCGCCCCATGTCGTGATCTTCGCTGTATGCAGATTGAGTCCGCATACCGTGAGCGCTCGAGCGAAGCGATAGAGCAGGCCGCTGCAGTCTTCGGCGGTCACCCATACGACGGAATGCTCGTCGCTCATGTCGTTACGCACCGACAGGCTCTCGAACTTCACCGTCGCAGGCATCGCGCGACCGCGCTGTATTAGGAGATCCTCCGAGGAAGTCCTCCCCAGCAGGACGTGGGTTAGCACCTTAGCCATGCGCTCCTGCAGATCCACCGGCACGGCCTTCCCACGGTGACCCACCACAAGGGTGTCGAGGACCACCGGCCGGCGGCCGCGGCGGGTGCGAACCTGGGCGGCGTGGACGTCTAGGCTCATCGCGAACAGGCATGCGGTGATCCGGGCAAAGAGCCCCGGCTCCGGGGCGTCGTAGCAGCAGACGGTTAGCTCCGTGTAACTCTCGCCAGGCGTCGTATAGAAGTCGATCACTGGCTCATCGCGCTGGATGAGGTCACGGATCATGGCGATGTGCATCCCCATCACGGGGAGGGGCGTTGACACCACGTACAGGGCCGGCATCTGCTCACAGTGCTCCCGGATACGGCCATCGGAGGCGCCAGGGATGCGCAACTCAGCGACGGCGCGCTCGGTGGCCCGCTTCGCGGCCGCCTGCAGGTCGGTGTCCGTCATGCCCTCCTCGGCGAGCACGGCCAGGGCCCGGGCATAGAGATCGTCCAGGAGCCGCCGCTCGATGTCGCCGAACACCCCCAACCCAACCGCCTTCGTGTCCGCGTAGGTCAGCAGGTAGAGCAGGTTGAGGGTCCGCGCATCGCCCACCAGTTCCACGAAGTTGCGGATCGTGATGTCCTGGTCCAGATCGAGGGTCCGGGACCGCCGCGCCATCTCCAGATGGAGCTCGATGAGCCTCGCCGCCATGTCGACATCATCGGCCTCCAGGCCCAGGCGGAAGCCTACTTGGCGGCATACCTCCGCCCCCCGGGCGGCGTGCTCCCGCGGCGCCTCGGGCTTACCCATGTCGTGCAGCAGCCCTGCCACGATGAGCACGCGCCGGTCCGCGTGATCCAGCTCCCGCCAGAGCTGAGCCATAGACGCGAGCACCTCCGGCGAGGGTTCGGAGAGGTAGGTGAGGTTCTCAACGACTCGCAGGCTGTGCTCGCAAGTCGCGTACTCGTGGGAGGGGTCGTAGGGCGGGGCCCCGATGCCCCCTTCCAGCTCCGGAAGGAGCCGGTGCAGCCAGCCCAGATCGCGTAGCAGTCGTAGGCCGCACGCCGCGTGGTCGCTGTCGATGAGGGTTCGGAGGACTTCCCCCGCCCCCTCGGCTGAGGCGGGGCTGACCCGGGCCGCGATGGACGCCATGTCGCGCCGCAGCGCCTCCGTCAGCGGCGCCCCCGTGCTTGCGTGGGCGCGGATGGCCACCAGAGCGGCCTCGACGCTGAGGGGACCCGCGGCGGGCCGAGCCGGGGGCGCGAAGCCATCCGCCGCCCGGGCCAGCCGGCCGCCCGTAAGGATGACGCCCGAGCCTACGGGGCTTTGCCCCTCGACGATGGACTCGACCACCTGCCGGCTCAGGGCGCTGATCTCCGAGGCGCTGGCGAACCGCATCCGAAGCATCGCGTCCACTCCCGCGTTGCCCGGCTCGACCAGCAGGCTCGCCACCCCATTCCACTGGGTGTTGTAGAGGGTGTCCGTCTTGCGGCCCGCGGCCACATGCAGGGCGTAACGGAGATCGGCCAAGGCCGATGCCGCCGCCACGGCGCGTTCGAAGTGGTCCTGATCCAGGGGCAGGGCCGAGCGCAGGTCGCCCAGCCCGATGGGTGTCGCCGATCTGAGGGCTGTGCGAGCGATCCACAGCGCGTAGTTCAGGTCGCGCACGCCCCCGGGGTCATGTTTGAGGTCGGGCTCCAGCCGGAACACCCTGCCCAGCCGCCCGAGGCCGCTCTCCTCGCGCTCCGCGACGAGGTTCAGCAGCACCTTGGTTGGGTCGATGGAAGCGTTCAGCGCCTGAGTGAAGGTCGAGTAGACCGCGCGACTGCCCCAGAGGTGTCGGGCGTCGAGGAGTGTGGTCCGCGTCTGGGCGTCAACGGCGGGCAGGTCGCTGCAGGGCCGGAACTGGTAGCCCACGTCCAGCCCCACGCCATCGGAGAGGCAGTCGAAGACAAGGCGATGGAGCGTGCGCACGAAGCCGCTGACGGAGTCATCGGTTTCATCGCCGGGGATGATCGCCAGATCCACGTCAGACCACGGGAAAAGCATTCCGCGGCCGTAGCCGCCCGTCGCCGCGATCGCGATGGGACAGGCGGCCGCGCCCGTCTCCGCCATGGCCAGTTGAGCGAGGGCCACTACCGCGGCATCGGTAGCCACGGTCAGCCGCCCGGCGAGCTCCCAGCCCCTGCCCAGAGAGATCTCGCGCAGCAGGCCCTCCCGAACCCTTCGGAGACGCTCCGCGATGGCGGCCACCCCTTGGGCGCCATCGGTGGCGGGGGTGAACTCGGCCAGGGCTTCGGCGAGGAGTCGCTCTCTCTGGTCGTCGGCCAGGGGCCTTCCCCCAGGAGGCAGAGGCAGGCCACACTCCGATGGGTACACGAGACTAGATCCGGCCGTGGCCATCACCCGCTCCGTCCTCTCAGAGGCTCTCCGTCACCTCACGACGCGCCGGGCGTCTCCTTCAGGGCGAAGGTTGGCGACGCGTCGGGTGGAACAGTGTAACTCGATGGTATCCACCACGGATGCCGACCCGGAAGGTGGTGCCCTGGATGCGGACCCTACGGTCAATCCTCGTGGCCGCGGCGCTCATGAGCTTCGGCCACCATCTGGCCCTTGCGGCGGATCCCGTCACCTTGCGGGAAGTCAAAGTGTACGCCGTTTGCGGGTCGGACGGAACGCTCGAGGTGAAGCACTCCATCCGATTCACCGAGAACGAGTCGGGCCGCACGCGCATCGCCGAAGTCGGCCCCTTCCATTGCGAGGTCGCCATTCTCGAGGGGCATACCATCGAGCATGGCGATGGCTCCGTGGAGCCGGTGAAGGTGGACCGCTCGGGGCAGTCGCTGAGCCCTCAATGGAAGCGCAGCACCGCCGAAGGCGAGACAGTGACCGTCACGATGTGCTACCGCCTCGAAGCTAACTGCTGGGACTCGACCACCTACAACGGCACGGAAATGTACGCCTTCGCATGGCAACCGCCCCAGTGGCCTCTCAGGATCGAGACCGAGATCATCGAGCTGGTGCTACCCATCACCATCGACTCTGCCATCACGGAGGCGGAGCAGGTGACACCCGAGGTGGTGGATGGCGCGGGCGTCATGGCCAACGACCCCACTCAGTTCGAGCGCTGGGTCTACTTCCCTACCCCCGACGAGCCCTCGGGCAAGACCTACCTTTCGCTCCACGTCGAGCGCTACAACGCGCCGCCGAGGAGCCCCTTCACCATCAAGGACTTCTTCATCCCCGCCTCGGCCATCCCCAACCCTACGGAGCACGTGCTTCAGGATAGCCCCGTCACCCTGGGTGGCGGGGGCGGGTCGGGCCCGGGCCTCGGGGGCCTGTGGTGCTGCTTGTGCCTAGCGGGGGTGGTCGCCAGCGGATTCGTGCTCTCCTACGCGAAGGGCACGGGACGGCCGCGGAGGAGGCGCCGCAAGCGGTACGAGACCCCCGAGATCGAGCTGCAGGTCTTCGAGACTGAGGGGCAGGTGCCCGACCTGGACGCCGTCGAGGCGGCCCTCCTCATCGGCGACCCCTCCAAGGTCATCATGCTCGTCGTCATGCGCCTCGCTCGGTCGGGCGCCGTGAATGTCGTGAACTTCAAGCCGCTCCAACTGGAGGTCGTGCAGCCGCACCTCGCCACCGAGGAGTGGGAGCGGCTGCTCATCGGCGCTGTACGTGAGGATGGCACCCTGCACCGGGATGAGGTGGCCAAGGTCGTCGATGCCGTCGGCCGCTCCCTGCGAGGCAAGATGTGGCACGCCGACCCCGAGGCGACGAGACGCCACTACCAGGGACGCATCGACGAGGTCTGGACCACGGCCGAGCAACGCCGCACGGACCGGGACTTCTGGGACCGGTACATGGACTGGGTGATCATCGATCACGCCTTCGGCCGGCGGTACCAGTCCCTGCCTTCCCAGTCGAGCCAGGGCCTGGGCGAGGCTCTCGCTGACTCGCCTCTCGTTCGAGGAGCCGATTCCGTCGCGTCGAGCATCGAGAGCTTCGCCGCCGGCGCCGCGGAGCGGGTGGAGAGTTCCATCTCCGGCGTGGCGGCCCGGATGGAGTCTGGCTTCGGGGACGCCATCGAGCGGGTGGGCGGCCAGCTCGGGTACGACGCCTGCCACTCGGCATGCCACTCCGCTTGTCACTCCGCCTGCGTCCACTCGGCGTGCCACTCGGCTTGCGTCCACTCGGCATGCCACAGCGCCTGCCACTCGGCCTGCGTTCACTCTGCCTGTCACTCCGCCTGCGTCTCCTCGTGCGTGAGCAGCTTCTAGGGAGAGGAGAGACGCTTGGGCAACCCACCGCCGATGGCTGCCGAACCGATGCCCGAGGAGCGCATCCACGGCCTCGCTGAGTTCGTCCGAAGCACCCGTGGGCACGTCTTCCTCCGTGAGGCTGACCGGGCCATGATCCTCCGGCCCAACAAGATCTTCCGCCTGAACGACACGGCGTGGGAGATCATGACAGGCCTCTATGCGACCGCGGAGGAGCCGGACCCGCGGGCCGTCGCGCACCGGGTGGCGGAGGAGTACGGAGTCGAGCCCGACCGGGTGCTCTCGGACCTGAACGGCTTGGCTGGAGCCGTCCTCAGCCTGCTGCGCGACGAGGCGCCCGACATGGGGCATGTCCGCCGCGTCGGCTTCGGGACCAAGCCCCTGGAGTGGCCGATCCTGTCGGAGATCGCCCTCACCTATGGCTGCCAAGCCCGCTGCCGCTTCTGCTACGCGAGCGCCCCCGACCGGAGGACCCATGTCAGGGAGATGGGCCCGGAGGAGGTCGAGCGAGTCATCGACATGATCGCGGACGAGGCCCAGTGCCCGTCCCTCTCCTTCTCGGGAGGGGAGCCGACGCTCATCAAGGAGCTGCCGCGGTATGTGGCTCGCGCCAAGGCCAAGGGCATCCGCGTGAATATCATCACGAACGGCATCCGCTGCGCCGAGCCCGATCTGGTGGATCGATTGGCCGAGGCGGGGCTCGACTCGGCGCAGGTGAGCCTCGAAGCGGGGAGCGCCGAGCTGCACGACAGTATTGTGGGGCGCCCAGGCTCCTTCGAGCAGACGGTTCAGGGGGTGCGGGAGCTTCGGCGGGCGGGCATCCACACCCACACGAACACCACCATCTGTGGGCCCAACAAGCATCACCTCGCGGAACTCGTGGAGTTCCTAGTGCGCGAGCTGCTCTCGGAGTACTTCTCGATGAACATCGTCATCCGCACCGGCGCCTCACTCAGCGATCCCGAGATGCGCATCGACTACAGCGAACTCCCTGACCTGGCGCCGCCGGTGTTCGACTTGGCGCAGAGCCTGGGCATCAAGCCCGTCTGGTACTCCCCCACGCCCCTCTGCCTCTTCAACCCCATGCAGTACGGGGTCTCGTCCTCCACCTGCGCCTGCTGCGAGAGCCTCCTATCAGTCAACCCCGCCGGGGATGTCCTTCCCTGTTCGAGCTTCGAGGCCGGCGTGGGGAACCTGCTGGAGGAGGGCTTCGAGGACGTGTGGCGCGGGCCGAACGCGCGGTACTGGCGATCCAAGGCGGCAGCCCCGCCGGGCTGCTCGGAGTGCCCGTACTACGCCCTCTGCTACGGGGCCTGTCCCCTCTACTGGGATGACCGCAAGAGCTTCGCCGAGATCGACCACGCGAGGCCCGGCGCGAACGGGCGCCTCGGCTCGAAGCTCGGAGACCGTCTCTGGTCCTTCCGGAGGCGGGTCGGAGGACGCGTTTTCGGCGTGGGCGCGGTGAATGCGACTCCTGGCAAGGCTCGAAGGGAGTAGGCCATGGCTCGGTTGAGTATCCACGAGTTCGAGAGGTTCGTGACCGATGCGCAGGCGCATGTGGCTGAACTCTATCGGGAGATCGAGGAGGTGCAGCAGGCCCTCAACGACGCCCGGGAACGCACACGCCTCGAACGCCAGGACCTGGTGGAGCGGGCGCGACAGGTGCTCAGGACCGCCCGATCCGAGCTCGATGGGAGCTTTGTGGCCGACTGGGACGCCCGAGTGGATCAGGAATCCGCGTCTCTCGAGACCGAGGCGACCGTTCTCGACGAACTCATCGGGGCCGAGCAGGCTAAGGCCGATGAGAAGTTGGCCCGGGTCGCGGAGATCCGAGCAGGCCTCCGCTCCACGAACCCGGAGCTGGATGCGCGCGAGGAGGCGCTCAAAGCTGACCTGGCGCGCCTAGACCAGGAGTCAGACGACCTCGATGCCGAGATCGCGCGTATGGCCAAGTGGTTCGGGTTGCTCTTCCGGAAGCGCGCGATCCAGGAGCGGGGCAAGAAGCTCCTAGCCCTGGACAAGCGCTTGGCCGCGGTGGCCAGGGCTCTGGACAAGGTGCGGTCCGAGTGGGTCACCGTGCTCCAGACGGCCACGGAGGAGGAGCAGGCCATTCAGACCGAGTGGCAGGCCGCCCAACTGCGCGTCGCGCGGATGAGGCAGGACTTGGCGAAGATCCGCGACGATGCGGGCGGCGAGGCGGAGCGCAGGGCCCTCTTCAGCATGGTCCAAGGCGCCGCCGAGCCCCCGCCGACGGGCCATTCCGAGCTGGACGCCCTCCTCGCCGAGATCGACCGCCTCTCGGATGACGTGCTGGACGAGCAAGAGAAGGCTCTCCAGGCGGGCGCCGAGATGCTCGGCATGCTCTCAGGGATCGGCCAGGGATTGGATGGGTTCCGGGAGAGCGTGGGCTCGGTCCGGGCCGAACAGGACGCTCACAGCGAGCTGCCCAAGCTCGTCCTCGACATCCCCGACCCCGTCATCAGCTTCCACGGCTACTGGACGCAACTCTCCCAGTACATCGTGAACGAGCGCCAGATGGCCGCCCATCCCGCCTCCTTCGTGCAGGCTATCCGTGGCGTCATCGACCGGCAGCTCTCGGGCGACGCCATTGAGCGGATGTTCACTGAGATGGGCGACGCCCTCTCCGCTGGTACGGAGCGTTGGAACGCCTAGGGAGGATGCCCTTGTGAAGAACCAGGGATGCGTCACCGCGCTGCTCATTGCGTGGATCCTCGAGGCGACGGCCTTCGTCTGCGGGGGAGCCCTCTGGGGCGTGGCAAGCCTTGCTGGCGGCTCGAAGTCGGGGGGCCGCGTCGCCATCGCCCTCGTTCTCTTCGCGATCGCTATCGTGCAACTCGTGCCCGCCGTGCTGATCCTGACGCGGAGGCTGCGGTTGCGGCCCGACCGGGTGGAGGAATCCATCATCGACATGGCCCGGGGCACCGACGGCACGGTGACCGAGGGCGAGGTCGCCGCGTGGGTCGGGTTCTCCCCCGAGGAGGCCTCCCAGACGCTCAACCGCATGGCGGCCAAAGGCTTGGCAGAGCGCACCGGGCGGACGGAGTGGCTCATCAAGGCGGTCACTGCCCGCAAGGTGCAGCGTTCCTGTCCCTACTGCGGGGCGAGCCTGCCTGTCCGCGAGCGCGTCCTGGTGTGTCCTCAGTGTGGTGGCAACGTCGACCTGGATCGGCGGGAGTGAGCGCCGCCGGACAAGGGCCGGGGCGATGGACCTACCGGCTCTGCTTGCTGGCCTGCGTCCTATCCGGCGCCGCAGGCCTGACGTACGAGCTTCTCTGGTTCCGCTGGCTCTCGATTCCCTTCGGCTCCTCGGCCCGGGCGGCGGGCCTGGTGCTCTCCGCCTACTTCCTGGGCTCTGCGGTCGGCGCCCGGGTCGTGGCGCCCATGGGAGATCGGGTCCGATATCCCCTGCTTCTATTCGGCCTACTCGAGATGGCCATCGGCCTCGTCGCGCCGCTGGTACCCGCCGCTCGCGGGGCGATCGGCCAGGCGTACGCATGGGGCGTTGAGGCCTTCGGCCTCGGCAGCCCCTGGGCGGCCGCGCTTACCCTCTCCTTGGCCGTCGCCGCCATGCTGCCCGCGACGGCCGCCATGGGCGCCACCCTCCCCACCCTCATGCGCGCCGTCGAGGACCCTGCGCGCCCCGGCAGTCGCACGGTGGGCATTTACAGCGCCAACCTTCTGGGAGCGTTCCTCGGTATCGGCGCCGCGGGCTTCTGGGCCATCCCCGCCCTCGGCGCGAGTAAGACCCTGGCCGGAACCATGCTCCTGAGCGGCTCCGTGGCTACCCTCGCCGCCGGGCTGGGAGCGAGAGTCGTGCTCCCTCGGACCGTCATCCACCCCTCGGCCCTGTCGGGGAGTGGCGATCTCCTCGCCCTGGCGGCGGGCTCGGGCGCGCTGACCATCGCCCTGGAGGTGCTTTGCACCCGGTTGCTCGCCCAGGTGCTCCAGAACTGTGTCTACAGCTTCGCGTCGATGCTTTTGGTGGCCATCGGCGGCCTGGCCCTCGGGGCCGCGCTGACGGCCACCAGCCTCAAGACGCGCCTTCACCCTCGACATGTCCTCGCGGGGGCTATGGCTCTCGCGGGGCTGCTCGTCATGGCGAGCCCGTCGATCCTCTTCTCGGTCACCCGCATGGAGTATCTCACGGCGGGCTGCACGGCGGGCGCATACGTGACCCGGGTCGCCAGCCTGGCCCTCATCACGGTGTTCCCCATATGCCTGCTTGCCGGCATGGCGCTGCCGCTGACTCTGGCCCTGTTGGAGGCGCGCCATGGGCCCAAGGCGGCGTTCCTCGGACGCGCCCTGGCCTGGAACGCCCTGGCCGCCGCGGTCGCCGGCATCGTGACCGCCGAGGCGGTCCTCCCCGCTCTGGGCCTCACGGGCGCCGTCGGCCTCGTCGCGGCAGGCTACGGCCTGCTCTCGATTGGGGCTCTCGGTCGGGTCAGGCGCACCTCCCCCACCATAACCCTCGCCGCTTTCGGCACGCTCGTCGTTGCCGCCGGCCTGGTGCTCGCCGGCAACGGCCTCCTCCGGCCGATGCGGCCCCTGCCGCCCGGGATCCTGTACGCGACCCACACCCCGTCGGGAATGCTCCGTGTTCACGAATCGGGCGGTCAGCGGCTGATGACCCTGGACGGCCACTACCGCCTGGGGGGCACCCGAAGCGCCACCCTTGAGCGCCGTCAGATGCACCTCCCGCTACTGCTCCACAGAGCGCCCCGCCGGGTCGCCTGCATCGGCCTAGCCACGGGCATTACCGCCGGCGCCGCCCTGGATCATCCCGTCGAGCGGTTGACCGTCTACGAGATCGTTCCCGAGGTCATCGAGGCCGCCGCTTTCTTCTCTCACGAGAACGGCGCCGTGCTGCGCGATCCGCGCACTCGGCTCGTGCCGGAGGATGGCCGTCTGGCGCTGGAGGCGGAGGGGGAAGCCTACGACATCATCGTCTGCGATCTGGTCCTGCCGTGGCAGGAGTCCGCGGGCGCCCTCTACAGCGCCGACTTCCTGAGGACCGCTCGCCGCCGGCTGGCCCCCGGCGGCGTGTTCTGGCTCTGGCTGCCCATGTACCAACTGGCTGAGCGGGAGTACGCCATCGTCGCTCGCACGTTCCTGTCGGTCTTTCCCGATGCTCAGGTGTTCCGCGGCGATGACACCCCAGACCGACCCATCATCGCCCTCGTGGGAGGAGGCAGCCGCCCTCCGCGGACGCGGGTGTCCCCGGTTCCCGATGATCCCCTCCTGGACGACCCCGGCGAGGCTCTGAGCCTCTACGCTGGCCCACTCCGCGTGCCGGCAGGCTGGGACCCGCCGCGGCACACCGACGACCGGCCCATTCTGCCCTACCTCGCCGCCGACAGTGTCCGGCGCGGGGATAGCTTCGTAGGGAAGCCGTTCAGTGAGTACCTCCGCAGCCTGGGCGGTTAGGGCCAGAGGTAACGCGAACCGTCGACCAGATCCCCCGGGCAGGCCAGGGTGACCGCGGCTCGGACCTCCCCATCTACCCCCGCCAGGAGTGTGTAGAGCCCTCGCACCGAGGGCATATCGAACTCGCCCGTGTACACCTGTCCGCGCCGAGCCATCTCCCCCGTGGAGCCATCGGCGTACTTCCAGCCCGGGCCCAGCGCCGGCCGCAGGTGCAGCACATCCTCGCCCTCGTAGGCGTAACTGCCCCGCGCCATCAGTTGCGTGCCCGTCAGGGGCCGAGGCGGCCGCTCGCGCCGCAGGACGACCATGGAGAGCTCCTGACCCGCGGGCACCTCGACGACGACTCGAACCCGGCCCTTCGGCTCGACCCGACGCGACACGGGCTCCAGGAACCGGACCGCATCGGACGCGAACTCCTGGGTGAAGGCGAGGTACTCGCCCTCCACCGCGAGCCCGATCCCCACCCGGTCCACCTTGGGGCTCAGGATCGTCTGCCGATGGCCATCGTTGGGCGGCCGCTCCGCCATCATCTCCCCATGGGAGGCCAGGCAGTCAGCCAGTGCACGGTCCGCGTCCGCGTAGCCGCGCGAATCTCGCCGCCAAGCGACGTTCTGCTCGTGGTGGCCCGAGCCGCCCGCGAGGCTGTAGCGGTGGTACGGCTTGAGGCCATCGAGGCTCCAGTGGGAGGCGAACCTTCCCCTCACCATCTCCTCGCAGTGGGAGTCCCCCAGGGCCATCAGACGATCGTCCAGCGTTACGGGCGGCAGGCCCGCGGCAAGCCGGTCCCGATTGATCGCCTCGAACAGCGCCGTACGGATCCGCTCCCGCTCAGCCTCATCGAGCGCGACGCGAACCGGCGCGTCGCCCGGCCCCGTGCCGAGCATCTCCTGGACGGGGACCGAGCCCAGGATCCGCTCGCCCTGCTCCGCTATCGGTGTTGGTACGGGGATCCAGCCCGCGAAGATGCCGAGCAGCAGCCCACTGCTGAGCAGGATGAAGAGCCAGCAGCCCGGCCGTACCGCCGGTTGTTGGCGGCCACCCATAGTTCCCTCCGCGGCCTACCGAGCCGACCTGCGGCGCCGCGCCGAGTCCGGCTCTCGATGCTGCCTCGGCGACAGGTATGAGCGCGCATCGCCCGAACCCTAGCGCGTAACCGTCACCGAGCTGGAGGGATTGTACCCCATGTACCGAGTAGGCCAGAAAGAAGTCGACGCCGTTGCCAGAGTCCTCCTCAGTGGCGAACTGTTCCGCTACCACATCGGCGGCGAGTGCGAGAGGTTCGAGAAGCGCTACGCCAAGTATGTGGGCGCCAAACACTGCCGAATGACCTCCAGCGGCACCACCGCGCTGACGGCCGTTCTCGGCGGCCTCGGTCTCGGACCGGGCGACGAGATCATCGTCCCCGCCCAGACCTACATGGCCACCGCCATCTCCGTCCTCTCGGTCGGGGCCATCCCCATCATCGTCGACATCGACGAGAGCCTCACCCTCTGCCCCCAGTCCGTCGATGAGGCCGTCGGGCCCCAGACCCGCGCCGTCATCCCCGTCCACATGTGGGGCCTCTCCTGCGACATGGATGGCCTCATGGCAGTCGCCCGGAAACACGACCTCCTCGTCATCGAGGACGCCTGCCAAGCCGTTGGCGGTGGATACGAGGGGCGGAAGTTGGGCAGCATCGGCCATGCCGGCGCCTTCAGCTTCAACTACTACAAGAATATGACCGCCGGCGAGGGCGGCGCCTTCGTCACGGACGACGACGAGGCCGCCGCGAGGGCCGCGTGCATGGTCGACTGCTGCAGCTTCTACTGGACCGGTCGGCAAGAGGACTTCCGCCCCTTCGCCGCCACGGGATCGAGGGCGTCGGAGATCGAGGGCGCCCTCATGAACGTCCAGCTCGATCGGCTCCCCTCGATGATCCGAGCCCTACGGAAGCAGAAGAAGCGCATCCTCGAGGAGACCGCGGACACCGGGCTGACGCCCGCTCCCTCGCGGAGCCCCGAGTGGGAGTGCGGCGCGCAGGTCGTGTACACCCTCCCGTCGGAGCCGGCCGCCGACGCCTTCGCCTCCCTCACGGGCGGCACCGTCACGGGCAAGACGGGCCGGCACGTCTTCACCGAGTGGGATCCGGTCCTCGACCACCAGGGCGCCCACCACCCCGCCCTGAACCCGTACAACCTGCCCCAGAATAGGAAGTGCCGGCGGAAGTACCCGAAGGGGATGTGCCAGCGGTCCCTGGATATCCTCAGTCGCACCGTGATGATCGGGAACCACCCCGACCGAAAGCGGGCGGAGGTGACGGCGCTCATCAAGCGCATCAATCAGGCCGCGGCCGAGGTCCTGTAGCGGCGCCCGGCGACCTATGTGCTCCGCCCCATGCCCCGCAAGAGGGCATGCCCTCTTGACTCCCAGACCGGGGCTCGCGCCTACTCGTCGCTCCAATGCACGACGGCCTGGATCACGTCGCTCCGGATGCCGCGCTCGATATCAGAGAAGAAGCCAGGGGCCTCCTCCGCGCACACCCGGTGGGTGATCGTCTCGCCCCAGCGAAGCGACCCCATGGCCAGGTTCTTCATCACTGCCCGACGGTTCGGACCATAGCCGTCATCGCAGGGGAACTTCATGGTCAACCGTCGGCCATGGGGCGGGAGGAAACGGAAGGGCAGCGGCTCCTCGCCGTAGTTGCCCTGCCACACGAAGGTGCCCTCCGTCCGGCACATCTCGATGGCCGGACCCACCAGTTCGCGGTTGCCCGATGCCTCGAACACCACGTCCGCCCCGCCGGGGCAGAGGCGCGCCACCTCCGCGGCGACATCTGAGGACGAGGCGTCGATGAGGTGATCGGCCCCGAGCCTCCGGGCCACCTCGAGCCTCACGGGATCGATGTCGATGGCAGTGACGGTGCAGCCGCGCAAGGCGAGCCACGCGACCGCTCCCAGGCCGATGGCGCCCACACCGTAGACGATCACGCGGTCGCTCACCCTGGGCTGCGCCATGTCCACTCCCAGCAGCCCGACCGCCGGCATTACGAAGCAACTCGCCTCCTCGACGGGCACCCCCTCCGGCAACCGGTCCATGCCATGGGTGGCGTGCGTCCCCGCGATGACGTGACTGCAGTGAGTGCCCGAGACAGGCGAGACGATCTGCCCCTCCAGCGACATCGACCCCATGTGCCCCCGGTAGTAGACCCGGTCGCCCACGGCGAAGCTCTCCAGGGACGATCCCACCGCCTCGATCACCCCGACCCCCTGGTAGCCCGTGCAGAGGGGATAGGGCCCCCAGGAGATCCGGCCCCGGATCAGGGCGAACTCCGTGCCGATGCTCACCCCGGAGCAAATGGTCCGGATGAGGGCTTGGCCGGGACCTGGCTCGCCGATCTCCACCTCTTCCAACTGGAACTCACGAGATGCGCTGCACACCAGGGCTTTCGCGCGCATGAGCGCCTCCGATCCCGTTCGAGACAATGGTGTGACCCGCGTTTCCCCAATCGGTGGCCCCCGCCCTGCCCAGGACGCAGGCCCTGAGCCCATGAGGTAGAATGGCCCATTGAGCGCCCGACGGGCGCGCCCCTAGGAGGTGCCAGCGTGACCGTGATCCAAGGCAGGAACTACATCAACGGCGAGTGGCGCGATGCGTCCGAGACCTTCGAGTCGGTGAACCCCTCGGATATCCGTGAGACCGTGGGCGTCTTCCCCGCCTCGGGCAAGGCCGAGGCCGACGAGGCCATCGCCGCCGCCAGCGCCGCATTCCCCTCGTGGAAGCGTCTCTCCAGGATCAACCGGGGCGAGATCATCGACAACTTCGCCCAGCTCCTGAAGCGCGACCGGGACGAGCTGATCCAACTCTGCGCCCGCGAGGTGGGCAAGCAGTGGAACGAGTCCTACGCCGACGTCATCGAGGCCATCCACATGACCCAGTTCGTGGCGGGCTACGCGCGGCAGCCCAACGGCTTCGTGGTCCCGTCCGAGATCCCCGCCAAGGACGCCTACATCATTCGGAAGCCCAAGGGTGTCACCGTCTGTATCGCGCCCTGGAACTTCCCCGTCGCCATTCCGCTCTGGGAGGTGCTGCCCGCCGTTCTGGAGGGGAACACGTGTGTCCTCAAGCCCTCGCCCTACTCCTCAGCCTGCGGGTATAAGCTTGCCCAGCTCTTGGATGAGGCCGGCTTCCCGAAGGGCGTGGTGAACGTCATCCACGGCGGAGGACCCGACTGCGGCGAGGTGCTCACCCACCATCCTGACACCCGACTGATCCTCTTCACCGGTTCCTTCGCCGTGGGCCAGTCGATCCAGCAGTTCGTCGCCACCGATCCCACCAAGTTCGCCGCCTGCGAGCTGGGTGGGAAGAACCAGCTGCTGGTGCTCGACGACGCCAACATGGACATCGCCATCCCCGCGGCCGTCATGAGCGCCTACAAGACGAGCGGCCAGCGCTGCGTCTCCGTCGGCCGCATCCTCGTCGACCGCACGCGCGAGGCGGAGTTCACCGAGCGCTTCCTGGACGCGAGCCAGCGCCTCAGGATTGGCAACGCCATGGACCGCGATGTCTTCACCGGGCCCCTCGTGAACGAGCAGGGGCGCGAGAAGTTCGAGCGGCACAACGCCCGAGCCCGTGAGGAGGGCTTCGAAGTCCTCTTGGATGGCGGTCGGCTGACCGGAGGTGAGCACGAGCACGGCTACTTCGTCTCCCCCTTCGTCTACCGGGGCGAGTACCGCGACGACTCCTGGGTGCTCAACGAGGAGGCCTTCTCTCCCCATGTCGCCATCCTCCCCGTCGACGGGCTCGATGAGGCGATCCGCATCCATAATGAGGTCCCCTATGGGCTGGCGGCGGCGGTCATCACAGAGGACTACCGGAAGTGGCGCGAGTGCCGCGAGGAGCTCGAGGTAGGGCTCCTTTACGTGAACCTCCCCTCTATCGGGGCCGAGGTTCATCTGCCCTTCGGTGGCATGAAGCGCAGCGGGAACGGCCATCCGGGCGCGGCGACCCTCATCGACTATGTGACCCACCGCACCGCCTTCACCGTGAACCACGACCACGAGATCAAGATGGCTCAGGGCCTCTCGGCCGAGCTCTAAAGGATGAGCGAATGTCCTATCTGGAGATCCTCGACACCCCGCCCCGTGGAGCGGGCATACAGCACGCCCTCTTCGATTTCGATGGCACCGTCTCCCTCATACGTGAGGGCTGGGAGCGAGTCATGGCGCCTGTCATGTGCGAGGCCATCGCCCCTGGCGAGCCCCCCACCCCCAAGATCGAGGCCGAGGTCCTGGAATACATCGACGAATCCACGGGCATCCAGACCATCCTCCAGATGGAGCATCTGGTCGAGATGGTCCGCGCTCACGGCAAGGTCCCCCCGGATCGGATCCTCGACGCTCAGGGCTATAAGGACATCTACATTGGCCGGCTCCATGAGGTGATCCGCGACACCGTCGAGGCACTCGAGGCGGGCACGGAGGACTCTGCGGCGCATCGGGTGCCCGGCTCGCTGGAGTTCATCCAGCGCCTCCGAGACCGCGCTGTCACGCTCTACGTCGCCAGCGGCACCGACCAGCCCGATGTCCGGCGCGAGGCGGCGTGCGTCGGGATTGCCCCCCTCATCGATGGCGGCATCTTCGGCGCTCTCCGCACCTACCAGGACTTCTCCAAGGAGTCGTTCATCCGCGAACTCTTCGAGCGCCATCAGCTCTCGGGGCCCGAGCTGGCCGTTTTCGGCGACGGCCCCGTTGAGATACGCCTCGCGCGAGCCGCCGGCGCCATCGCCGTCGGGGTTGCCGCGAGTCCCGCTCGCGACTCGAAGCCCGACCCCGCCCGACGGGCACGGCTCATCCGGGCCGGCGCCCACCTCATCGTGCCCGACTTCAGCGATCTGCCCGCACTCGAAGGCTTCCTGTGGGGTAGCTAGACGCCGCTCGCGATCTCCTCACAGACCATGCGGATATACGTTGTGTAAGCGCTTGCAGGGGCGTCAGTAAGCGCTTGCATCATCGTTTCCGGGCTCACGAACCCCGCCCGCAGCGCCGCCTCCTCGGGGCAACCTATACGCACGCTCTGCCGCTGCTCGATGGTGCCCACGAACATCGAGGCTGCGAGGAGGCTCTCGAAGGTCCCTGTGTCAAGCCACGCGGTGCCCCGGCTCAGACGGTATAGCCGTAGCCGCCCCAGGCGCAGGTACGCCTGATTCAGATCAGTAATCTCCAGCTCCCCCCGCGCCGACGGCCGCAGCTCCCGCGCCAGCTCGCACACCTGCTCGTCGTAGACGTAGAGCCCCGCCACGGCCAGGTTGCTCCTGGGCTCGGATGGCTTCTCCTCGATGGACAGAACCGCGCCCTGGGCATCCACCTCGGCCACGCCGTAGCGCGATGGGTTGGCGACGGGGTAACCGAAGATTGCCGCCCCGCTCCCCGCGCTCAAAGCCTCGCGGAAGCCCTCCAGGTCACCGTAGAACAGGTTGTCACCCAGGATCAGGGTGACGGGCTGCCCGGAGATGAACTCCTCGCCGATGAGGAAGGCCTGGGCGATCCCCTCGGGGCGAGGCTGCTCCGTGTAGTGCAAACGGATCCCCAGCCGCGCGCCATCTCCCAGGAGCCGCTCGATGGATGGCAGGTCCCGCGGGGTGGAGATGATGAGGATGTCGTCGATGCCCGCCTGGATCAGCGTGGTCAGTGGGTAGTAGATGATCGGCTTGTCGTAGACGGGCAGTAATTGCTTGCTGGTTACGTCCGTGAGGGGGTGGAGCCGAGTCCCGCTGCCCCCCGCCAGGATGATCCCCTTGCGCACGCGGCCGGTCATGCCGAGCCACCCTTCCCGGGGCGATAGTGACGGGCGTAGTGGTCTACGAAGGCCCCACCACCGCAGCATGCCGCCACCCAGTCTCGGTTCTCGAGATACCAGCTGACCGTGTCGGCCAGCCCCTCCTCGAAGCGCCGCCGTGGCGCCCAGGCCAGCTCAGATCGCGCCAGGGAGGCGTCGATGGCGTACCGCAGGTCGTGGCCAGGGCGATCGGCCACGAAGCGGATCAGACTCCGCCGTGACGCCCCCGAGGGAAGGGGGCTGGCCATGGCGTCTACGAGATCGCAGATGGCCTGGACCACCTGGAGGTTGCTTCGCTCGGCGTCAGCGCCCAGGTTGTAGGTGCCGCCGGGCTCGCCTCGGAGAAAAGCCGCCTCGAGCCCCTCGCAGTGATCGCTCACGTGGATCCAGTCCCGTACATTGCACCCATCGCCGTAGACGGGCAGCTCGCGTCCCTCCAAGGCGTTCGAGATCATGAGGGGGATGAGCTTCTCGGGGAACTGCCAAGGGCCGTAGTTGTTCGAGCAGTTGGTGACGACCACATCAAGGCCGTAGGTGCGGTGGTAGGCGCGGGCGAGATGGTCGGAGGCCGCCTTCGAGGCCGAGTAGGGCGAGCTGGGATCGTAGGGGCTGCACTCTCGGAACCGCTCCGCGCTATCGAGGGGCAAGCTCCCGTAGACCTCATCGGTCGAGACGTGGAGAAACCGGCCGTGCCTCCCCCGAGCCACCAGGGCGTCCAAGAGGTTCAAAGTGCCCAGGACGTTCGTCTCCACGAACACCGCGGGGTCGTAGAGAGAGCGGTCCACATGGCTCTCGGCGGCTAGGTGGATGACGTCGGTGATGTCGTGCCGGCCGAAGGACTCGGCCACGCCCTCGCGGTCGCGAATATCCAGCCGCTCGAATGTGTAGTTGGGCGCGGCCTCGATGGCCGCGACCCGTGCCGGGTCCGCGGCGTAAGAGAGGCAGTCGAGGTTCACGAAGCGCGCCGCAGGATGGCGAGGGACGAGAGTGAGGAGCAAGTTCGCGCCGATGAAGCCGCAGCCGCCCGTGACCGCGACACATCGGCCCTCGAACTGATGATCCATATCTCCCCCGTCCTCCCTCCGCCGGCGGTATGCCGGGGAGGACCCTATTCCCCCCGGAGCGAAGAGGCCCTGCCGGTCGGCAAGGGTGTGGTCCGCCGACCGAGCTTCTCGATTACGCCAAGGGGATGACGACATGGCCTGGAGGGTCCTCATGCTTGGTGCGTTCGCGTTCTCCGTTACCTATGGCGTCGGTGTCGCCGACCCTGCGGAGAAAGCGCCGCCGCCGAACCCCTTCGAAGCCGACATTCGAGCCTTTGAGGCCCAGGACGCGGAGTCCATGCCCCCCGAGAGGCAGATCCTGTTCGTCGGCAGCTCGTCCATCCGGATGTGGAACACGGATAAGTGGTTCCCCGATCGGGGCATCATCAACCGCGGCTTCGGCGGTTCCACCATGTCCGATGCGGTCTACTTCTTCGATCGGATCGTGGCCCCGTACCGACCACGGGCCATCTTCCTCTACGAGGGCGACAACGACATTGCGGGAGGGCGACCGGCGGAGCAGGTTCGCGACGGCTTCGTGCGGTTCGCGGCGCTCGTCGAGGAGAAGCTCCCGGGTACCCCGCTCTACTACCTGCCCATCAAGCCAAGCGCCGCGCGATGGGACGTGGTCGACGAGATGCGGCGGGCGAACTGCCTGATCAATGTGGTGATACGGGACCACGAATGGATGCACTACGTCGACACGAACGAGATCCTTCTCGGCCCGGGCGGCACCCCGAGGCCGGAGCTCTACCTGGAGGATGGCCTTCACCTCAGCGAAGCGGGGTACGCGCTCTGGACCGACATCGTGGAGCCGCTGCTGCCCGAGTAGGCTACCAGTCGCGGACCGCTCGCCGAGCCCGCTTCAGATCGCCGCGCCGCTTCTTCGCGCTCAACCGCCGCTCCTGACTCGCCCGGGAGGGCTTGGTGGGTATCCGCGGCTTCGGTTTCTGAAGGGCCTCGGCCAGAAGCTCCGCGAGGCGCCGTTCCGCCTCCCTGCGGTTGGCCAGTTGGGAGCGGCGCCGAGACGAGGAGACCCGCAGCACCCCATCGACGCTGATCCGGCTCCGGAGCCTCGTCCTGACTCGTCGCTTCTGCTCCGGCGTGAGGGCTCCGCTGGCGTCCACGGACCAGCAGAGGGTCGCCCGGGTGCTGAGTTTGTTGACGTTCTGACCGCCCGGGCCCGACGCGTGGGAGAACTCCAACCACAACTCGTGGCCAGGCAGGGTGACCTGGTCGTTCACGGGGATGTCATCAGCGAGGGGCATACCCGGCGCTCCAACCGCCGCCGAAGGGCTCCAAGGTCCGGCCTCAGAGATCGCCGAGGATCGCCTTAGGGTCCTCCTCCCGGACCCCGGCCATGGCACGCGACCGATAGACCAAGGCGGGCCCCTCGGGCTGAACGGGGTACTGGGTGAGGACTGCCTCGCTCAGCCGCTCGACAGCGTCGGTGCGGGCGAGGGTGACCGTGCAGCCCCCGAAGCCGGCGCCCGTCAATCGGGAGCCCAGGACCCCGTCGACGCCGCGACAGATGTTCACCATCTGGTCCAGTTGGTCGCAACTCACCCCGTAGTCGTCCTTCAGGCTGTCGTGGCTCTCGTTCATCAGCCTGCCGAAGGTAACGGCGTCCCCCTGCTTCAGCGCTCGGACGGAGTCGAGGACACGGCGGTTCTCGGTGATGACATGCCGCGCTCGCTTATAGACGGGCTCGGACATGCGGCCCCGCGCCTGGTTGAGAAGATCCATGTCCGCATCGCGCAGCGCCGTGACCGCCGGTTGGTCGGCGGCGATGGCTTCCACGGCCTCCTCGCAGCTCGCGCGCCGTTCGTTGTACGGCCCGTCGGTGAGGGCGTGGGGGTGCCGGGTATCGCAGATGACGATGGCCAGATCGGAGGGGATGGGCACATGCTCGGTCGTGAGATCGCGGCAGTCCAGGAACAGAGCGTGATCGGCCTGGCCGTTGGCCACGATGAACTGATCCATGATGCCGCAGTTGACGCCCACGAACTCGTTCTCGACGCGCTGGCACATCGTTGCGAGTTCGGGCCCCGACAGCTCGGGTCCAAAGAGCTTCCCTAGGCCGAAGCCCGTGGCCACCTCCAGGGCTGCCGAGGAGCTGAGCCCCGAGCCTACGGGGATGGTGCTGCCGACCACCATAGTGAAGCCGCCGATCTGCCCCCCCTTGGCCTGGAGGGCCAGCACGACGCCTCGAACGTAGTTCGTCCACTCGTGGTTGGGAAGTCTCGGGATGTTGTCCAGAGCGAACTCGTCATCCGGTCCCTTGTCGATGGAGACGACGATGGCCTTGTTGTCCTCCCGTGGGGCGAGAAGCGCGACCAGGGCCAAGTCGAGGGCGGCGGGCAGCACAAAGCCGTCGTTGTAGTCAGTGTGCTCACCGATCAAGTTGACGCGGCCCGGAGCCACGAAACAACGGACGGCGTCCATCGAGCCGAAGGTGCCTCGTGCCTTATCGAGCAGGCGGCGGGTGAAGTCAGAGTCGAAACGCGACACGGGCGGTCATCCTCTCCATCTGATCACGCGGATTGTAGCATAGGGGACGCGGCGCGACGGGGCGGAAGCACGGAACAAGGCGGCCCTTCGCCGCGTTAGCATAGGCGGGGGCCAGATCGCCCGCCCAAGCCGTTATCTCTGCCTGACCGAAGGAGGGCTCATGATGTTGAGCCGGTGGCTTGCAGCCACGATCACCTTGGCACTCTCCGCCGCCCTGGCGTTCGCCCAGGACTCTACGGCGCCCCCCAGCCAGAGCGTCATCGCAGCAGGTCCGCTCATCAGCACTAACCGCGGCGAGGTCGTGTGGTCGCCCACGGGCGACCGGATCGCCTACACCGAGTGGACCCACATCTCCACCCAGGAGACGCGGCGCGACATCGCGGTCCTCGATCTTGTGGATCTGACGTGGCAGCGGGTCACAATGGACGCCCCCGGGGCGTACCCCGCCTGGTCCCCCGATGGCACGCGGCTCGCCTACGTAGAACTCGACCCCCAGCGGCCCGGGTCCGGTGACATCGTCATCTCACGGCTCGATGGGGGCACAGCCGAACGGGTGACCCGGGGCGGCGGCTTCATGGATCTCATCTGGGCGCCAGGCCCGCCCCAGCGCTTCATCGCGGTGCGGGACGCGCAGGGCGACGCTCAAGGGGACACGCAGATCTGCCTGATCGACCCCGAGGCGGAGTGGAGTGAGGCCGTTCGGGTTGCCGCTGGCTGGACCTCGGTCGGCGAGGGGCTTCCCCGGTCCCTCGTGCTCTCCCCTTCGGGCCGGCTGGCCTTCGTTTACGGCCACTTCAAGGCGGTGGCCGAAGGCCGTCCCAGGAAGGAGCCCCAGGTCGGCCTTCTCACCCTCTGGGAGGACGCCGCAGGCTGGGCGACGGCCCCGCAGACCATGGAACTGATCCCGCTGCCCGCCAACGTTCAGTGGATCGACTCCTTCGCGTGGTCGAGCGATGAGTCGCAACTCGTGATGACGCTGAGCCTCACGTCGCCACCTTCGGCTCGGGAGCTTTGGCTGTTCACCGTGGAGGGTCGCGGCCTACGGCGCATCCGCGGCTCGAGCGATGAGGGCGCCTACGAGTATGCCCGGTGGGTCGACGGCGACCGCGCTCTCGTGGCGCTCCAGAATCCGCGCCCCAACCCCGCCAACCCCAAGCCGCCGACGATACGGCTCCTGCCCCTCGGCCCCGGGCAGGAGAGCGTTCTGGAGCCCCAGTGGTCGGACCCCATGCTCGTCGATCTCGCCTTCGAGATGACGCCTGACCCCACTGGCCACATCGTCGCCGTGGCATCGGGCGGCGAGATCCGGTTCTTCGAGCTCGGCACCCGCGAGCAGGCGGCCGTCACCCAGAGCAAGCGGAACCTCCGCATCCTCGCCACGGCGCTCCTGGAGTGGTCCATGCAGAACCAGTGGAAGGAAGACGCCCAGGGCCGCCTGCGTCCGCACCTGCCCGACCCAACGGACCAGAGCTTCCAGGAAGCCCACGTCAACTTGGACACGCGCAAGGAGGACTTCTGGGTCGAGCTTGTCGCCCCCGCCCTCATCGAGCGGATGGGGCGCCAGGCGTTCGAGCAGCTCCTGAAGTCGCCCGGGGACACCGCGCCCGGCCGTAGCTCTTACGTCATCCCGCCCGAGTCCTACGGCGCCGCGACGGGTCTGGGCCGGACGGACCCGCAGACCATCGTACTCAGCGAGAGGCCTGGGCTCCACCCGGGCGGGCACCATGTGTTCCGCTTGAGCCACGAGGTGGAACTGATACCGGCTGCGCCAGCCCCACAGTAGGGGCGAGGAGGCAATTCCATGAGACCTCTAGCAGTGGCTCGCACGGCGCTTCTCTGCGGCCTGATCTGCCTATGCGCGCCCATCCTCGCGTGCCGGGCCCAGGCGCCCGAACCCCGTGAGCGCGATGAGTGGGCCGCCATCCTCTGGGGTGAACAGAAGATAGGCTTCGCTCACCTGACCTCCACGGTGGAGGCCGAGGGCGAGTACGCCGGCCTTCTCCGCATGGGCATCGAGGTCACGGCCCGCATGGCGAATCTGGGCGTCCCCATGGATATGGAGATCTCCATCGTCCAGTGGGTGGATAGCGCCGGACGGCCGAAGCGGGTGGAGGCCGTCATCCCCGCGGGCGCCGAGCCGACGCGCAAGATCATCGTCTTCTCGGAGACCACGGCGACGGTGACGCGCCACTCCTACGACGGCGAGTCCACCTTCACCGTGGATCTCCCCGCCGATCTGCCCCTCGTGGGGGAACTCTCCTTCCTCGCCCTGCCCCCCGAGGACCCGCCGGCCAACCCCGTCTACTTCAACCTTCTCACCGACCGCATCCAGTACGCCCAGACCACGCTCACCGCTCTGGAGGACGGAGGCTGGACAGTGTCCGGCAACTTCTCGGCCGGGGCGTACAGTCTGAGCCTCGACCGGGAGTGGCGGCTCGTCCGGGGCACGGGGGCCTTCGGCATCGTCTTCGACTTCACGAGCGAGGAGGAGGCACGTGATCTGACCTCGGCCGGCGATCTGCCCCCGGTCGACTCGGGCCTGGGCGTGCCGGTCGAGACCCCGCTTCCCGACCCGCGCACCGTCAGCGCCCTGGGGGTGACCCTTCGCGGCCTGGACCTGGAGGAGGGTATGCCCACCATCGAGGGCCGGCAAGAGGTGACGCCCCTGGAGGATGGCGGCTACCGCGTCGTCGTTCAAGCCCAGGCGATCGAGGATGTGGCCGGCCCAGCGCTGGGCTACGAGGCGCCCGAGGAGCTGCGCCGGTATGTGGAGCCAGATGCCTTCATCACGAGCGGAGATGCGGCGATCGTAAGCGCGGCGCGCGAGGTCACGGCGGGGATCGAGGACGCCGCCCGAGCCGCCGAGGCGCTCAACGCGTGGGTGGATGCACGCACCACCTTCGGGGGCATCATGGACACCGCCCGCACGTCGACCCAGATCCTGGAGTCCAGCCGCGGCGTGTGCCGGGACTACGCGGCCCTCTACGCGGGCCTCGCCCGGGCTGTGGGCATCCCCTCGCGGCTGTGCACGGGAGTCGTCTACTCCCAGGGGTCCTTCTACTTCCACACCTGGGCTGAGAGTTGGCTGGGTGCGCAGAACGGCTGGGTGCCCCTCGACCCAACCCGTTCGGGTCGGCCCGTGGATGCGACGCACATCACCTTCCTGCGGGGTGACGTCGAGAGTGTCTGGCGCGTCATGGAGGTCGTTGGAGCGCTCGAGATCAAGGTGGAGCACGTCGAAACCTTATAAGGAGAGGCGTGATCGAGATGCGGATCGTACGATGGAGTTGCTGCTTGGCCCTGCTCCTGCTACCGCTTGCCGCGTGTGCTCAGACCGATGCCGAGGAGATCGCCGCCACCCTGGACGCCCTGCTCGCGGCCGCTCAGGCCGGGGATGCCGAGGCCCTCGGCGAGCTGATCACCGACCCCTGCGTCGTGCGCACGGACCCGTTCGACGAGGTGCTGGGCCGAGCGGAGTTCGTGGAGCAGACGGCCGCCCACCCGACTCCGACCGACTTCACCCTCGGTGAGTTCGAACCGTGGATCGGCCAGGGTGCGGCCTACGCCCTCGTGCCCATGACCCTCGGGCCCGAGACGCCCCCGGTGATCCAGCAGGTGCGCCTCGCGACCCTCTTCGTCGAAGTGGAGGACGCGTGGAAGGTCGCGGCCATGGTGATGTTGGTAACCATCAACGAGGAGGATCCCAACGCGGCGCCGCTGCGCGAGATGCAGCCGAACATGATGACTAGCCTCCAGCGGTTCGGGCAGCAGCTCCAGGGCCTGACGGCGAATGGCGACATGGTGGGCTTCACGAAGCTCTGCCACGAGAACGCCCTGCTCGGGGCCGCCAACCAGGAGACGGGCGCAATGGAGCTGGCGACGGCGGCGCAGATCGAGGAGGCCCTCGAGGCCGGTGAAGGTTTCGCCTCGGGGCTCTCTCCTTCGGCGAATCCGGAGATGGTCATGGAGATGGGCTTCGGCGGAGTCTTCACGGCCACGACCATGGTCTCCCTCGGGCCCGACGGCGCGACCGCGTCGCAGCGGCTCGTGGGGCTCGTGTCCTACATCCTCCCGTTCTCGGAGGACGACGCCGGCGAGTGGCTGATCGTCGCAGCTCTCCGGGTGCCCCCGGCGGAGTAGGGGCCGCCGATCCCATGCCGCGGTTCGCCCTCCCTGCAGATCCCGACGAGGCTGGGTTGGTCACCATCGCGGGTTCGGATGCGGCGCATATCTCGGGCGCCCTCCGGATCCGCGCTGGCGACCGGTTCGCGGCCTCGCGGCCGGGCCGGCTGTTGGAGCTGGAGGTCCTCCGCGCCGGGCCGGCCGAGGTCGTTGCGCGGGTCCTCTATGACGTGCCCGAGCCCGCAGCCCCCCGGGTCGACCTGACCCTGCTGGTCTCTCTGCCGAAGAAGCGGCTGATGGAGCCAATCATCGAGAAGGCGTCGGAGGTCGGCGCTCGAGCGCTCCAGCCCGTCATCGCGGAACGGTGCATCGTGCGCATCGACGACGAGAAGGCCGAGACCCGGCTAGTACGCTGGCGGCGCACGGCCCAGGAGTCTCAGAAGCAGTGCGGCCGCACGGAGCCGTTGGCGGTGCATCCGCCGGTTCCGCTGGCTGAGACGGTGCGGCAGGGATGGGACAGGCTGTACGTGCTGCACGAGTCCGCCGAGGAGTTGCTGAGCCCCGCCGACGCCCCGGGTGAGGGCCGGGTGGCGGCGCTCATCGGGCCCGAGGGCGGCTTGAGCCCGGGGGAGGTCGCCCTCGCCGCAGAGGCGGGCGGGATCGTCCGGCGCCTCGCGACGAACATCCTCAAGGTGGACACGGCGGCGATGGTCGCCGCGGCGATCCTCATCGCCTCGCCGTGGCGGCCCAGGAGGTAGGAACCCCGCCTCCGGCGCGGAATACCTGGAGAGTGTCGGATTCTCACAGCGCCCCAGTTGGCTCCGCTTCCGCCCACGCCGCTCTCGAGGTGCAGCGCCTCTCGAAGAGCTTCCCCGGCGTGCGAGCCCTGCGCGACGTCTCCCTGAGGGTGCGCTCCGGCTCGATCCATGCTTTGGTGGGCGAGAACGGCGCAGGCAAGTCGACCCTGGTGAAGATCATCGCGGGGATCCAGCAGCCGGACGCGGGCGCCGTGGAACTCTCCGGTCGGCGGGTGACGCGCTTCACTCCTGTCGCGTCGCGTGCGCTCGGAGTGGGCCTCGTGGCCCAGGAGGCCGAGCACTTCGCGGACCTCACGGCGCTGGAGAACTTTTACGTGGGCGACTGGGAGCGGCGGTTCGGTCCCGTGCTGGACTGGCAGGCCATGGAGACCCGGGCCCGCCAAGTGCTCGAGGACCTGGGCGTCAACATCCCCCTGCAGGCGCGCATGGGTGATCTGCCCCTCGCCCAGCGCCAGATGATCCAGATCGGCCGCGCCCTGCTCTTGGACGCGCGGCTGCTGATCCTCGACGAGCCCACGGCCGCCCTGGGGCAGGCGGAGACCGACGCCCTCTTCGCCCTCGTTCGGCGGCTCGCCGAGCGTGGCGTGGGGATCATCTACATCAGCCACCGCCTTGACGAGGTGTTCGAACTCGCCGACGAGGTGACCGTGCTGCGGGACGGCGAACTCGTCGACAGCCTCCCCGTCGACGGTCTCAGCCGCGAGGACCTCGTGCGTATGATGGTCGGCTCCGAGGTGCCCGCGTCCCGTCGGGTCGAGGGCCCGGCTCCGGCCGCGAGCGAGGCGCCACCTGTGCTTGAGGTGGTGGGCCTCGGCGTGAGGGGGCAGTTCGAGGATGTGACCCTCTCCGTCCGTCCGGGGGAGATCCTGGGGCTCGCGGGCCTCCAGGGCTCGGGACGCAACGCCCTCGCCCACGCCCTCGGAGGGGCCCTTCGCGCCGACGCGGGCGAGGTGCGCGTAGATGGTGCGACCCAGCGGCTGACCTCCACGAACGCCGCCCAGCGGGCAGGCATCGTGCTCGCGCCGGGCGACCGGCATGGCCGGGCCCTCGTGCTGCCCATGACCCTCCGCGAGAACATCACCTTGTCGATTCTCCGGCGCGTCAGCCGGGGGCCGTTCCCCCACCTGCCCACTGAGCGGCAGGTCGCGAAGCGGTACTGCGAGGAGCTGGACATCCGCGCCACCTCCTTGGAGCAGGTGACCGCCACCCTCTCGGGCGGCAACCAGCAGAAGGTTTCCCTGGCGCGGCGACTCGCCGCCGAGCCGCGAGTCCTCGTCCTCGAGGAGCCCACCCAGGGCGTGGATGTGGGGGCGCGCGCGGAGATCCACCGGCTGCTCAGGGAGCTGGCCGCCCAGGGACTCGCCATCGTCATGGTGAGCTCGGACATGGACGAGGTGCTCGCCCTCAGTGACCGCGTCGCGGTGATGCACCGAGGCAAAGTGGCCGGCATTCTCGAGGGCGGTGAGGCCACCAAGGAGCATGTGCTCGAACTCGCCTTCGGCGAGGGCGTCGAGTCTGCCGCCTCGGATCAGCGCGTGGAGCGAGCGCCATCGGTCTGGCGGCGGCTGCTTGGACGGCGGGAGCTGGGACTCGCCCTCGTGGTGATCGTCGCCATGGTCGCCCTCGCGCTGACGACGGAGAACTTCCGTACCGTGGACAACTTCCGGGACATGGCCCTCAACTCCGCGTACATCCTGGTGGCCGCCCTGGGCATGACCATGATCATCCTGACCTCGGGCATCGACATCTCCATTGGCTCTATGCTCGCCCTCTGCTGCATGGCCTTCGGCGTGATGGCTCAGCGGGAGGCGCCTATACCCCTGGTCGTGCTCGGAACCCTGGCCACGGGCGCGCTATTGGGGGCCATCAACGCCGTGGGCGTGGGCCTCATGCGGCTGCCCCCGATCATCATGACCCTCGCCACCCTGACCATCTACCGTGGAGCCGTGCTGCGCCTCGGCGGAGGCGACTGGATACAGCTGCCGGAGCAGTACCTTCCCATGGGTCGCGGCCTGGTTCTCGGCGTCCCCATCCCCGTATGGGAGGCTTTCGCCGCCCTCGCTGTCGTCGCCGCGGTGCTGCGGTACACCGCCTTCGGCCGCAGCCTCTACGCCGTCGGGAACAACGTCCAGGCCTCGGAGCATCTGGGGATCTCGATGCGACGGAGCCAGCTCGCCGTCTTCACCATTGGCGGCCTGCTCGTCGGGCTGGCGGCCCTGGCCTACGCGCCCCGCTTCGATGTCGTGCAGACCAACTCCGGCATGGGCCTGGAGATGCTCGTTATCACCGCCGTTGTTGTGGGCGGAACGAACATCACGGGCGGCCGGGGCAGCGTCCTGGGCACCCTGCTCGGCGTGCTGCTCCTGACCCTCATCAGCAACGCCCTCAACCTGACCCAGGTGTCGGACTACTGGGAGAAGGCCTTCCAAGGCGTGCTCGTCCTCGCCGCCGTCATCGCCGATCACATGGGGCGCGGACGGCGCGTGAGCGGAGGTGAGGGCTGATGAAGGAGACGCCCAAAGAGCGCCGGCTCGCCACCCCTGAGACCATCCTGGCGCTCCTGCTCCTCCTGCTACTCGCCGGGCTCTCCGTCGCCTCGCCCGAGTTCCGCCGGCCGAGCAACTACCTCGGGATGACCCGCTTCTTCATCGAGGTTGGGCTGATCGCGTTGCCCATGACCCTCGTCATCATCACCGGCGGCATGGACCTCTCCGTGGGCTCCATCGTGGCCCTGGCCGCGGTCACCCTGGGGATCGCCTGGCGGGATTGGCATCTGAGCATATGGCTGGCGACGGCGCTCGGAGTGCTCGTCGGAGCTGTGGCGGGGCTCGTCAACGGCGCCCTCATTGTAGGCTTCCGCATCCCCCCACTCATCGTCACCCTGGCGACTATGGCCGCCTACCGGGGCTTGGCGATCGGCATCAGCCGGGGCGACTCCATCGGAGGGTTCCCCAACGAGTTCCGAGCCCTCGGCCGCGGCTTCTACTACCTCCCCCACGGCATTGAGGTACCGGGCCAGCTCATCTACCTCATCGTCTTCGCCCTGCTCTTCCGACTCTTCCTCGCTCGCACGGGCACAGGCAGGCAGGTCTACGCCATCGGCCTCAACGAGACCGGGGCCCAGTACGCGGGTGTCCCCGTGGGCCGCGTGAAGCTGCTCATCTACTCCCTCAGCGGCGCCATGGCGGGGCTCGCGGGCGCTGTTCTCGCCTCGCGGATGTCCACCGCCACCTCGGATCTGGGGCTGCTGTTCGAGCTGGACGCGATCACCGCATGCGTCCTCGGCGGCGTCTCGATCTACGGCGGCCGCGGCTCCATCCTCGGCTCCATGCTCGGACTGTGCATCGTGGGGAGCCTGAAGCGTGGACTCTTCTTCCTCGGCGTGGAGGCTCGGGACCAGAGCATCCTCATCGGGATTGTCCTTATCCTCGCCGTGTTCGTTCACCAGGTAGTCGTGCCCGCCGTGCGGAATTGGCGCTTGAGACTGTCACACTCGAAGGAGGGTTCCCCGTGAACCGCCGCTCTCTAGCTCTGCTCGCCCTCTGCCTGCCGATCCTGCTCCTGCTGGTGGGCTGCCCCAAGACCGAGCCGCCGACCCCGTCGACCGCCGGCCCCTTGCCCTCCACCTCGGCCGCTACGCCCTCGAGCCCCGACGCGGGCGAGACCATCGAGATCGCCATGATCCCCAAGCTGGTCGGCATCGACTTCTTCAATGCCTGCGAGCGCGGGGCGAAGGAGGCGGCCGAGGAGCTGCCGGGAGTCGAGCTCGTCTTCGACGGGCCGACCGAGGCCAGCGTCGAGGGCCAGGTCGAGATGATCGAGAACTACACCGACCGTGGCGTCGACGTCATCGCTGTCGCCTGCAACGACCCGAACGCGGTCGCCGATAGCCTCAAGCGAGCTGTGGACAAGGGTATCACCGTCATCACGTGGGACTCCGATGCCGACGCCGCTGCCTCGGGCCGAGCCTTCTTCGTCAACCAGGTGCGCGCCCGGGACCTGGCGGAGACCCTCGTCGATGAGATGGCCCGCCAGGCCGGCGAGGATGCCAACATCGTCATCGTCTCCAGCACCCCCACCGCCACGAACCAGAACACCTGGATCAAGCACATGCGCGAGTACATGGCTGAGGTCTACCCGGGGATGAAGGAGGCCGCAGACGTCCTCTATCCCGGCGAGGACCAGGCCGCGGCGACCATGGCGACCCAGGATGTTCTCAAGGCCAATCCCTCCATCAACGGTGTGTTCGGCCTAAGCTCAAACGCGTGCCCCGGCGCGGCCCAGGCCGTGGTGGATGCGGGCCGGCATACGGAGGTGTCCGTCGTTGGCCTCGGCACGCCCAAAGCCATGCGCGCTTGGGTCGACCGAGGGGAGATCGGTAGCACCGTCCTGTGGGATGCGGTGCAACTTGGCTACCTCACGGTGCACGTGGCCCAGGCGGTCGCCCGCGGGGAGCTCGGCCCGGATGCCGAGAGCTTCGCCGCCGGACGCCTTGGCGAGGTAGCCGTGGAGGGCGACGTCGTCGTGCTGGGCAAGCCCGTGGTGTTCACCAAGGAGAACATCGCCGACTACGACTTCTAGCCCCAGGTTCGCGATGCCACCCAGCGTTCCCGCCGGCGGGTCAATGTGACCCGCCGGCACTTTTTTGTGGGCCGTAACCTTGGTCGTCTATCCAGTGGATTCAGTGAACCAATACCTTCGCCGGTGTGTCACTGATGCGCCAAACGGCGGCTCCCGTGACGTGACATGAGGACCAGGTAAAAGGCAAGGATGTATCCCTCCCCAGGGTGGAGGAGAAGTCGCCGGGCACCCGAAGGGAACGTTAGGCTGCCACGGGCACCTACCCACAATATATGGTGTACCGGTGGGCTGCGATCTACTCTATATTGTGGGTATTGCCCTTGACGTGCGGTGGCGGAGAGCGGTAAACTCCCCTCCTCGCAATCACAGATGTATACAACATTACAGCGAGTAACTTGCACAATGCTGAGGTGCCCCCTTGAAGTTCACGCGTCGCTTCACCCAGGCGGGCCATTCCCCGTATGAGGGGATGGACTTTGTCCCCCGCACCAGCGAGATACGCAACCCGGATGGGAGCATCGTCTTCCGCGCCGAGAGCGTCATGGCGCCCCAGTCCTGGTCCCAGGTCGCCGTGGATATCCTCGCCCAGAAGTACTTCCGTCGGCGCGGGGTCCCCCAACCCGACGGCAGCCTCGGAGGTGAGACGGACGCGCGACAGGTCTTTGACCGCATGGCGGACTGCTGGCGCCACTGGGGCGAGAAGCATGGGCACTTCGACGACGTCGAGGATGCGGAGGCCTTCGAGGCCGAACTGTGCGCCATGCTCGCGAAGCAGATGGCGGCCCCGAACAGCCCCCAGTGGTTCAACACGGGGTTGCACCACGCCTACGGCATCGAGGGGCCGGCCCAGGGCCATTGGTACGCGGATGCCGAGACGGGCGAGGTGAGGCAGTCCACCAATGCCTACGAACGCCCCCAGCCCCACGCCTGCTTCATCCAGTCTATCAACGATGACCTGGTGAACGATGGCGGCATCATGGATCTCTGGATGCGGGAGGCCCTGGTCTTCAAGTATGGCTCAGGCACGGGCACCAACTTCTCCGCCCTGCGGGGCGAGGGCGAGCCGCTTTCGGGTGGCGGACGCTCCTCGGGCCTCATGAGCTTCCTGAAGATCGGGGACGCCGCCGCCGGCGCCATCAAGTCGGGCGGGACCACACGGCGAGCCGCCAAGATGGTCTGCGTGGACATGGACCATCCCGATATCGAGACCTTCATCGACTGGAAGAGCGTCGAGGAACAGAAGGTCGCCGCCCTCGTGGCAGGCTCCAAGGCCATCGCCTACCATCTCCGCGCCGTCATCCGCGCGTGCGCTCAGGGCCAAGGCGAGGAGGCTTTCGACGTGGCGAGCAATGAGGCGCTCGCCCAGGCCGTGCAGTCCGCCCTCGCGGCCTTCGTGCCCGAGGCCTACATCGAGCGGGTCATCGAGTTCGCCCGTCAGGGTTTCACAGACATCGAGTTCCCCGAGTACGATTGCGAGTGGGAGTCAGAGGCTTACCGAACCGTGGGCGGACAGAACGCCAACAACTCGGTCCGCGTCAACGGCGAGTTCCTCCGTGCCGTGGAGACCGACGGCGAGTGGGCCCTTATCCGCCGCACTGATCGAGCCGTGGCGAAGACCGTAAGAGCCCGCGCGTTGATGGACCGCCTCTGCCGTGCCGCGTGGGCCTGTGCGGACCCAGGGCTGCAGTACGACTCGACTATCAACGAATGGCATACCTGCCCCAAGGATGGTCGGATCAACGCTTCCAACCCGTGTTCGGAGTACATGTTCCTCGATGACACGGCTTGCAACCTTGCCTCGCTGAACCTCCTCGCCTTCCTGAACCCTGAGACGGGCGAGATCGATCTCGAGGACCTGCGCCACGCCATCCGTATCTGGACCGTCGTGCTTGAGATCAGCGTGACGATGGCCCAGTTCCCCAGCCCCTCGGTGGCGCGAAGGAGTTGGGAGTTTCGCACCCTAGGCCTCGGGTTTGCGAACCTGGGATCGCTGCTCATGCAGCTCGGTGTGCCCTACGACAGCCGGAACGGGCGCGCCATCGCTGCAAGCCTCGCGGCGATCATCTGCGGCGAAGCGTACGCCACCTCCGCCGAGATGGCCTCCGAGTTGGGGCCTTTCGCGGGGTACGAGCGCAACGCGGAGCACATGCTAAGAGTCGTGCGTAACCATCTGAGGGCTGCCCACGGCGCGCCCCCCGAACAGTATGAGAACCTCAGCATCCTGCCGAGGCCGCTTGATGCCAGCGCCGCGCCACCCGCCCTCGTTCACGCCGCCCGCGAGGCGTGGGACCGAGCGCTGGTGATGGGTGAGGAGCACGGCTTCCGGAATGCCCAGGTCACGGTTATCGCGCCCACGGGCACCATCGGCCTCGTCATGGACTGTGATACCACGGGCATCGAGCCCGACTTCGCCCTCGTCAAGTTCAAGAAGCTCGCCGGCGGCGGGTACTTCAAGATCATCAACCGCTCCGTCCCCTTCGCCCTGCGCCGCCTGGGCTACACCCGGGACCAGATCCAGGAGATCGAGCGGTACTGCGTCGGCTCCGCCACACTCGAGGGCGCGCCCCACATCAACCGCGCAAGCCTCAGCGAGAAGGGCTTCGGCGAGGAGCAGTTGGCAGCCATCGAGAGCCAACTCGCCTCCGCTTTCGACCTCACCTTCGTGTTCAACCGCTACTCCCTAGGCGACGCGTTCTGCAAGACGGTCCTGGGCCTGAGCGATGAGCAACTCGACTCCTTCGACCTGAACATTCTGGCCCACCTGGGCTTCACGCCAACCCAGATCGCAGAGGCGTCGGAGTACATCTGCGGCACTATGACGATGGAGGGCGCCCCCCATCTCCGCGAGGATCATCTCGCCGTCTTCGACTGCGCCAGCCGCTGTGGTCGCAAGGGCCAGCGGTACATCCACTACAACGCCCACCTCGAGATGATGGCCGCCGTGCAGCCTTTCGTCTCCGGCGCTATCTCTAAGACGGTGAACATGCCCTACGACGCCACGGTGGACGACGTTCGGAATGTCTACATGAAGGCCTGGAAGCTCATGATCAAGGCCGTGGCCCTCTACCGTGACGGCTCGAAGTTCAGTCAGCCTCTCTCCGCAGTGGTCTCGCGCTATGCGCGCCTGCGAGCCGAGACGCCCGAGTCCCCGCCCGCGGCGCCGGTGGAGGTCATCGAGCGGGTCGTTGTCCGCAATGTCGCCAAGCGCCGCCTCATGCCGGCCCGCCGCTCGGGCTACACCCAGAAGGCGAGGATCGGTAACCAGAAGGTCTATCTGCGAACGGGCGATTACGAGGACGGCTCCCTGGGCGAGATCTTCATCGACATGCACAAGGAAGGCGCCGCCTTCCGCTCGCTGATGAACTGCTTCGCCATCGCCATCTCCCTGGGGCTGCAGTATGGCGTGCCCCTCGATGAGTTCGTCGACGCCTTCGTCTTCACCCGGTTCGAGCCCAACGGGATGGTTTCCGGCCACCCGAACGTGAAGCTCTCCACCTCGATCATCGACTACATCTTCCGCGATCTAGCCATCAGCTACCTAGGCCGCCACGACCTCGCCCACATCAACCCGAACGAACTCGAGGCCCCGGGCGACTACGGCGACGACGATGACGAGCCCGGCCATCTCGTGGACGATCACACGGCGTCGCTCTTCGACATGGAGCCCTCGACCAACGGAAACGGCCGTGCGGATGGCGGCAATGGCGGCAAGGCGGCCGAGAAGCAGCGGCTGCGCGACATCGCGCGGATCAAGGGGTACGAGGGCGACGCGTGTCCTGAGTGCGGCCAGTTCACCATGGTCCGCAACGGCGCGTGCCTGAAGTGTGAGACCTGCGGCGCTACGAGCGGTTGCTCGTAGCGCCGCCAGACTCCGCCTCTCCAAGCCGAACCAGTTCCAGCGGTCCGAGGCCGAACCGTATGACTTCGCCCGCCGCGCCGAAGTACCCGCCCCACCCGATAGACAGGGATCGGATCCGGCTCGGATCGAGAGGGCCGAGTCCCTCTGAGCCGCTCATCGGCGCCATCTCGGGCCACCACACCGTCACGGTATCCCAGCCGGGCTCGCTCAAAGCACGGCTGACGGGGGTGATGTACTGGGCCCCTCCGTCCATCTCCGCGATGGCGAAGAACCGCGGCGACGAGCCCGCCTGCCCCTCGGGCACATAGAGGGGGATCCGCACCCCGGCCCAGTCCCCCAGAGCTGCGGCGGGCACAGGGCTGCCCAGGAAGCACCAACTGTCTACGCCCGTCTCTCCGATCTCCGCCCGAACCAGTGTCGCCTCCACCCCCTCCAACACCTCGGTCGCCGTCGATGCCGTCACGTGCCGTCCGCAGCCCGGGCCCGTCCGCGCCTGGTCGCCCACCGTCTCAGACCACGGCGCCGTCATCAGGGCGAGGGACCCTGCCGTGGGCGCGGGACCCGCCAAAGGCAGCGCCTCGGTGACCGTGATGGCACGGGCGCCATAGGGCGGAAGGGACAGCTCCACGGTCAGCGGCCCCTCGCTCGTCGCGACGCTCTGAGTGGCACCCGTCTCGGGCGCCATCACCCGCGCCTCGCCGGCCGCCGCTAGGGTGACCCGGCCCTGGATCGCCTCGCCCGAGCTGTTCACGACGAAGTAGAGCTCCCTGCCCGCCTTGCGCCGATGGGTCACGCGCAGCGCCTCCAGGCCCTCGGACACCTCTACATCCCGCGCCACCGCGCCATCGAACAGCCTCGGCGCCAGCGGCAATAGGTCCCTCCCGACGAAGACGCAGCCGCCCCCCGCTGGACCCGGTCGCACCACGTACGAGTCCCCCCGCACCCCACCCACGTCGAAGCCCTCGCCCAGCAGCCTCGCCAACGCCTCCCGGCAGCGCGGATCATCGCGCCGTTCCAAGCTGTCTGTGGGCAGTGCCCCTACGAGAACAACCATCCCCCCCGACTCCACGAACTCCACCAGCCGCTCCAAGGCCTCGACGCGCAGCGTGGAAGTCAGCGGCAGCACGACGGACCGTAGACCCATCGCTCCGCACCGCAGCACTCCCGACTCGACGCGCCCTTCCGCGATGGCTCGGCTATCGATCACCTCGAAGTCACGCTGGCTCTCGAACAGGCCCGCCTGCACCCGTTGCCAGGCGTCGTTGATCTCCCGCACCCCCTGGGAGCTTGTCGCTCCGTGGTTGGCCGGGGTGAAGGCCGCCCACGCGCTCTCCACGGGGTAGAGCACTCCCGTGTCCGCCACCGGCTCCGTCGCCCGCAGCAGCAGCTCGCAGCGCGCCACCCAGTCGCTGAGGTCCCGCAGGTCCTGGTCCGTTAGCCCCGCGTAGGAGTAGTAGGAGGTGATCGTCGTTACCCCCGTCACGAACTGCAGCCCGCAGGTGCCCCGGATCTGGTCCGCGGTCACCTGGATTGCCGGTCGCGTGTCCCCCTCCGGGCGGTAGCGCTGCACGTGGTCCGAGGTCTCGCTCATCACGACCGGCGCGCCCTTGAGGTGGGCGATGGAACCAAGCAGCTTGGACGTCCGCCATGGCGCCTGTTCGGGTACCGACGTCAGGCAGTCGATGCTCGGGTAGTTCAGCAGCTCGGCGCAACGGTAGAAGTCCCCGTAGTTGATGACATGCTCGTCCAAGTTCTCCTCCATGAGGAGATGCCCGCCCGAGGGCAGCCCGTGGCCGGCGCACCAATCGGCGATCTGCCCGAAGAACCCCGTCGCCACCAACTCGCCCACATGGTCCCAGTAGTCGCACCGCGCACGATGGCCTAGGTCGCCCCCGTCGGCCACCAGGGCGGGCAACAGCGGAATCAAGTCATACCCCTTCGCCCCACGGAAGCTCTCTGGGAAGCCCGTCCACCACGGGACGGCCGGGTACGGTTGGCGGCTGAAGAAGAGCGCCATGAGCGACGGCTCGTCGGTGAAGGTGGACTCGAACACGGCGCCCAGATCCTCGATCCGCTGGGCGTACTGCTCGTGGTTCACCTCGATGTAAACCCGCGTCGCCTCGGGGTCCAGGAGGTTGATGTACGCCTGCTTCATGAACACGTTGGCCGTCGAGTGGGTGCCCTCGTAGAGCTCGGCGCGCACGAAGACGAACACCTCCCACTCTCCCGCCGGCGGCTCCCATGTCAGCAGGTCGCCCGACACCGCCTCGGTGAGTTCCACGGCTCGCTCGAGATCGATGCCCTCGGGTCCAAGGGGGCATGCCACGGCGAACACAACCTCGCCCGGTGGCACCGGCGCCTCGATCGCTTCTCCCGAGCCCGCCGCACGGCTGATGTAGAGCCCCTCCGCGCGGCCCTCGGGATAGGCCTCCAGGGTCAGGCCGCCGGCCCCGCCGCTGGGGTAGCCCTTCTCGTCGTAGAGCCACAGCCGCATCCCGCGCTCCCGCGCCAGGGAGATCCCGTGGAGGAACCCCTCCCAGTTCTCCTCGCTCCGCATGTAGTCATCGAAGTGGACGTTGCACGCGATGCCGCCGAAGCCTTGGTCCGCGAGCGACTGCACGAGAGCCTCACGCTGGGCGGCGTCCTTCGGGAAGTTGTGGATGATCTTCAGGATTCCCGAGCCGCTCGAGGGCTCCGAGAACTCCCGCTCAAGCTCCTCCCAATCCTGGGCCAAGGCCGCACCGGCCAGAAGCGCGCACATGCACAGGCCAAGCAACAGGTCGCTCATGGATCGCGTCTCCTTCCTGTCCTCACGAGCACGCCGCGCGCGCTCGCGCCAGCAGCTCCTGTGGGTTCACTGGCTGCCCCGTTCGACTGCTCTCGATGCAGGCGAACACCAGAGCGACGGATTGCAGGTTCGCTTCGACGTGAGTCTCCATGGGCTCGCCGCCCCGAAGCCATTGCGCGAACTGCTCGACGAGCCAAGCGTTCGCCCACTTCGGCTGCTCCAGAAGCGGCACCCGCTCCCCCCGGCCTTCCCGCATGACTCGCCCCGAGGGGTTGGCGTCGAAGTCGAAGCGCTCGACCTCCCGATGATCCAGGATCAGCGTCGCGCTCTCCATCTCCGCCCGGATGTACTCCTGCGTCCAGCAGTTGAGGCCGACGGCATTCGTCTTCGTGCCCTCGTAAGTGGCCTTCACGCCGTTCGCGAACCCCATGAGCACTAGGCCCTGGCTGTCGCCCTTGTACTCACCCCAGGCGGGGTTCCAGGTGTGGGCGTAGACGCTCGTGCAGAGGTCGCCCGCGAGATCGGCGATGATGTCCAGATGGTGCACCGCGCCCTCCACCATCAGCGTGTCGGGGATATCGTGCCGGAAGGCGCCCCACGACGCGTAGCGCCGGCACTCGCAGCCGAACCGCAGCACCAGGTAGTCCAGGGCGCCGTAGCGGCCCGAGCGCATGGCCGCCCGAAGGGTCGTCTTGTCCTGGTCGAACCGGTGGCTCATCGTGACGCCCATCTTGAGGCCCGCCGCCTGCACCTTGTGCGCGATGCGGACGGAGCCCTCCAGCGTGTCCGCGATGGGCTTCTCGGAGAGGATGTGGAGGCCTCGTGCCACCGCCAGGTCCACCAGCTCCTCGTGATGGCTCGGCGGCACCACGATGGCGCAGAAGTCCGCGTCGTTCTCAGCGATCGCTCGCGCGGGATCGGTGTAGCAGCGCGACGCGTCCAGGCCCAGGTGCCGCTGGGCATTCGCGAGCGCTTCGGGATTCACGTCGGCGGCGGCCACGACCTCGATGAAGCCGTCCTCCACATTGGGGGGAAGGAATCGCTCGCACCAGCAGCCACCCCAGCCGCCGGTGCCCAACTGGATCATCTTGAGAGCCATGGCGAGACCTCCTCGGAAATGTCCCCGGAGGGTTCGCCACGGCGGGATAGCGGACCTGGGCTAACCCTCCGGTGGCTGGATGGCCAGCAGACGCGCGGGGTTGGCGATCAGGAGCCCCTCGACTTGCTCCTCGGTCACCCCCGCCACCCGGAGCAATGGCGGAAACTCCCGCGGCAGCCAGCTCCAGGGCGTCACCTGCCCGCCGCCGGGCTCGCCCACCTGGTACCAGCCGGCGTCCTGGCTGATGAGGAGTTGGTCCGGCCAGCGGGCCAAGGCGTCACAGACCAGCTCCACCTTGGCCTCCGCGTTCTCGGCCCGTATGCCATCATAGGAGAGCCACGCCCCACGGGCGGCGAGGCGGCCGTGGAGATCCAGGTCGGGCGTCGCGTCCGCATGCACGACCACGAGGCGCGAGCCGGGCAGCCCGACCTCGGCGAGGATGTCCAACTGCTCCAGCGCCGTCGCCGCAGTGGTCGTGTGGGAGTGGATCCGTAATCCCGTCGCCCGCGAGGTCAGGGCCGCCGCCCGCACGATCTTCGCCTGTACCTCGGAGAGCTCCCCCTCGTTCACCGCGATCTTGATGAACCCGGGCTTGATGCCTGTGCCACCGATGCCCCCGCGCGCTTCCTCAATCCACAGTGCCGCGAGCTCCTCCGCCGTCGCCTCGTGCGCCCAATGCGGCAGGTAGGGGTCCCTGTAGAAGCCCGTGTTCGTGATGAGCAGCACTCCGGAGGCCTCGCTGAGCCGACGGAGCAGCGCTGGATCGCGCCCCAGCCACTCCGGCGTGCATTCCACCAAGGTGTCGATGCCGGCCGCCTTGAGGTCGACGAGGTGAGGCAGCATGGCCGCGAAGGCCTCGCCCGCGTCGTAGCGTTCCGGGCTCACCTGGTCGGCTCCGACGAAGTCGACGAGCACATGCTCGTGGGTGAGCACTCGGCCCAACTCGCTCGTGGCAACGGTCCCTGTCACCGTCTCGACCCGGCCGTCCGGTCCGACAAGAGCCAGGAGCACCCCCGTTCCCAGTGCGAGGGCGATGTCCACTGCGTCGTCCTCCGATCGCTGGCGCGGCGAGCTCAGTCCGTGATGTCGCGCATGAGCTCCTCGAATCGGTTGTCGCCGCTCTTTGGCACAAGGCGCATACGCATCCGCCGGCCGCTTCGAGGCGGCAAGGGCGGGCGCCGGCGAGACCGCCGCTCGGTGAAGGTCCACCACAGGACGCCACCGAGGATGCCGCCCAGGTGGGCCTGGTGGGCGACATTGCCCTCGCCCAGCCACAGCATGTAGACAGACGCCGCCACCAGGATGAGCATGAGCCACTTCACCTTGATAGGCACCAGGCCCCACACGAGGAGATACTCATCGGGCCACAGCAGCGCCCACATCGCGTAAACGCCATAGATGGAGCCCGAGGCCCCCAGCACCCAGATCTGGGGCGTCCCCGCGAGCAGCACCCAGACGCAGAAGACGATTCCCGCGATGAGCCCGCTGAGAGCGTAGAAGGCTATGAAGGCCCTCGTCCCCATCCGCCCCTCGAGCCTCGGCCCGAGGAAGTAGAGGACCAGCATGTTGAAGAACAGGTGCGAGAAGTTGGCGTGGAGCAATCCAAAGGTCAACAGGGACCACACGCGCCCCGTGATTAGGGAACCCACGCTCAGGGCAAGATTCCCTAGGAGGACCGGGCCGAGCGGTGTGTTCTGTAAGATGAAGATGGCGGTGCAGGCCACTATGATAGTGAGCACCGCGGGGGAGATCCCCGGCATCGCGACGCGGGTCCGTTGGGTGAAGGCCAAGGCGGTACTCCTTCGGGGATCAGGCTCCCTAGGATTCTAGTCGCGGCCTCTGACACGGGTCAAGGAAGGGCGAGCCATGTCGGCGCGAGAGCGATCCAAGCCGATGCCGCGAGCCGGCGACCAGCTGCTGCTCGCCGTTCTGGCCGGCGTCATTGGTCTCGCCCTGCTGGACCAGGCTCTCGAAGCCGCCGACTCGCCCGACGCCCCCTCGTGGCTCACCGTCGCGATGATCCCCACCGCTCTTCTCTGGGGCATTGCCGGCTACCGCATCGGGCCCCACATGCGATGGGCCGCCCTCCTCTCAGTCACCGCCTACGGCGTCGTCGTGACCCTCGCCGCGGGGCGCGAGCAGGTCCCCCGCATAGAGGTCCTCGCCCTGGCGCCCATAGCCGTCAGCGCCGCCCACGCCGGATGGATCATCGAGAGTGTCCGGCGGAAGCTCCGAGCCCGAGCTTTGGTGGCCGCTGCCCTCAGCGACCGAGGCCCCGGCGACCTCCGACCCGGGCCTGAGGACCTGCGGGTGCTGGGCCTCGATGAGGGGCTACTCGCCGAGGCGGGCGTCCTCAGCACTCTCCTCGAGATCCACGCGGCGAGAGAGCGGCAGAACTGGGTCTACCTCGTGGGGGGCGGCCTCGTCCTTATCGCCCTCGGGGTGACCGCCCAGGTGCGTCACCTCGTTACCGCCGGCCTATCCGTCCTCGGCATCGCCGCCGCCATGGGTGTGGGCCGCTCCCTGGGCGTCGGAAAGGGCTACAGCGCCTACGATCTGCTCGTCTCGGGCCGCTTCGAGCGCGCCTGCACTGAGTTCACGCGCCTCCTCACCCAGGTTCCCGCCGATAGTCTCGCTCGCATGGGCCTGGCCGCCAGCAAGCTCCGGGTGGGCGAGTATGAGCGTGCCGCCACCGAGTTCCTTACCGCCCGCATCGCCGGCGTGGGCGAACTCCCCCTCTCCCTGCTCCTCGCCACAGAACGGGAGCTGGGCATCGCCCTCCGCAACGCTGGAAGCCGCAAGCAGCTCGAGCAGTCCGTACGCTCCTTCGAGCGGGTCTTGAGCGTCTTCCCCGAGCACCCCGACACCTGGCGGGATCTCGGCCTGGCCCTGGAGAGCCTCGGCGAGGCCCGCGGCGCCGCTCAGGCCCTTCGCCGGGCCATCTCCAATGGCTCTCGCGCCGCGGGGGACGATCTGCGGCGCGTCGAGGAGTCCGGCCGCGCCCAGCCTAAGGCGCCGCCTCCGTAGTACTTGATGTCTACTCGCCGATGGGATGGCCCAGGGAGCGGGCCCACTCCGCGACGGCCTGGAACTTCGGCGACTGCCGCTCATCGTCATCGCTGAACTGCAGCAGCCCCCAGCTCCCCCACTTCGACCAATTCGAGACGCTCGAGAAGTTGGCCAGCAGTCCGCCGCCACTCTCCTGCCAACCTCGCAGGTAGGCTTGGTAGAGCTCACCCATCCGGGGGTCCGCGTTCGCCTGGTGGAACAGGGCGGTCAGTGCGTCGTTGTTCTCTCCTCCGCCCACGCCCACCAGGTGCTGGCCCGCCTCGTAGGCGATCAGGGCGAGGCCATACTGATCCGCGATCGCTCTCTGGTCGGCCACCCACCCCAGGCACTCAGGCAGAGCGTGCTCGTTCAGGTGGGAGAAGAGCTGATCCAGGGACCAGGTAGCGACCTCGCTCGCTGTGAGGTCCTCGCCCTGCTCGGGGATGAGGAAGCTGATGTAGGGAGCGATGGCTAGAGCGTCCGCGCGAGGGTCCGCCGCGAGGGGAGGGAGCACGATGTTCTCCGACCACCAGGGGTTCGCGGCCTGCCAGGCGATCACCCGAACCAGTCGGTCGGTCCCGCCGAAGACCTCCTCCCAGATGCCGAAGATCTCCAGAGAGCGCTGGGTATAGTACATCCCGCCGCCCTCCCAAGGCCGCTCGGGCGGCCCGATCCCCAGTTCGATCGCCCGATCCTGAGCGTGTCTCGCCTGGGCGAACATGCCGTTCCAGACCTCGTTCGAGTACTCGATGTAGGCCCGCAGTGACGGGTCGAGCCGATCCCGCACGATGGCCGCGAACTGCCGGATGTAGTCATCGGTCGCGAGGTGAGGCATGCAGAACCAGGCGTCGGCCCCCAGTCGGTTGCAGAGGTCCACCATCACCTCCACGGGGATGCCCTTGGCCGAGTACGTGGCGTCCTCCGTCGTCGGCCGGTCCTCCCATGCCGACACCAGGGAGTTGTTCGTATGCATCCAGTCCATGAACCGAATGCAGGTGACCCCGCGCCACCGGCGGAGGAAGGTCGGATGGAAGGGGTCCTGGTGGTAGTCCTCCTCGAAACCGGGCATGATCACCCGGATGTTCCTCACGTAGTCCGTGGGGTCTGTTTCCCGCAGGCGGAGGAAGAGCGTGCCCCTGCTCGCGTCCACGTCGACCAGGAGCCGGCCCGGCTCCCGCTCGGCCACCGTCCCCGAGCCCCAGAAGTCGATGGCCCCCGTACCCTCATACAGGACGGTGTACCGGCCCGAGGGGTAGTGTCCGCCATCGATGGTCAGCATGAGCGTCTCCGCGTAGCAGCCCGGCTCCAGCGCGGTGACCCAGCCGCGCGCATCCAGCGAGAGGGGAGGACCCTGCTCCCACCCCGCTCCCTCCCTCTGGCTGATCCAGGGGCGCGAGGTCTTGAATGCGTCCACGAAGGGGAGTTCCGTCATGTAGTCCGCTGGGCCCGACAGATTCATCCCTAGGCCCGGCTGGCTGGGTGGCGGGTTCGTCTGGGCCAGGGGGGCCGTGCCCTGAAGGGTACTGGTACTGAGGGAGAGGCAGAGGACGAGCAGAGGGAAGCTCTTCACGCGCATCACCCATTCCTTGCCACAGGCAGAGGAGGCTACCCTCCTCCGGTGAGAGTGCCCGTACGGGCGCCGGTCCGCACGTCCACCCACTGCCCGGGGCCGCTCAGTTGGGGGCGGTGGTTCACGAGGGTGACGGGGAAGGTCTCGTACGCGGCGAGGCGGCCGTCCTCGAACCGGGCTTTGAGGATCATGGACGCCCTGGTGTTGGCGCTGGTGCCCAAGCCGACGAAGTTCCCCAGGCTGTATACGACCAGCGCCCCATCCATCACCTCGACGGGCTGGAGGCAGTGAGGGTGGTGCCCGATGACGAAATCGGCGCCCGCCGCCACCGCCTCGCGCGCCAGGGCGCGCTGGTACTCGGCCGGCATCGGCTGCCGCTCGATCCCCCAGTGGAAGGACACGCAGAGCACGTCCACACTGCTCGCCGCCCCGGAGATGGCCGTGCGGAGCCACCCGCTCATGGGCCCTACGGGATGGGCCGCGACACCGGGCGAGGACTCCCCCGCCGCGGAGTAGTAGGGCACGATGGTCGTCACCGCGAGGAATCCGACCTTCACCTTGCCGACCGTTACCTCACGCCGCGAGCGCGCGTAGCCCAGGTTCGGTCCCGCGCCCACAACTTTCACTCCGAGGCGGCTCAGGCTATCCACGCTCTCCACAAGCCCCTCGCCACGGTAATCCATGGCGTGGTTGTTGGCCATGGAGACCACATCGAAGCCGGCCAGCGAGAGGGCGTTGGACCAGCGAGGGTGAGCCTTGAAGACGAACTCCTCCTGGGCCGCGATCTGCGCGTCCGTCTTCCCGGGGGTGTGGGCGCCGTGAGTGGTGAGGGCGCACTCGAGGTTGCCGAAGGTCACATCCGCCGAGCGCAGCAGATCGCCCACATCGCCGAAGGGATCGAGCACCTGGCCGAGCAGGATATCCCCCACCGCCGCTATCGTCACCGCGTGGGAGGGGGTCCTCTCGGGCACCGGCTCCCAGTTCTCCATGGGTTGTAGGGCCACGGCAACGGTCTGGCTCTGGCCCGTGGAGAGATCGAGGGGACGCCGCTGGGAGAGATACCCGGGCATATCGATGTGCAGGACAGCGGGGTTATCCTCGCCCCGAGGGGCTACGGGGAGGTCGCATGGGGTGGTGCCTCGCGCGAAGGCGGCCGCTGCCCCCGGACTGACGAGGCGCACCGAAGCGCCGGGCGGATCGGTGGCGACGGACAGGACCGAGACCGTGGCGACGGACCGCTCCGGCTGGGGGCTGCCACGCCCCGCCAGGGCGAGGTACGCCACCGCGACCACCCACACGACGAGGGCTACGAGTACCGCCATCCGTCTCGCCACGGCTTGAGGGTCACCGCCCTCCGGCATCGTCGAACCTCGGGACAGAGAGTGTCCCGTCTATAGATACCCCAGTTGGCGCAGCCGCTCCTTGACGTCCTCCAACTCCGCCTCCGTGTACGGCTCCTCTTCTCGCTCATGGCTACTCGCCACGATGTCCCGGAGCACGTAGACGACGAAGTCCGTCACCGAGTTGTAGCCGGCGCCCTCGATCAGTAGCGCAATCTTGTCGTAGAGGGGGCGTGGGATCTTGATGGTCACTTTGTTCCGGGACGCGCTGTCGCCTGCCATCCTGATCCCCCTCAGTCGCTTTTCCGAAAGTGTATCATAGCGCCGCGCAATCCTCGGCGCGGTCGGCACGAACTCTGGGCGGTACGCTTTGTCGATACTACTGGCAGAGGGACTGGAAGGGACACCCCCTATGCGGCAACGTGTGGTCATCGCGGGTGGCGCGGGCTTCATCGGCTATCACCTCGCCAAGCGCCTTACGCAAGAGGGCTCCGCCGTCGTGATCCTCGACAACTTCGCCACCGGCACCCGGCGCAATGCCTCCGACCTCGAGCGTCCCGACATCTGCCAGGTGATCGCCCACGACGTCTGCGACCCCATCACCGTTCAGGGCCCCGTCGACTATGTCGTCAACCTGGCGTGCCCCGCCAGCCCTGTGGACTTCACCCGCGTCCCCATAGAGATCATGCGGGTCTGCTCCGAGGGCACCCTGAACCTGCTGGAGCTCGCCCTGCACAAGGGCGCCACCTTCGTCCAGGCATCCACCTCGGAGGTCTACGGCGACCCCGAGGTCCATCCCCAGGAGGAGAGCTACACCGGCAACGTCAACATCAACGGCCCGCGCTCGGTGTACGACGAGGGGAAGCGCTACGCCGAGGCTCTCTCTACGGCCTACGCCCGCAAGTACCGCCTGCCGGTGCGCATCGCGAGGATCTTCAACACCTACGGCCCGAGGATGCGCGCCGATGATGGTAGAGTCGTGAGCAACTTCATCGTCCGCGCCCTGCAGGGCCGGCCATTGGAGCTGTACGGCGGCGGCCAGCAGACCCGCAGCTTCTGCTACGTGAGCGACCTCGTGGACGGCCTGATCAGGCTGGCGAACTCGGAGGCCGAGGGTCCCGTCAACCTGGGCAATCCGGCGGAGTTCACCGTCGCCGAACTCGCTGGCCTGATCCTCGACATGACAGGGTCGGCGGCCGGCACCATCGAGAGCCCGATGCTCCATCGGGACGATCCGAAGCGCCGCTGTCCGAACATCACCCGCGCACGCGAGCTTTTGGGCTGGAATCCGCAGGTTTCGCTCCGAAAAGGGCTCGAATCGTGCATTCCGTGGTTTCGTGAATGTATAGGTGACTGATGAGCGTGGAGGTGGCTTTATGGTGCGCTGGGGGCCTATGCAAGCGCTTGCAGTCCTTGTCATATGCGCATTAGGCATCAACTCCCAAGAGACCACCCGCCCCTACTCCACCGACGCTTGGCCCCTTCCAGACTCCCACCCCGTCCGCCCCGAAGCCGCCTGGACCCATGGCCCCTGGCGCGATCCCGGCTTCTTCCCCATCGCCGTCTGGCTCCAAGCGCCCCACAATGTCGCGCGTTTCCAGGCCATCGGCGTGAACCTCTATCTCGGCCTCTGGCAAGGTCCGACGGAGGAGCAACTGGCGGCCCTGGAGGCGGCTGGCATGCCGGTCATCTGCGACCAGAACGCCGTCGGCCTAGCCCACTGCAACGGCGACACCATCATCGGCTGGCTGCAGCAGGACGAGCCCGACAACGCTCAGGCCGTCCACGATCCCGACACCGGCGAGTTGACCGGTTACGGTCCGCCCGTGCGCCCTGACGAGGTTGTGGCGCGGTACGAGCGGATGAGAACGGCCGATCCCGCCCGCCCCGTGCTCCTCAACCTCGGCCAGGGCCTGGCGAACGAAGCCTGGATCGGACGGGGCTCGGAGGGCCGACCCGAGGACTACGACACCTACGTCCGTGGGGGCGACATCCTCTCCTTTGACATCTACCCCGTCACCAATGGAAGCCTACCCGACGGCAGTCAGGCCTTGTGGTACGTGCCCAAGGGCCTAGACCGACTGCGATCGCTCTCCGGCGACGAGCGGATCATCTGGAGCGTTCTGGAGTGCACCCACATCGGCAACGCCAATGCCATCGCGAGCCCCGCGGAGATCCGAGCCCAGGCCTGGATGTCAATCATCCACGGCGCGACGGGACTCGTGTGGTTTGTCCACGAGTTCTCGCCGCAGTTCATCGAGGCGGGCCTCTTCGAGCACCCCGAGCAGACCGAAGCCGTGGCCTCCGTGAACGCGGAGGTTACGGCGTTGGCGGAGGTGCTGAACAGCCCCAGCCGGCCGGGGATGGCCACGTCGGAGAGCGCCGAAGCCGCCGTGCCCGTGGACCTGCTGTGCAAGGAGCACGGCGGCTCCGTGTACGTATTCGCGGTGGCGATGGAAGGCCAGCCGACGGAGGTCCGGATCCAGGTCCAGGGCGTGGCGCCGGACGCTACCGTGGAGGTCCTCGGCGAGGGTCGCACACTAGCGATGGGAGACGGCGCCTTCACCGACCGCTTCGACGGCTGGGGCGTACACCTCTACCGCATCAAGCCGTAGGGCTCTAGCCGACGTCCTTGCCCAGGAGCAGGGCGAGGATCGCCTTCTGAGCGTGGAGCCGGTTCTCGGCCTGGTCGAAGATGATGGACTGGGGCCCGTCGAGGACCTCATCCGTCGCTTCGCGGCCGCGCTGGGCGGGCAGGCAGTGCATGACCTGGGCCTCGCGATCGGCCTTGGCGAGCAGCTCCGCGTTGAGCTGGAAGCACTGGTACTCGGCGGAACGCTTGGCCACCGTCTCCTCATCGTCCTTGCCCATATCGAACCAGACGTCCGTGTAGACGATGCGAGCGCCTGCGACGGCCTCGATCGGATCGTTGACGACTCGGATCCGTCCTCCAGTGCTGGCGACCAGGTCGGCGGCCTCCTGGACGATCTCGGGCCTCGGCATGGCGTTGGGCGGCGTGCCGATGGTCAGATCCAGCCCCAGGACGGCGGCAGCGCCAAGGAGCGAGTGCGCGATGTTCGATCCGTTGCCGATGAAGCTGATGGGCACATTCAGGGTTCCGCAGTGCTCCTCAATGGTCATCAGGTCCGCGAGGATCTGGCACGGATGGTAGAGATCGGTGAGGGCGTTCACCACAGGGATGCGGGCATGCTCGGCGATGCCTACCACGGAGTCGTGGTTGAAGCCACGGTAGACGATGGCGTCAGCGTACCGCTCAAGGGTGTGGGCGGTATCCGCGAGGGTTTCGCCACGGGAGAGTTGGGAGCCTGCCTTGGTCAGTTCGACGACCTGGGCTCCAAGCTCCCGGATGCCGACCTCGAAGGAGACCTTGGTCCGGGTGGACGGCTTCTCGTAGATGGTGACGACGGCGAGCCCATCGAGGGGCTTGCCCAGGGAGGGATCGCGACGGCGGGCCTTCATTTCGGGGCCAAGCGTCAGTACGCGCCGGCAGAAGTCCTCGCCGCTGTCGATGATCCTCAGGAGATCCTTGCCCATCACGGTCCCTCGCTCTCTGGCGTGGCGAGCCCAAGGCCCGCGGAAAAGGGACTGTATACGCCTTGGCGAGGGGCGCGTCAACGACGAATCTGGGTGCGTCGGAGGCCGAACGACCTCGAGGGGCGCCTTGCGGTAATGGTCGGGGAGAGAGGATTTGAACCTCCGACCTCACGGACCCGAACCGTGCGCTCTACCAGGCTGAGCCACTCCCCGACCCGGGTGCATGCGTAGTGTAGAGGGGCGGTGCGGGGGCGTCAAGCACGGTCGCGCTGGGGATCCTCGGCGTCATCGGCGTCCTCCGTCTGGGCCCCGTTGGAGAGCCGTTTGGCCTGCCGCGCCCGCAGGACGAGGTAGACCACGTAGGCGAGCACGAGCACCAGGGATGTCTTGAAGATGACATCGAGGTTGGCCAAGATGGACTCGCCGAAGTAGAAAACGGCGAGGGCCACCAGGAAGAAGCGCATGCTGCGGCCGAGTAGGCCGCCCAGGGTGAAGCCGACGAGGTTCACACGGAAGACGCCGCCGGCGATGGCGAAGACCTTGTAGGGGATGGGCGTGAAGCCGGCGATCGCTACGGCCCAAGCCCCGTAGCGATCGAAGAACCGCTCGACCTGATCGATCTTCTCGTGGTTGCGAACGATCCTGTTGAGGACCGGCCGCCCGCCCCAGACGCCTAGGGCGTAGCCGATCCAGGAGCCGCCCACCGAGGTCAGGGTTGTCACGAGGGCCAGGAACAGGGCCCAGCCGACGCCTCGATCCAGGGAGGAGCCGACGAGGGGGATGAGGACGGTGTCGGGGGGCACGGGGAAGAAGATCGCCTCGACAATCGAGAGGAGAGCGAGCCCCCACAGCCCGTACGACAGGAACCACTCCGTAGCGTTCTGGAGCGTCTCCCTTAGCCCATCCATGAGTTCCAGCCAGATCACCTGCTCCCGAGGTCCTCGTGACTAAAGCGGCGCGGCTACAATAGCCGACGGCCGCCGGCTCGGGCAAGGGTCGGCTCACCTGGCCCTGCTACCTCAGGAGGGCCCGGACGGCGTATTGTGCGCCGGGGGGCGGGTTGGGGTCGAGGAAACTGGCGCCCTGGGTGGTCCCGAGGAGAAGGGGCTCCGGATGTGTGCGAGATACCGCGTACCCGGCGAAGGGAGCCCACTCCTGCCATGGGACTGCTACGCCCTCGAAGGGATGGGTGCTCCAGGTGACGCGGTTGCCCTCCGCACGCGTTTCCGTGGACACGTCCCGCACGGGAGGGGGGGAGAAGGCGACCGTCGGGTCGCTTCCCAAAGGCCGGTCATCGATGCTCTCGAGCCACGCGGCGAGGGTCGGCTCCAGGCGTGAGGACGCAAGGGCGGCGTACCCGCCGGCGCTCTCCTCCCACGCCCGAATGACGAGCACCCGGGCGCCCAGAGCGACGAGGGGCGCGAGCCAGTCGACGGCGGTCTCGCCGGACTCGGGGTCATACGGCACATCGACGATGGCGCCCCAGGGCCCCTCGACAGGCGCTCTGCCCACGAAGTCGAGGATATCGGCGACCGAGCCATCGAGCAGCACCAGATCGCCCTTGCGGGGCATGGCAGAGGAGGCGGCGATCTCCCGCCAACGCTGATCGGGCGGGAGATGCACGACAGCGCCGAGGGTGATGTCGCTCGGACATGCGGCCCGCAGGCGGGCGAGATGCTCCTCGGCCCAGTCCCTCACGAGGATCTCGCGGAACTCGCTCCATGCGGCCGAGAAGGCCGGAGGCGCGTCGTCGTCGCGCGGAGCGTCGAAACCCGCGCTACCGGGCGGCGGGAGGAGGTCCATGCCCTCGAGCACGGCCTCTCCTGAGGCGGGATCGTGGCATGCCAGGTCCCAGGAGCCGAACCGCGTGCCGAAGCGTTCGTTGAGGCTGACACTGCCGCCCGCAACGGTATCCGGGGCGGGGTCATCGGCGAAGGCCGCGCCACCCTCCCAGCCCTGGCCCGACAACTCGCCACCGGGTCCGTAGGGCCCACGATGGGTGAGCCAGTCCCGGAACTGGGCCACCGACCAGGGCGAATAGTCGGCCATCGAGTCGGGGTAGCCCATGGTGGAGAGGCAGTGCTCCATGGGTCCGGCCAACAGGCGCAAAACGCCGGGGTAGGCGGAGGCGATCTCGGTGACCCGGGTCGCCATGGAGTCCGCTGCCGCGCGCCGCGCCTCGGTCACCGGCGCGGCATAGATGGAGGGGCAAGCCCAGAACCGCTCCCGCTCGGATCCGGCCCCGAGGGAGCCATCGGCGAGCCATTGGGCGTTGCGCAGGTCCCGGGCTATGGTAGAAGGGTCGAGCCAATCATGGGTGTGGTGGGTGGTTGGCCCCCCGAGGAGGGCGAGAGGCAGGCGCGCGCGTTGGGCAGCTTCGTAGACCTCCGTCCCCCCCTCGCGGTAGGGAAGGGCGACCCCTAGCCGAACGTACAGGCCGCCCGGGTCGATCCGGCGCTTGAGTTCCCGCGCCCGAGCGACCTTGGCCTCGAGATCCAGATCGGGGGCGCGGAGCCCCGGGTCGAGGACGAAGACCTGGAGGGTGTTGTCGGCATCGGGCCTCGGGAGAAGGATCTGGCCCTCGGAGGTGGCGGCGAGCAGGCTGATCAGAGCGACGCCGAGCACGGCGCGCCTCAGGATCGACGGAGGATGGGACGATCGAGCGCGGCAATGAACGGTCTGGGACATAGGGACCCCTCGAAGCGTCTGATAGATCGTGCCGCAACGTCGATGGGAGCGATAGCGCTGGGCATTCATATGCGACTCATCAGCGCGGCAGCCCTTGCCGTGGTGGCGTACGCCGTCGCCGTGGCTGGCCTCGGTTGCGCCCCCGCAGGGGCGCCCGCTACGCCCGCCGACGGTCGACCCTTCGCCAATATCGACAACACGCCCTTCGCGACCCGCACTCTCGGCCCAAAAGGGGCGGTTCTCTACGAGCCCGCGAGCGACGACCCGGCGGCGCTGCGGGAAGGCCTGAGTGAGGTCATCTCGGAGGCAGGCATCCGCTCAGACGCACTGGCCGCAGCGCGAGTTTTCCCGGAGATGCTCGCTCGGCACACACCGAAGAGCCCCGATGCCATCTTCCTGCCCAACCGCCGCGCGGTGCCCGTCCGCGACGGCCAAGTGCTCCGCCCCAGCCTCTCGGAACTGGCTACGCGCCAGTCCGGTGGCGACCTGACGTTCGTCGTGAAGGGCTTCCCAGCGGCCAACCGGACCCTGCTCGAGGGACTGGCGGCGCGGATCTACCCGTTGGTCAGGCAGTTCTACGGTGCGCCGGCCTTCCCCCACGCGGTGACGATCCAGCTCGACTCATCGCTCCGCAACTTCGCCGAGGGCCTCTATGACGCAGGCACGGACACCATCTTCCTGGCCCCACTCTCGGACAATGACCGGAACACGGCCTTCGCGCTCACCCGGCACATGCTCCACGCCATGCGGGACGACGCCATGCTCCACTACGACGCATGGGAGGACGGCCAGGTCCTCGCGGTCGCGAACCAGATCATGGCGGCGCTCTACTCCGATTGGGACCCCACCCTGGAGCGGTCGGAGTACAGCTTGAACCTCTACGAACTCATGAACCGGCCCGAACTGGGCAATGACTCGATCTGGGAGTCGGGGTTCGCCGGCCTCATCGTGACCCGACTCGCGCTAGCGAGTGGCGCGTGGATGAAAGTCCTCGTGGAGGACCCCCAAGCCATCGCGCGGTTCAATGACAGCTACTACGCCGCCTTCACGAGCGATCCCGACGCGGCGGGTGACGTGCCGCGCCTGACGATGCTTATGTCGTCCGTGGCGCCTACGGTGGAGGGGCGCGGCTTCCACGACTGGTTCAGACGCCAGTACGCCCTGGATACGAGTCTCACCGTGGGTCAACGGATGTACGTGGGGATGATCCCAACCTTCGAGGCGGTCGCCCTCTTCGTGACCAATGTGAACACGACCCCCGAGGGGGTTGAGGAGGGCCGCGGCGGGCGGGTGGCGCTCGAGTTCTGGGACTACACGGGCGAGTTCTCGCTCTTCGTGCAGGAGGGGTACGAGATACCCATCCCCGCGACAGGCTCGTCGGCCGGGATCGGCGAGTACTCGGGCTCACTGTTCAACATCGGCGGCCAGCAGCGGATCATCATCGACCTCGCCCTGCCCCCGGCGGTGCAGCATGTGGTCTACCCCTACAACGCGCGGCGGGAGGACCTGGACTACGCCGCGGACCCCAACGGGGTGAACCTCTACGGGGCGGTATCCGGCCGGAATGAGGGCAAGGTCACCGTCGCCGTCGGCGGCCAGGAGGCCGTGGAGATCCCGTACAGCCAGGGATCGTTCCGGGGGCACGTGGGCGCCGGATTCCTGAGCCCCGGCAAGCTGGTGTTCACCTTCGAGGATGTGTCGGGCGAGCGGATCGAACGGCAGGTGAATGTCGGGTATTTCGACTACGCTCTCGTCGACTTCATGGAACGCCGCGGGGTTCTGACGCACTCCTTCGTGCCCGGGAACTCGAAGCTGCAGCTCATCTCCTTCCCCGCGTGGCCCGTGGGCCTGGACGAACCGGCGGTGCTCGGCCTGGATCGGGAGGACGTCCTGTTGGCCGCCTGGCAGGCGGACCTGGCGGGCGAGGACAAGTACCGCCTCTACCCCGACCTCCCCCCCATCGAGCCGGGCCGCGGCTACTGGCTGAAGTCCAAGGGACCCGTCTCGGTGGAGTTCCCCGCCGACGCAATCGATATCGAGCGCCCCTACCGCGTCCAGCTGGAGCCGGGTTGGAACCTGGTGGGTCTGCCCCTGCAGACGAACCTCTCGACCAGCGCGCTTCGGTTCGACCGGGCCGGCGCCCTGGTCGGGTTCTCCCAAGCGGTCCAGAACGGCTGGGTTCGGAGCGTGTTCTACGGCTACGACTCCGCGGGGGGCAGTTACCAGGAGGTCAAGTCGCTCCAACCGTGGCAGGGATTCTGGGTTCGGTGCATTGTGGCCGATGGGTGCAACATGCTCTTCGGGAGCGCGGCCACGTCGGCGCGCGAGGCGCCGCGCTCCGCGGCGGAGCGGATCCGGGACGCGGGCGGCGCGGCGGCGGAGGTTGAGGTCGCGCAGGGAGCATCGCGGTCACGGCTCGTGCTGGGCCGGCTAGCGAGCGCCAGCGAGGGGCTCGACGTCGCGTGGGATGTGGAGTCCCTGCCGCCGCCACCGGGCAGCACGCTGTCCGCCGGGGTGGCGAGCCCCGGGGGGCCGCTCGGGGTGGATGTCCGGGCTGCGGCAAACCGACGACTGGAGATCACCTCGGCGGAGCCGGGACCGGTGACGCTGGAGGTCCTGTCAGGGTCTCTTCGGACGGCGGACGGACGGACCCTCGGCCCCGGCGGCACGCTCACGCTGGCTCTGAACCGCGGCGCTGTGGAGGTCGAGGTGGCGGTTCCGTGAGCCGCGCCATAGCGGTCGTGAGCCTCCTCTGCCCGATCACGGCCCTGGTGGCCTTCGGCTGCGCGCCCACTGTGGGGGAGCAGTGGGCGATCGCCAAGGGCACCGTGGTGGAATCGGGCACGGCGGCCCCCATCGAGGGAGCCTTTATCGTCCTCGCCGGCTACGAGATCTACAGCGACGCCCAGGGCGGCTTCCTCATCGACCGCATCCCCATCCCCGAGGACCCCGAATCGACGGTCACGGTGAGCTGCGACCGGTTCCGAACCTACGACGCGGCCTTCCTCTTCGATGCCCCCGGCACTCTGGATGTGCAGCTCCTCCCTGTGGTGAATCCCGATGCTTCGGGAACCCTCGACGGGATGGTGCGGAATGACGCGACGGAGGAGCCGCTCGCGGGAGCCGAGGTGGTGGTGCGGATCTTGTCGGGCATCCAGGTGCTCGATGAGCAGAAGGCGCACACGTCTTTCCAGGGCAACTGGCAGGTCAGTGGGATCCCCATCGGTGAGGCCGTCGTACAGGCCGTAGCGGATGGCTTCCTGCCGGCGGAGCAGGTGATCACGGTGCTGCCGGGCCGAGCGTCCAACCCGCTCGTGGTCATGGATCTCACCGAGGGGACCGCGCGGGTCGAGGTCAGGGGCAAGGTGTTCGACGTGGAGAGCGGCGAGGCCATCGCGGGTGCGACGGTCACGGACGATCGCGAGGAGACGACGGCGACGACGGCCGCGGACGGGACCTACACGCTCCCCGAGGTGCTCGTGGGCCAGCGCACCTTCCGCGCCAACGCGGAGGGGTACGATCCGAGCTTTGTCACGGCGCTCATTCTGGCGGACCCAGCCCCCGTGGAGATCGGTATGGCGCGGGCATCGGGCGAGCCACCTCCCCCTCCGGGCACGATCGCCGGCCATGTGAGGCTGCAGGGGGCCGACACCCATGAGGGTGTCCGGGTGGTGTTCCGAGAGCGCGGCACGAACGCCATTGCGGGGGCGATGGACACGGATGAGTCGGGCGCCTTCGCCTTCCTCGTCCCTCCGGGCTCATACGTTCTGAGCGCCCTCAAGGATGGCTACGAGCCGGCGACGCTCGATGTGGATCTCTCCTTCGGTCTGCCGCAGCGGGGCCTGCGGCTGGAGCTGGCCGCCACCAGCTAGCCTCTCCGCCGCAAGGCCCCTACTCGGCCGGTGTCCTAAGTGGCCAAGGGCCGTTCGAGCAGGTCACAGGTCTGCGCGCGCCAACCCCCCTCGTCGCGGGTGAGCCGCCAGGTGCCGATGGCATAGGCGCCCAGGCTCAAGGGCCCTACGGGCTCGCCTAGGATGGTGAGCCGAAGCTCGGCGGGCTGCCCCTCCGTCTCGTAGGCCCGCATCACCACGCCCTCCCCCTCGTAGGGGTCTTTGAGCACCTCGACGCGGACGTTCGCCGGCTCGGCGGAGACGTAGGACAACCGCCCCGCCGCGGGGCCGTGGTGGGGCGGCTCGACGATGCAGTGGCAGGGGGCGTTCAAGGCCTCGGCTAGGCCCATCACGTCGGAGCCCCGCCAGCCACCGGCGTGGGGGACCAGGGCGTAGGTGAGATCGTGGGGGCCCTGGTCCGTGTAGTCGTAGGCCTCGCCGGGTTGGGTGGTCTGCGGGTCATGGAAGGCGTAGATGGGGCTGCGGAGCACCGTGAGGCGCATCTCGCTCCCAAGGGCGTCGCAACTGTAGCATCCATCGTTCAGGAGGGCGGCGCCGTATGGTTGGTCGCCGGCGCGGCCGCTGAGGTCCATCCAGCGGTGGTGGGGCTGCTCGTCGCCCGTCGCGGGCCGCACCGTGTGGCCGTATGCCGTCTCGAAGGTGGCCTGGACGTCGCGGAGCGCGAGGGGGAAGGCGGCCTTGAGCACCTGATGGCGCTGGCGCCAGTCGATGTGGGTGCGAAAGGCGATCTGTGGGATGTCTTGATAGAGGACGATGAGTTGCTCAATAGTGGAATCCTGGTAGGCGAGACGCACCTTCAACGCGCCGTGAGTGGGGCCGGCGAGCACTACTTGGGGCGGTTCCACGGCTCGGAAGGCGCCCACCTCCTGGCGGAAGGCGGGGACGTCGTGGCTCCAGGTGTCGGAGGGGTCATCAATGACGAGCAGCGCGTTGGCGGGAGCGGCGCAGAGCTCCACTTGGTGGGTCTTGTCGTAGATGCTCCGGACCGCGCCAGTGTCGGGATCAACAGTGATGTGGAAGCGCTTGCTCTCGAGGGTGGTCGGGGTTACCTCGACGGCGGGGAAAGTGTTGGTCGGCGGCCGATTCACCAGGCGGTAAGCGCGGTGGCCCAACGAGGGGACGTCTGCCAGGAACGCGACGGCGTGGGTCCGCCCCGAGGTGTAGACACGGGGCTCGCCCAGGGTGGCGGGTACCTCGGCGCCAGTCTCGTCCACGAGGCTAACCTCGCCCTGGGAGCCGCGGAAGGCAACGTCCATCTCGATGACCTCCCGCCGGGGCGCGACACATGGGTTGAATACGACGATGGGCTGCCCCTCGCCTGAGGTGTCGACGCGACCGGCGAGGCGGTGGGCGGCGTAGCGGAAGTGACGGCCCGCGAGGACCTTCGCCTCGGCATGGTCCGCGCGGGTGTCGTCGTAGGCGGCGCGGACGCTGGTACCGGCCATGGTGTCGTGGAACTGGTTGAAGAGCAGACGCTCCCAAGCGTCCGTGAGGTCACTGCCGACGGCGATGTCGACGCCCTGGAGCCTCGCGGCGGCGATGAGGCGCTCGCTCGCAAGGAGGGTCTGCTCGACCTCGCGGTTGCCGCGCTTCACCTCGGAGACTGCCGCATAGCAGCCTCGCGCGTGGTACTGGAGCTCCTCAGCGACGACGGGGAGCTCGTCCCACTGGGCCCGCATCGCGCGGAAGAAGGGCTCGGGGCCGGCCATGACCAGGTCGGGGAGGTCGGGATCGCCCTGGAGCCTGTGGATGGAGGCCAGGTTGCGGCGCGTCGGCCCCCCGCCGTGGTTCCCGACGCCGAAGAAGCACATGGTGGGCGTGGGGCTCGCGGCCGCGCGTCGGATGTGGTCGTCGATCTCTTCGGGCCCCGTGTTGTAGTGGCCAGTGGAGCGGCAGGCGATGACCTCACTTCCGTCGGGGGCCCGCCAGCGGAAGACCGAACTCGGGAGGTCCTTCTCGTGGGGACCCGGCCGGAAGAAGCAGTAGGAGTCCTGGCCCGCGCCGGCCAGGATCGCCGGCAGGGCGGCAGCGTGTCCGAAGGTGTCGACGTTGTAGCCCACGGTCACCTCGACGCCGAAGCGGTCGAGGAAGTAGCGCTTGCCGAGGATAGCGTGCCGCGCCAGGGATTCCCCCGCCGGGATGTTGCAGTCTGGCTGTTCCCACCAGCCGCCCACGATGACCCAGCGGCCCTCCTTGACCCGTTCGGCGATGCGCTCGAACAGCTCGGGCTCATACTCCTCGATCCACTTGTAGGTGGCGGCGGAGCTGCGGCAAAAGACGAAGCTTGAGTCCTCCTCCATCAGATCCAGGGCGGTCCGGCACGTGGCGAAGACCTCCTCGCGGCCTTCGGGCCACTGCCAGAGCCAGACAGGGTCAATGTGAGCGTTCCCGATGAGGTACAGCGTGTCTTTTGCGTCCACGGGCATCCCTCCAGAGTGCCAGGCGGTTCCGCGGCACACGGACCCATGCCTCCATCTGAAGGTGGGGCGGATTGAGCGGGCGAAGGGCCGATCGTTCAGACTCGGTTTGAAGGGACTGGCCATGCGCCTGATCACGCTCGTGAAGGTCGTGCCCGGCAGAATGAACGAGGGTTTCGAGCGCCTCCGTACCTTACCGACCCAGAAGATGCCCGAGGGTGTCCGGACATGCTTGTCTTGGGTCACCTACGGTAGCTATGACTTGGTCTGGGCGTGGGAAGCCCCGGATATGCGAACGGCCAACCAGGTCCTGCAGGAGGCGACTAAGGACGGTCTCTTCACAACGGAGACCATGGCCGCGCAGGACTCAGCAGAGTTCTGAGAGCGCATTGACCCAGGAGTACTTCGTTTCGCTCTCGGCGGGGCTGGAGTGTATCACTTGTGAGGAGGTGCCTTGGCGGCTGCCTCACGCGCAGGTGTATGACACCGACCAGGGCCGTGTCTCCTTCCGCACCTCCCACTCGCCCAGCGATGTCCTCACGCTGCGCTCCATCAACCACGCCCATCTCGTGGCTGGCCGCTTCGAGGGCATCGACGGCGGACCGGACGGGCTCGCCCAGGTCGAGGCTCTGGCAGAGACGGTGGACTTCCTGCCGGGGGCCCTGGCGTCGGGGGAGATCAACCCGTGGAAGCAGGATCCACCGACCTTTCGAGTGACGGGGTACCGAGCCGGCGCTCAGGCGTACACCTCGATGGAGGTGGCGGCCCGGGTGGGAGCGGGCGTGGTGGCTCGCCACGGCTGGCCCGTGAACCTCACCGAGTACGATGTGGAGATCGTGGCGTACCTGACCGATGACCGGCTGCTCCTGGGGACGCGCCTCACCCGGGAGGGGAGCCTGCACAGGCGTCACCGTGCAGGGCTGGGCAAGTCCACGCTGAAGGCGAGCGTCGCCTTCGCGCTATGCTGGCTCGCGGAGCCTTGGGAGGCGAAGACCCTGGTGGATCCGCTGTGCGGCACGGCGACGATCCCCATCGAGGCGGCGCTCCAGTGGCCCCACCTGACGGTGATCGGCGGGGACCGCTCTGCGGATGAGCTCGCACTGGCTATGGGAAACCGTGGCCTGTGCGGCGCGGACGTTGATCTCTGTCGTTGGGATTGCCGCGAACTCCCCTTCGAGACGGCAAGCCTCGACCGGATCGTGAGCGACCTGCCCTTCGGCCGGCGGGTCGGTAGCCACCAGAAGAACGTGCACCTCTACCCGAGGATGGTGCGGGAGATGCGCCGGGTGCTGGCGCCCGGCGGGCTACTGGTGGCGCTGACCCTCGAGCGGAGGCTGTTCACCCGGCTCATCGAGCGGCACGAGGGACTGTGGATCGAACGCGTGATCGGCATCTCGCTATCCGGCCTGAAGCCCAGCGTCTACCTGGTGAGGCGCGGCTAGAGCGGGTGCTGGGCCGCCCCTCGTCAGTCGCCCTACAGCGTCGGAGGCGCGGGCGGGAGGCTTGGCGCGGCGCCCACCGTCAGGTCCGTGTGGCCGTAGTCGAGGAGATCGTTGGTGTGGGAGTCCAGCACCCGAACCACGATCAGGACCGTCATGGGCTCGGTCGTCACGTTAGGCCTGATAGGCACGGTGCCGCGGTAGAGCCTGGACCCTGGCGAAGCGGGAGTCATGGAGATGGCGTCCGCCCTGTCATCGGGGTAGCCGGCGATGCCGCTGACCTTCCCACTGCCCTCGATGTACGCCGTTACGGTGGCTTGGCCGCCGCCGTAGGCCATGGAGGCCGGTGTCACGGAGACATCGCTGACGGTCGCGCCCACGAGGCCCACTGGGACGCACCCCGCGGCCAACACTAGGAAGCCGGCAGCAGCTAACCCCAGGACCCAGTCCCGTGTGACACGCGCCATCAGAGCCCTCCTTGCCACGAGACGCGGGCGCTCGCACGAGCTGTCTCACGACTCTCAGACTCGGCCCGAACCTCGATGCGATACTCGCCCGCCGGGACGGCCGTGCCGCGGTCCGATCGCCCCGACCAGCTCAGGGAGTGAACGCCGGGCTCCATCGTGCCCGCTTCGAGGGTCGCGACGACGCGGCCCGCCTGGTTCAGGACGACAGCGCTCACCTCGGCCGGCGCCGTCACCCGGTAGTGGACCGTCGCCACGCCTCGGGCCGCCGCGACCGTGTCGATGGAGATCCCCAGGGACAGAGCGCGCGGCAGGATCCGCAGAACGACCGTTCGTTCTCCCTCCAGGGAGGGCAGTTCCAGCCAACTCCGGTTGCGTAGGGAGATGGTGCGGCCTGTTGCGCGATCGGTGAGCAGCGCGGTTAGGCGCCGAGGTAGCGCCTCGAGGCCCTCGACTATCAGGGTGTACGGCCCGAGCGGGGCGTTCTCCAGGGCCGAGAGGCGCAGCTCGATGCCCTCGGCAGAACCCGGGACCGGGAGAAGCTGGACCATAGCCGGTTCCCCCGGGTTGGGCGGCGCCGCAAGCGCTGTCGGTCGCCCCTCCAGTTCAGCGATCGTGCACGCGGCGCCACCGACGGTGAGCTGCAGGACATACCCCTCGGCGGCCGCGCGGGTCTCGGTCTCGACGGCCTCGTAGGCCGGGACCAGAGCGGTGACAGGCCGTAATGCTTCGAGGAAGAACCCGTTCCAAGGGGCGACTGCGTGCGCCGCGCCATTCAGCGTGGGGTGGAGCAGCCGGTACGCGCTACTCGACGAGTCATACACCCAGCCGTAGGCGCGGATCGCCCCACCGTTCACGGCCTGGTCGTAACTGAGGACGCTGCCGCCCTCCTCGAACCGCAGGTCCGTGAGCCGAAGCGGCGTCGTGGCTCGCATCGATCCGAGGAGGTTGTAGCCGGCTGGCATGGTGACTCGGGCTACCTCTCCGCTGGGGATGGTGCCCTGAACGCTAGCGGTGCGCTTGTTCGGGATTCTGATGAAGTACGCCTTGCCCGGTGAGGGCTCGCCAGTGACTGCCGCGTAGGTGCGCGACCTTGGGTTGTACGTGTAGAGGGCCGAGACCCCAGCGCCGAAGATGGCGGCAGCGCTGTCGTAGTCGGCGGACGGATCCACCGGAACGCTCACGATCCGCAGACCGGGCTCCATCGCCGAGGCAAGGGTCAGGGTGGCCTCGAAGTTCACGCTGTTGACATTGCCTGAGAGCTGAACCGTGCGAGACGCCGGCAGGAAGCGCAGCCCTGTCTTCGTGGGCTTGACCGTATGCGTTCCCGGGGCGAGGCCTGGGAGGGTATATCGGCCATTGGCGTCGGTTGTGTCGGAGACGCGTCCCGCAGTCACTGTGACGCCCTGAAGGCCAACTCCACCGAGGGTGATGCGCCCGGAGATGGAGTAGAGGGTTACGGAGCCGAGAGCGGCGAGGGCGCGGTCGGCCCGCACCATGCCAGCCCCGAACTCACTATCGGGGCCGGCTGGTCCGAGGTCGTCGGCGGTGCTGGCGAGGATCGCCTTCGCGGCATCGAGCCGCGGGCTGCCGGATAGCCCCGCCGAGAGCAAGAGGCCCACCGTGGCGGCGACGTGGGGGCTCGCCTGGGAGGTACCCTCGACGTAGTAGTACTTATCGGTGTCGGTGGGCGCGTCGCCCATGTCCGTGAAGAAGGCGTTCTGGCAGACCCCATCGGAGGCGCCATCGGCGTTCTGGTCGAGGTCGAGGTTGCCGCCTGGGGCCACCAGATCCAGTCCGGGGCCGTAGTTCGAGTAGGGCGCTAGGGAGCGATCGAGCTGGACAGCGCCCACGGCGATGACGTAGGGCGACGAGGCGGGGAAGTCCAAGCTGGCGGTCCCGGCGTTGCCTGCGGCAGCTACGAGAACCGCGCCGGCCTGGGATGCGGCCTGCAGCATCTCCAGCTCGACTTGGCCGCCCGAGGAGGCGCCGAGGCTCAGGTTGACCACGTCGGCGCCGTTCTCGACAGCCCACTTGACGGCTCGGGCGACGGTGATGGTGTTGCCGACCCCGTCACTGCCTAGAGCGCGCACGGGCATGATGGAGCAACCGTGAGCGAGGCCGGTGACGCCGATACCGTTGTTGGTCGCTTGGGCGATGGTGCCCGCCACGTGGGTGCCGTGGCCGTTGAGGTCGTCGGGTGTGGCGTCATCGTCGATGAAGTCCCACCCCGGCACGAAACGCGTGGTGGCGAGATCCTCCATCCTCCGGACGCCTTCGCCATCGCGGTAGGCGATACCCGTGTCGACCACGGCAATGACCACAGAGGGGTCGCCCCGTTCGATGTCCCAGGCGGCCTGGGCTCCCACGGCGGCCATGTGCCACTGCTTGGCGAAGTTGGGGTCGTTCGGGGTGAACCGCGCCCCAACCTCGGGAGGAGGCCCGGCGCGAGTCTTGCGGATAGGAGGGATCCGGTAGATGTAGTTCGGCTGGGCAAGCCGGACACCCGGGAGTCCTTCGGCAGCCTTGATGGCCTGCGCGAGAGGCGTACCCGCCGCGAACTCCATCACTCCCAGCGCTGCGTCAGCGTGGAACTCCCGAAGGATCGCCCCGAGAGAGCGCGCCGAGGCCTCGAGATCCGCCCTCGCGGCCACCTCCTCGAGGGCGATGACGACCTGACCCTCCACATAGCTGCCCGGCTCAAGCTGTGCGCCGGCCGGCGCACAGGTAAGGGCGGCTGCTAGAGCCCACGCGATGCATGCGAGGTAACGCACGGGCGGGATGCTCCTCAGGGTCGGGAGCCGCGCAAGGAGGAGGGATCCGGTGGTCGCGCCCCCGTCCTGCCCGGCCGTCCGAGAAGATCAGTAGGTCACTTCGAAGGTGACCTTGGCGCCGTTCTTCACCGTCTGCCCCACGAAACAGGCGGAGATGAACTTATCGAGCGCTGGCCGCATCTCTTCGGGGATGTCCCCGTCGATCGCTAGTTTGACGTCGATGCTCTCGCACTGGCTCGTGGACTTGCAGGCCTCCGCCGTGGCTGTGATCGAGTTCACCGTGAGCCCACGGCGCTTGATGAAGCCCATGGCATAGGCGATCTTGCACGCCGCGACGCTTGCGAGGAACCAGTCCGTGGGGTTGGGGAGCGAGGCGCCGCCTCCGAGTGTCTCGGGGGCGTCCATGTCTACCTTGATCCCGTCGATATCGACGTGGATGGGGTAGTCACCGTTGAGTGTCAGCTTCACATTGCCCAAGAGGATCATCCTTCCTTCTGGCGCCAGCGCTCGTGATGGCGCTCCTACAGTCTAGCGCACTCCCCCGGTCCCCGGACCGGCGAAGGCTCTCGCCAGAAACTCGGGCACGGGCTCGGCATAGTAGCGGTGCCCGCCCTGGCCGACATAGAGCTGCAGGCGCTCGGGAACACCGGCCGCACGGTAGATGGTCTCCAGCCGCTCGTATGCCTCTCGGACGCCATCGATGGGGAAGATCGCGTCGTCCTTCCCGGCGATAATGAGCTGCCAGCGAGGGGCGATCAGCCCGGCGAGGTCATCCATCTCCATAGAGACGGACATCTCAGGGATGAAGTTGCACGCGCAGTGGTTCACTCCCTGGATGGAGTCTCGGAAGGTGCAGAAGGCGCAGGAAGGTATGGCGGCTCGGATCCGCTCATCCATGGCGGATGCGTAGAAGGTGATCGTCCCGCCGCCGGAGTTGCCGGTCATCGCGATGCGCGAGGCGTCGATCTCCGGTCGCCCGCTCAGGTAGTCGATGGCCGCCATTACGTCATGGACCCTCATGCCCATGAGCACCCGGCCCGCCTGCAGGGCGAGAAGGGTGTGCCTCGTGCAGGAGGATGTGGCATTGGCCTCCAGGTCCTCGGCGTCGCGAAGCTCGCCGAAGGACCGGAGCTCGAGAGCGAGGGCGGCATAGCCGTTTCGCACCGCCTGCAGGGCGTTGTCGCGATCCCCCTCGACGACGAGGGACTGCCAGGAGTCGTCGTCGATCAGGCCCAGGCTAACCCGCATCCCATCCCGGGCGTGGCCCTGGCAGCAGATGACGACAGGCAGCGGCCCCTCGGCATCGGGCGGCAGGCAGAGGTACGCGGGGACCCAGAGGCGCTCCTCGGTCCTCAGGAGCACCCTCTGGCGCCGATGCTCCGTCCCGCGCACCGTAACGCGCTCCCACTCGCCCTCCCAGGCATCGAGGAGGCGCTTCTCCACGTCTGGCAAGGCGAGGAGTTTCGCGAGATGGGCGCGAGTGCGACGTGACCAGGTGGCGAAGTCCGTCTCCCCCGGCCGGAATCGTCCGCTGTGGGGGAGTCGGTCTCGGAGGTCGGTCATGTAGTCCTCGACCCTGACGGTCGGCTCCTCCGCGGGCGCCCCAACCCTGAGGGCGAGGCTCAGAGAGATGCACATCAGCGAGATCATGGTGTCCCCCTGTCTGGCGCTGGTTGGCCTGCTACAGATTGGGCAGCCCTGGCAGGTTGAGCCCCTGGATCATGGAGCGGACTTCCCCCATGGCGTCCTCGCGGGCCGCCTCGGCGGCGCTCTGTGCGCCGCGCACAGCGGCGACGATGAGGTCCTCGAGCATCTCGATATCCGATGGATCTACGGTCTCTGGGGCCAGCTTGATCGTCTTCAACTCACCGGTACCCGAGACGGTGGCGGTCACGACCCCGCCTCCCGAGGAGCCCTCGTAGGTGCTATTCGCGATCTCGGCCTGGGCCTGCTCGACCTGGGCCTGCATCTGCTTCGCTTCGCGCAGCAGCTTCATCATGTCCATCATGGGTTGGTTTCCTCCCGCGTCGGCTTGGACGGGTCAGTCATCGTCGAGTGGTCTGGACCCCTCGAACATCGCGAGGACCAGATCGACCGCCGAGGCCTTACTCCCCGTGGCGGCCTGCTGTCTGGCTTTGGGCGGCGCCGCGCCCAGCTCCGCCTTGATCGTCAGGGGGCGGCCGTAGATCTTGGCAACGCTGCCCTCGATGAGCGCTCGGCCCTCGGGGTCATCCAGCGCATCCGTCAGCTTGTCGAGCTGGAAGCTGCCCGGGACCGAGACGATCAGCTGATCGCCGCTCTCAAGCGCGCTGCTCTGGCCCAGTTGGGCGCCGAGGGCGGGACGGGCGTTGTGAATGGCGAGCACCGCCCGCTGCCACTCATCCGATGCCGCGGGGTTCCCGGCGGGGGCGCTCGACCCATCCTCCGGCGGAGGCTCGGGATCGGGCGGCTCCGGGGCGGGGCGCACCGTCGCCTCATACGCCGGCGGCGGCGCGGCGAGCGGGGCAGGCGGGGCCGCCGGGGTGGCGGGGGCGGCCACCCCGGTTTGGGGTGTTAGGAACCCGCCCGCGATGCTCGCCAGGGCCACCTCGGCGACAATCCGGTGCTGCCCGTTCCAGCGGAGCTCCTCGAGGGCCCGTCCGACTCGGCCAATGGCCGCAGCCAAGGTCGCCTCGTCGAAGTGGGCCGACTGCTCGACATAGCGCCTGACCGTCTCCGCGTCCGCCTCGAGGCCGGTCTCCGTGGCGGCCCCTAGGCGCGCAACGAGGAGGTTGCGGAGGTGCCGCAGCAGTTCCTCGAGCACCTGGGCGCAGGACCGCCCCTCCAATACGAGCCGCTCCACGAAGGGGAAGACCTCTTGGGCCGCGCGGCGCGCGAGGATGTCGGTCAGCTCGAACAGGACGTCGAAGCCCGCGCCGCCCAGGACCGCGTTGACGGCCTCGACGGTGACCGAACCGCCAGAGTACGCCACGACCTGGTCCAGGGTGGTGATGGCATCGCGGATGCAGCCATCCGCGAGCCGGGCGATGGTGGCAAGGGCCGCCTCCTGGCAGTCGAAGCCCTCGGCTTGGCCGATCCGCGCAAGCAGTCCGATCACCTGGGGCAGCGGCACTCGGCGGAAGTCGAAGCGCTGGCAGCGCGAGAGGATGGTGACAGGCACCTTCTGCGGGTCCGTGGTGGCGAGAACGAAGAAGGCGTGGTCGGGCGGCTCCTCAAGGGTCTTGAGGAGGGCGTTGAAGGCCTCCTTGGTCATCTGGTGGACCTCATCGATGATGAAGATCCGGTAGCGCGCCCAGGTGGGCTGGTACCCAATGACCTCCTTCAGGTTGCGCACCTCATCGATGCCGCGGTTACTCGCGGCATCGAGCTCCACGACGTCGAGCAGCCGGTTCTCCCGGATGGCCACGCAGGCGTCGCAGACGTCGCAGGGCTCGGATGTGGGGCCATCGCTCCGGAGGCAGCATAGGGCCTTGGCGAGGAGTCGCGCCGAGGTGGTCTTGCCGGTGCCTCGAGGTCCGCAGAAGAGGTAGGCATGGGCGACCTTGCGGGCCGAGAGGGCGTTGCGGAGGGTCTGGCAGACATGGTCCTGACCGATGACGTCGTCAAAGGTCTGAGGCCGGTACTTCAGATAGAGGGATTGGTAGGCCATAGTGAGCGCTGTTCTCCCCTGCCGCATCAGTCCCTGCGTCGGCGTCGCTGGCGGGGCGCGGCTACTCCTCCTCGGTGGTCGGTTTGGCCCGGCGCCAGGAGTCGATGATCTCCCGAGCCCGGTCCACCTGCCCAGCCGGGACGAGGATGGCGAAGGACGCCCACCAAGCGGCGTCCAGGCCGTCCCCCATGGTGACAGTGCCGGCGATACCGGCGGAGGGGCTATCGTTCGTCATAGCGGCGGGTATGCCCTCATCACGTAGGACGCGCGTGAGGAGGTCGGCCTCCTGGAAGTTGTCCACGTGACAGGCGATCTCGGCCTCGCTGTCCGAGTAGGGGTCCTCGCTCACGGCTGCCTCACCCGCACTTCCTACCAGTCCCTGAACGCATACAGCTTACCATCGTCGGAGCCGACATAGAGGGTGCCATCGAGGCCGATCGCGGGGCTGCTGCGGACCCAACCTCCGGTCGGGAACTTCCAGCGCAGCGATCCATCGTGCCGCAGGCAGTACACATGGCGATCGCAGGAGCCGAAGTAGACACAATGATCGCTCCCGACGGCGGGGCTGGAAAGAACCCAGCCGCCCGTCTCGAATGCCCAGAAGAGCCGGTCCGTGCGAGGCCCCCGATGGGTGCTGTTACCTCGGCGACGCACGTCCTGATGGAAGGTAGGCCAGACGCTGGGCAGCGATGAGGCACGGGGCACCGCGTCCTGCCCGAGCCGATCCGTAAGGATGCGGTAGGCCTCGAGTACCCGCTGGGTGTGCTCCGTCGCCCACTCCTCACGCCCGCGATTGTGGTCCGGGTGGTAGCGGAGTAGCAGCTTCCGCCGGGCCTGCCGGATGGCGGTCAGATTCGCGTCGGGAGCGACCTCGAGGATCGCCCTGCACTCGTCAAGCGTCATTGCCCGAACTCCACCCGCGTGTTCTTGTTCGCGTGTCGCTGCTCCCAGAAGGCCCGCGCGAGCGGGCTAGGCTCACTTCGCCACCGACCGGCGCTTACCTACCCTCGGCATGGGTATATGCCCACACCTGGCGCCTGACCTAACATGCCCAGGACCCTCTAGGAATGGTGCAGCAAAGCGCTTACCGAAGGGAAGAGCCGCGCCGCGTTGCGATACAGGATGTTCGCGCGGGCCGCATCGTCGATCGCGGAGAACAGGATGCAGCCGATGCAGAACATCGGATCGAACCACGGCAGATCGGTTCCCATCAGGATGCGCTCCGACCCCGCCTCGGCGACGAACCGCGCGATGATCGGCGCCACCGCGTAGGCGGCGGTGAGCTCGAGATAGGCATTGGGGTGCTCCTTCGCCACCCGTATGGCCCCATCCCAGTCGCCGAAGCACGAGTGCCCCATGAGGAAGGGGATGTCCGGGTAGCGGCTGAGGAGCCGGTCGACCTGTGCGGCCCCATCCCATGGCGACCCACCCCAGGTGTGGGATAGCACGGGCCAGCGATGGGCGTTGGCGTATTCCAGCGCGGCCGCGTAGCGGGGATCATCCAGAGGCGCCCCATGGGATGAGGGATGGAACTTGAGACCGACGAAGCCCGGATGGGGAGGGAAGTCCTCCAGGGCGGCCTCCATCTCACGAGCCTGATGGGGGTTCCAGCAGTAGTAGCCCAGGAGGCGATCCGGGTAGCGTTCTAACCCCTGCTCGGCGAGCCAACGGTTCGCGAGGACCGCGTCGCCCGTGATAGCCGTGTGATGGGAGCAGATGGTCACGCGCACACCACAGCGATCCATGGTAGCGACCATCTGATCGGGCTCCTGGCTCGGTAGCCAGATCTTCCCGTATGGGCCGAAGTGCCCATGGGTGTCCACGATGGGGTGGTCGGTCTGCGGTCCGCTCAGGACCGCCTCGGCGAGTGGCGAGATCCGGGCGGCCGCCGTCAGCGGCCGCGGCGCCTCGCCCTCGACCGCTTCGCCGGGGCCGTCCCACGATAGGAGCCGCTCCAGGTTCTCGCCAGCGATGGCCGCGCGGGCGTCCTCGGTAATGGGCGCCCTCATCAGGGCCGCCACTGGGCCCCCCATATTCCATCGTGGGGCACTGGTGCCGAAGAGGAGCCGGCGGGGCCCGTAGCGGTCCACGAAGCGCGCGATACCCTGGTCCAACTCGTAGCGCGACATGTCCAGGTGAAGCCGGGGGTAGCGATCCATAAGGGGGCGGAAGAGCCGGTCATCGCCCCAACAGCCGTGGCCGATGGCCAGCAGCGTGAGATCTGGGAACTCCCGGAGCATCTCGGCGATCTTGTCCCAGTCTCCGAGCCCGTTGACCTGGTAGAGCAGCGGGATGCGCTCCTCAGCCATCACCTCGAAGGTCTCGCCGAAGGTTAGCGTGTCGAGCCGGTACCGGTGCTGCTCGGGCCTGGCCCACAGAGCCCGTGCGCCACGCTCTCGGAGCCAAGCCGCCAACTCATGGGCCAGAGGGAACTCGCCCGTCTGAGGTGTGGACAGGGGCAGGGCCGCTTCGAGACGGGGCGTGCCGGAGCAGGCCTCGAGCGCCAGGGCGCCGCCGAGGGGAGGGGACTCCGTGTCCAGCGCCGCGTGGCGCACAAGGGCGCGCTCGATGCCATGGCGGTCCATGAGGGCCAGGAGCTCGGCGGCTGTGAGGCAGACGTTCCACTCGGCCTGGGTCGGTAGGCCGAAAGACGCGTGGCAATCGAAGAAGCGCAACGCGGTTACCTCCTAGATGGAGTCAATGGTCGCCTTGAGGGTAGCCAGGTCGAGAACGCAGCACGTTGGGTTGCCATCGGGTACGCCTCCCCCACCCCCGGGGTTGATTACCAGAGTCTCGTTCACCCTCCGCACCTCGGCCCCGTGGGTGTGCCCGTAGACGATCACATCAAAGGCGCCGGAGGCGGCGAGTTCCTCGACGAAGTCGGGCTCGTGCATCAGCGCGATCCGGCGCCCAGCCAACTCCAGCTTGACCATGCGTTCGTGGACCTCGCCCATGTCCTTGAAGGCCTTGCGCAGGCCGAGTCTCTCGCCATCGTTGTTGCCGAAGACGGCCGTGATGGGACATCCCGCCCGCTTGAGCCGCTTCACCGAGAAGGGAGCGACGAAGTCACCACCGTGGAGTATGTGGTCCACCTCGTGCCGCGCAAAATGGTCCAGGATCCGGTCGATGCAGTCGAGTTGATCGTGGGTGTCTGACACGATGCCTATGATCACGGGGCATCCTCCTCGGCGGGCTCCACAAGTGCGCACACACGGGGCGGTCCGCCAGGCTGAGGGATCTCGATGCCGACGATCCGGCCGTCCGCCAAGCGCACGGGATCGGGTTCGCCGTCTCGGGGCCATAGGGCCTCCTCCGGCGTTACCGAACCGTCGACGGCCAGCCAGTGCCAGCCATCGGCGCCATGGCAGAGCCCACCGGCGCGGCCGTGTCGGTAGCCCGCTACGAGGCGGTCATATGCCCCTCCGTGGGCCCAGTCCTTCGCCCAGACGGCGGGCTAGGGAGCGGTGGCGCGAGGCGCTCCGCTGATCTCCGCCTCGGTCAGGAGCACCAGATCGGCAAGACCCATGGCAAGGTAGACTCGAGCCCGCCCTGAGCAGCCTGGGTTGTCGTCGGCCCAGTTGCTCAAGGAGCGCCCCTCAGTTGGATGCGGCCCGTTCTACGGCCTCTGCTTGAAGGAAGCAGCCCTCGGGAACCCGGCCGGGTACGACGGTGAACCCACCATTGCCACCCATCCGGTAGACGTCGTCGAGGCGCCACTGGCCGCAGGTCGGTCGCAGTCCCTTTGAGATAAGCTGAGCCGCGTAGCGTCGGGCCACGTCTCGCGAGGTCTGCCCGCTCATCAGGCTGAGCTCCTCCGTCAACGACAGCCAGCGGGGCAGTGGCCCAGGGATGGCGGCAGTGACCACGATTCTGACGACGGGCGCCGCGCCCGCGTGACCATTCCCCTGATTCCGACGGACCTCCAGGGCCTCTAGCTTGACCTGGGCCTTCTCATCGTCGGCTACCTCACTCACGAACTCATCAAGTGAGTGGCACAGGTGTGCCAAAACAGTATACACAGCGGTTACTTCCCCCCCACGAGGAAGCGCTGGAATTGGACAGCGCAACTACATTCGACACCAGACAAGAAGAAGAACACTAACCTCGACGGAGCCGTACGGCAAAACAAGCTCCGTCGTCATCCGACTATCACGGGGTTCATCAGCGAACCGATGCCCTCGATTCGCACTTCGCAAACATCGCCCCCCTTCAGAGGGGTTATGCCCGATGGCGTGCCCGTGTAGATACAATCCCCTGGTTCAAGCGTCATCCAGCGGGATGATTCCATTACAAGCCGTTGGACCGGGAACAGCATATCACGAGTCCGGCCCGATTGTCTCACTTCCCCTGACACAATGCACTCCACGAGGAGGTCGGACGGGTCGAGGTCTGTGACGAGCCAGGGCCCCAAGGGAGAGAAGGTGTCGATGGACTTGGCCCGGGCGAAGGCGGGCGGCGTCCCCCATTGCACGTCCCGCGCCGATACGTCGTTCCCACAAGTGTACCCCGCCACGTATCCCAGGGCCTCCTCCTCGGTCACGCTCCTGCATCGTCGACCGATGACCACGACCAGTTCGGCCTCGTGATCCACTCGACCGATGCCCGGTGGCAACGCGATGGCCTCGCCGTGGCCGATGACGGACGAAGCGGGAATCGGGTGCAGATGGGGTTCTGAGGGTGGCTCGGACCCCGTCTCCTTCGCGTGTTCCGCGTAGTTCCGGGCGACGATGATGAGTTTCGAGGGCTCGCAGGGAGGGAGTAGCCGCACATCCGCGAGGGGGATCGCGCGGCCCATCGGGCTCCCATTGATGCCTGATCCGGGCTCGAACTCCTCGATCGTATCACTGTCGAGGAGAGCGCCCTCGCACATCTTCCCGGAGTGTTGGTAGCGGACGTATACCACAGAGGCCCATGCCTCTCTGTGAACGACTCTGTGTCTATTCGCTTCCTCGCCGCGCCGGACCGCACCTCCTCCGACGCTGTGATCCCTCGGAGGCCTCCTTGCCGGTGCGAGGTATACTGCCCGGACGTGAGCTATCGAGTGGAACGGTAGAGGGAGCGCATCCACACATGCCCATCGAGTGCGTGTGCGTGGTAGGTTTGGGTTACATCGGTCTGCCGACGGCGAGCGTCCTGGCCGCCAACGGGATGAAGGTGCTCGGCGTCGACACGAACGCCGACGCGGTCCGGACCATCAACGAGGGCCGGATCCACATCCACGAGCCCGATCTCGATGTCGCGGTCCGTGACGCGGTCGCGCAAGGAACCCTCGTGGCCTTCACGGAGCCCCAGCCCGCCGACGCCTTCGTCCTCGCCGTCCCGACCCCCAATGACCCCCGACCACCGGCAGTTCCGCGAGGTGGCTCCCAGCGCCTACGCCGGCAAGGTCGTTGTCGACACCCGGGGCATCTGGAGTTGGGCGTCAGGCTAGGAGTGCCGGTCGAGCAATCCCCGGCAGAGCGCTTCGAGGGCCTGCCGCGCCTCTGAAGCGGGCAGGGCGCTCAGGTGATCGAGGGCCTCGTCGACGTACGTGCCGGCAACGCGCTGGCAGTACTCGAGGGCGCCCGATGCCCGCACGCTGGCCGCAATCTCCGCCACCACATCGTCGCTGATGCGGGTCCCCCGCCCTAGGAGCGCCCGCAACTCGGCGGCGGTTGCTTCGTCGGCGCCGTTCCGGAGGGCGATGATGGGCAGGGTGAAGTAGCCCGCGCGGATGTCCGAGCCGAGAGGCTTCCCGACCTCCTCCGCGTTCCCAGCTATGTCCAGCACGTCATCGGTGATCTGGAACGCCATGCCGAAGGCTCGGCCGAACTCCGCGAGCCGCGTCGCGCGGGAGCTCTCGGTGCTGGCTGCGAGGGCGCCGATGCGGCAGGCCGTAGACATCAGAGCGGCGGTCTTGCCGTCGATGATCTCCCGGTAGTGGTCCTCGGTGACATCCAGGTTGCCCACCGACGAGGCCTGTAGGACCTCCGCCTCACACATCCGCATCACGGCCGTGGCGAGGCCCCGCAGGAGTTCGACGTTCTCTGGCGTGGCCAGCACTTGGAAGACAGCGGCGAGGAGGTAGTCGGCGGTGAAGATCGAGATGGGAGACCCCCACTCGGCATTCACGCTGACGCGACCGCGACGCACTGAGGCGCCATCGACGACGTCATCGTGGAGGAGCGAGGAGACATGGACCGTCTCGACGGCGGCGGAGAGGAGCACGGCATCGTGGCTGGGCCTGTAGTCGTCTCCGGCGGCGGCTCGGGCCGAGAGGCTTAGAAGTGTGGGGCGGATCCGCTTGCCTCGTCCATCGAGGACGTGGCGACATGCCCTGGCCAGTAGGGGTACGCGGCTGCCGGCCAGATGATCGAGGACGGCCTGCATCTGGTCCAGCTCTTCGCGCACTAGATCGTGGGCGGCCAGGCTCCACGTGGCCATCCCTAAGCCTCCGGGTCCGTGCCGTGCTTGGCGACGGTCATGTAGTAAGAGAGTACCTCCAGTTGGTGCGTCAGGTCTACCTGCCTGATGGTGGCCCCCTTGGGCGCTCCGACGGCAACGGGCGCGAAGTTCAGAATCCACCCGATGCCAGCCTCCACCATGGCCTGGACCACGTCCCTGGCTACGCAGCCCGGAACCGCTACGATACCCATTCGGCATCCCAGGGCCGCATTCACTCGGGGCAGGTCAGCAATGTCGCGGATGACGTTTTCGCCCAGACGCCGCCCCATCTTCGTCGGGTCATTGTCGAACACGGCCGCGATGCGGAACCCTTGCTCGGCGAATCCCGGGTAGGAGCACAGGGCGGCGCCCAGTCGACCAGCGCCCACCAGCACCAGGGGGTGGGGCTGCGTGAGTCCGAGGATCTCGGCGATCCGTAGGATCAGAGCCGCGACGTCGTACCCCACCCCTGGGCGACCGAGTTCACCGATGTAGGAGAGGTCCTTGCGGAACTGGGCGGCGCTGGCGTCGACCCGCTGACCGAACTCCTCCGATGAGACCACGGACACGCCCTCGGACTGGATCTCCCGGAGAGCCTGCAGATACATGGGCAGCCTCAACACCGTCGGCTCGGGTACCATTGGGTCCTGTGTGTCTCTCCTATCTCTCGGGGGCGCGAGCCGCCGCATGGCCCGCCACTGGTGGAATGGATTCTGCGACGTGGCGCGATGCCCCTTCGCCGGCCCACGGATGGGTCCAGCAACGAGACACCTCATGCCTGGAAATGCGTATGAACCAGGAAGGCGCGCCATGAGTTACAGAGATGACCAGGGGCCCCGGACCCACTCCCTTCCTACTCCAGACACCTGACACCTGACACCTGACCAGCTTTCCACCAGACAATAGGGAACCGGGGCCCCCGAGTCATCCTCCACGCTGCGGGGCTGCCAGCGGCAGTGAACCTCCATTGCCGCGGCACGTTAGGAGCCTGTGGGAAGTGGAGTGGGGCTGCAAGGGGCGGAGGATCAAGCGCGTGAACTCCCCGCACAACGATGCACACCGGGCGCTCCTGGCTGATCCCTCCGCCGCCGAGTGGCAGCTCGATGCCCTCTTCCGCAATGACGCCGTGGGCATCTTCATCCTATCGCTCGAGAACCGCTACCTCCGCGTCAATCCTCGGTGGTGCTCCATGCTGGGTTACGCCGAGGAGGAGCTGCTTGGCACAGACCTCGCGACAGTGACCCATCCCGAGGATCTCGAAGCAACCGCCCTGACCGGCGACCGTATGTTCGAGGGCGACACGAACTCCTATCGGATGGAGAAGCGCTACCTACGCAAGGATGGCTCGTGGTTTGCCGCGGAGGTGACGATGGAGGCCCTTCGCGATGGGTCAGGTCAACTTCAAGGCGCCATCGCCGTGCGAAGCTCTCCGGGCGAGGGTACGTGCTTCACCGTTCTCCTGCCGGCTGGCGTCAAGGCGGCGACGGCGGAGCCCCTCAGCCAGGGCCATGCCACACCGGCCCCGCCGGCGCGGCGTCCGGCGGTGGTCCTCGTGGCCGACGATGACGATGTCGTGCGGCGCAATGCACGCACGGCTCTCGAGATGGCCGGCCACACGACCCTCATGGCCGAGGACGGCCTCGGCGCTATCGATGCGTTCCGGCAGCACCAGCGTGACGTGGACGTGCTCCTCCTGGACATGATGATGCCCGGTCTGGGCGGTGACGAAGTCTGCGCGACGGCGCGGCGGCTGCGGCCCGGCGTCCCCGTGATTCTCTGCAGCGGCTATGACGAGGGAGTCATGGAGACGAGCGCGGCCCTGGACAGCGCCGACGGCGTGACTTTCCTCCACAAGCCGTACTCTCTCTGGCCGAACTCACCGAATGCGTGGACCGCTGCCTCGCGCGTTAGGGCAAGGCGCCTCAGAGGCCGAGTCGCGTCCCCAGCTCGCGCCAGCCGACGAGCACCAACGCCACGACGATGAAGGCTGCCGCCGCGATCAGACCTACGCCGCCCCACAGGATCAGTCGGATCCCCTGCCGGCGGTCCTCCGGGGTCACCGGGAGACCCTCTCCACGCCCTCGATAGCCCTCTCAGCGTACACCGGCGCTGCAGGGCCGACCTCGCGCAGCGTCAGGATGGTCTGCTCGGGGTAGGCGTCGTTGAGCCACAGGCCGCCTCCCGTCTCGACCGAGGCGGCGTACTTGAGCTTCGTCGCCGCGCGGCGGATGGGATAGAACTCAACGTGGAAGTGGAAGCCCTCGAACCCGGCGAGTTGGTGGAACAGCATCATGTACTGCATGGGGCTCTCGAAGAGGGCCTCGTACTTGGCGGTCACGAAGCCTAGCATGCCCGACAGATCCCGCAGGTCGACCGCATCGAACTCGGCCATGGACGGCCGGGCGTGGTCCTTGTGGTAGATGTGGATCTCGTAGGGCAGCCGGGCATAGAAGGGCATCACGGCCAGGTAGCGTTCGGACTCGTGGAGCACCCTAGCGCCGGAGCGCAGCTCCCCCTCGATGACCTCGCAGAAGACACACCGCCCCTCGCCCCGAGCACGCTCGGCGCTGCGCTTCTCGGCCAGCACCCTGGGGGGGACCAGGGAGAAGGCATAGAGCTGTCCATGGGGATGGTGCAGGGTGACGCCCACATCCTCCCCGCGGTTTTCGAAGATGAGCACGCACTCGATGGATGGGTGCGCCGAGAGCTCCTGGAACCGATCGCGCCAGGCGTAGGTCAGCACATGGAGCTGATCGGGATCCAGGCCCGCGAGGCAGTTGCTGTGTTCTGGGCTGTAGCAGATCACTTCACACTGACCCACCCCGGGCCTCACCTCAGTGGGCGCGTCAGGGCCTGGATCCGGTGGCGCTGGGTTCAGAACCAGCGAGGGGAACCGGTTGTCGAAAGCAATGACCGAGTACGGCTCCGGTGCCTCGTAACCGCCGACACAGAGCGGGCAGAGATCGGACGGGGGAAGCTGGGGCCGGTCCATCCGGAATCCGGCGCAGACCGTGTAGTCGTCCAGGAGCGGGTTGTACCGCATCTCCGGTCCCCGTCGCATGGGGGCGACCTGATCCTGCGGCTCGGACCGCCGCGCTGGGGGATCCTGCCCCACGGGAACGGGGTCGTAGTACCGCAAGGTGCGGCCATCGCTTCTGAGGACGTCGGATCGGTGCACGATGATATGGCTCACAGGGCGCTTCCCTCCAGGCTCGGCACTGACGGCTCAAGCCGGTGTATTCTACTCCGGCCAGGGAACCGGGGCCTCCCGCTCGCGCCAAGGGCGGAGCGCAGCCTAACAAGGAGTGACTGAATGCTCACGGCCTTCGCCCACGCATGTTATCGCGTCAGCGATCTGGAACGCTCCATCGAGTTCTACCGCGACAAGCTGGGCTGCACCCACGCCTTCGACTTCGTGAATGACGAGGGTGTGCGCTTCGGCGTCTACCTGAAGGTGGCTGGCAGGAGCTTCATCGAACTCTTCACAGGCCTCGAGGGGGAAGCTCCACCCGCAGGTTTGTTTATGCACATCTGCCTCGAGGTGCCCGACTTGGAGGCGGCCGTCGCCGAGTTGCGTGCCAAGGGAGTCGAAGCATCCGATCCCTACCTGGGGTCGGACAATAGCTGGCAGTCCTGGATCACCGACCCCGACGGCAACCGGATCGAGCTCCACTGCTACACCAAGGACAGCCTCCAAGGCCCCTGGCTCGGCTGAGCGGGGCTTCTGGACGGGCCACGCGGCGTGTGGCCGGTGGCTCGGGAGGGGAGAGACCGATGCGGCTACTCATACTAGCCATGGGCGCGACGCTCGTGAGCGGCTCCGCGTGGGCCGCCACGTTCACCTTCGATGGGGGGGCTGAGGGCCGGCCCGAATCGCCCTACCGCTTCGCCCTCGATGCGGGCGACAGGGGCCGGGCCCTGGAGGCCGCGGAAGTCGACGGCGACCTCGTACTGCCCGTGCAGATGGAAGAGACCGGGGCCGTCGCCTGGGGCTACTTCATCGTTCCCGCTCTGCAGCCTGGCGAGCAGCTGCACCTAGGCACCCGGCCCTCCACGCGGGAGTGGGAGAACGTGGTCACCCTGAACGAGTCTGGCGGGGACGTGGATGTCCTGATCCGCGGTGAGCTGTTCACCCGCTACCTCACCGCCGACTCGCCCAAGCCCCACTGTTACCCGGTGATCGGCCCCACGGGCGTGGGCGTTACGCGCAACTACCCCATGGTTCAGGGTGTGGCAGGCGAGTCGGAGGACCATCCCCATCAGATGTCTCTCTACTTCGGCCACGGAGAGGTCAATGGCAGGGACTTCTGGGCCATTGGCGAGGGGCGAGGCCGGACGATCCACCGCGAGTTCACCGACCTCGTGTCGGGATCCGTGTTCGGCTCGCTCACCGCCATCACGGACTGGGTCGACCAAGACGGTGTCATCGTGTGCAACGACATCCGCACCCTCCGCTTCTACGCGACCCACACCGCACGAGTGATGGACTACGAGGTCACCATCCGAGCCGACAACGGCCCTCTCCACTTCGGTGATACCAAGGAGGGGATGATGTCCTTCCGGGTGGCGGCGTCGATGCAGGCCGACTCGGGAGGGACCCTCGTCAACTCCGAGGGGCAGACGGGCGATGACACCTGGGGTAAGAGGGCCCGTTGGTGCGACAACTACGGGCCCTTGGAGGGTTCGACGGTCGGTATAGCCATCCTGGACTCGCCCGCGAACCCGCGCCATCCCACTACCTGGCACGTGCGCAGCTATGGCCTCTTCGGCGCCAACCCCTTCGGCCTGATGTACTACCAGGGCGAAGGCGCCCCCGACGGAACGATGGACCTGCCGGAGGGGGATTCGGTGGCCTTCCGCTACCGCTTCGTCATCCATCAGGGAACACCGAACGAGGCTGGCGTGGATGACATGTGGCGCTATTACGCGCGCGGCTTTGAGCACCCGGACATCGGTCGGTAACGGTCCCGCATCCGCCACGACCGGGACGCCGGATCGTGGCGGATGCGGGTTTCGAGCGTTACGCCAGGGTCAGGGTGACCTCCAGGACGTCTCCAGCGACGAGGTCAGCGGCGTCGTTGAGGACGATCCGCACCTCCCCGTCTCCGCTGCAGGAGGCGCCCCGCGCGGCGCCGTTCACCGTAACGACGCACTGGGAGATGGCTTTGCCCGCCTCGATCTCGAACACGAGCTCGCGAAGGCGTGCCTTGCCGTGGCGAAGCTCGATACGCTCCGTCTGAGTTGTCTCGCCTTCGCGTCGCTGGATGAACAGGCCCCAGCCCTCGGCAAGGGTGAAGAAGCTGCGATGGTCCCACGGCTGCCACTTGGGCTTGAAGCCGAGGAGGCCGGTGGGGCAGTCCAGGATGAGGCCTTGGCAGGCCACCATGAGCCCATATGAGCTGAGCGCTCGGGCGTAGAACTTGCCGCACTCCAGCTCATCGAAGGGATTCCCCGAGCCGCAGACGCCGCCGCCCGAGTTGAGGTCCTTGCGCGGCCGTCCGTCGTACCGCGAGCGGGCCATGGTGACGATGGTGCGGGCCTCGTCGAGCATCCCCTGGTAGACCATCAGGCCAGCGGTCGAGTACTCGATGCCGGTCCACACCTCGATGGAGTAGAGGGTGTACGGGTCCGGCCTATCATCCTGGGGCCACGTGCACATGTACAGCCCGCCATCGCCGTCGTCCACGTAGCGCCGCGGGATCTGAGGGAGCCCGTCGAAGACGGGCTTGAAGTTGTGCTTGAAGATGGAGCGGCATGCCTGGGTGACCCGGTTGCTGGGGTACAGGTAGTCGCCGCCGAGCATGAGCGTCCACCACTGGCCGAGGAGTTGGTCGGAGTGGCACCCGTTGTTGTAGTCGTGGGCGGGTGGATCGCTGGGAATCTGGTAGTAGTAGGTGCCGTTCCAGAGCCGCCGGTTCTGCTCCGACTTGCCCCGCTCCACGATATCGAGCCAACGCTTGCGCGAGAAGCCATCGCCCATCACGTCGGCCATGCGCGCGGCCGCGCTGAGGGCGCTCAGGTACTGACTCCCGATGAAGGTGTTCAGTCCCGACACGGCTGTGTCGTAGGTGTTCCATTGGTGGCCCACCGTCACTCCGCGCTCCTCCGGGTCGAACTCGCCGATGAACCACTCCATCGCCTTCCTGAGGTTGGGGTAGACGCGACGCAGGAAGGTGTCGTCGGGGCTGAGTTGATGCTCCCGCAAAGTGGCCTCGATGATGGCGCAGTGGCCATCCACGAAGGCGCCGTGGGGGGTGTGCTGCCGGTGGCTCGTCTCGCCCGTGTCGTGGATATAGGTGATGAGGTCTGAGATTCGTATGTTCCGCCCAATCTCAGGCCACAGCCGCGCATGGGTCTGGGCGTAGTTCCAGACATGGGTGCAGTTGAGGGGGCAGCAGCCGTACGAGCCCTCGTACCCGCCGAAGTACCCTGAGGCGTCGCGCCAGCAGGTGGGACCCCGCGGGATCACCGACTGGCTGGTGATGGCATCGATGAACTCCTCGGGGATGTTCGACTGGTAGATGGTCTTGTGGTAGAGCTCCGTCGCCTCCCACAGGGAGTCGAGCTCGGAGCCGATGTAGTCTGCCACCGCTCCGGCGTTGGGGAAGAGCTCGGCATAGTAGTTCCCCTCATGGCCCCAACGGGAGGCATTCGGGAAGTGCCACGTCAGGGCGAAGGTGACGGTCGCTTCCTCCCCCGGTTCGAGGCTCATGGGCGCGCCGACGGCGGCATTGGCGGTGCTGCCGGTCTCACTGTAGCCGCTGGCCCGCACACCGAGGACCCGGCCCGTGGTCTCGAAGGCCGTGGCCAGTTGGGAGGGATCTGTCCATAGGGCGGTTCCGAATGCGGAGGCGCCTATCACGCTCAGGGCCATCGTGCCCCAGCCCGTGTGAGTCGGCTCGAGGTCGGACTCCAGAGGGAGACCCGCGGCGCGCAGCAGAAGGGCGCGGGACCACTCCCACGGCATGGGCTCCTCGCTGAGCGACATCACGAGCGTCGTCTGCCCCAGGGGCGCCTCTATCACCACGGGGACACCCTCGGCGGTGCGAGCGAGGACCTGCACTCCCTCGTCCTCCCGCAGTCCCCGCAGGTGGACAACCCTACCCGGCTGCCATGAGGGCAGGCGCCCAACGCCAATCCCCTCGGCAACCTGTGCCGCGGCGCCGCTCGTCGTTGCGACGGAGTCGTACTCCAGCGCCAGAAGGGGAGCGAGCCGGCCCAGAGGCACGAGGAGCCGGAGCATCCGATCGGGCGGGGCATCCGACAGGACGATATGGTCGATATTGATATGGCCCCAGCCATCTGACCGCTGGTCCACGATCTCGAACCGGGCCTGCTTCCCCCGGAGGTCGCCCACATCCCAGGTCGCGGGCAGCAGCTGCTCGGAGTTCCGTCCGGTCTGGGTTCGGACCACCTCGCCGTCCACGACCAGGTTGATGCAGGTCTCGTTGGGGTAGTTGCCCCCGCCGATGAGGAAACCGATATAGCGGCGCTCGATAGTGAACGGCTTCGACGTGAGCCGACCCTTAGGGCTGTCGCCGGGGCGGTATGTGTTGACCAAGCCCTCGCCCACGAAGCCCGTCACAGCCTGCTGACCGCTCTCGGTGCCCTTGGACGGGGCGCGGCCGAACCCCTCGCCCTCCGCCGTCCAGCCCTCGTAGTTGGGCTTCTCGAAGTCCTCGAAGACCTCCAGGTCCTCCCAACCGTGGATGAGATCCTGGGCCCGAGGAAGGTCGGCGAAGAAACCCTCACTCGCCGAGGCGACGACGGCGGCGGCGTTCCTGTCCGCCAGCCCTACCAGGGCTTCCACCTGATGGACCGTCCCCGGACCGTCCTGGGCCATGGCCTCAACCGTGTCCAGATGCTCGACAAAGAGGAGCGGCGTGGCCTGGCTCCGCCGCGTGCGCGGATCCCGCGCCCGAAGGAACCCCGGCGCCGGCGGCTCGGCCGGAGCGTCCATCAGGACCGTGCAGCCCCTACGGTTGCGGAAAAGCCGGTTGCGGTTGCGTCCGTACTCCGTGCATGCCACGCCCTCGATAGGCGCGACCCCATCCCAGCCGACAGCGTTCTGCAGGGAGCCGAGAAGTGAGACCCGGGCGCGTTCGCTTCCCTCGTTCTTCGCGGTGATTCGGAAGATGGCGCACGGGATGCTGCTGTTGTCCGCGTCCGTCGGGATGAGCGGGTTGAAGGCATCCATCCGCACGGAGACCGGCGTCCCCGTGTCAAAGAACAGACGCGCGATGGGGTACCCGCCCTCGTAGACCAGGGAGGGGCAAGCATCGAAACCGTACTCCGCCTCCGTCTGGAGCAGGCGCACTACGGGGGCCTGACCCGATTGCTCCACCCGGACCGCGAAGAAGCTGTCTGGGACTCGGTTCTCCGTCTCGTTGTTGAAGATCTGCCACACCCGAAGCCGGCCCTGGCCATCGAGCCAGAGGGTTCCGGTCCCGATCCCTCCAATGGGCATGGCGACGGCGCCCAGATTCGCGCCGGTGTAGGTGCGGGGTGGTGTCATGGGGTAGCGGTCCCACTTGGCTAGCGGACGAGCGCCGCCGGGGCCGGTGGGCTGTGCCAGCGCTCGGCCCGCGCCGAGGGACCCGCCCCAGAGTACAGCGGCCCCCACTCCGAGGGAGCGGAGGAACTCACGGCGCGATAGCTCCAGGGGGGATGGGCCGCAGCCGGTTCCGCTGCATCCACACTGTCTTGGCATTACGAGCAACCTCCTAACAAGTTGGCGGAGCGCTATATCGCCCCGCAGTCGAGCCTCATTCCCGGGCCAGTACATAGCCCGGCGCTTGGTTTCCGTACGGCGCAGTAAGGGGCCTTCGGCGTCTCAGTCGAGGATCGAGCACCGACGCGAGAGGCTGGCGCCCGACTCTACGGACTTCACAAACTCGGCCATCAGCCGCGTGAGGTTCCAGACGTCCCCCATGTGCAGCACCTCCGATGGCGTGTGGAGGTACCGCTCTGGCGCGCCGAGAAGCCCGGTGGGAATGCCGGTCTTCGAGCGGAAGAAGGCCGTGGCGTCCGTGGGCGTCGAGCCGGGCCATGCCTGGACCTGGTAGGGGATCTCCGCCCCCTTGGCAGCCTGCACGAGCCCCTCGAACACTCTCGGCGCGATGTTCGCGCCACGCACAATGCATGGACCGGCGCCGAGCTTCAACTCGCCGAAGCGCCGGGCATCGCAGTCGGGCACGTCCGTCACGAAGGGCCACACGTCCGCCGCGATGACCGCCTCGAGAGGCAGCGCGTAGGCCGTCGTGGTGGCGCCCACGCCCGTGATCTCCTCCTGCACACAGGAGAGGGCCGCTACACGGGCCGGTCCCTCGAACCCAGCCTCCTTCAGCAGACGGATGGCCTCAAGCGCGCAGAACACAGAGATGCGGTTGTCCAGACCGCAGGACATGATCAGGTCCTGGCCGAGGAAGGTGGGCGGGCCGTCGTAGGTGATCGGGTCGCCGATGGCCACTAGCCCCTTGGCCTCCTCACCACTACGCGCCCCGATGTCGATCCAGTACTCATGCACCCGCTTTGTCTTGTCGCGGCTGTCGCCCTCGGCGTAGTGAAGCGGCTGCTTTCCGATAACCCCCGGCACGGGGCCGCTCTGGGTGTGGACTGTCACACGCCGGGCATAGACCTCCCAGGAGCCGCCTACGAAATCCACGTACAGGTAGCCGTTGTCGTTCACGTGCTTCACCGTGAGGCCGATCTGATCGATATGCCCTTCCAGTCCGACCAGCGGACCATCATCCGGACCGTACAGAGCCCACACATTGCCGTGGACATCGGCCTCTGGCTCCAGATCGAGGCTACGGGCGTACCTCGCGACAACGCGCTGAGCGGGCTCCTCGCACCCGCTCACACTGGGAGTGGCGAGCAACTCGAACAGGAAGTCCAGGCTGCTCTGGGGGAACTCGTGCTTGGCGGCATCCATGGTGGACGATCCCTTCATCCGACTCGGGAAGCTGAGCTTTCCGCCTTCTTCGAGAGAGGCGGGTGACCTGCCTCGGCTCCTCAGCGTAAACTAAGAGGCGACCGTTTCGCGCAATGCGAGGAGAGGTGTCCGCCATGGCAGACGACAACCTGAGGATCATGCCCCTATCGGGTTGGATGAGCCTGGCAGCCATCGTCACCATCGCCGTTCTCGTCGGCGCTGTGGTCCGGGACTGGGGCGATGCCCACGATGATCTCGCCGCAGAGACCGAGCGGGCCGCCAAGCCGGTCGCGTCGCCCGTGCCCGAGCCCCCCGCCGCACCTGCAACGGAGACGTTGCTCGCGGACGTGGACGCCTCGAACCCGCCCGAAACGCGCATCGCCGCCCTGAGGTCGCTCGCGGGCCACGCCGATCTCGGGGACGAGCGAGAGCGCGTCATCAATGCGGTGATCGACGCCTCGGACCGCGAAAGCCCGCCGGACGTTCGGCTTGCCGCGCTGGCCGCCCTGGGTGAGCTGGGGGCCGACAGAGAGTCCGCCATCGCGAAGCTGCGGGCCGCCCTCGAGGATACCGACGAGTCCGTCCGCATCGCCGCCCTTGGAGCCGTAGATCAGATCGGACCTGGTGCCGCGGACCTCCTGCCATCGGTGCTGAGGTCCCTCGAGGAGCCTGCGCCGGATGAGATCGGCGCCGCCGCCCTGGCGCTCAGCGCCCTGGGCCGCACGGCGCGCCAACACACCGAGCAACTCGCCCAACTGATGGGGCACGAAGCCCGCGGAGAGGTGGGAGCCCCTGCCGCCACAGCCCTCGCGCGGCTAGGGGAGGCAGGCGATTCGGCCCTCCGAACGGCGCTGGAGTCCTCCGACCCCTGGGTCCGCTACCACGCGGCGTCAGCGTTGCTGGGCGAGCCCGAGGACCTCACCGAGGTGACGGACGAGTCCGTCGCTCAGGCCGCGAAGGACCTGATCCGGCGTTTGGACGCCGAGGCCGAGGCCGAGCCCGCGGACGCGTCGTAGCGCCGCTACAGCCCCAGCGCCTCCCTCAACACCGGCGCGATCACCTCTGACATGCGGAGGAAGCCGAGATCCGTCGGGTGGACTCCATCGACCGTCGCCTCACCGTCGCTCCCGAGGAGATCCTCGCCCTCCACGTACCAGAGGCCCGCGACGCCCTCGGCGAGCAGCTCCTCGTACGCCCCTCGCAGCGCCTCGTTGAACGCCGGCGCCAGCGCCGCCCAGCTGCCGAGGAGGGGCGAGTGCTGGTAGGTGATGCACTCCACGAGCAGAATGGGCGTGCCGGGATGGGCCGCTCGTAGGGTCCGCACCACGGACGGCACCCTCTCGGTGACCATGTCCGGGCTCATGTTGGGGAGACAGTCCAGCACGAAGGCGGAGGCGTCTATCCGCGCGATTCGCTCGCCCATCTCCGGTTCCATCTGACCATTGCCTGAGAACCCCAGGTTGACAGTAGGTAGGTCAAGCCACCGGCCGATGATGGCCGCGTAGGCCATCCCAGGGCGAGAGGCGCATCCGCCCTGGGTGATGGAGGTCCCGTAGAAGACGACCGGCCGACCCTTCACCGCCGCCGCCCTCAGGATGCGGGCCTCGGGCGATAGGCCGATCAGCACCTGATCCACGCCGTTATAGAGTGGCAGGTAGAGCAGGTACTCGTGTAGTCCGGGCGCGATGCCGTCCGCGAGCACTCCCTCGCTCTCCACCCCGGAGGGTCGGCCCGCGCCGATCCAGCGCCAGCCCTCGTCGCCCCGCACATAGAGATCAAGGCCGCTAACGCCCGTCGCGGGCATGTGGGGCATCTCGAGCGACGCGCGCCGCAAGGTCCAGCGCGCGCTGATCGCGGTGGCGTCGCTCCAGAACCGGACTGCGAGCCCCGCCGAGTCGTGGCTCAGCCCCCACACGGGATCTCTCACGACGCCCTCCGCATCGGCCGGTAGCCGGTCGTAGGGGTGTGCGAGATCCGTGAAGCCCTGGCCCTCGAGTCCGATGCTCAGGGCATCGACCCACAGTCTTCCGTCTCCCTCGCGCTGCGTGATCGCGTCGGGCTCAATGGCTTCGAGCCCCGCCTCGTCGATCTGGCACAGCGCGAGCCCCGGCAGGAGTGAGAGTGCAATCAGCATTGGTATGGTTTCCCTTCCCTCTAAGCCCAGAGGTCCGTATCGAGCGCCCGGTACTGCACCGCCTCCGCCACGTGGGGCAGATCGATGGGCTCCGAGTGGTCCAGGTCGGCGATGGTCCGCGCCAGCTTGAGGACCCGGTGGTACGCCCGCGCCGATAGGCCCAGCCGCTCCACCGCCGCCTTGAGCAGGGCCTCGGATTCGGCGCTGATTACGCACACCCGCTCCACATCACGTGCGCCCATTTCCTCGTTGCAGAAGAAGGGCCGCTCCCGGAAGCGCGCGAGCTGCCGCTCTCGAGCCTCCTTGACCCGTTCCCGAATGGACTCCGACGGCTCCCCTGCTTGTCGGCTCGTAAGCTCCTCGCGCTCCAGCCGCGGCACCTCGATGTGAATGTCGATCCGATCGAGCAGCGGGCCGCTGATCCGCTGCACATAACGCCGTACGACGTCGGGCCGGCACGTGCACGCCTTGCGGTTATCGCCTCGGAAACCGCATGGGCAGGGGTTCATGGCCGCCACTAGCATGAAGCTCGCCGGGTAGGTCATGCTGCCCCGCGCGCGGCTGATGGTGACGATGCGGTCCTCCAGCGGCTGCCTCAGCACCTCCAGGGAGTCCTTGCGGTACTCGGGGAGCTCATCCAGGAACAGCACCCCGTGGTGCGCGAGGCTTATCTCCCCTGGCTTAGGCACGGAGCCTCCACCACAGAGGCCCGCTGTAGACGTGGTGTGATGGGGCGCTCGGAAGGGGCGCGTCGTCATCAGGGAGGTTCCTGGGGCCAGTAGGCCCGCCACGCTGTAGAGCTTCGTGACCTCCAACGCCTCGGACACGGACAGCGCTGGAAGCACCGTCGGGAGGCGTCGGGAGAGCATCGTCTTGCCCGAGCCCGGCGGACCGATCATGAGCATGTTGTGCCCGCCTGCGGCCGCGATCTCCATGGCCCTCTTCGCGTGGGCCTGGCCCTTCACGTCAGCGAAGTCCACGTCGTAGAGGGGCCGATCGAGCTGGCCGTCGGGAATCCCCGCGGGCGTGCGCTCAGCGAGGAGGTTGTTCATCAGGAAGTCGCAGGTGTCGGCGAGGGAGGTGAGGCCGTAGACCTCCAGGTCCTCGACCACCGCCGCCTCCGCCGCGTTCTCCGCGGGCACGATCATTCGTTCGGCGCCCTCCCGTCGGGCGGCGATGGCGATGGGCAGCACGCCGCTCACCGGTCTGAGGGTCCCGTCGAGGGAGAGTTCGCCCACGAGACAAGTCGTCTCCAGCCCATCCAGGGGGATCTGGCCCGTCGACGCGAGGGTCCCGATGGCCAGGGGTAGGTCGAAGCCGGGGCCTTCCTTGCGGATGTCGGCAGGGGCGAGGTTTGCCGTGATGCGGTGGCTGCCGGGGAAGCGGAATCCCGAGTTCTTGATGGCCGGCCGGACCCGCTCCCGCGACTCGCTGACCCCCGCGTCGGGCAGGCCCACGATCACGAAGCCCCCCATGCCGCTCACCGCGTCAACTTCCACAGTGACCTGATAGCCGTCGACGCCGTACACCGAACCTGAGATGACCTTGGCGAGCATGACGCCTGGGTTGCACACTCCTTCCTGAGCGCGCTTGCCTTCGGAACGCGAGACGGGCACTTCGCGGCCACACGGCCGATACCTGCGGCCGCTCTCCATCTGCTCCAGGCGGGGTTGCCCCGGTACGGCCAACCGCCTATTGTAGAGTGTTTGTCCGAAGCGCCATGGGCGGGGTCCCCGCCCCGACCTCGGAGGTCCGAGACGTCGACCGCGGTTCGCGATAGGGTAAGCGCCTACAGCCACCGAGCGACCTTGATGCTCGCCGACCTCCTGGCGCTCAGCATCGCCATGGTCGCTGCGGCGGTGGTCAATTACAACACCCTATCCCCCTCGACGCTCAGCCGCCACCTGGCCGAGCATGTCCCGTCCCTCCTCATCGCCGCTTTCCTCTACGTCATCGCCTTCCACTTCCACCGGCTCTACCGCTACGCCTGGCGGTTCGCGAGCCTGGAGACGGTGTGGGCTGTCATCGGGGCCACTACGGTGGGTGCCGTGACCTTGGCCATCATCGAGTTTCTCCTGAACCGGGCGCGGATGATCGAGCCCCGGATGCTCTTCGTCTTCTGGCTCCTCAGCATCGTCCTCGTCGGGGGCGTCAGGATCCTCTTGCGCCTCCTCCATGCCCGGCGTTACGGCCTGGATCGCGACGGCGCTCACACCACACAGGAGGCGTCTCGGCCGAAGCGCGCGGTGATCCTCGGGGCTGGCGGACATGGCGCGCGACTCTGCGCCGCCCTGGAGGAGGACCCTGAGCGGCAGTACGAGATTGTCGCCTTCCTCGACGACGACCCCGCCAAGTGGAACACCTTCATCCGTCACGCACGCGTCGCTGGTCCCCTCGACAACCTCGGCGAGTTCCTCGAGAGCGGCTCCGTTGACGAGGTGCTCGTCGCCCTCAGTGGGGTCGATGGCCCACGCCTCCGCGCGTACGTCATGGCCTGTCGAGCCCGGGGCGTGCCGGTGAAGATGGTCCCCGGCTTCCGCGCCATGCTCAGTGGCAAGACCCAGTTGAGACTCGAGGAGTTCACCGTCGAGGATCTCCTGCGGCGGCCTCCTGTCAACACCGATCTAGCCTCCGTCGGCGCTGTCATCACTGGACGCCGCGTTCTCGTGACCGGCGCGGGGGGCTCCATCGGCACCGAGCTGTGCCACCAGTTGAGCGCCCTGGGACCTTCCGGCGTCAGCCTCTTCGGCCACGGGGAGTGTTCCATCCACCGGGTCCACACCCAGCTTGTGGCCGCCTACCCGGAGTTGGCCGACCGGTACCACATGGTCATCGGCTCCGTCGCGGACGCCGAGCGCGTCCGCCAGGTGCTCCGCGAGCGGACGCCCCAGATCGTTTTCCACACGGCAGCCCACAAGCACGTGCCGATCATGGAGCAAAACGTGCTGGAGGCGATCAAGAACAACGTCCTCGGGACATTCAACGTCGCCGAGGCGTGCGGGGTGGCCGGCGTGGAGCGCATGGTGCTCATCTCCACCGACAAGGCCGTCTCCCCCTCCAGCGTCATGGGCGCCACCAAGTGGCTCTGTGAGGAGGTTGTGCGGGCCATGGCTACGCGCTACCCCGACACAACCTACCTCGCGGTGCGGTTCGGCAATGTGCTGGACAGCCGCGGCAGCGTGGTGCCTCTCTTTCGCCAGCAGCTCCAGGCTGGCGGGCCTCTCACCGTGACCCATCCCGACGTGACCCGGTACTTCATGACCATCGGCGAAGCCGTGCAACTCGTGCTCCAAGCCGCCGTCGGGAGAACGGGCGAGCTTTGCCTCCTGGACATGGGCGAGCCGGTTCGCATCCTCGACCTCGCCCGCGACATGATCCGGCTGAGCGGCTTCGAGCCCGATGTGGACATCCCCATTACCTTCACAGGCCTAAGGCCCGGGGAGAAGCTCGAGGAGACCCTCGTCTGGAACGAGGAGCGGATCGTGCCCAGCGGACGCGAGCGCCTCTTCTTGGTGCAGCGCGACCACTACACCGAGCCCGAGCGCGTGTTCGAGATGGTCGAGCGTTTTCGCGAGTTCGCGCTGCGGTGTGATGAGGCGGGCGCCAAGCGCTACCTTCAGGAGTGCGTGCCGTCCCTCGCCGAGCACCACCTGGCAGTGGACAGCCTGACGACGGGCTACCCAGTCACCCCCCGACTCCTCGATGACGCCACGGCCTCGTCGGCGGGGGGCGGCCGGTAGGCCAGGGCAATGACTGAATCGCCACGCCTGCTCATATTGGGACTCGATGGCGCGCCTGCCCGGTACGTGTTCGACGCGCCCCCTGGCGCTCTACCCAACCTACAGTCCCTCATGGCACGCGGCATGTGGGGTCCTCTGACGAGCACCATCCCCCCCATCACCTGCCCCGCTTGGGCCTGCATGAGCACCAGTCGAGACCCCGGGCAGCTGGGACTCTACGGCTTCCGTAACCGAAGCAGCCCCTCCTACGGCCCAATGGACCGGGCCGATGGCGCCTGGGTGACCGCGCCGCGGCTCTGGGAAGTCCTCTCCGACCTGGGCCGGCGCTCCGCCGTCCTCGGGCTGCCCCTCTCCTACCCTTGCGAACCCTTCAACGGCTGGCTCATCGGGAGCTTCCTGGGCCCGAATGACCACGACGAGTACACCCAGCCTACGAGCCTGGCGGATGAGATCGAGGAGGTGGCGCCGGGCTACATGCTTGATGTGCCTAACTTCCGCACCGACGACAAGGAGCGGCTCCTCGAACAGATCCGCCGCATGACGGACCTTCGCTTCCGCCTCGCCGCCCACCTGATGCGCTCACGGCCATGGGACCTCTTCTGGATGGTTGAGATGGGCCCTGACCGCATGCACCACGGTTTCTGGCGCTACGGAGCCCCCGACCACCGCCTCCACGAGCCGGGCCACCCCTACGAGAGCGCGATCGCGGACTACTATTGCTACGTGGATGGCCGGATCGGGGAGCTCCTCGACCTCGCCCCACCCGAGACCTCCGTCATGGTCGTGTCCGACCATGGCGCCAAGACCCTCACGGGGGCCATCAGCATGAACGACTGGCTCCGCCGCGAGGGCTACCTCGTGATGAACCACGTGCCCGACACCCCCGCGCCCTTGGACCCGGCGTGGGTGGACTGGTCGCGCACCCGGCTCTGGGCCGAGGGCGGATACTACGCCCGGCTGTTCGTGAACGGCCAGGGGCGGGAACCCCAGGGGATCGTGCCCTCCTCGGAATACGAGGCCCTCCTCGCTGACGTGACGGCGCGTCTCCGGGGCATGAGAGACCACGAGGGCCGTCCCATGGGGAATCGAGCCATGTCGCCCTATGAGCTCTACCGCGAGGTCCGCGGGTTGGCCCCTGATCTCATCGTCTACCTGGGCGACCTGGACTGGCGCTCCGCAGGCACCGTGGGGCACCGGGACATCTATCTGCTGGAGAACGATACAGGGCCAGATGACGCGAACCACAGCCAGGAGGGCATCTTCATCCTCGCGGGGCCCGACGTGCCTGCATCCGGACGGGTCCGGGGAGCGGAGATCTACGATGTGGCGCCGACGGCCCTGGCCCTCATGGGCTGCCCCGTGCCCTTGGAGATGATCGGCCGGGACCTGCGCACCATCCGCGCCTAGCCCGCCTTATTCATGAGA
>DBQI01000021.1 GCA_002305165.1 Armatimonadetes bacterium UBA1398
ACGCCCGCCGCCTGCTGCTGAACAACCCAACACCAACGCAACGGACAAGTGACCGCCACACAGCCGGTACGGCACTGCACAAATCAGCATTCATGAATGATACGGACTAGGATCGCCTTCATCACGGACCGCGACGGCAACGATGAGGTCTACGTAATGGGCGTCGACGGCTCGAATCCCACCAGGCTAACGAACACGCCGCGGAGCGAGAACTTCTACTAGGGGGTTCGTCGCCGTGCTGCGAGAGCAGGCGGCCCGCTCGGGGAACTCGATCCACAGGAGGGCGGCTGCGGCTGCCGCCCTCCTGTGGGCCTTGGCTACCACGGGGGCCCAGACCGACGCAGCGACCCAGAGTTCACGTCTCGCGGACCTGACGGGTGAGTGGGAGTTGCTCCCGGAGCCGCTGCTATGGGGCTTCCACAACCTCTACAACGCCCGAGTCGTCCAGGTTCCAGACGCGAGGCACCCATACCGCATGTGGCTCTTCGGCTGGGCTGACGAGGAGGGGAACCCCGGTCACGCCGGCTATGACGCCATCTACCATGCGCGTTCCGCTGATATGCGGCGCTGGGAGGTTTACGCCGGCGCCGGCGACTGGGATGCCACCATGGATCCGTCGCGATGGGTGCCTGTTCTCACAGCTGGGGACGCACCCTATGACAACTTCCATGCCGGTGATCCCTCAGTAGTTGCCCGCCGGGGACGCTACTACATGGCCTACTCCTCGGTCGGAGTGGCCGAGGCCCCCGACGCTCCCGGGGAGCTGCAAGTGATCTCCTGCATCATGGCGGCTGAGTCGTCGGATGGGATCCATTGGATGAAGTCAGCGGCTCCCATCCTCATGTGGCCCGGGGAACTGACCGATCCATGGCTGCTCAGCGATGGCGCCGTCGGCCAGCCGCCTACGGGGCACATGGGGTCCTACCATCGCCCCTCCCTGTTGTGGGACGGTGGCCGCTGGCGGCTGTGGTTCGACTACTTCCTGCCTGGCACATTCGTGTCAATGGGACTGGCGGAGTGTGATGGCGAGTTTCTCGACCCCTCAGCCTGGAGAGTGCTGAGCGCTGGCGGGGAGCCCTTGCTGGAGGACTGGCCGAACACGAGCGTGGTGCGCCTGGGCGGGCGCTACCTCGCTTTCGCTGATCCGCCTTACTACCCCGAGGAGTGGGGCGGGGACACACGACAGCTCACGGTGGCTGAGTCGGGCGATGGCTTGGCCTGGCGGGTTCGGGGGCATCTCCGACCTCAGGGGACCGACTCCACACACGTGCCCGAGGCCGCCGTGCTAACGGTCGAAGGCAAGCGCTGGCTGTACCTGCTCTACGCCTGGAAACCTCCCTCGGATCCGTGGGACTACCGCTACAAAGCCATCCGCGCCCTCCGCCGGCCTCTAATCGGCCCCGGACCCTGCTATACTGGCCTAGTAGAACCCGTGGAGGTACGCCCATGGATCGTTCGCTAGTCCTGCTCTGCTCCGTCGCCTGCCTGACCCTTGGACCCGTACTCGGCGCGCCGCCCCCCGAGGATCTCACCGCACTGCTCGAAGGCGTCGATGAAGTCACTGCGCCGGGTTGCATCCCGGGGCCTGTGTGCGTCTTCAGTGATGATGCCTTTGCCGTGCTCGCGGGCCGGTCTGAGGGCCAGTATGTCCCCCTGGCGGGGGCGGCGCACTTCGGCGAGGGGCGCGTCGTGGCGATCGGTCACGAGGGCCTCTTCTCCGCGAGCGATGACCGTCTGGACAACCTCCGCTGGGCCGCGAACGTCGTGCGCTGGGCGGGTGGGCTCGATGCGCCTGTGGTCGCGGTCCAGGGGCACGGAGGTCTCGCCGAAGCCCTGGCCCAAGAAGGCTTCGAGGTCATCGCCCTGGACGGCCAGCGCCTCGGCGAAGGCCTCGACGCAGCCGATGTCCTCGTCATTGGCGCCTCCTCTGTGGGCGAGGCCCAACTCGATGACCTGCGCGCCTTCGTCGCCGAGGGTGGGGGATTGGTCGCAAGCCTCTGCCCGTGGGGCTGGATGCAGGTCACGGGGCTGGACCTGCGCCGCGACCTGCCGGCGAACGTGCTCCTGGCGGGGATGGGACTCGCCTTCGCCCCCGGCATGGCTGACCGGACGGGGCGGGACGGCTACCTGACGGACCCCTCCAACCTGCAACTCACGCACGCTGGCGAGGCGCTGTCAGCCATGGAGGCCCATGCTTCCGGCTCGGTCGCCCTGAGCGAGGCCGAGCTGGGGCAGGTCTCGGCGGTGCTGTCCACGGTGATGCGCGGCGTTCCCGAGGGGGAGTCCGCTCTGATGCCGCGCTTCCGAGCCCTCTGTGCATCCCCCGAGGCAGCCTGCGAGCCTTCGGAGGATGCGCCCGTGGGCGCCGACCGCCCGCTGGCGCGGCTGGCCGCGACACTCTACCTCAGCGATGCGGCCGAGCTTCCGGCCGATCAGGTCGACGCGCATCCGTCGGCGGCCAGTTTCCCCGGAGCGGTCCCCATGGACGCCCAGAGGGTTGAGAGAGTACTCACCGTGGACACCTCTGTCCCCGATTGGCACAGCACGGGTCTGTACGCGGCGCCTGGCGAGGTCATCGAGGTCGAGCTACCCGTGGAGAGTGCCGGCCAGGGGCTCGCTGTGCGTATTGGTTGCCACACCGACACGATCTGGCACCTGAACCAGTGGAAGCGCTTTCCCGAGATCAGTCGCGCCTGGCCGCTCGAGGAGACAAACACACGGGTGGCGAGCCCTTTCGGCGGGCCTGTCTACATCGTCTGTCCCCGGTCCAGCGATCTCGGTGAGGTCTCCGTCACCGTGCGCGGAGCCGTCGAAGCCCCCCTCTACAGGCGTGGCGTTACAACGCCCGAGGAGTGGACGCGGTCCCTCCGCGAGGCGCGCGCGCCCTGGGCCGAACTCGCTACCGACAAGCTGGTCATCTCCGTCCCCTCGGAGGCCGTCCGCGCGCTGGATGGCCCCGAGCGCCTTCTCTCCTTCTGGGATCAGGTCATGGACGCGTGCGCGGACCTGGCCGCCGTTCCGAGGGACCGTGAGCGGCCGGAGCGGTATGTGCCCGACATGCAGATCAGCGCTGGCTACATGCATTCGGGCTACCCCATCATGACCCACCTGGATGCCGTGGACCTCTCCGTTGATGTGGATCGCCTTCTCACCGAGGGCTCATGGGGCCACTTCCACGAGATGGGGCACAATCACCAGTCGGGCCACTGGACCTTCGACGGCACGGGCGAGGTCACGGTAAACCTGTTCTCGCTCTATGTGTCGGAGACGGTTTGCAACATCGCGGGCGATGCCCACCCCGCCTTGGATGCCTCGGAGTCGCAGGAGCGCCTGAGGCAGTACCTGGCCGACGGAGCTGACTTCGAGGCATGGAAGGGCTCGCCGTTCCTTGCCCTGACCATGTACCAGCAGCTCCAGCAGGCCTTCGGCTGGCAGGCGTTCATCGACGTGTTCGCCGGCTACCGCGAGAGTCCAGAGCAGGCGCTCCCGCACAACGATGACCAGAAGCGGGACCAGTGGATGGTCCGCTTCTCGCGCCAAGTTGGGCGTAACCTGGGCCCCTTCTTCGATGCCTGGGGCGTGCCCGTCAGCGGAGAGGCCAAGGCGGAGATAGCCGATCTGCCGGTCTGGATGCCCGATAACTCCTAGCGCCGGGTTTCCGCGAGGCGTGCCTACCCTCCCAGTTGCCGCCGCAGCGGGACCCCGAAGGGCTGCCCGTCCAGGGATAGGCGCGCCTCCAAGGCTACGCCATCGGCGGGTATGTCAACTGGGAGGCACACCGTCGTCTCGGCGTAACGGGGGACGCGCTCCGCGAGCGCGATCCGATGCCGCTCGGCGCCTGCGGTGACGGTCAAGACCACGTCCCCCGGCAGCCAGGTGACCTCCGATGTATTGACCACCCGCAGCTCCATCTCATAGGGGCCGGGGGCCAGCGGCGAGTCCAGGGTGTCCACGAAGACGCGGGGCGCACCGTCTCGGAGCAGCACGGGACCATGGATCTCTCCCTTGAGGTGCTTGAACGGCATTCCGGGTGACCACGGCACGTTCGCGATCGACACCCTGGGGAAGTCCTCTGTCGTGGTCCCCGTGGCCTCGGTCAGCAGCTCCACCCAGTCGCCGCGGGCTATGGCGTCGGCATACTCCTCGCGGTGCGCCAACCAGACCCCTGCGTAGCCCATGGGGTAGAGGTCCCGATCGAACACGATTCGCACCGTCGGTTGGGGGGGTGGCTCCAACGCGGCGATATCCAGCGCGAAGCGCATCATTTCGAGAGCGGCGGGCCGCGGTGTGCCGTCTGGATTGATGACTCCGTAGTCCGAGCGCTCGCCGACCCGGTATCCGCCCGGCCACCACCAGCCCGCAGTACCGTCTGCGCGAGATTCCAGGACCATCCTGAAGGTGTTCTCGTAGAGCCGCCGCTGGAGTTCGACCATCTCCTCCGTCGGCTCCGCCTCGCCCGAGTACACCGAGCGTCCGTACTCCGCCCACCACACGGGCTTGCCATTGCCAGCCCAGCGGCCGTACTGAGTCGTGAATCCGCCGTAGCGGTAGTTGATCCACTCTCCATCAATACCGTAGCCCTCGGGTTGGGTGCAGTCGAGGTGCGCGGCCCCGGATAGCAGATCGAACGCCATCGCCGGCACGATCCAAGGCTGGCCGGTGCCGCCGTACCCGGTGCGTACGCCGAGTAGCGCTCCATCACCGAGTTCGTCCCTGATGAACGCCGCAACGCGGCCGTATCCAGACGAGATGAGGTCATCGGCGAAGTGCCGATAGGCGGCCACGAACACACGCTCCGAGTCGTCGGGGTCCGTCTCCATAAGCAGCGCATCCGATGGACCCGTCACCGCGCCCTCCGCGTCACGCGGCAGGGGGCCTCCCATGGCGCGCTCCAGGACCTCGATGGAGCCGTAGTTGTCCTCAATCCACTGCCTCCACGCAGGGTCATGGCCCGCGCGGGCTCCCTCCCGCCCCAGGTTCGGCTCCCAGGCGAGGTCGTAGGCGAACACGGCGGGGTTCCGCGCGAGCCGCGGAAGCGTCAACAGGGCGCGCGCATGGGCTGGAGAGAAGCCTAGAGGATGTGTGTTCGGCAGGTAGACGTTGGCATAGACGCCATGCCGGCGGCAGCGTGCGAGGAAGTCCACCAGCGGGCGCGACATGTCCTCGTTCTGGTACTGGATCGAGACGACGTTCACCCCGAGTCGCTCCATGAGCGCCAGGTCCCGCTCCACCGCGTCCGGGTCATACTGGTTCGAGGAGAGCCAATGGCTCCAGTACCACTCCGGGTCGGCGCCGGATGCATAGAGGGGCCAGTAGTTGATCCCATGCACCATGAACCGTTCGCCGTCCAGCTCGAACTGCGTGCCGTCCTCGGAGAGCTCAATCCGAGGGTCACTCTCGGCGGCCGAGGGGTGTACGCTCACCCTCTGGGTGATGACGTCCACCGGGCGCCCCCTCAGCGCCAGCGAGGTGCGAACCGTGTAGAAGCCAGGTGCGAGCGGTGGCGCCGCGCCGCCATCCACGGTCGCAGTCTGCATGGCGGCGACTGGATCCACATCGACGGTCCGGTCCATGACCCGCACACCCAGTTCATCCTCCACCACGAAGCGCACCGTCACGCCCGCCACAGCGGTGTGGCCGCCAGCGATCTCCGCGCCGAGCGCCATCGGCGGCTCATCGTCGAAGACCGCCCACTCGCTCGCCCCGGCGCGAGTGAGGGCAGCGCGTTCGAGCAGTGTCCGTGCCGTCGCTCGGATCAGGGGGGCGGCCTCCTCCGAGGGTGGCACACCGACTGCGCCCCAGCGGGCGCCTACGCGCTCGCCCTCGGTCTGATGCCAGACATACGCTAGGTTACCCCGCCACTCTCCGGACGTGTCGACGGCCTCGGCGAGCGGCACGAAGCGTCCAGGCGCTGTGGCGCCCGCGAGCCCCAGTCCACGAGGTCGGGTCACCGCGCACAAGGCCGGGCCGCGCGGCGGCGAGAGAGTCTCAGAGAGCCCGGCCAGCCGTCCGTGCTCCGTGGCCCGCACCCCATCGAAGCCGTCGAGTTGGTAGGTCTTGTACCAAGGCATCAAGCACTCCAACACGGCCTCGTAGGTGTCCGCCTCACCCACTGGGGAGGGGGCAGTTCCGAGCCCCGCAACCGCCCAGCGGTGGTCGCCCGGCGCGATGCTAGTGGGTCCGTGCCCCGTCGCGATGCCGATCGCTAGCACACTCAGGGCGCTGAGGTTGAGCGCGTCTCCCTCGCCCCCACGCCCCGTTGAGGGAGAGTCGGACCAGTAAGAGAAGTCCGACGGCGTCAGAGCGTAGTGCGCCCACTGGGGGCCAAGGGGCACCGAGGCCATCCAACGGGCCCCATCCTTCTCCTGACACTCCACGAGGAGCTGGTGCGTCTGTCCCCAGCCCCTGGCCCAGAAGGTAGTGACGGTACGGCCATCGGTGAACGCGTCTGCCACGCTCGTCAGCCGGTAAGTGTCCCACCCGGCGAGCCCTGTCACCGAGACCTCGACCCCGGGGCTACCGTCCGGCGCCACAGTCGCCTCGCTGGTCACGCTCTGGGGAGCGGACGGTCCCGATGAGTGCTCCCAACCCTCCAAGAGCGTTCCGTTCGCACCCAACGGGCGAGTGGGGCGAACGGCCTCCAGAGCGCCCGCCAACGTCGTCCAGACCCCCTCCGACTCGACGTAGCGGGTCGTGAGCATCCGCTCGTTGCCTACCACAAGCATCCTGCCCCCTCGGGCCAGGTACGCCTCCAGGAGCGATGCGGCGCGGCCTGGCAGGTGGCCAGGGTCGGCCACGACGACGAGGCCGACGTCAGCCGGTTCGAGCCCCTCCAGCATGTCCCAGTCCAGCGATGCCACCGCCCCCGAGACCCCGTCGAGGATCGAGGCGAGCGTAGCGCCGTAATCGGGCCTGCCTGGCATCGCCTCATCGATGACGCCGATCGTGCGCCCTAGTCCCTGGCACCCACCGGGCGCTGCAAGAAGAGCGATCAACGGAAGCGCGGTCGCTCGAGCGTTCATGTTCGGCTCCTTCCTGCTACTCGTTCATCCTCAGGGGTGGGAGGGGCGCCGCTACTCGGGAACTAGCCTCGGCGAGCCCCAGTTCGCCATATCCGCGATGTAGCCGTCGCCGGCGTCCGAAACCACCAGCGTCAGCGTCCGCACGCCAGCGACCGGGACCTCGACACTGGCTGGCGCACCGAGGCCGCGCATGACGCCGCTGGACCAGAGCAGCCGGCCGTCGCCGTAGACCTCGAAGACCACGGAGCCTCCGGACTCCGCGGCCGCGACCTCGGCGAGCAGACGCGCGTACCGGCCCTCGAGGTCGTAGCGGATCTCCGATGGGGCGTGGGTCCCTATTCCCCTGCGGTGAAGCCGCTGCCCACATCGTAGGGGCCGGCCCTCGACGTCCCGATCCACGCGCGGGACGTTGTCACCCGCAGCCGTCCAGCCCGCGCTCGCCGAGATCCAGTCCAGGTCCCCGAGTGGAACGGTCCCGTCCACATTCCCCTCGTCTGCCTGCCGCTCCGGCGGTTCCGGCGCCATCACCCACTGACTCTCCGCTGGGGTGCCGCGTATAGACAGGAGGTCGGCCCGAGGCTCCTTGGCGAGCCGCTCCCACAGCGCCGTAAGGGCCGCGAGGGCGTTGACGTAGTCGGGGTCTGCCACGGTCGCGAAGACCTCATCGCCGCATCGTCCCCAGCCACCGGCATCGCGGCTCAGGGGGGCCTGCAGCATGCGGCTGAGGGCGGGGTCCCTCCGGTTCAGAGTCCTCCACTGGAGCGAGGCGTCATCGGGTCCGTGGCACTCCGCACAGCGCCGGTCGTAGATCTCCCCGAGGATCCGCCCCTCGGGACCGGCAAAGATCCTCCGGTCTGGGTAAGGACCGGGGTCGTACCGGTCGTAGTACACCGCGTTGGCGTCCACCCAGTTGATAAGGGCGAGTCGCTCGTCCTCCGCGAGTGACACCCCGTGATGGCCCTCCTCGATGAGCTTCACGAGCGCAGATGCGCCCGAACCGTAGGTGTACGGAGGCTGGGGGTATACATCCTCAGGCGTGTCCCATCCCATCGCGTTGGCGACGGCCACGTAGGGGAGCAACTCCTCGTAGGCAACCGTGAACTGGTCCGTGAGGTCATCGGTCAGCAAGACCGTGTTCGACCACCGGTCATGGGTGTGGCACGCGGCGCAGTGATCGTTCAGGAGGGGTTGGACCTCCCGCAGGAAGCTGATGGCCTGATCTCCCCAGGGGGGAGGCTGGGGCGCATTCGCGGGACTGTGCGCGGCGATTGGTAGCTGGTTCGGAGGCGCTGTATTGCGCGGCTCGTGGCATCCCACGCAGGTGCGAAGCTCATTCGGGCGGAGACACAAGACACTGCGCATCCGCTGGATCTCCACCTGGTTCTCGTCCAGGACCTCGAAGTACACGTTCCGGTTCGATGGCGCCGAGATCCGAGCCGAACCGTCTGGCTCGATAGGCACGATGCCGAGCATGCGCTTGATGGTGTAGATGGGCGTGCCGGAAGTGACGATAACTCCGCCGTTGGGCACCGACACTCGCGGCACATCCTCGACCACCCGCAGATACCGTGCCTCGCCCCGGGGTACGCCTTCCAGGCCCTCGTAGACATCCATGAGGACCACGTCGGCATTCCCCTGGGCGGCGAGTGCGGGGGACGGACGCAGGTGCGGACGCGGAGTCCTGATGACCGGCACTGGCTCGAGGCAGGAGATGCTCGGATCGCGGCAGATCAGCGCCAGGTTGCCGTGCCGGTCGCCTACGTACAGGGCCCACGAGTTCGCGAGCCAGGGGACCACCGTCGGCGTGTACGAGCACAGATAAGTCGTCTCGGAGAGGGGCCAGGGGTCGCTGTACCAACCCACCTGGCTGTCTTCGTGCTTCTCTCCCGTGATCGGCACCCCGGGGGTCAGGAGCGTGATGGGCTCCGGACCATCCACATCCACCCGCCCATCGATGAGCCCGACTGCCCCATGCGTCTGACCGTGGTGAGCGGTGAAGAGCGCCATGACCTTGCCCGATCCAGGCACCTCGCGCGGGAACATGACCACATTGGGCCTGATCGTCGCGTTTCCGTAGTACGGGGCGACCATGCTGCCATCGGGGTTTATGGTGAAGGGGTTGTGGAGGGAGGTGACCGAGCGCTCGTTGTACTCCCACCGGCTGTACAGGATCCGACCATCGCCCAACATGCTCGGGTTGAAGTCGTTGAACACGTTGTGGCTGAGTTGCTGGATGTCCGATCCATCCGCGGCCATGCTGAAGAGCAAGGGCGCGTGGCGGTCGCCGCCGCACATCACGAAGTGCTCCGGCCGGTCCGACGTGAACCCGATGCGCCCGTCGGGCAGATAGAAGGGCTCGCAGTCGTTCTTCGGCCCGAACGTGAGCTGCTCCGGTGCGCCGCCCGCGATGGGGACCTCGTAGATGTGGTAGCTCTGGCTGCCATCCCATTTGTCAGAGCCGTTACCGAAGGCGAAGAGCAGCTTCCGCGCCTCCCAGTCCAGCCTCAGGTCACGGTAGATGCCCTCACCAAGGGAGTCGACGAGTACCTCGGGAACGCTCCTCGGGCTGGGAGGGGACAGGCGGTAGATGGCGCCACCGGGTCGGTTGATCAGGTGATGAGCGTCCATGAAGGGCTGCTCCGAATCGAAGGGCGCCCTCTTGATGAACAGCAGCTCGTCGAAGTCCAGACGCGACAGAAGCAGCCGGTCTCGCAGGGCGCTCGCTTGGTGGAACAGCTCACGCCAAAGCCGGTTCCCATCGTGCCGCCACTCGCTCGCCTGAGCCTGCAGCCTGGCTAGTGCCCTGGCGCCCTCTCGGTCCGGCATGTCCGTGAGGATCCGCTCGATTCCCGCCAGGACCGCTTCCACATCCTCCACGTGCGCCAGCAGCGGAAGACTGAACCTCGCGCCCTCGCACTCGAGATCGAGCAGGCAAACGGAACCACCCGGCTCGTCCAGGGATAGGGGAAGCGTGAGGCCCTGGACATCACCGGGAGCCAAGCGCGCCGAGCCCGTCGCGGTGACTTCGCGGCCGTCCGGTCGCAGGCAGCGGAGGCTGCACTCCACATCGACGGTTCGGTCCGTCACACTTCTCAGCGTCAGGGCTAGCTCGTTCACCCCACGTTGCCAGTCGAGTGTGGGGGGCATCTCCAGCGAGAAGGGGGCTGGCTGCCCGCGGACATGGGTGAGGGCGTCGAACCGCCGAACGTACGGATGGTACCAGCGGTCCGACCCGCCGCCGCCTGGATGATGATAGACCTCGACGGGCTCACTGAGCGGCGCTATCCGCGGCTCCGCGTGAGGCGACTCGACGGCCATATCGCCACCGACGAGGCGAAGCGTCACGGATGGGACTCGGTTCTCGGGAGGAAGCAGGGGGGCGGGGAACGGGTTGGGCCATGTGATCGACGAGCCATCCTCCGGCAGAGGGAACAACAGCGGCTCAGTGTCGCCGGGTATACCCGATTCCGCGAGGATGGCCTCCCAGTCGCAGATCGCGGTCAGAGACTCGCGGAAGTGCCAGTCCCACTCGACCAGGGCGCTCTCTGCGGCGTATACCGAGCCGCAACACGCGGCGCATGCGAGCAAGACCAAGAGCCTCCGCGATCCGCGCATCGTGAGCCAACACCCTCTCGACCCGTGTCCGATGGGTTCGCGCAGGGCACGGCGGAGTCCTCGCGAAGGGGTTGCGCCCCAGGGTCATCGCATTATGGCTTGAATAGCAGATAGGAGTATGTGCAGGGCTGCTGGAATTCGACCTTCGCCCGCACTGGACGCCGAGTCATACGACCTTCTTTCGAGTGTTCGCCGGGCTCGATGTAGCGGCGTTCGAGGCAGTGGTCCATCGTTGGCTCCACGAGTACTTCGTGGGTCCCGACGAGGCGTTCGCCGTGGATGGCAAGACGCTCCGCCGCGATCACTGGTCCATCGAGAACGGACTTCACTACGTCCGAGACTTCACTTTCGACGAGGACCGCTATCCTATCCGGACGGGCAACGGACCCCGCACCATCGCCACCCTCCGCAGCCTCGTCATTAGCCTTCTTCGAGCCTGTCGCCCACCCAACATAGCCGCCGCTCTACGACGCAACGCCGCCCGACCTTCAACCGTCCTCCGATGGATCAATTCGCCCATCACTCAACGAAAATGAAAAGACCCTGGCCGGCTGGATGGCCTGCTTGTAGAGCGCGCGGTCTATGAGCCCGCGGACCTCAAAGAGCCGCGACGAGGAGTCAGGTGGAGCGATGGGCACCCCCATCGGCAGGAACATCGCGTGATGGGAGAGGATGATCGTCTCGTCCAGCGGGTGGCCGAGAGCATTGGCGCCGATCATTCCGTTGCCGGTGAGCAGCCCTTCCTCCCACGTCTCGCCCGGAGCGCCGGTGACGAAGCCGCGCGTGGGCATGGCCAAGGCGGCCGCTGCCGCGCCGACCTCGTGGCCGGCCGCCGGGCGCTTAGGAGTAGTCACTACCTTCCTGCCGTCATGCTCAGCGTCTCCCCATCTCGTGCCGGGTGGCGATGGGCACGTAGCCTATTGCCAGTCCCTTCGGTGGCTGGACGAGCTGCGCCGGGTCCAACTCGGCGAGGGCGCCGATCGTCGGCGGGGGGAGGTAATCCCGGTCCTTCGTCCAAGCGCGGTGCAGCTTCTCCGCCCGCTCCTGCATGCGTTCGCGCTCCTCGGGGGTGAGGTCGGCGTTGAGGAGCGCCGGCTGGTCGGCGAAGCGGTACCAGTAGTAGGTGACCACGCTGCCGTCGCCCAGGTGTGCCTCGAACGGACCTGCGACGGGGCCGGGCTGCTTCCAGCAGCTCTCCTGATCGTCCGGCGTGGTATAGGGCTCGGGCTCGCCCTCCTCAGGCCGTTCCCAGACGATCTCCCGCAATCCCGTCTCTACAGGCATCTGGTGCGGCGCGATCGGCATCCACCGAGCCTTGCGTTCATCGTCGGCGTCCACGAGGCGGTAGTACTCCGGCAGGGTGACGAGCGAGCCCGTCTCGGACGCGAGGGCGTAGTCCCACTCGTAGCCGTACGTCTCGGGGGCGAGGACGGCGGAGGTCGCGAAGGCGCTCCAGTCGATGGGCGCCTTCCGCTCCTCGCCGCCCGCTCCGAAGACGCGGATCTCCCACGTGGCATAGCCCTGGTTGGTGAATGTGCGTGTGTAGGCCCCTTGAGGGTCGATCTCGCCAGTGGCGGGCGGCCCACCCGCGAACCAGGTCTCCACCGCCTCCCAGAGCGCCTTGCGGCTGTAGGCAGTGTCCCGGTGCACGAGGACCGACCGTCCCTCAGCATTGCGGGGGAATGACGTGGGCGCGATCCGCGCATAGGACTCCCCCTTGGAGTCTGTCGCGACGCGGCATGGGATCCACTGTGTCTCCATCTGGACGGCCCGGTTCGGATCGACCGGGCGAGTGTCGAGAAGCTGGCCGGCCAGGCGCGGCTCCTTCAGGGCTGCGTGCGACCAGAAGTGGGGCGTGAAGAAGGCGACGGGACCTTTGAAGTTCTCAGTGTTGAGGAACAGCGTCCAGCACTGCTCTCCGGTTAGCACGTCCTGGCCCTCTGTGGTGGGCTTGGCCTCGCAGAGCGGCAGCGAGAGGTAGCCGTAGCCGACGAGGCCGCCACATTCACCTTGCTTGATGCTCAGGCCATCGATCGGGAAGAGCAACCACGGGCTGAGTTGCGCGACACCGTAGAGACCCTTGGGCTCGTTCCAGTCTCCCCAGCCGTGGGCGGGGCCGTTGGCGATCTCGGAGAAGTTGGGCCCTACGCCGCCCATGATGAACTTGGGAGTCTCGGTGGGAAAGCGCGTATCTCTCCACCAGCCCAAGCCACCTTCCACGTCGGAGTACATGCCTTCCGGGGCGGACCCGTCGTACTGAGCGAACATCCACGTCCCAGGCAACCCGCTCTGGAAGTAGTGGCCGGGGTAGGTGCGCAGCAGGGGCCAGGCGGCCACGTACATGGAATACCCGGCGTTGAACGTCCCGTCTACGTTGTCCGCGTGGGGGATGATCAGGTACCCGGCCAGGTACTCATCATGGGCCACCGAGGCCTCGGCGGCGGGCGCGAACAGGAACGCGGCCAGCAGCGGAGCCGCAGTCACCATGAAACCGGCGATCTGGCTGCAGGTACGGCATGAGCTGCCGTGGTAGGCCATGTCTGGAAGCTCCTCTCTAAGCAGATGGCAGTGCGGACCTCATCGGTGGCCGCCTGGCCAAGCGGCTCGGGTTCGTCCCACATCGTCCAGGCTGCTCTCTCGGGGCACGCTGTGAAGCACAGCCTCCACGTTCGCGGTGGCGTTGCCGACGCCTTCCGGCCCTGCCACGAGTAACAGTTCACACTTGCTGAGTATGGATGAGTAGGTTGGCTTGACAGGGGCGAACAGGGAGTAGACGTGGGTCTGCGAGTCGAGGAGGGTATGGTGAAGCCTCGGAGCTCGGAGCCTGGCAAGCGGGTCGTGAAGTTGGAGGCGGATCTCGCCTATGAGGGCGAGCGCACGACGCAACTTCTCCGGGCACGGTTCACCGGGCGCGGGCGAGAGCGCGGAGGCACGGGCGGCCGGGGAGGAGCCGGGGCATTAAGATCGTGTGAGATTCAGAACTCACTCACCGAGGCCATAGCCGTTACAGCGCGAAGCAGACGATGAGTGAGCAAGCCGAAGCCGGCAATCCAAGGGCCACGGGGAGGGACCAGTATGGGAGCGAGGCGCGCGATCCACACGATGTTCACGTCGCTGCTGGTATTGGTTGCGGCGGGGTGCTCCACGCCTGCCGCGCAGGACCAGGAGTGGGTACCATGCATCATCCACTGCCACTCGAACTACTCGGACGGGTTCATGACCGTCGCCGATCTCGCGGTGGAGGCTCGAGCGGCCGGCGCCAAGGCGCTCGTGGTCACCGACCACGTGGAGGACATCTGGCTCAAGGACTTCCGCAACTCCGCGCTGCTAGCGCTCAAAGAGGCGTCGGGGTGGGCAGACTACGTGGAGGCCTGCCGCGAAGCCTCGGACGCCCAGCTAGCCGTGGTGCCGGGCGTGGAGGTGGGCATCGGGAACCCTTGGGATCCCTACCGCGCGAGGGACCCGCAGGCGGAGGGCAAGACGCGGAAGGTGCATCTGCTCGGGATCGGGCTCCTCTCTGTCTCGGAGTGCGAGGCCCTCGCGGACGTATTGGGTATCCGGCGGGACGGGAGTAGTTACGTGGGCGTGCCCCGGGATCTCGAACAGGGCCAAGAGACGGCAGCAGAGCAGATGTCCAGAGCATACAACCTGGCCGTTGTTATCGCCCACCCATGGCACCCGGGCGGTGGGCACCTGTGGGAGCGGGGCGATCTGTTCACGTACTACCGTAACAGAGCCGCGAACGTCCACGGCGTCGAGTTCTTCAACGGCGATGAGCGGGATTCACTGCGAGCGCTGGGGCTCGAGGAGCCCGATCCGAACGCGAGCAAGCAGCCTGCGAAGTACGGCGTGATCGCGGGCTCCGACTACCACGGGATCCGAGGGACAGAGCCGTTCGGCTTCAAGGACCACATCACATGGGTACGGGTACCGGCGGGCGCGCTTTCCGGCTCGTGGGAAGGGCAGTGCAAGGCGATCGCTGGGGGCATTCGGAGTGGCCACACGGTAGCCGGCATCGGCGCGCTGCAACGGGGAGACACGCTGGAGAGGTGGTTGGCGCGCGTACGGGGCGGGAACACCGCGGTTCAGACCCAGTACCACCCCTTCGAGTATCTTCCCGGCCGGCTGATCTGGAAGCCGGGGCACCTGAAGGCGCAGGGAGAGGCGGCGAACGAAGAGGACCAGACGGAGCCCCGTGAGGCTCTCATCGCCTTCGCTCGGCGGGACTTCCGGGCAAGAGGGGCTGGATGCATCAGCATCTGGGCGGCGAGCGCATGGGAGCGCGAGCTGCGCTGCTTGGCTCCCGATACCCTCGCCGATGGGTTCAGCTTCTGGGACACGATCTCCCTATCATGGGACCCTGAGGGCGAACTGCTCGCGTGTTGGGCGGTGTTGGACCGCGAGGCGCGGACGGCCGAGGAGGAGGAACAGTACCAGGGCGACTGGATCGCGACGGACGAGGCACTCCTGCTCCGTCGCGATGGCGGGCCGCCGTCGCGGCCTCGCTGGCCTGAGCCAGCGGAGTACTGGCCCAATGCGGGTGGAAACCCAGCGTTCGAGGACTCCTTCCCGGCTTGGTCGCCAGACGGCAGCCGCGTGGCGTTCCGGAGTACCCACTCCGGCAGTGAGAGCGTCTATACCATGACCAGGGACGGGAGCGATGTGCGGCTCCTTATCGCGGACCGGCGCTGCCTCAGCCTCACCTGGTCACGCGACGGTCGCGAGATATGGTGTGCCCTTCTCGCGGACACGGACTCCCACGATACGATGGCCACCGAGATCGTCGCGATCCCCGCATCCGGCGGTCCAGCTCGCGTGCTAACGAGGCTGGAGGGTTGGGCGTGGGGCTTGGCATGGTCACCGGACGGCGGGGCGCTTGCGTGCTTGTGTCCGCGAGGCCAGCCCGAGGCAGCGTTGGAAGCGGAGTGCCGCCTGCTGGACGGCGCATCCGGACGCCTGCTTGGACGCTGCGCCGGCGGCGCGTGGAACACCCGGCCGCAGTGGGTGCCGGGGCGTTCCGCTCTGGTCCTCGGCACGGAGTACGGCGTGGAAGGTGGCATCGTGCTCTGGGATGTCGACACGCGGACGGGGCGCACCTTAGACCGACGCATCCTCATCGCCGACGCCGAGGATCCGGCGCTATCGCCCGACGGTCGGCATCTGGCTTTCGTGCGCGACCACAACATCTGGGTAGCGCGTCTTGAGGACCCCGAGGCCGCATGGCCCATCACGACCGATGGCTCGGAGGAGGCTCTCAGCTACTACCGCCCGGCCTGGGGCGCAGGAGACCCCCAAGGGGCATTCCCGGTCCCATAGCGGGTGCCTGCCGAGAGTGCGGCACAGGGCGGGTCTTCCGCGAGCCTCGGGGACCTCAACTACTGAGTAGCGATCCTCAACACAGATGGACAGGACTGGGACGTCGTTACCACCGCTGGACCCAAGGCTTCCGATGATTGGGCAGCCCCCTTGCGACAGGCGGGCTGCCCGGAGCCTGGGCTCAAGGTCCACTGGTAGGCGACCCTCAACGGCCGGCCAGCCGCATCACCGTCGGGCCGTCGGCGGCCAGAGCGCCGAGGCATGAACAACGGGCGCATTGAGACACCCGACCTCCTCGCGCCTACCTCTTCCGCAGATGGTCCCCGGCGGCACGCAGGAGCCAGCTCCTCCCATCGGAAGCATGCAGGTAGCTTCCAGCTAGGGGGGCGCAGACGATTGCTGACGCCGCGTGATCAGAGAGCCCTGGCCGAGGGCGTGAAGCGAGGGGACGCGGAGCCAACGGAGAGACTGATCCAGGCCTTCCGCCCACTCCTCCGCAGCACCCTACGCAAGATCGCCTTCATCTACCAGGGCACAGAAGAGTACGAGGACTTGGCGCAGGAACTGGTTGGCTGGACCATCGAGTTGACGAGGGAGTGGGATCCCGCGATCCGTGACCTGGACGGGTACCTCAAGGAATACCTTCGGTACCGGTTGTTGGACCATATGGCGAGACTCCAGCAGCAGGCCGGATCGCTAGGCGCCGACGAGGAGGGGAAGGAAGCCGTGATTCCCCATCAGATCGGCGCCGATGAGATCGTCGAGGAGCAAGCGTCCGACGAGGACCTGAGCTCCGCCTTCGCCGACGCAGCGGGAGCCGAGGCGGTCCTGAGCGAGATCCGGCGAGAGCTGGACGACCCGTACCTTCGCGCGATGTTCGAGCTGAAGCTCCAGGGGCTGGACAGCCCCGAGATTGCGGACCGGCTTGGCGTGGATCCACGGAAGGTGAGAAACGACTGGAGCCGCCGGATCCTCAAGCCCATAGCCTACCGGGTCTTCGAGCGTCACGGCATCGTGGTCAAGGAATGAGGGATGCGAGCATGAACGCGGACAGCATACTCAGGGAGTTGGCTCAGATGGCTCGGCCCGTGAGCGCCTCTGCGGCGATGCGGCCCCCGGGGCCAGGGTGCCTGACCGCCGCACAGATGCGCCAGCTCGCGGGCGGTGGTCCCACGCCCGAAGCTACCCTTCTGTGCCTCACCGAGCACGTGCCCCGCTGCGACCGTTGCTGGTCCTTGGTATGCGTCGTGCTGGGGGAGGACACCGCACCCGATCCAGAGGCCGATGGAGCGATCGACCGCGCCCTCCGCCGTCAGGTGGCTCGGCTGCCGGAGGCGCCCGCCCAGGCGATGGAGCGAAGCCTCCTGACCCTCGTGCTTCAGTGGTTGCCGGGGCCGGATGCCGCCCAGCCCCTCATGGCTGGCGCCTTTGCCGACGAGGATGAGACACCGCCGATGCGGCTGCTGGTCGAGGAGCGCGATCTCCCGTTGAGGCTGCGGCTCACAAGCCCCGAGGGTACGCCCCGCTTCGCGGAGCTCATCCTCAGCGCCGAGGACGGCTCCGGGTCCCTTCGACTCCAGGCCGACAGCGCTGGCATCGCGACCTTCCGGGGCCCAGCGGGCGCGTACCTCTGCCGAGTGGAGGGTTACGGCGGGCCTCTGCTCCGACGAGAGGAGGGCTGACCGTGCTCCTCCCGGCAGGGATCCTTCAACTCCAGCTCCACGTCGAGCCCATGTCAACCAGGCCGGAGGTGCGCGCCATCGGGACTGCCCTCCGAGAGGAATGGGGCTCCCGTGCCGGCATCGTCGAACTGCTGAGCGCGCGCACGGGCTGGGTGAGTGAGTTCCAGGCCTTCGCCGCGATCCTTCAGTACGTGGTGCCCGGTGATCTCCCCGATCGGGAGGCCAGGGCTCTCGCGGGCCGCACCCGAGCCGTCTATCTTCCGAGCGTCGGCGCCCTCGCCAACGGCGCCCTCCTTGCAGGGGCGACGCGCGCCCCTCTGCGGGAGTCCATGGAGCAGCCCGCTCTGGCCGCCCAGGCGGTCCTCCATCTGACCCATGAGCTGGCCGGCCACGGCGCTCTGGCGGAGAACACGGCCATGGGCAGGAGCCATGAGCGTGCCGCGAGGAGGAAGGACGCCGTCAGCCTGGCGTGTCGCTGCCTGCCCCTGGCGGAGAGTCTCGCGGCGGCCGATGATGCCTTCGGCCGCGAATCCGAGCGGTGGGCGACCTTCGCTGAGGGCTGGTCACGCTGGATCACCCATCGCCTCCGGCCTCGGTTGGCCGCGCGACTCCCTCACCTGGGTGAGCAGCTCCTTAGCGCTCGCCCATCGCTCTCCCAGGCCGCCCAAGACGAGCAGTCCCGAGCCCTGATCCGCCGCTTGGCCGCATGCGGCTCCTCGGACCCACAGGCGTTTGCAGCGGCATGGCGCCAGGCCGTAGGCCCGAGCCCCGACGCGAGGCTGATCCGAGCCTCGGGTCTGGCGCTCTTCGACGAGTTGGAAGCCCTCGGGGGGCCGGAGGCCTGCCTCCAGGCTGTGCACGACTGCTGTTCGGATGCGGATGGCATCGCCCCCCACCTCCTCATACTTCAGCGCGTGCAGGAGCGCCTCTCCCGCGTCCACTGAGACACCCCCGCCGTCCGCGCCTACCTCCCCACTGCACGCACACACTAGGGGAGTGATCCATGATGATGGTGATCGAGCGCATTACCGCCCAGCTTCCGGTCTGGATGCGCGGGTTCCGACTGTCCGATGTGAGCGCCAAGGAGATCAGGGCCGATGAGATCGCCCTCGAGCGACGTGAACGCGAGCTGGAGGCCGCCCTCGATGAGGAGCAGGAGCGCATCGACGCGGTAACCCGCGAGACCGTTGCGTCGGGCCGAAAGAGCGCCGCGCGTCAGGCCACTCGACGGATCCTGGCATCCCGTGACCGGATGAAAGTCCACGAGGCGGAGTTGATCCAGGTGTCCAAGCAGCTGGGCGCGCTGGGCCGCATCCGTCGCCTCGTCGAGGCCAAGGAACAGCTCGCTGCCAGCGGGGTGCTCCGCCGTTTGCAGGGCATGCCGAGCGCCGCCCTCGGCCGGATCGTCAGTGGCCAGGTCGCCCGGAACGAACTCGAGGACCAGGGCCTGAGCCAGATCGCCGACATCCTGGAACTGCCCTGCGGCGCTGAAGGGACGGAAGGCGACGAGGAGCGCGAGCTGCGACTGGCCCTCGAAGCCGCTATCGACGCGAAGGACCCCGTCGGCGGCGCTCAGGCCGCCCGGCGCATCACCGATCGACCCGCAGAAGGCGCGGGTCTGTAGGAGACCGTGAGAGGAGCCCGATCGATGGATGCTGTCATCGCCGACGTGATGGGGACGGTCCGCGGGACGCTCCTGGAGAGCGCGGAAGCGGCCGCGAGGAGGGGCGATCGAGCGGGGGCCGCGGGGCACTACCAGGCCCTCGCCGCGCTGCTCAGCAAGCAGAGCCGGATGGCGCCGCGGGCCGAGGACCAGGAGCGCCTCGCCGCAGCGGCCGTCCGGTTCTCGCAGGAGGCCAAGGCCCTGGGGACGCCTCCGGGCCGCGAGGCCTCCACGGGCTTGGCGGACGCCGACCCGCGGCGCTGGGCAGCTGCCGAGCGCCCCAGCACCAAGCTCGATGACGTGGTAGGACTGGATCACGCCAAGACTCGCATACGCCAGGGCGCGCTCACCCCGCTGCTCCGGCCCGACCTGGCCCGCAAATGGCGAGTCCAGCCGGGGGGCGGCATCCTCCTCTACGGCCCTCCGGGAACGGGGAAGACGATGCTCGCCCGCGCCATCGCCGGCTCCCTGGATGCGGCTCTCTTCGTCGTGAAGGGCAGCGACCTCCTGAGCAAGTGGCACTCGGAGTCCGAGCGGAATCTGGCCGACCTATTCGCCGAGGCCCGGCAAGAGCCGCGGTCTGTGATCTTCGTGGATGAGTTCCAATGGCTGGCGCCCTCCCAGGATGGGCCCGAAGCCACCGGCGCGGAGCGCCGCGTGCTGTGTCAGCTCCTTCAAGAGCTCCAGGGGTTCGAGGAGCACCCCGACTGTGCCGTGCTCTTCATGGCCGCCACCAACTACCCCTGGCAGTTGGACCCGACGGCGATCCGGCGCGGGCGCTTCGCGGACCACATCTACATCGGCCCGCCCGAGGCTGAGGCGCGGCTGGCCCTATTCGAGCGCAGCCTGCGGGGCCGGCCGACCGGCCGCCTCGACCTGCCCCGGCTTGTAGACCTCACCGATGGCTACATGGCCGCGGACATCGTGGCGATCGTCGATATGGTCGCTCGCGCCGCCTTGGATGCGGAGGTCTCGATGGGCCGTGAGCCTGCCATCACCCAGGCCCAGATCGAGGCGGAGATCGAGCACACCCGCCCCTCCGCGACCCCGGAGCTCGTGCGCCGCTGCGAGACGTGGCGGGGCTGAGCCCTCGTCCATCACCAAAGGAGGAACGACATCATGCGGCTGCCCTTCCTAAAGACCACCCAGGAGCGGCGCCTGGAACGACGCATGAAGCTGCGGACCTGGACCCGGCAACTCGAGGGCTATCTGAGGAAGCTCGACGGTGTCCGCCGCCGTCACCGAGACCTGCTGGCGAAGGCGGTCGCCTCAGGCAACGAATCGACTATCCGCAGCCTCGCCCGAGTCTGCGCCGGGCTCGGCCTGGAGATCGATAAGGCCAACGCGCGCCTGATCCAGCTCGAATCCCTGGACGCACGAGCTGACCTGGCTGAACTGAACGTCCAGTTCACCCGATTCCTGCGCGACACGGGCCGGGAGATGCTTCGGCTGACATCCGCCACCGACGTGACGGGGGCCGTGAAGGAGATGGAGCGTGGGTGCATCGCCGCCGACCAACTGGACCTCACCCTGGACGCATTGATCGATCAGGCCGGCCTAGATCACTGGAACGGGTCGACGGTGGGGGGCACGGAGATCGACGCGATCATCCATGAGGCCTCCGCTGCGGCAGAGGTGACTGGCTCCGAGCTTGAGGCTCGCATCGCCGCCGAGCTTGCGGAGGCTCGGCAGGCGATGGAGTGCGTATGACGGCCACCGGGCCGGGGCTGATTGCAGAAGGGGCGCGGTCCAACGGGCACGAAACTGAGACCATCCACATGGAGGGGCGTGAGGCCGGTGGGCTCCGAGGATCCCGCCTACAGGCCCGGAGCCGTCATCCAGGGCCGGTATGAGCTCCGCCGCCGCATCGGCGCGGGGGCCTTCGGCGAGGTGTGGGTCGCAACGGACTCCGCCCTTCGGCGCTCGGTGGCCCTCAAGTTCACATCGCCCCACAAGCTCCCGCAGCTCCAGGCCGAGGCGGCGCTCCTGGCCCAACTCCGCCACCCGAACGTGGTCCAGGTGCATGATGTGCTGCTCGACCCCACATGCCCGGCCCTGATCATGGAGTACGTCGAGGGGGCATCCCTCCGTGGCCTCTTGCAGGAACGAGGCTCACTTTCCGAGGGCGAGGCCCTGCGGATCGCCACTGCCATCCTGCGCGCCCTCGCCCATGCCCACGGGAAGGGGATCCTGCATCGGGACATCAAACCTGAGAACGTCCTCATCGAGTCCAATGGCACGGTGAAGCTGGGGGATTTCGGCTTGGGGAAGCGCACCGCGGCCGAGATCTCGCTGCTGACGAGCCGAAGCATCCCCCCCAAAGGGGCGGGCACGTCGGTGGCGGGGACGTTGGCCTACATGGCGCCAGAGCAGCAGGATGGGCACGAGGACGAGCGATCCGACATCTACAGTGTCGGTGTGCTGCTATATGAGATGCTCGTGGGCGTTCGGCCCAGGGGGCGGTTCCCGGAGCCTCGGGAAGCGAACCCGGCCGTCGGGGCGGCGTTGAGCGACGCGGTGCTCGGCGCACTGGATGGCCGTCCCGAGGCGCGGTACCAGAGCGCCGACGAGATGCTCCTGGCCCTCGGCGCGCGCCCATCGAGGGAGTCCGTGGAGGCGCCATCCCAGGCGGACCAGGACGAGAGGATCGCTCACCTGCGGCGACTGCTCCTCATTAATCCCGAGGACATGAGGGTATCGCGAGAGCTAGGCCTGTGCCTTCAGACTCGGAATCCGCGCGAGGCGGAGGTGCTGCTCCGGCCCGTTGCCGAGGGGGACCCCGATGACTTGGTCGCCGCCGGAGCGCTCGCAACGTGCCTCGTAGCCCAGGGCAGGCACGAGGAGAGCGTCGCTCTGCGCAAGTCCGTCGCGAGTCGGGCGGGGAGTCCCGAGGCCGTGGGGGAGTTGATGCAGGCCCTCGCGGATGCGGCGAACGCAAGCGCGCGCGAGGGCGACCTCGCTCGGGCGAAGGGATGGCTGGAGGAGCTTCGCGCCCTGGACGCGCCTGAGTCCCTGGTGCAGGGCGCGGCGGGCGCGCTCAGAGAGGCCTACATCCGACACGCGAGCGAGCAGGTGCGGTCAGCGCTGCGCTCGGGTGACCGGGCGGAGGCGGAGTCGAGACTGCGCCTCCTGGTGGAGCTGCAGCCTGAAGCCGATCTGGTGGACGAACTGCGCGCGGAGATCCAGCAGCTCAGGGAGGAGCAGATCGAGCGGGCGGTCGCGGTCGTGGAGGAGGCCGCCGAGGGAGGGGACATAGGGACGGCGGAGAGCGGACTGCGGGCCCTCAGGAAGCTTCGCCCGAGGGCGGAGATCCTCGCCGCCGCCGAGGAGACCATCGGGCGAGCACGCTCCGCCCGTGTGACGGAGGTCGTGTCACTTCTCGAAGCCGCCATTGGAGAGGGAGGTATTGAGGAAGGCGAACGCCTCCTCGATGTGCTCAAGGAGCTGGGGCGCAGCGACCAAGCGGTGATCTACCGCGACCGCCTCACGGGTTCGTGTCGACCTGCGGGAGGAGGCCGTGGCCGAGGTGCGGCAGGCCGTCGCCGCTACGGACCCGGCACGGGCGAGGGAGTGGCTGGGCCGCCTTCAGCGCCTGGGCTCCTCGACGGTTGAGCTTTGGCGACTCGAGACGGCCCTGCGTGAGTGCGAGGCGAAGGCAAGCAAGGCTCAGAGGCAGGACGGAAACCTGGCCAGACGTATGCCGGCCGTGCCGGCGGCGCTGGGCGTGCTCGTGGTCGCTGCTGTGCTCATCGCGTCCTGGTTCAGAGGAGTCCACCCACCGATGCAGTACGAGGCCTGGCCCGTCTCCGGCGCTGACCTCCCGGGCGCGGCCCATCCGCCGGCGGGCGTCACGTTCCCAGAGGGGACGTACGTGAACGAGAAGGATGGCAGCATCCTGGTACCGATCCCTGCGGGCGAGGCGATCTTCGGTTCGCCGAAGGAGAGGGGCTTTGACGAGGAGCGGCCACAGTTTCGCGCTTCGCTGCCGGGTTACACCCTCGCGGCACATCCGGTGACGAACGCGCAGTATTTGAGATTCGTGGAGGCGACGGGCCATCGGCCGCCTGAGTCGGACTGGGGCGAGCCGGTATGGACGGGTCGGAGCTTCCTGGCCGACAAGGGCGACCATCCGGTGGTGTGGGTGAGTTGGGAGGACGCGGTGGCGTATTGCGAGTGGGCGGGTCTGTCGTTACCGACGGAGCTTCAGTGGGAGAAGGGGGCTCGAGGGACGGACGGTCGTGAGTACCCGTGGGGCAATGGATGGGACGTGTCGAGGTGCCGCAGTACTGAGAGCAGGGGCGAGCGGCGGAGGACGTGTGGGATCTGGGAGTACTCGCAGGGTCGTAGTCCGTATGGGTTGTTCCACATGTCGGGAAATGTGTGGGAGTGGTGCGCGGACTGGTATGACGGCGGCGCGTACAGACGTTACTCGAGGGGCGACCTGACGCCGCCCGCGTCGGGCGAGAGTCGTGTGTTGCGCGGCGGCTCGTGGTTCAGCTACGCGTACTACTGCCGTACCGCATATCGCAACCTCGACGCCCCTACGAGTCGGATCGACAACTCCGGGTTTCGTGCCGCCAGGGCTATGTGATCATCATTTGGGGCAGCTGGGGTCCAGGGGGCGACGCCCCCTGGTCGCCGCAGCGACCGCAGGAAGCCGAGAGCCTTCCGGGACTTCACCGAGCTTGGGCGCAGCGAGAGAGGCGCGTTCGCGCAGCGGAGCCGCCTATGTCTGCAAGGCTGTGGCCCGCGAGCGGAGCGGCATGAGGGATCTCCAGCACGGCCTTGAGGTGGTGGCGAAGCTGGTCGAGGTGCTCGCGGGCACCGAGTGAAGGACCGGTAGACAGGGATGTACGCATTCGCTGCCAGGAAGGCGCTCGGCCTCGCCTGTGCCATCCGAAGGGGCACTGGTGGCAGGGAAGGGCGGGCCTCTCCGCGTATTGGGGGCATCGGAGGGGCTTGATGCTGACGGTTCTCTGCGGGATACCGGGAAGCGGGAAGACGACGTGGCGCCTCAGGAACCGGCCCGATGACCTCGTCGTCTGCTCCGATGACATTCGTGAGGAGCTGACGGGCGACCCGCGGCGACAGGAGCGCAACAGCCAGGTCTTCGCGCTGGCCCGGGCACGGGTGGACGCGGCCCTGGCCCGCGGTCAGGACGTCGTCGTCGACGCCACGAACGTGACCCGCGATGCGCGCCGGCAGTGGATCAAGCTCGCAGCCAACCACGACACGCCGTGCCGCTGCGTGTGGATCGAATGCAGCCTGGAGCAGGCCCTGAGGAATAACGCCGGGCGAGACCGGAGGGTGCCCGAGGACGTGATCCGAGCCATGGCGAAGGAGTTCGCGCCGCCGTGCGTAGAGGAGGGGTTCGTGGAGGTCGCGCGGGTCAGGAACGGTTCGAGAGGGGATCAGAGGCATGAACGATCGGCTACGTGACCTGGGCGGGCGGCTCTTCGGGGGGCGCCCCGCCCCTCAGAGCGGGACCGACGAGCAAGACGAGGCCGCGGCGCCCGGCCGACGGGTCGCGATGGCGCGTCTCGCGGGCGTGGGAGCAGTGGCCCTCGCGGCGGGGAGCCTCGCGCCCGTGGGCGCACAGGAGCCGGACCCGGACCCCAGCATGGGGGGAGTAGTCGATGCGAGGGGCTTTGGGGCCGTCGGTGACGGTGAGGCCGATGACACGGCGGCCATCCAGGCAGCGCTGGACGCGGCCGCGACCCGCAACGGCGTCGCCTTCCTGCCCACCGGCACGTACCGGCTGTCCGCCTCCCTCGCCGTGCCGCCGCATACTACCCTCCTCGGCGAGGGTGTCCGTTGGGAGAACCCCTCCACACAGCTCATCGTGCCCGAGCCCGGCTTCAGCGCCGTCGTCCTCAGCCACCTCTCCTGCGTCAAGGGCCTCAGCATCCTCTACCCGAACAACCTGGACAACAGCGCGCCCATCGAGTACCCGCCCGCCGTCGAACTCACGGGCATCAACCCCTCGGTCGAGGATGTTGTCTTCGGCGGCGCGTGGGTGGGGGTATCGACCCCGCCCGGCGCCGCAGCCAACACGGGGCAGGCGCTCCTACGCAACCTATCGGGCTTCGTCCACTCCGTTGGGGTGCACCTGGATGGCCCGCTGGACATCGTGCGGATCGAGAACGTGCACTGGTTCGTGGGGGGCGATGGCTCCAAGGGAGACTGGTACCGAGACAACCGCGTCGGCTTCGAGTTCGGCCGCGTCGACGGCGTCATGATGAGCCGGTGCTTCATGATCGGCGGCCGCACCTTCGTGCACCAGCTCGCCACGGCGGAGGCAAGCGGCGCCGCGCCCGCGGGGCCCGCCCACTCCTTGACGCTCATGTTCAGCCAGTGCTGGGTCGAGAACGTGCCCTTCGGGTTCCTCTTCGATGCCGCCTGCGGCGTCTCCATAAGCGACTGCCAGATCCTCGTCAACGATCCGGCGGGCTATGGCATCCGGCTCTCCGCCGGGTCGGTCTACTACGGCGCCTTCATCAACAACGTGCAGGTTCGCTGTATGCCGGGCGTGACCACCACGGGGCTTTACTGCTCCTTCTCTGAACCCCATCCCCGGAACCATCTCTGTGTAACCAACCTGCAGGTGGTGGACGGCGCGCCCGCTGTGCATCTCGGGCCGGGCGCGGCCCGGGTGTCCATCACCAACAGCCACCTGATGGGCGCCGGCGCGCCCGCGGTGCTGATCGAGGAGGGCGCCGACCTCATCCAGATCACAGGCAACGTCATCGCGGGCGAGGAGCCGATCCGAGACGAGAGCCTCCCCGACGCGCGCAAGATCATCACCAACAACCTGCTCGAAAGCTGAGCTGAGCCGCCTGGAGTGGCCTGCGCGGCGCGCCGGCTACTCCGCGTCCACTCGCGCGTAGCGGATGAGCAAGCTCGATCCCGGCGCGGCGATGCGCAGCTCGTAGCCCGCCATCAGGTCCGCGCCCGTCGCCTCCTGATGTGTCACCTCTCGCTGATCATCGATCAACTCCAGCCGGTACACGCCCTCCGGGTCGAGGCCACGGAGACGGGCCTGAAGGCTCAGATAGCTCGACGAGGGCCGCCGGAAGGCGAGGACGATGCCTGCGTCCAGGTCCGCCCGGTGCAACTGGTACGCGCCCCAGTGGTCAGGGTCGGTATTAGCCAACGCCAGCGGGGTGAAGTCGCCATACCAGTAGGCGGCGTTTGCCCGCGCCTCCGCCATGGTCTCCCGCGCGAGGTCGGCAGGGAAGTCGGGCGCCATGTAGTCCCACTGGGCGATAGCGCCCCCCGTGGCCGAACTGCGGAAGTCGTAGGGGTCAGGCGTCCAGCCGCACGCGGTGTGCAGCGGCAGGTACTGGCACAGGCCCGCGCTCTGGCTCTGGTTCCAGTCGGGATGGCCCGGCGAGCAGCTCGTGTCGCTCCGCCACAGGGGCATGGAACGCATGATCGTCTCGAGGTCGATGCGGCGGCCCCCGCTTGCGCAGTTGTCGATCCGCAACCCCGGGTGGCGGGCGAGGAGCTCATCCCACATCGCGTAGTGGCCTTCGACATAGCGGATCTCGGTCATCCCCTCGCGCCCCGGCTCGTCGTTCGCGCGCCAGTAGGGGAGGGGATCGAGATTGAAGTCGTTCCGGTAGATGCCGATGCCGAACTCCTCGATCTGGTTCGAGAGAAGCTCCGTGAGCCAGCGGCGAGCTTCGGGGTCATCGAGACGGAACAGCCCGCCCTGCTCGCCTCCGTGGACGAAGGCGGGATGCTCCGTGGCGATGACGCTCCCCGGCGCCACCCGCTCGGGCTCATACCAGAGCACGAAGGACAGGCCGAGACGGCGGCATGCGTCGCCGATAGGCTTCAGGCCCGCGGGGAACTCCTCGGGCTTGGGCGTCCAATTGCCCACCCCGTTGGGGAACCCACCGGGGAACCACGCGGCATCGAGCCAGTGGGCGTCGAAACCCAGCGAGGCGGCGGTCTCCGCCGCGGCGATCTGGCCCTTCTCGGTGGCCCACTCGGGCCTCGTCCAACTGTACCGGTCGAAGCACTGCAGGGCGAAGGGGAGGCGGATGGGCAGACCATCCACCCTCGGCACATAGTGGAACAGCAGCAGTCGACGCCAGCGATTGAGGGCGTCGATGCGGTCGCCGCGCCAGGACATGACGAGGACCCTGGGGCTGCGGATGCCCTCGCCCGGCCCAAGGCTGAGGCGGGTCAGTTCCATCCCCCCGCGGAGGCGCATCGGCCCCGGCGCGGTCCGGTCGAAGGTAGCCGACCACTGGCCGGACCAGCCCAGGGCGACGGCGAGGCCCTCGTCGCCATAGGAGAGGTCCCAGAAGGGGAATGCGCCGTTCGAGGGCCGGCCCCCCACGCGGGGGCGTGGATTGAAACCGTCTGTAAAAGGGCGCGGAGAGGGTGGCGGCCCGTCGCCCCCCACGCGGGGGC
>DBQI01000054.1:0-6558 GCA_002305165.1 Armatimonadetes bacterium UBA1398
AACCAAACCACCTGCAAACCCAAATCCAAACTATGACACACACAGGAAGAAACTTGAGAGAAGCACTCTAGAATCGCTCGGGCGGGCCGTTCGCGCGGCCCGCCCGAGGATGATCCCGCTGTTGCCCGCTAATGGCGAGGCGCGAGCCGCTCCCCGGCCATGCGGTCCGCCACGGCGGCCGTCGTCATGCCCTCCCGCTCGGCCGTGTGGAAGATCTCGATGAGCGTCCTGCCGATGTGCTCCGTGTGCTGGAGGGCCTTCTCGACGCTGTAGCCCTCGCCCTCGTAGGAGACGTTGATCACGCCGCCGCCGTTGGCCACGTAGTCGGGGGCGTAGAGGATGCCCATGACCTGGAGCATTCGGGGAACCCTCTCATCGGCAAGCTGGTTATCCGCCGAGCCGGCCACGATGGGTGTGCGGAGGCGAGCCACCGTATCGGCGTTGAGGACGCCGCCGAGGGCGCACGGGGCGAAGACGTCGGCCTCGACGTCGTAGATCTCGTCCACACCCACGGCCTCGGCGCCGAGCTCCTCCTGGGCCCTCGCCACTTTCGCGGCGTCGATGTCGCACACGATGAGCCTCGCGCCGGCGGCGTGGAGGTGCTCGGCGACGGACCAGCCCACATGCCCCAGCCCCTGGACCGCCACGGCGATGTCGGGGAGGCCGGCCTTGGGGTTGTAGGGGTTCCCTCGGGTGTAGGCGATGGACGCCTGGATCGCGCAGAAGACCCCGTACGCCGTCACGGACGACGGGTCGCCGCTGCCCCCGTCCTCCAGCGGCAGGCCCGCGATGTAGCTCGTCGTCTCACCGATGATCCGCACGTCCTCGATCGAGGTGCCCAAGTCCTCGCCGGTGATGTAGGCGCCCCCGAGCGCGTCGACGAAGCGCCCGAAGGCGCGGAACAGCTCGGGCGTCTTGTCTGTCCTCGGGTCTCCGATGATCACGGCCTTGGCGCCCCCGTGGGCGATGTCCACGACGGCGTGCTTGTAGCTCATCGCCAAGGAGAGCCGCAGGGCGTCGGTCAGGGCCTCGCGGTCGCTCGCGTAGGGGAACATCCGGCATCCGCCCAGGCAGGGGCCCAATACGGTGCTGTGGATGCTCAGGTACGACTTGAGGCCGCTCGCCTCATCCTCGCAGTAGAGCACCTGCTCGTGCTCCCAGTAGTCCGGGAAGGACGCAAGGCCACCCTCGAATAGGGTCTCGGCGGGGACGATTCGCATCCCCTCCACGGGCTGCCACTCGTCGAGCGCTTCCTCGCCCCGAATCGCTTCCCGATCGTCCATCGTCGCCACTCCCCTGCATCAGGCGGTTCGTCGGCGCTGCCCTACTCCTCCGCCGGTGGGACCTCCTGTGACTCCTCCAGCGCGGCGCCGACGCGCGCGGCGAAGTCGTCGATCTCATCGGTGGTCTCGAACCCCACGATCATCGTGTCCACCGTCCCCAGGCCGAGGACGAAGCGGATGGCCTCATCGCGCTTGGCGGGATCGTCCCGGTACCGTCCCTCGCCGATGAGCTTCATGCCGATGACGCCCTTGCCCGCCTCGTGGATGTTCCGGATGACCGGCGTCACGACGCCCGGATCGGGATCGTCCATGGCGTCGCCGAAGGGGTTCACCCGGGTGTGCACCACGTCGACCCAGGGCGTCGTCGCGCAGACATCGAGGGCCGGCAGCGAGTGGATCGACACGCCGTGGGCCCGTATGACGCCCCGGTCCTTGAGGTCCGCCAGCAGGTCCATCGCGCGCGCCTGCTGTTCCCGCCAGTCGGGGTCGCTCATGCAGTGGATCTGCACCACGTCGATGTAGTCGGTGCGCAGCTCCTGGCGGCAGCGGTCGACGGTGACGGCAGCGTCGGCCCGCTCCTCCTCGGGGATCCCCCCCGGCAGGACCCAGAGCTTGGTGACGAGCACGTAGTCCTCCCGCGGGAGCCCCGCGAGGGCGCGGCCGACGTGCGGGTTGCTGCCGTAGGTGTCGGCGCAGTCGAAGAGCCGCACGCCCTTGTCATAGGCGTGGCGGATGAGGGCGTCGAACTTCTCCGGCCCGAGCTGGGTCTGCTTGGACTGCCGGTTGTACCCGTGCATCCCCGTGCCGGCGCCGATGAGGCTCACCTCGATGCCGGTGTCGCCGAGGGGCACGAGTTGGAAGGGGTCCGTCGAGCGGCGCGCCTGGGCGCTGCGAGCCGGCCGGGGCAGCATAGCGCCGCCGGCGCCCGCGAGGGCGGTGGCCAGGAAGCTGCGGCGGTCGAGTCTCATCTGTCTTCCTCCTTGGTGGTCGCGTGGCGCCCGGAGCTAGCCAGCGGGGCCCAGGTCGACTGTGTTGTCCATCGGCGCGAGCCGGATGCTACGGAAGCGCACGGGGTTCCCGTGGTCCTGCAGCATGATGGGCCCGAGTGGGGTGACGTCGCGCTCCATGGCGGCGTGTGGGGGGCCACGGAGGGGTTACCCCGCGTGGGGCTGCTCGTCGCCGCGGTGCCGCGGGAGCCTGATCAAGAAGGTCGAGCCCCGGTTCGCTCCCGGGGACTCCACCCAAATGCGGCCGTTGTGCTGCTCGATGATCTTGCGGTCATGGTACAGCCCGGTGCCCGAGCCGTACTTGTTGAAGTCCTTGGCGTTGCTGCACCGCTCGCAGAGGGCGAAGACGAGTTCCTCCTCGCCCTCGGGGATGCCGATGCCGCTGTCCTGGCAGGCGAAGAGCACGTTGTCATCCTCCACGGTGAGGGTGACGGTCACCCGCGAGGGCGAAGCGTCTCGATCCTCGGCCTCGGGCCGACCGTTGCCGCCACCATCGCCGCTCTGGGCGTGGGGCCCCTCGGGCGTGTACTTGATCGCGTTCGAGATCACCTGGGCGAAGGGCTGCATGAGCTGCCGCTCGATGGCGAAGACGTAGGCCTCGTCGTCGTCCATGTCCAGGGTGTACTCGATGTCCTTCTGCTTGGCGTCGATGATGGATTCCTCGAAGGCGCGGCGCACCAGATCGTTGACATTGACCCGATCCCATACGGGCGGCTCGCGCCGGATGAGATCGTTCTGGACCTCCTGCAGGTCCTTGGCGAGCTGGGTGGAGAGCTCCGCCGCCTCGAGGGCGTCGCGAACGAACTCATCCACCAGATCCACCATGTCGAGCCTCATGCGCGCGTCATCGACGCCATCCAGGGCGTTCCGGAGCGTCTCGGCGGCGCCACGCAGGCTCTCCAGGTCCGCAGGCGCGCTGTCCGCGTTCAGGAGCTGCTCCGCGGTGTCCGTGAGGGCGCTCGCGGCGTCCAGGACCCGATTCAGGGCCTCGCCATCTGCGGGGCTGATGAGCATGCCCTCCTGGGAGCGGCCCGAGAACTCCATGGGGAGGATCGTCTGCAAGCCCGTCTGCGCCGGCGTGATCTTGTTCTTGATCCGGTGCAGCATCTTGGAGACTTCCTCGTAGTAGTTCCGCATCATCCGCTGGTTGTAGTGCTCGCTGAAGGCGAGGGCGAGCCGCTTCACGGCGGCGCGCACCACCCAGAGCGCCTTGCGGTAGTCCAGGACATTGCTCAGCAGGGCGCTGAACAGCACCGGCTCAGCGATCTCCTCCAGGTGCATGACAGCGCGCTCCACGCTGCTGATGCCGAAGCCGCGGGGCTCGAAGAAGTCGGTCTGGTCGTCGAGATAGGCGTCGAGGAGGCTCTTGGGATTGCCCTCCTCGTCGAGGATATCCGTCGGCTCATGCTCGGCGCCCAGGAGCATGGCGTTCGCCACCTCGAAGGTCCGCTCCACGAAGTGGGCCGTCTCGCCCTTCAGGAGCACGCTGAAGTGGGTGCTCACCGCCTCGGTGGGGATGTCGCGCTGCCACTTGCCGATGATGTGCTCGCGGCGGCTGGTAATGATCTCCGAAGCCTGCCGTCCCACGCGCTCGGAGTAGACGTTCCGCAGCCGGCGGCTGAAGCGCGTGAGGCTCTTGCGGAGGTTATCGTAGCGCGTGCCGACGGCGTGCTGATCCATGATGGCGTCGGTGGCGTGGATGAAGCCGAAGAGGAGCCCGGTGACATCCTTGATGCTGATGTAGCGCGTATAGGCCCGATCCACGAGGGTGTCGAAGGTGCGGTTCAGGTCGTGGAAGTGGTTCTGGTCCAGGGCGTCGAGGATGTAGCCGAAGATGGTTGAGAGCAGCTCATTGGTCACCAGGCTCTCTCCGCCGAAGAAGTCGGGGTTGACGGACTGCCGGATGTGCTCCTTCCACCGGATCAGGATCGCCTCCCGATGCCGGTGTAGGAAGGTGAGCTCCTCTGAGACCATGGACAGGGTGACCTCCAAGACCTATGCGACCATCAGTAGGGGGTTCGCCCGCAGGCCGACCCCACGCAACCTCGCGCACAACTTCGGTCCATATGGGCGGGCGGAAGCGCCCACACCCAGGCGACGGCACCCCTTTCGCCGTTGAGTCCCACAGTTCATTCCTTCCCCGCGGGCGCCGTCGGCAAACCACCCTCCCCGGAGAGGAGGGTCCCAGGCTCTTGTTCGCCGGGCCGTGCCTCGTCCCCTGCCGCCGATGCTGTATCATGGGCGGGCGCTTCACCCCCCGTGATGTGGGAGCCGACTCTCCATGCTGGTCCGACGCCTTCGCGACCGGTTGGCCGCCGTCCACCCGGCCTTCCCCGGCTACCTGCTTGCCATCGCCTTCATGGCGGTGTGTGGCGGGATCTTCGAGAACACCTACTACAACTACCTCTGGGACCAGTTCCAGATCGGCGAGAAGACGCGCGGCCACCTGGAACTCGTGCGCGAGTTCCCGGGGCTGATGAACGTCTTCCTGCTGGCCCTGCTCGCGGCGATCCCCGAGACCCGGGTCGCCGCCATCGCCGCGGCGGTCACCGCAGTGGCTATGGCGGGCTTCGGCATCGCGGGCGATAACTGGATCGCCTTCCTCGCGCTCACCCTGGCGTGGGGCGCGGGGAGCCACATCATCATGCCCATCAACAGCTCGCTCACCATGGAGATGGGCGGCGAGACGTCGAAGGGCAGGCGGCTGGGCCAGGTGTCGGCGGTGAGCGTGATGGGCTCGATCATCGGCGCCGCGATCGTGCTCGTGGTCTTCGCGTCCATGGCCGCGCCCGAGGCGCCGCCCGACCCGCTCGCCGGCAGCCGGCCGCCGGTGCTGGTGCAGGAGATGTGGCGGTACGACACGAGCTTCGGCATCGCGGCGGGCTTCTGCATCGTGGCCGCGTGGTTCTACTGGCGCATGCGGGGCGTGGGCAGCGCCACGAAGCGTCCCCGCCTGGTGTTCAAGAGGCAGTACTGGCTCTACTACGTGCTGAGCGTGCTCTACGGCGCCCGAAAGCAAGTGTTCATCACCTTCGGGCGCTGGGTGCTCGTGAAGATCTTCCTGACGCCGCCGCCGGTGTTCGCGTGGCTGTGGATCCTCGCGTCGCTCATCGGCATCTGGTTCAACCCGTGGATAGGCCGGGTCATCGACCGGGTGGGCGAGCGAAGGATCCTCGTCATCGACTCCTTTCTGCTCATGCTCGTGTGCTTCGGGTACGCGATCTCGACCCATCTGCCGGTGTCGCGGCCGCTGCAGCTCGCCTTCGTGCTGGTGTTCTTCGTGGGCGACCAGGTCCTGTTCGCCCTTCAGACGGCCCGCACGACCTACATGGGGAAGATCGCCGAGTCCAAGGATGACCTCACGGGCAGCCTGTCCATGGGCGTGACCCTGGATCACCTGGTGGCGGCGACGATCCCCTCCCTCGGAGGCTGGATCTGGTGGCGATACAGCTACGAGTGGCTGTTCATCGGCGCGGGCGGCATCGCTCTCCTGATGGCCCTGTTCGCGAACATGGTCCGGGTTCCGAAGCATGTCGCGACGGGCGAGGAGAGCCCGAGGCAGAAGGCGGCGTCGGCGGAGTAGCGAGACGCAACAGATATGAGCGCGTTTCGCACGGTCCCGAAGGCCCTTGGGCGGTCTCCCGAGGGATGTTCAGAATCGCGCGTCTTACATATATATAGAGGCACCTTTGACAAAAACTCGGGGCCGAAAAGGGCCTCTGGACGGGGTCCGGGCCCATGGGCCGCAACGATTTTCGGGTCATTTTTGGCAAACGCGTGATTCTGTGTCAAGTGCGGTCATCGACCGGAATCTGCCGATTCCCGGATTCAAACGTGTCAACACGCGGGTTTAGGGTGGTGAATCGGGCTCCAGGCTTCGCCTGCGGCTTCGGGCTACGCCTTCGGGCTTCGCCCTCGGCTACGCCCTGACAAGTCGCCCTGACAAGACGCCCTGGCAAGTCGCCCTGACGAGACGCCCTGACGAGACGCCCTGGCAAGTCGCCTTCGGCTTCGGGCTACGCCTTCGGCTACGCCCTGACGAGACGCCCTGACAAGTCGCCCTGATGAGTCGCCCTGACGAGACGCCCTGACAAGTCGCCCTGACAAGACGCCCTGGCAAGACGCCCTGGCAAGTCGCCTGCGGCTTCGGGCTACGCCCTGACAAGGCGCCTTGGCAAGGCACCCTGGCAAGGCGCATGGGCAAGGCGCACGGGCAAGGCGCACGGGCAAGACGCACTGGCAAGGCGCACGGAGACGCGGAACGGGCG
>DBQI01000054.1:6592-11077 GCA_002305165.1 Armatimonadetes bacterium UBA1398
TAAGTGAAGTCGACCGTAACACCGAAATAGGTGGAGAAGGCGAGGACGAGCATCTCGTTCGTGCAATAAGGCCACCCCACCGGGTTCCACGGGTTCATGCCTTCCTCCCCAGCGAAATGCAGGGTGATCATCATGGGCTTCGATGATCTCGACCCTACGGCGATCTCCTCGCCCTGGATCTCCGTGTAGTCCACCTCCACCGGGTCGAGGTACTTGCTCCGGGCTCCCTCTAGGACCGTAAGGAGGTCCGTCGCGTAGTAGAAAGACTTGAACCAGGTATCCTGGTAGTCGTCCTCCGTGAGCTCCTCACCGTGAGGGAACAGAAAGGGCAGGCACTGCGACGCATACAGGCCAGGGCCCTCCTTGAGCCAATCGTGTAGGGAACGCCCGTCATTGCCCATCGTCGCTTTGTTGATCTCAGCAGCGGAGGTGGGCATACGGTAAAAGAGGTCCTCCTCAGGCGCGCTCACCGCTGTGATGGTGATGGGCTTACTCCAATTGTTCACGATATAGACCCGAGCCTCGGAGGTCAGTTCGATCCGCTCCTTGTCCCCCGCCCCCGGGTCCGAGGACCACTTGGTGAATGCGGGATAGGGGCTCTGCGCGGAGTAGAGCGCCGTCTCGAGGCCGATCCGGCTCTCGGCCCCCGACGGAATGGTCTCCACCGTGCTCCAGACCGTTCGGCGTTCGTCCCAGGCGGTAGACGGGTCGTCCTTCTCCTCCTGGCTGTAGAAGAAGCGAGCGCCCACTTCGTCCGCGGGCGCCTCGTTGTACGTGTGCATCTTGGCGGAGCCGCTGAGTTGGGTCTGGGCTGGCGAGCCGCCCGAGGCGCAGCCAGCAGCGAGGACGAGCGACAGTGATACGATTGCGAGGACCCCACACACAGCCCACAGTTTCGTGCTCCATCCAGGTGAGAACGATCTAAGCATGTCAGTCAGTACCTCCAGTATGTGATAACGCGCAGATCAAACCAGACACTAGACTGAAGCGCACCCCCAGCGACAGCGGCACTGAGGAATAGGACTCATTCTAGCCACACAAACCCCTGCCACCGCTTGTACTGCTAATCACGGCGGGTACCCTGGAACGCAAGGACCGGGGGCGGGGTCATTCTCAAGAGTTGGCTCGTGCTTGGGACTGACGAACGGAGGGGGCGCGAAGACCTCTCAATCAACGGGCGGGGGAGCCGTCTGGCACACTCGCTCATTGGTGATTGAGCATCCCAGGGACGATCGCAACCTACGGCGAGGACGAACGACAGTGGTAGGATTGCGAAGGCCTCACATATGGCCCAGAGTTTCGTGTTCCATGCAGACGAGCCTGACGCAAACAATCAGTACCCCCTGCGCGATAACGCGCGAACCAGACACCGGACACCAGACAGCAACCAGCAGGGCTGGGACGCCCCCCGGCAACGAAGGCGCGGGACTTAGTAGGAGTCCTTCCAACCGCGGAAGACGCTGCCGCTACTATCGGTACCCCTATGGGGCGCCGAGCCAGGCGACGCCATCACGATCTCGCTCATCTGTCCGAAGTACGTCAGCTTGGGAGCCACGTACGGTTTGCGAGCCACAGCTCGCTGGGAAAGCTTGGTCATTGCTCGAATCCCTTCCTACACCCGCCCCATGTGTCCAGTTCACATAAGGGGCATGTTCCTAAACCCGCCCCCCACCAGAGGGGCAATTCCACAGCCACCCCACTCGGCGCTCGTACGCACCGCGCACGAGCGCGAACCTCGCATAACACACTCTTTTGGCTGGATGACACCTGACTGGTTGCGCCTGCTAGGCAGGCGCGACATCATCCGTGAACGCCAAGACAACGGTAGTATTGCGAATTCCTTCTACGTCGTCAAGCATTCTCGATTCTTTTTTTGGGGGTGGCTGGGTGGACGGGGCCGGGCGACGGGGCAGACTGACAGGGGTTGAGGTTACCACGTCCGGCGGCCCTCGTCGAGCATCGCGCGGTAGGCCTCCAGGGGGATGTAGTTCGCGAACGAGTTGCCGGAGCCCAGGGCCCAGCGGCCCGTTGGCGCGCACGCGTCGATGACCTCGCGGGTGCGGCGGCGAATCGCCTCCAGGTCGCCCCGGGCGAGGAGGTCCACGTCGATGCCGCCGATGAGTCCGATGCGATCGGAGTACCGCTCCACGGCGACCTCGACGGGGAGTATCCCGTCCTCGAAGGAGTGCTTCGCGTCAATGCCCAGGCCGATGATCTCCTCCATCGCGCCGTAGACGCTCCCGCACGAGTGGAGCACGAAGGGCTTGCCCCATCGGTGACAGGCCTCGGCGGCCCGGGCGATCCAGGGGAAGACGTGCTCGCGCAGCAGCTCGGGGGAGAGCTGCAAGCCGGTCTTGTGCCCCAGGTCGTCGCCCATCCAGCAGGCGTCGATCGCGTCCATCGCGGCGAGGGCTTCGATGTGGGCGGCCACCCGCTCCCCGACGGCGCGGAAGACGTCGGCGACGAGGTCGGGGTCATCCACGAGGCAGTAGGCGAAGCCCTCGACGCCCATGAGCCGGGTGGCGTTCTCGTAGACGCCGGAGGTGGTGGAGAAGATGCCCATGCCCTCCGGCGCCCGAGCCGCGAGGGCCTCGACGTGAGCCTCCCGCACGGCGCCCGGCTCGGGCCACGGGAAGCGCTCGAAGGCCTCGCGGTCGGTCATGCCGCCTCCGTGGGAATCCTGCCATGCGCGGGTCCCGCCGCCCGCGGTGTCGGCGGCGGTTCGGGCGCTCTTAGTGAAGGGCACGGAGCAGCGGGCCCAGACCATGTCCCAGTCGAGATCGAGGCAGCAGCGGACGATGAGATCGGCGGTGATCGCCTCGGTCTCGGCGGCCGTCTGGCCCTTGCGGAAGGGCTCGCCGACGATGCGCTCGATGACATCGTCATCGACGCGGAGGTCGATGAAGGGGAGCCGGTCGGGAGGGGCGTCGCCGGTGATGACGTTCAGCAGTCGTCGGGCGTCCGGCTGAGGCTGGCGCGCGGTCATATCGATCGGCCGTCCCTTCGCGGGCGCGGGCTCTGGCGTCGCCCTCGACGCCCGCGCTATCATGGCCGGTAACCTTCGGCGGGACGGACGTGGCGCCCTTGGCGGGGCTCAGGATCGCCTACACGACTATCGGCTGCAAGCTGAATCAGGCGGACACGGACGGTCTGCGCCACGCGCTCGAACGCTGGGGGCACCCCACCTGCGATGATCCCCAGGCGTGTGACGCGCACATCATCAACACCTGCACGGTGACCGCGCGAGCGGACCGCGATTGCCGCAGGGCGATCCGCCGGGCGAAGCGTTATGCGCCGTCGGCGCTCATCGTGGTGGTGGGCTGCCTCGCGGAGACGGACGAGCCGGCGCTGCGGGCGATGCCGGAGGTGGACTGGGTGGTTCGCCGGGGACGGCTGAATGGGTTGGCGGCCGCGCTGGAGTCGGGCGAGGAGCCGCGGGGCGATGGCGAGGTCGGGCGGCTCGCGCCTCGGCCGCTGCCGCCGGGCCGGGCGCGCGCGCAGCTCGTGATTCAGGATGGGTGTGATCGATTCTGCAGCTACTGCAAGGTGCCGCTGGCGCGCGGACGGCAGCGGAGCCTCCCCCTGGCCGATGTGGTCGCAGGGTGCCGGGCGCTGGCGGAGGAGGGCTACCGGGAGATCGTGCTCGTGGGCTGCAACCTCGGGGCGTGGGGCGAGGACTCGGGCGAAGGCGCCCTCGGGAGACTGCTCGGCCGCCTGCTTGCGGAAGACCTGCCGCGACTGCGGCTCAGCTCCATCGAGCCGGACTCGCTCACCGATGAGCTGACGGCGGCGCTGCTCGCGGCGGGCGACCGCGTGTGCCCCGCCCTGCACATCGCCCAGCAGTCGGGCTCGCCGGCGGTGCTCCGCGCGATGGGCCGCTCGCCCGATGTGGAGGGACTGGAGCGGCGGCTCGCGACGCTGCGCGCGGCGATGCCGCTCTACGGCGTGGGGTACGACCTCCTCGTCGGCTTCCCGGATGAGGGGTCCGAGGCGTTCGAGGAGACGGTGGGGCTCGTCGAGCGGACGCGGCCCTCGAACCTCCACGTGTTCCCCTACAGCCCCCGCGAGGGCGCCGCGGCCTGGGAGCGCGGCGACCCGATCCCCGCCGCCGAGAAGAAGCGCCGGGTGGCACGGCTCATCGCCCTGGGCGACCGGCTGCGGGCGGAGATTCTGGAGGGCCACGTGGGCCGCCGAGTCGAGGTCGTCGTGGACCGGCTAGAGGCGGGCGGGTTCTCGGGCCTCACGGGCGAGTATCTCCGAGCGAGGGGCGAGGGCGAAGCGCGGCTCGGGGAACTCGTGAGCGTCACCCCGCACCGCGTCATCGACGGCGAACTCGCGGAGTGACGCGAGGACCCATCGTGGGGCTCCGCCCCACACCCCGCAAGAGGGCGAGCCCTCTTGACTCCCTACCCGAGGCGTCCAGCGTCGGGACACAGGACCCCGACGCCGAACGCCAAGCCCGACAAGCGTGGGGCGCCGCCCCAC
>DBQI01000054.1:11108-70229 GCA_002305165.1 Armatimonadetes bacterium UBA1398
CCAGCCGTGCCGAGCGGCTGTCAGCCTCGCGGCACGGCGTCGTACGCCTCGCGCGCCCATGAGCGGAAGAGCGCCTTGTAGTAGCGGAGGAACCGCGCGGGGTCGCCCAGCCCCTCGGCCTCGGCCAGGCAGTAGCCGTCGAAGCCCATGGCGGGATCGAGCAGGTAGGGCAGCAGCTCCTCGCGGTAAGGGTAGTCGGAGACCAGCTCATGGAGGTGGACCATCCGAATGCGGGGCCGGAGGAGGTCGAAGTTCTCGCGGATGGAGCCGTCGATCATGTCCGCGTCATTGCAGTTCCAGGTGAGCCCGACGGCGGGGTGCTCGCAGACCTCCATGATGCGCGCCATGTTCCTCGGCTCCTGGGTGCCGCCGCCGTGGACCTCGACGTAGATCATGACGCCGCTATCGGCCGCGGCGGGCCCCACGACATTGAGCGCCTCGCCGATCTGCTCGAGGGTCCTCTCGGCAGGCACGCCCTCGGGCAGGCCGTTGGGCCGGACCTTCACGCCGCGAGCGCCGACATCCTGGGCGAGCTGGACGAAGCGCTTCGTCTCCTCGATGTTGCGGGCGACCTCGGCCGAGTCCGGTGAGTGGAACTCGCAGACCGAGCCGAGGGCGGCGAGGGCCACGGGGCTCGCCTCGAACCGGGCGCGGACCTCGGCCCGCTCAGCGGCGGACAGATCGGGCTCGACGCCATGGGCGTGGGTGGTGCGAAGCTCGACAGCATCGAGCCCCACATCCTCGGCGACGCTGATCAGGGTCTCGAGGTCCAGGTCCTTGGCGATGTCGTAGGTGACGGTGCCGAAGCCGAGGGCATCGGCGGGGTGTGATCGGTCCATAGCGCCCTCCTGTGCTCCTGCCGGCAAGCCGGCCGCGAGTGTGGCGCCCGCCGCGGCGGCGCCCCTCATGAAGTCCCTCCGAGTCAAGTCTCGCATGGCTGATGTTCTCCCTTCGGAGTGGGCCGGTCGAGCGCGCTCACTGCGACGCGGACAGACTCACCCCACCCCACTCGTCCACAGTGAGGACGCCCACATCGCCCACGGACGTACGGCCGTCTCCGACAGGCTCGCCCTCGAGTCCCTGAAGTGGCCAAAGGTCGGTGATGGTACGCTGGATAGGTTCTGCCGATGCCGACTGGATGTCTACCGTCACGCTGACAGGCGCGGCCTCCTGGTTGCTGACGCACTGGACGCGGAGGGCGTAGACGCCGGGCGCGTGGAGGGTCACGGTATCCGGCGCGGTCGCCCCGGCGAGCACCTGGCCGGAGGATGGGTCGTAGAGGATGGAGCGGACAACGGCGGGGCTGCTGGTGGAGACGCTCACGACGACGTGAATGGGCGCCGGCTCGGGGCCGCGGATGACGTCCGTACGCGCGACGCCGCCGGCGGTGACGGCGCGGAAGAGGCAGCCCGGCTGGGAGGCGGAATCGATGACGACGCGCACGGAGCCGTCCCGGTTGACGGGCAAGAGCGCCTCGCCGCCCGCCCAGGACTGGATGACCCAGGGCGAGTCCAGGGAGGAGGCGCGAAGCCAGACCTCGACGCCCTGGGCGGTGGGCTTGATGCCCGCCACCTCGATCGCGGGCCCCCGGGTCGGGGACCTGGCGCCGAGGGGCCGCAGGGTGAATGCGCAGGTGGCGCGGTCGGACCCGAGGGTAAGCAAGGCATGCTCCGTCGCGCACCCGGCTGCGGCGGCGCTGATGACGCGCTGGCCGCTGGGCAGCATCGGGAGGGAGAAGTCGCCGGCGTTGTCGGTTTGAGCGGTCACCAAGGTGTCGCCGGTCCAGCCGTACACGGTGACGCCGGCGGCCGGCTGGCCGTTGGCGTACTGCACGTGGCCGCCGACGGCCGGTCCGCTGGCCGGGAACCGCGCGCTCCCCCCGTCGCCCCCGGGGCCTCCGGGGGCCTGCCGCGTCGAGGCGGATCCCGGGTCCTTGGGTGGAGTGGAGGTATGCGCCCGCCCGCGAAGCCAGACAGTGAGCCCCACTCCGATGAGGAGTACGGCGACGATGGCGGCGAGGAGGGGCCACCTGCGCTGTGTGACCTTCGCCGGCGCCGGGGTCGGGCGCGGCGTCCGCGGCTCGGACGGACGGATGGGGATGGGCGTGACCATCATGGGCCGCCACCCGTAGACGTAGACCTCCTCGACGCGGCCGATGGGCTCGAACCGGCCGAGCGCCTCCGCGGCCTTCACCGTCTCCTCGGAGGCCCAGATCTCGTTCGGCGGACAGGCCTTCTGGAGGTGCCCGGCGGCATCGAAGACGCGGCTTGTGACGCGGCCGAGCTGGTTCGCGTCGCTGATGAGCACCTCGCCCAGGTGGATGCCGACACGCACACGGAAGGGGTGGTCGGGGTCGGGCGTCTCGAAGCCGGGGAGAGCCTCGACGATCTGCTGCATGGCGGTGATCGCCGCAGCGGGCTCCTCGAAGGCGGCGACGAGTCCGTCGCCCGACCAGGCCTTGGCGAAGCACCCGTGCTCGTCGCAGGTGCGGTCAATGAAACGCCGCAGCCGCTCGAAGAGGTAGGAGAGCAGCACCGTGTGTCCCGGCGCCTTCATGCGGCGGGAGCCGACGACATCGAGGGAGACGACGGTGACCTCGCGCGCGAGGGCCGCTCGGATGGCCTTCTCCCACTCCTCATTCGACTCGGCCGCGGCCTGAAGCGAGATGTCGCCTCGGATGATGCCGGTGAGGGTTGAGCCGTAGTCGGCGACGCCGGCGCGCTCGAGGATCTCGGGGTAGACGGGGAGCGGCACCTCGCCATCGTCCGGCAGGTCAGCGAGAAGCTCCTCGGCGGACTGGTAGCGGTCCTCGGGCTTGTGGGCGCAGCAGCGTTGGATGACGACATCGACCCATTCAGGCAGGTCGGGGTAGTCGGGCGCCAGGCGCGGGACGGTGTTCTCGACGTGCATGAGAGCGGTCGTCACGGGGTTATCGGCCTTGAAGGGCGGCGCGCCGACGCAGCACTCGTAGAGGATGATGCCGCAGGCGTAGATGTCGGTGCGGTGGTCGGTGCTCTGGCCCCTGGCCTGCTCGGGTGACATGTACTCGGGGGTGCCGACGAGGGTGCCGGCCAGGGTGAGGCCCTCGCCGCTGACGGAGCGGGCGACGCCGAAGTCGGTGAGAACGGCGCGGCCCGATGGCTCGATGAGGATGTTCGCCGGCTTCAGGTCACGATGCACCACGCCGCTCTCGTGGGCGACGACGAGAGCGGCGGCGATCTGACGCAGGACGGAGACGGTGAGGTCGATGGGCAGCGGCTCGGAGAGGAGGCCGCTCAGGGGCATGCCCTGGGCGAACTCCATAGCGATGAACAGCTGACCCTCATGCTCCCCGAAGTCGTAGATGGCGGCGAGGTTGGGGTGGCGGAGTTGGCCGGCCAGCCGCGCCTCCTGGGTGAACCGGCTGACGAACTCCTCCTCGCGGCAGAGCTCGGGGTGCAGGACCTTCAGGGCGGTGACGCGGTCCAGGCCAGTGTGTCGCGCCTCGAAGACGACGCCCATGCCGCCTCGACCGCGCACGCCGACTATCTCATAGGGCCCGATCCGGTCACCCGCGCCAAGCTCCAAGTGATAGCGCCTCCGCTCTCGACGGCTCCTGGGAGCCTACCAGAGGCTCAGGGCTGCGCCTGCGGCGCCTGAAGCGCCCCCGGCCGTACCAGAAGGACCGTCGCGTCCCTTGACGGGGGCTTGAGTTCGATGGCTCGACCGCCCTCGACACCCGCGCCCGTCGACCACTTGCCCTTCGACGGTTCAAACCAGGAGACCGAGTATCCTCCCGCCATGGCAGGGAGAGTTAGGGTGAGGGCGCCGCCTTCGGGAACGTATAGGAGATACCCCTTCCCCGACTGCCCTACACATTCGGTCCGGCCCTTCTGGATGATCCCCGGCGCGGGCAGCCAGCCGGCGAGATCGCCCGCGCGCTCGACGATGGCGACGGCCGCCAGAGCGCCGGCGGGGTCGACGCCCTCCCGTGGGGCGGTCCCGTAGAACCATCCGGCGCCGCCGCTCGCGAAGGCGCGGAGGAAGCTGTCGGGCTCCACGTCACCCTGGCCCACGTAGGCTCTGGTCCAGCGCTGGTAGAGGTGGCTGAGGGTGGCGCCGATAGCCTCGCCCTCGTGGTACTCGGGCGGGCAGAACCCCGCGATGGGCACATCGCGGTAGGAGGGTGGCGTGCTGATGGCGCCATCGGGCAACACGCCGAAGTAGCTGATGCCGAGGCTCTGAACCTCACCCATGCCCGCCAACACCCGGGTGACCTCGAGGCTCGCCCCGACTTGGAACACCGGCTTCGTGACCATCCCCGGGTGGGCGGAGATGTGGCGCACCCAGTGGGTGACCCAGCCGCCCGGTCCGTTGTACTCATCGGCGATGCGGTAGATGACGCCGGGGTACTTGCCGAGGACCTCGACGACGCGGTCGACATAGGCCGCCTGGGCCGCAACCAGGGCGTCATTGGTGAGATCGTAGAACTGGGGATAACAGACGGGTGTGGAGGGCAGTCCCAGGCCGTTCGCGTTGTTCTCGGGCCGCCACGGCGAGTCGGCCCAGTGGGTGAACTCCTGGGAGAGGGTGCGCTGGTGGAAGAGGGTGAACTCGACAACGATGCCGCGGCGGTTCATGGTCGAGACGAACTCATCGAGGCGCTGGAAGTACCAGGGGTCGAAGTCGTAGAGGTCGTAGCGCGGCAGGCCGTCCCATGCGATGCCGCCGCCCGAGCGGACCCAGGGGCGGCGGGTGTAGGGCGGCAGCGGCGGTTGGGCGGAGGCCTGCTCGCCCTCGAGGGCATTCGCCCCGAAGGCGCGGCCGGAGCCCTCGACCATGCTGATGCCGTTGATCCGGATCCAGTTGATGCCCCAGTCGGTGAGACGATCGGCATACCGCTCGTAGTCGGCTTCGGGCTCGTAGGAGTTCCAGTAGGTGGCGTCGGCGTCGCCGCCCACAAAGCCCTCGGTCAGGCCGCGGAGGAATGTGCCCTTGCCGTTGATGGTGAAGCGCTCGCCCTGGGGGCTCACGGCGAACTCGGTGATCGCCTCGGACTTCGGGGCGCCGTTGGACGCGGACCGGACGGCGCGCACGGCGATGCGGTGGAGGAGCAGCCGCGCTGGCGGGGCTCCGCCGTCGATGCGCAGGTCGGCGTCGCCGTCCTGCAGCCCACCGAGGGTGACGCTGGAGAGCATCAGCCCGAGGGTCTCCCACCGGCCCTTCCGCAGGGGCGATGTGACCCGCCCACCGTAGGGCTCGCCGCGGCTCGCGTAGTCCACGGTGAGCGCGCCGTCCGCGGCAGCGTCGAGGTAGACCTCCAGCTCGACCTCCAGGGAGAGGGGTCCCTGGCCGAAGGCGTAGGGGTCGACGGCGAAGCTGAGAGTGCGGGCGGGCTCGTCGGAGGGTCCGCCCACGGGGTTCGCGACACACCAGCGCCCCCGCTCGTTGGAGACCTCGGCTCGGCCATCGTCGCTGTCGGCGCGCCGGAGGTACACGCCCAGCTCCTGGGTGCGGCGGTCACAGGCGAGGCGGAGCTCCTCGCCCTCGAGGACATCGTTGGGCCAGCGCCACTTCGCGCCGCTTGCGGCGAGTCGCTTGAGGTCCCGCATATGCTCGACGAAGGGGCGCTTCTCTGGCCCGTAGGATCGCATGTCTCGGCCCGTGCGGCTGACGTGGGCGCCGAGGTCCAGGGCCGTCTGGAGGCAGGCCAGAGACAGGGCGTAGTCGTCGTCATGGCCGTTCTCGGAGTCGGCGCCGACGATGATGGGTTTGCGGAACCGCTGCCAATCGCCCACGCGGCTCTTGGTGGTGAAGGGGGTGCGCGGCCCGTGATCCGCGATGGCATCGACGCCAGCGAGGGCGTAGATCCGATCCGCCTCATCGACGGCGTTCGTGGAGATGAGGAAGGGGCACCCGCAGTCACCGCGCAGGGTGTCGATGATCCAGCGGTGGAAGCGCAGGCCGGCGGAACTGGCGTGTCCAACCTCGAAGACAACGTTGTCCAGGCCTCGGGTCTCCTCCGCCCACTTCTGGAGGTAGGCGACGTACATATCGCGCAAGGCCTGGTTGGAGAGGTCGTAGGCGGCGGGCGCGCCGCTCTCCAGGCCGTCCGTGAGCATCCAGGCGCCCATGCTGCCGGGCAGGCTGTTGCGAGGGTTGAAGGGGTGGAACTCCCAGCCGCGGCCCCCCGGCTCGCTGAGGAGGCTCGATTCGTCGATGAGGCATATCTGCACGACGACTCCGCGCTTGGAGGCATAGTCCAGGATCGCCCGGGCGCGGCTCCAGAAGACCTCGTCCCACTCCTCGAGGTTCACGTAGGCGTAGCGCTCGCCGCCCACCCTCAGCGGGGCGTCGGGCGCATCGACGCGAGCCCAAGGGAAGCGGTCGTTGGCCGCGCCGGAGGTGACGGAGCAACGGGTGAAGTTGAGGCCGTTGGCGACGAGCAGGTCGATGAACTGCTCGTAGTACGGCCGAGTGGACTCCGTGGTCCAGTCGGCCGAGGGGTCGATGCGGCCCGAGTTCATGAGCGCGGGATAGTCGTAGCCGACGAGCTGCACACGGTCAGCGCCGCGCCAGTTGAAGTAGCGCGGATCGGTCTCGCTAACGCTGATCGGAGCCGCTTGGGCGCTCGCCGCGAGTAGAGCGGCGGCGAAGGGAACCCATGGCCATAGCCGCTTGCTCATGACGTAGGCACCTCATCCCGGGCGTCGGCCCGTCCCGTAAGGAACTGACGCACGGCGGAGACGAAAGCTCCGTGGCGGCGGACCTCGATACGGACGGTCTTCCGCTGTCCACGGGCGATGGTGATCTCCTGGCGAGCCTCGTCGCCGCGGCTGGTGCGAGCGATGATCTCGTAGGGCCGGGACGCCTCGGTGGCGCTGGACAGGGCGAACTCGACGGGCGCCGCTCCCTTGGGGTAGGCCGTGTTCGAGCCCGGGGGCCGGACGAGGACCTGGAGGCCCGGGGGATCGGTCTCGACGGCGAGGATCGTGACCCCCGGCCCGTGGATCAAGCGCGGCGACCAAGCGGGCTCCACCGCGTCGGCGGTGGCAGAGACCACGCGCCGCATGAGGGCGCCATCGGCGCGGCAGACGAAGATGGCTCGGCCGGAGCCCTCCCGGCAGGAGAAGGCGACAGCGCGTCCATCCGCGGCCACGGCGGGGTCGCGCAGGTCGGGCTTGCCCGTGAGCTGGGGCCGTATGGCGGAGGCGGAGATGAGCGCGCCCCGCGACATCTGGATGGCCGCGCCGTCACGAATCACCTGGGGACCCAGGGACCACTCGGCCTCGTCGGCCTCGCCCGTCTCGGCGTCACACCGCCACACCCCGCCGGCGTCGTCCCGGACGATGATCCCCTCCGCCGTCCAGCCCAGGCAGGCCTCAGCGTCAACGCCGTCGAGGAAGCGGGGCTTGCCGCCCGAGGCGCTGACGATGGCCAATCGCCGCCCATCCGGCCCATGGTGGATGAAGGCGACCCACTCCGCATCGGGGGAGTAGACCGGCGTCCGCTCATCGCCCGGCAGGTTGGTGAGCCGGTCGATGCCCTGGCCGTCGGAGCCGACGCTGTAGATGTCGTAGCTGCCGGCGGCGTCGGAGGCGTAGGCCAGTTGGCGCTTGGTGAGCCTGCCCAGCCAGCTCTGGCCCTCGCTGAGGTAGTTCACCAGCGTCACAGACGTTCCCATCGGCACCATGCCGTAGAGCTCGTCCACCTCGCGGTTCCTCATGCGGATGCAGCCCGCGGAGACGAGCTGGCCGATGAGCTGGGGCTGGGTTGTGCCGTGTATACCGTAGGGGGTGCCGCGGCCGCTCCGGGCGGTCAGGCCCATCCAGAAGGCGCCCAGGGCGGGGATGTTCGCGCCGCCCACGTGGACCCAGTCGCCGTTGACGTAGCTCCAGCCGCCGTTATGGCACTTGTACTCGATGGTGAAGGAGCCTACCGGCGAGCACATGCCGCGGCCCGTGGCGCACTGGTATTCCTTGATGAGTTCGCCACCCGCCGCGTAGAAGAGGCGGCACTCGGACTTGGCGATCAGGATGCCATCCTGGGCCGCCGCGGGTAGTGCGGCGGCAAGCGTACAGGCGACAAGGACCAGGGCGCGGGCCAACATGAGCCACCTCCGTTCATGTTGTAGGGGAGTTTGCGGGAATCTCCTGCGCCCGCACGCAAAACTGATGGCGTCATTCAGGGCTCAGAAGCCTCGGCCTCGCCGGCAGCCGTCGCTCGCCCTGGCCGCCCCGCTGCTCGTAGGGGCCCGATCGGTCCGTGGAGGCGACGCGGCCTCACATGTCGAGCACCTGGAGATCATCGTCCCACCCAAGGGACCTGAGGGCGCGGTAGGCCGACTGGCCGTCGAGGTGATAGTCGCCGTAGAGCTCGGACTCCAGGCGTGCGAGGAGGAGCTCGAGGTCCGCGCGCGCCTCGGGCTCCTCGAGCCGGAAGCGCCGCAGGGCCAGCAGATGGCAGCAGAGGGAGATACGGAGGTGCAGCGGCTCCGAACTCCTCACGACGGCCTCGGTGAAACGGAGGAGGTCCTCGGTCCTCTGGGCGGCGGCGAACTCGGCGAGGACGTTCGGCGCGGCGCAGGGCCAGATCCGGCCGATGAGGAGCGGGGCGGGCTCGCGGCCACTCCCCTCCCCTGCCGCGGCGAGGACCTGCCCCAGGGAGTCCCAGATGCCCCGCGCCAGGCTCCGCCAGTGCTCGATGCGCAGGCGCAGGGTAGGTTGAACGGCGAAGAGCTGGCCGGCGGCATCGCGGCGATGGGTGTACCGCAGCCGGCGGTCGGTGGGCGTGAGCCGGGCGGCCGCGTCGGTGGCACGCTCCAACGCCTCGGCCTCGGCGGATCCCTTGGCATGGGCGAGGTCGCTGAGGCAGAGCCCATAGAGGGCCTCGTCCTCGCACGCGACGACCACGGGCAGCCAGGAGGGCGAGGCGAGCTGCCCGCGAACGGCCGCCGCGTGGAGCTGGCTCATCTCACGGACGATGTCCTCGAGCGCCACCTCGCGGAGCAGCAGCCCGAGCTCGCCGTGCACCTGGATGATGTCCGTGGCCGGGGGCATCATGATCCCTGATTCGGCGTCCGCGCAGGCATCGACAACCGCATCCACCGCCCCCGATCGAGATCGCTAAAGAGGAGTAGGGCCGCCGGCCTCAGGGGCGGGCGGATCCATCGGGGGCACGGGCCCGCCGGGGCTCGCCGCCAGAGTCGCATCGAGGACCCTCATCGCCTCGGCGAGGGTCCAGCGCACCTGCTGCATCGCCACCAGGTGGCCGCGGATGAGGATCGTCTTTTCCCTGGCGTGGATCCAGGTGAGGCTGCTGCCGAGGCCACCCGCGAAGCCGATGGCGGTCAGCTCGCCCCAAGGGATCCAGAAATCCATGCCCGTGTGATCTCGGTATCCGAAGCCGTCGGGCCGGAACTCGAAGTGGACGCTCTGCCGGGCCACGACATAGTCGATGAGGCCAGCGGCGACGAGGACCGGCACGAGGAAGCAGGCGCCGACGATGAACGAGAGGATGGCGGCGCCGCCCGAGAAGAGACTGACGATCAGCATGGCGGGCAGGGCCACGAGGAGGTGGCCGCCGTAGGTGCGGGCGAGGTCGTACTTGAGGGGCGGCACGGCGGGGATGGCGATTCGCACATCGAGGGGCTGGTCGTCGCGGATGGCCTGCACCCTGCGGACCGTCTCGGGCGCCAGGTCAACCTGTAGCAGCGGCAGACGCCGCCACAGATGGGCTACCAGGGTGGGCCAACGGTCCTGGGTGGCACTCATGCGGATGCGCCGTATGACGCCGCCGACCTCGCAGTCGATGACGATGACGCCCTCGGCGCCGGTCCGCAGTCGGAAGGAAGCGACTCGCTGGATGTTCTCATAGGCGTAGGTGTGGGTGATGAGGGTGCTGCAATCGACTAGGCCCTTCTCGCCGAGTTCGAGGTACCGCCGCTTGAGCAGCGCCATGGCGGCCAGGCCGATGACGCACAGGGGCCCGAAGAACTGCCCGAACTGGGCGCCGCCCTGCTGGGCGAGGGGGGCATGGGAGGCGCCCAGGGCGGTGATGCCCAAGGCCCAGGCCATGCCCAGACCCCAGGCGATCCAGTTCCCATACGACCAATGTGTCTCCGAGCGCACCAGCGCAACGCCTCCGGCGTCTGAGATTCGGGGTCCAGGCCAAGATGGCCTGCCGGAGAGCGCGGCGGCGTAGCCCGCGCCCCCTGTCGTCCCCTACTCCACCCGCGCCCACTGCCACACGTCCTCGGGGACGCGGTTGACCTGGTCCTCGGGCACGAAGCGGCGCGCCGGGTCATCCTCGAGTCCACCGACGGGGAAGCTCCAGATCCGGCCGGACTCCAGGGGCAGGTCCAGGACCAGGACGAGCCGGTTGCCGTCCACAGAGACCTCGCGGATCAGCGCGCCGTGGCCCGACTCGAAGTCCACGACGCGACGCCCCACCAGCGCCTCGGCAGACGCGGGACCGACGCATTGGTCGAAGGTGAGGAACGCCCGCTCCCCCTCAGCGCGCGCCGCCACGAGCTCAGGCGCCGCGCGGTAGACCTCCCACCGCAGGGAGAACTCGTAGTAGGTGGTTGCCGAGAAGCCGGCCTCCAAGCTCGCCGCGTGGAAGTCCCGCGCCCAGTGGCCGCTCTTTCGCATGGTGTTCAGGGAGCCGATATCCGCCTGCACGCTCACGGGCAGCCCCGGGGCGACCGCCCAGACGCTCTCGGCGTAGGGAAGGTAGGCCCGGGCGTAGTCAGGCGGGAGCTCGGGGCGAATCCAATCGGGCCAGTGGGTCTGGAGCGTGTGCATGTCCGGCTTCACGCGCTCCACCACGGCGGCGGCATCGTGCCCCTCCCACTCGCGGAGGATCTCGAGCCCGTCCTCCATCGCCGCGGCAACGCTCCAGGTAGAGACCAGGACCTCGGGGCGCCGCTCTCGGACGCCCCCGTCACCGTTCACGAGCTCATCGAAGAAGGAGGCGATGACCTCGGCCCGGTAGTCGACCAGGTCGCGGTAGAGAGCCGGGTTCGTTTCATAGAAGTCGGGGTCCGCAGGGTCCGCGAAGTTGGGGAACCGGTCGTGTCCCGTGGCCTCCATGAAGCGCCGCTGGAAGGCGGGGCTCACGTCGGCATACTGGACGGGGTCCTGCTCCAGGCCTCGCCAGACGGGGAAGAAGGGCTCGTAGAGGGTGAAGCCATCGAAAGCGGCCGCCGAGAGGACGCGGTCGATACGGCCCTTCAGCCACTCGCGGTAGCCGGGCTCGGCCATAGAGAGGTGGCGGTAGCCCTGGGGCACGAGGAACTCGACCTGCCACTCCTCCCAGCCCTCGGGCAGATCCTCGGTCGGCGTGTAGACAGACGTGGCGAAGAGGGTGGCCCACACGCCAATGCCGCGAGCATGGAGCAAATCGACGAACCCGGGCTTCAGGTCGGCTGACTCAGAGGTGATGACCAGGTGCACGGCATCGAAGCCCGCGGCGGCGATCTCGTCGGCGATCCCCTCCAGGGAGCGGTCCTGGTAGTAGGGAGAGGCGAGGGCAACCTGCACCGCGCGGCCGTGGAGGAGCTTGTCCGCGAACTGGCCTTGGGCAGAGGCGGCCTGGCCGGCGCTACCCAGAGCGCATGCACATAAGATGATCGCTGCTCGCATCGTCACGTCCCGTCGTCGGTCGATCGCCAGACTCTCGTGGAGTGGCCACCCTCAGTTCGCCCAGCGTGCTGCCTGGGACCTACCCCGCGCGGCGTACACTGCGGCGGCCCGGAGCAGGTTACCGGGCCGCCGCGACGCCTGACCAGATTCAGCGCTACCTCTGGGACTTGCGGGACCCGCCGCCACCGGAGCGGCTGCTGCCGCCGCCACCGCCGCCAGAGCCCTGCGAGCCGCTGGCGCCGCCGCTCGAGCCCTGGGCCGACGATCCGCCGCCCGAGTCGGACGAACGAGCGGGCGGAGGAGGAGGCGCGCTATCGCGACGGCCGGAGCCGCCGCCACTCGCCTTGCCGGAGCCGCTGCCCGAGGAGCGTCCGGAGTCAGCCCTCGGCGGAGCCGCTCCGCCGCCGCCTCCGCCTGAGCTGCTCGAACCGCGGGCCGCGGGCGGAGGAGGCGCGCTGTCACGACGGCTGGAGCCGCCGCCGCTCGACTTGCCTGAGCCGCTACCCGAGGAGCGTCCGGAGTCAGCTCTCGGGGGAGCCGCGCCGCCCCCTCCTCCGCCTGAGCTGCTCGAACCGCGGGCCGCGGGCGGAGGGTCGCTTCTCGGCGGCGGACTGGTCCTCGGTGGGGGGGCCGCGCCGCCGCGATCAGCGGAACTCGAGCCGGAGCCACGGTTGTCGTTCGAGGAACGTGTCGAGGGCGATCCGCTCGATCCTCGGGGCGCGCCGGGCTGGCCACGCTCGCCGCGGGTGACGGTCATGACGCCGCCGTTGCTCACGCGGACTCGAGTGTCCCAGTCGCCGGTGACGGCGCCCCGGTCGCCGTACCGCTCGATGATCCGGTCCGCGTAGCGGCGTCCGTCGAGGGCTCGGGGCGGGTCGGCGCCGATGTAAGGATCTTGCCGCCAGTCGCTGTAGTAGGGCTCCCTAGGCACCCAGCGCACATCGTAGGTGTACGGGCGATGGTAGACGGGCGAACTCCAGTGGTAGCCCCAGTAAACGCGATCCCACCAGCAGTCCGTCGGCCACCAGTAGGTGTAGTAGGTCCGACCGAACGGGAAGTAGTAGTCGTAGTCGACGACGTAGTCGAAATGGTAGTACCCCGTGTTGGGGTTGGGCACCCAGACAGTGTAGTAGTGGTATTCACGCCGCGTCCTGTGGGTGCGCACGAAGCGGTTGGCGTGGTACTGGCGATCGTCGCCGTAGTAGTAGCCGCGGAAGTCGGCGTTGTGCCAGTGGTAGGCCCGCTTCGCGTCCAGATCGCGGATGTCGATGCGATAGTTGTCGGCGAGGGTGCGCCAGCGCACCCGGCGCTCCATCTTCTCATCCAGGAGCCTCAGGCCGTTGACGCCCGAGCGCGCCTCGAACTCCAGCATGATGGCCATGTCCGAGTAGCCGAGGCCGTCGCGGGATAGGCGATCCAGCTCCCGCTCCTCGATCATGTACTCGGTGGCGAGCATGGCGATCATGATCCGGTGCTCAATGTCGGGGTCCTGGCGCCACCAGTCCTCGACGCGGTCTTTCCGGTACCAGTTCGGCGACTCTCCGAGCAGCCTGGGGTCGAGGCCGTACTCAGCCGCGATCTGCTTCCAGGCGTAGCCGTCATCGGCCCGCAGGGTGGCGATGGCCGCGTACGAGCTGCCGGTCATCTCGCGGAGGAACAGGGCCGTCGCGACCTCCTCGGGGTACAGGTCCCATATGTCGTGGATGTCCCAGACCTCGCGGATGTCCATGTTCGAGACGCGAGCGATCACGTCCATGAGGACAACCTCGCCGAGCTCGGCATCGTCCTCGGTGACCATGTAGTCGCCGGCTTCATAGCGGTAGCGACCCCACTGTGACGACGGACGAGAGAAGCTCGTGCCCTCCAGTATCCCCACAGCCCGCAGCCGCTCGACGCCGGAAGACGACCGCCCCCACTCGTCCGCCTGGGCCGCTGCGGGCCAGAGCCAGACCACAAGGGAGAGCGAAGCGAGCGCCAGGGAGCACCGATGTCTGAGGAGGGTTGTCATGTGGATCACTCCCTTCGTCACAACGGGTGGTACTCTATGCTGGAAGCGCACTATGTGTATTCACCGCCAGCGGATGGATTCCGCCCGTACTATCGAGACGCGCCGCGCGCGCATGCGTTCCGCTGATCTGCCTCGCGCTGGGCGCACGACCGCTTGACAGTGACGGCGGGAAGGGCAATAGCCTGGGGCGGATGAACAAAGGTAATCGCGGCGCGGGCCTACGCGTGGCGGCCTCGTTCGTCGCGTGGGTTGGCTGTGTCCGCTTTCCAAGACTGCGGCCGCGGGCCGCGTCAGATGGAGGATCACTGATGAAGAGGGCATCACTCGCGGGAGTGCTGTTGCTGGTGTGCATGGTGGCGCTGGGCGCGACGGGTGCGATCGCCCAGGGGACCGCGGCGCCGACGCCCAAGATGGCGGCCGTCCCCTTCGCCGCGCTGCCGGGCGTGGACGCGGAGCTATCCTGCCGCTTCTGGTCGGGCGTCATGGATCAGCTGGAGGGCGCCCCGGTGGAGCTGCTCACGGGAGGGACCCTCGCCCGGGTGGCCCGGGGCGTCTCGTCGCCCCTGACCGGCATCGTCGAGCAGGGGCTGCAGACGGCGGCGGGGCTCGTGGGAGCTGACTGGGTCCTCGGAGGGACGCTGGAGCCGGTCGACGGAAAGGTGCGCGCCCAGGGCGTGGCCTTCCGCGCCTCGGACGGCACCTTCGTGCGCACCCCGACCTACACCATCGAGGAGGGAGAGCGCGACAAGGCCGTTAGCGAGATGTCGGCCTTCCTAGTCGGGCTCTGCCTGACGGGCACCCCACGACCGGCCCAGCCGCGGGACGTAGCCCGCGACAACGCGGTCGTCTCGGCCGCGACGCACCTCGCGGCAGCCCTCGTCGCCACCACTCCTGACGCCGCCGAGGCAGAGGTGGCGGCCCTCGTGTCAACGGTCTCCGCCTACATCGGCTCGACTGCGCCCCCGTTCCCGGTGGGCAGCTTGAGCGATCTGCTGCGGAGCGCGCTGGTCGTTCGGCCTAGCTACGTCAACGCCGTGGTGGCGCTCGGCGAGCTGCATCTCGTGCGCGGCGCTGCCTCTGATGCCGCCGCGGCCTTCGACTGGGCGGCGGAACTGGCGGGGGATGGCGACTCAGCCGTCATCTTGGCAGACGCCTACCAGCGCGTGGGGCGCTATGACGAGGCGATGAAGGTTGTCACGGACGCCATGGCGGCGGGGCGGAGCACGCCGCGGCTCCATAACCTGATGGGCCTCCTGCAGTGGAGGCACCTGAAGGACCTCACGGCGGCGGCCGCGTCATTCCGTCAGGCGATTACTCTGGACCCGACGGGTCCCGCGGGCCTGCCCGCCCGGTTCAACCTGTCGTCCCTCCTGCTCACCCAGGGCCAAGCCGACGAGGCCCTCGCCGTGCTCGATGAGGCGCTCGTGTCGTCGCCCAATGACGCGAACGTGCACTTCAACCGTGGCCTGGCGCTGCATACCATCGCTCGGCGCGATGAGGACGCGAACCGCCTGAGCCTCGCCATGGATGAGTACACGAAGGCCCTGGAGCTCGACGCCAGCCACGCGAAGGCCCACTGCAACATGGGCGTCCTGCTCGCGCAGATGGGCGACTCCGAGGGCGCCATCGTCCACTACCGCGCAGCCATCGCGGGGGACAGCTCCCTCGCGGTCGCCTACCGCAACCTCGCCATCGCCTATGAGCAGCTTCGGCAGTTCCCCGAGGCCGCGCAGACGTGGCGCGACTATGCCGGCCTGCCGTCGGTGCAGGCCACCCTCGCGCAGGAGGCGCTGGACCGGGCCGCTCAGCTCTCCCCGAGCCCGTAGGGCACATCAGCATGAAAGCGAAGGGGCGGGAGCCAGTCGGCTCCCGCCCCTTCCGTGTACGCCGCTCTGAGGGGTCGCTCTAGCAGAAGACATCCCTCTCGCCCGAGGCCACGCGGTCGAGCATCTTTCGCGCCCTGGCAGCCGCTTGCTCGGGCAGTCGCGCCATGTTCTCCTCGATGCACTTCGTGCCCACGGCGACGGTCTCCGGACTGCCGTAGTCCAGCAGATACTCCAGGAATGTGGCGAGACCGTTCGGATCGCAGTGGTGCTTGATCTCCCCCGGCTTGGCCAGATCCATGAAGTCCGCGCCCACGCGCCCCAGTCGATAGCAGGCCGTGCAGAAGGACGGGATGTACCCCAGCCGAGCGCAGTCCCGGATCACCTCATCGAGGCTGCGGTGGTCGCCCAGGGCGAACTGGCAGGCCTCGCGCTCCCCGCCAGGCTCGTCCTCGGTGTAGCCGCCGGGGTCCGTGCGGCTGCCCGCGGAGATCTGGGAGACGCCCAGGCTGAAGGCGGCGCGGCGCATCTCCGACGACTCGCGGGTGGACAGAATGATCCCCGTGTAGGGGACCGCGATGCGCAGGATGGCGATGATCCGCTTGAACTCCTCGTCCGAAACCGGCGAAGGGGGGCTGGACGCCATCGCGGAGCCGGGGGCGGGTTCGAGCCGAGGCACGCTGATGGTGTGGGGGCCGACCCCGAAACGCTCCTCGAGGTGGCGGGCGTGCTCCAGAGTGCCCAGCACCTCGAACCGCCAGTCCGCGAGGCCGAGGAGGGGGCCGATCCCGACATCCTTGATCCCCGCCTCCATGGCCCGGTCCATCGCCTCCAGGCGCCAGAGGTAGTCGGCCTTGGGGCCCCGCACGTGGACGCGGGCGTAGGTGGGTTGGTGGTAGGTCTCCTGGAAGAGCTGATAGGTGCCGATGCCCTCGCTCGCGAGGAGCCGGAAGTCATCCACGCTCATGGGGGCGAGGTTCACGTTCACCCGGCGGATGGCGTCGGCTCTCTCCCCTGCGGCGTATACCGCCCGCACAGCCCTCCTGGCATAGTCCAGGCCGTCGTGAGCATCGTGGCCCTCGCCGGCCACTACGAGCACGCGCTTGTGGCCTTGGCGGATCAGGGCCTCAACCTCCCTGGTGATCTCCGCCTCATTCAGCGCGCGGCGCCCCAGGTCGCGGTTGCTGGCTCGGAAACCGCAGTAGAGGCACTCGTTGTGGCAGATGTTGGAGATGTAGAGGGGGGCGAAGAGGACGAGCCGGCGGCCGTAGATCGTGTCCTTGATGGACCGCGCCGTCTCGTAGATCCGCGCAACCAGTTCGGGGCTCTCGACGCGGGTCAGGGCCGCCGTCTCCTCGGGGGTCAGGCCCTTCAGGTCGAGGGCCTTGTCCAAGAGATCCTCGACGCGCGAGGGTTCGGGCTGCGTGTGGGAGCCTTCGAGGAGACTCTGAATCCGGTCGTGGTTGATGAACGTGTCGGTAAGCGTATGCCTCACACCTTGTCCAGGGCGCGCTCCGGCCGAGACAGTCGCCAACGGCCCTCGTCCCCGACGGGACCCTACTGGGAGCTGGCTGGGAATGCCGCCCAGAGGCGGCTACCGGGGTTGCCCGCAGAGGCCCCGTGTGGGACCCGGTCTCAGTGTATCCCTCGCGCTTCCCCTTGGGAAGAGAAGTTTGCTGCATCTAAGTTGTTCTGGGCCCAGTTGGCTGGCACGCATCCGCGATCGCAACGAGCGGCGAGCCTGAGGTGTCTGACATGTGTGCAGCGCAGGGGCGAACCGCGCATGCGACAACGGAAACTGGAGGGTATCATTAGATGACGCCATCCGATCGGCCAGCGGACCATCGGCTTTCCCGACGGGAGTTCCTGCGGTCGGCCGCCGGCGTAGCGGCCCTGGGCGGCCTGGCGAGCTCGGCGATGGCTCAGGACGATGAGCCCCGGGCGGAGCTACCCAAGCGCAAGCTGGGCCCCATCGACTTCGAGGCGACCATCGCGGCGCTGGGGGTGGGCGCCATGGGCGACGGCCGGCTGCCCGAGCCGCAGGTGCACGAGGTGTTCCGGGCGGCGATGGAGCGCGGCATCAACTACGTCGACACCGCGTCCACCTACGGTGAGACTCAGCGGATGCTCGGCCCCGCGATGGAGGAGTGGCGGGACCGGGTTTTCCTGGTCAGCAAGTGCAACCGCCACGACTACGACGGCGCATGGGCCCAGGTCGAGCAGAGCCTCGAGGACCTCCATACCGACCACTTCGACCTCCTCCACATCCACAACCTGGGGGACTTCGACCTCGATGCCATAGAGGCTCCCGACGGCACCCTCACCGCCATGCGCGCTATGAAGGAGCAGGGCATCGTGCGGCATCTCGGAGCCAGCGGGCATCTGCGGCCGCCTCACTTCCTCCGGCTGCTCGAGCGAGTCGAGGACGTTGAGGTGTTCATGGTGCCGATCAACGTGGTCGACCGGCACATCTATACCTTCGATTCGGAGGTCGTTCCGGCCGCTAAGGAGCGAGGCCTGTGCGTCGTCGCGATGAAGGTTCTGGGTGGGGTCGTAGGGTGGCAATACGGGCCGGGGCGAGGCCTCCTGACGTCGCCGGAGCAGTATGACATGACCATGCGCTACGCGCTGGGCCATCCGAGCGTGTCGGCCTGCGTGATCGGCTTCTCGACCGTCGAGGAGCTCGACCAGGGGCTGGAGGTGGCGCGCAACCTCACGCCCGTCACCCCCGAGGAGCTAGCCGCCTTCGAGCCAACGGCGAAGGAACTAGCGGGCCAGTGGGGCCTCCACTTCGGGCCGCCGGAGTAGGACGCCGGCGGCCACTAATAGGGCAGAGGCGGCCGGGTGTCGTGGGCGCCCAGATAGACTAAGCGGCCATCGAGGGCTGCCGCTTCTCCCACATGGCTTCCGAAGGCGATGCGGGCACGCTCGCCCAACTGGACCGGCTCCTGAGGTGAGCGCGGCGCGACCATCAGGTCCATCAGGAACTGGCTGATCGCCCGATCGGTAACGCGGCACGGCCGATGGTTCCCGACCTCGGCGTTGACGAGGGCGTAGGACTTGAGGACATCCTGCCTGCACTCGGCGAAGAGCTTGGGGTCGCCGTAGTAGTCGATGCCCAGGATCTGATCCCCACACGCCACGATGACCCCGTTCGCCTGCATCGCTATCGTGGGCGCCATGCGATGGAGGAACTGCCACGCTCCGAGGACGGGCTGGGACCGGCCGATGGCGCTGTACGCGGGCCCCAGATCGATGGGGATGGGACTCGGTCCGAGGAGGTCGTACTGGCGCCGTATCTCCCTCCATACCGCCTCCTGGTCGCCGGTCGCGCTGAGGCCTCGCAGGGCGGGATGGGCGAGGGTGTACGTCGATGGGTCGAAGTAGGGGGAGTCCCCGCCCATCCGGCCCTCTTCGAAGCAGACGACGGGCAGGGCGGCCGTGCTCAGCGACGCCATGAAGAAGCTCCCGCCCCCTCCGCGCCCCTGGCCACCCCCGCCATAGCCTCCTCCGTACTGCCCGAAGACCGTGCCGTCGCCGTCATAGCTGGCCATGACGAACTGCTGGTTCATGCCATCAGGCATCTCGCGGATGGTGAGGGCGCCCGAGGCGAGAGCCTTGCCGGCGGGCTCGATGCGCGTGCCATCGGGGAAGACAGAGGGCGAGTGGACGGGGAAGACGAGCAGGGAGCCGACGGCGGCCGGGGCGGCGACGGAGAGGGACCGCAGATGGCTCGCGATGAGGTCTCCCTCGGCCTGGCCCGCGGCTGGAGCGGCCAAGGTGATCCCGAGGGCAAGGAGGCTCAGTGCAAGGGATGCGACCAGTAGCTTGCGGCTCGTCACGAGTGAGCACCTCCCGTGGTGGTTCCTGCCTGTGGGCAGCGCTGTGGCTGTTGGACCCTCCGCGCCGCATTCTGATTCATCTTGACGCGCCTCGGTAATGGCTCAAACAAGAAGGTGAGGAGTTGCAGGGCGCACTAATACAGAGTACAAAGAGGGGCTGAATACTGGCAACCAGACTCCTGATTTGCCCCGTGATTCCAGACTCCTGGAGGAGTGATAAGGTGAGATTGAGACCCCTGGCAGTTGGCGCGGTGTGCGTCGCTCTGCTCGGCATGATTGCGCCCGCGACCCTGGCGCAGACGTCTGGCTACTTCGACCCGGATACGATGATGAGCATCGAGGAGATGCAGCCGGGCCTGCGCGGCGTGTGCCGCACAGTGTTTCAGGGGAGCGAGATCACCGAGTTCAACGTGGAGATCGTGCGTGTCCTCCGCAACTTCGAGGGTCCCGCCGAGATGGTGCTGTTCCGCGTGCTGGACGGCCCCCTGATCGACCGCACCTCCTCCGTGCCCCGCGGCATGTCGGGAAGCCCGCTGTACTTCAACGGGAAGCTCGCCGGCGCCGCCTCCCGGGCCGTCGGCATCACGCGAGAGCCCCTCGCGGCGTTCACTCCCATCGAGTACATGCTCGAGTGCTTCGATGAGATGGACCGCCAGTCGGAGATGGCCGAGGACGCGACCGAGGTCACCTCGTTCTACCGCCTCGATGAGCCGCTGGTCTTGGACGGAGTGGCCCGGAGCTTCGCCGTGGACTGCGCCGCGAGTGGCAGCATGCCGGCGGTTTACAGCGCGCAGACGCTGCCCCTGGTTCCCATCAGCATGCCCCTGGTTCTCTCGGGCGTGCCCAGCAAGACGGTTGCCCAGCTCAGCGAGGTTCTAGCTCCCCGGGGCTTCGACGTGATGCAGGGCGTGACCGGCTCCTCGGACGCGCCCCCCTACACCGTGGAGGCCGGTAGCGCCATCGGCATCGGGCTGATGACGGGCGACTTCTCCGCCACCGGCGGCGGCACCATCACCTACGTCGATGGCGACCGGTACTTGGCCTTCGGCCATCCCATGTTCGGCGACGGCAAGGTCGATCTCCCCGCTACCTACATGGATGTGGCGGACTTCGTGGTCCAGGACGGCGACTTGGCGGAGAAGCTCCTCCTCCCCATCGACGCGGAGCCCATGGGCTCGGTCACGCAGGACCGCAACCAGGCGATCGGCGGCACCCTCGGCACGACGGCGCCGACCTTCCCCGTCTCCCTGTCCGTGGACTTCCCCGCTCGCGGCATCGCCCACACCTACAACGTCCGGGTGGCCACCGATGAGTTCTTCGCGCCCATGATGTGCGCCATGGCGAGCGTGTCGGCCCTCGGCGAGTATCTGATGGCATCCGAGGACTACATGGTGACCTCGACGATTCGCGCCACCAGCGTGACGGGCAAGACCATGGAACTGGCGGCCCAGGAGTACACTGGCTCTGGCTCCGTATCCGGCGCGATGATGCTCACGATGGATGCCGTGTCCCTCTTCATGACCAACGTCTTCAGCCCCGAGGACATGGCCGGGGTCCACATGGATTTCCAGATCGAGGAGCGGAAGGCAAGCGCCCAGCTGCTTCGCATGGAGCTGGATGACTGGGTCGTGGAGGCCGGTGACACGGTGGATGTGAAGGTCATCTACCGTCTCATAGAGGGTCAGGGCGAGCGGGAGCAGGTCATCCAGATCCCCATCGATCCCGAGCACCCCACGGGCATGACGCTGCTGCAGGTCGCGGGCGGCTACTTCTTCGATGTGCTCGAGATGCAGACCGGGGTAGTCCGACCGACGCCCACGAGCCTCGAGCAGCTCATCCAGTGGTACCAGGATCAGGTTCATCCCAACACCCAACTTGTGGCAATGATGCCCACGCCGAAGCAGTCGTTCCTGAGCGGGGGCGTCCAGTACCCCGCGGTGCCCGCGGAGATCGGCGCCGTGCTGGCCTCTGCCGGCACGACGGACTACTCGCTCAGCGCCGAGGCCCGCACCCTTACGTGGGAGACCGAGTATGACATCATCGGGACGCTCTCCCATCCGCTCGTGATCGTCCGACCTGAGGACCGGTATGCGGGCGCCGCCGACCTCGACGGGATGTCATCGCCCGCGGGGCTGAGCATCCAAGGCCTGGCGGTGGGAAGCGCGGCGCTGCCGTCGCATCCGGTCGTCGCGTCGCGAGTGTCCAACGAGCTGTGGTCGCGCTACCTGAGCCCCCGCCATGATCCCCGGGCGGCGATCTCGGCGCTCGGGCTGCCCCTGGGCGGCAGCCGCGTGCCACTCGAGATCATCCAGGAGGTGCGGGATACGATCGACGGCTACCGCGAGTCTTGGCTCCAGGGCCCGCCTCCGCCCGGCATCCACATGCCGGACGATGCGGAACCCGGATCCGTCAAGCCCATCCGCACCCAGCAGGAGGATGTCGCCGACGAGGGGACGGCCGAGGAAGGCGAGACCGAGGAGGGCGAGGACGCAGAGGGAGAGGAAGACGAGGAGGACGCGGAGGAGGAGATCGAGCCTCTGCCCGTCAAGGCTCCGGCCGTCTGGACACAGTCCTCGGCCGATGACTTCCTGAGCGGCCACTTAGAGGGCAGCGCGGTCCTCGACTCGGGCGCGGTGGCCCTGGCGGCCAACCATCAGACGGTGGCGGCCTACCTCCCGAACGCCCTCTATGCCTGGTCCTTGGCGCCCGACGGCAACGGCGGCGTTCTGGTGGGCACCGGCCCGCGCGGCGCCGTCTACGGCGTCGGCGATGACGGCAAGCCCGAGGAGTTCCTCCAGGTGGACGACGCCCAGGTGTTCGCCATCGAGAAGCTGAGCGATGGCACGGTGCTGGCGGGGACGGGCCCCAAGGGGATGCTCTACCACGCGGACGCCGATGGCACGGTCCTGTCGGCCGACACGCTGGATGCGAACTACATCTGGGACATCCTGCCCCTCGGCGATGAGGTGCTCGTGGCCACAGGGCCCGACGGCATGATCTACCGTGGCAAGCCTGGGGGCGCATACACGCCGTTCGTCGACACCCTCCAGGATCACGTTCTCTGCATGGCCCACGCCCTGGACGGGGACATCTACTTCGGCACCGACGCCGGGCTGATCTACCGCGTCGCCCCGGACGCGTACGTGCGCCCCGTGGGCTCCTCGCCGCTGGGCGCGGTCTATGACATCACCGTGGCCGCCGACGGCCAGGTGTACTTCTCCTCGGCGGGGAACGCGTACCGCATCGACGGGGATGGTCAGATCCACGCGGCCATTGAGACCTCAGATAGCGGCTCCTTCGCCCTCGAGAGCGCGGCATTCAAGGTCTTCCTCGGCACGAGCGAGCCGGGGAAGGTCTGGTCCGTTGACGTGGAGGGCAAGGTGAACGCCCACGGCCTCCTCCCCCACCCCGAGGGTCGCACCACGGACATGATCCTGGACGCCGAGGGCACGAACCTCTGGGTGCTCTCCACCGATCCGATCGTGCTCTACAGGATCCCCGTCCAGCCGTCGGCTGATGGAATCTACATGAGCCGAGTCCTCGATGCGGGCACCCAGTCCGAGTGGCTGGATGTGGATTGTGTGGCGATGCTGCCGGAGGGCACGGCTCTGACCATCGAGACCCGCAGCGGCAACGAGCCCACCCCGAACGCCCTCTGGAGTGAATGGTGTCCGGTTGGCACGGGCCGGGCCAGGATGTCCGTCCGCAGTCCGGCAGCCCAGTACCTGCAGTACCGCATCCGGTTGGAGAGCGAGGAGGCGGCAGGCACTCCCGTTGTGGACAGCGTCGAGGTGCGCTACGTGGCGGCTAACCGCAAGCCGAGCGTCTCGTATGACGACCCCTCCGCGATCCGCTATGTGAAGAAGGAGGGCGAGCTCTCCTGGGATGCCAGCGATCCCGACTCCGATACGTTGCGGTACCACCTCTACTACTCGGCCGATCAGGGCGCTACCTGGTCGGAGATCGCCAAGAACATCGATGAGACGAGCCACGACTGGGATGTCTCCGAGTTGGAGCCGGGCCGGTACGACGTGCGGATCGTCGCAGATGACACCGTCTCCAATCCGGGTCGAGGGCTGACCGACGAGGTCATCGTGGGGCCCATCTACGTGGACAACGTGGCCCCCACGGTTACCTTCACCGCGAACAGCGTCACCGTGGCCGAGGATGGGACCGTGACCGTCCAGTGCTCCGCTGGCGACGCTCACTCGGGGCTGAAGGTGGCCCAGTACAAGCTGGATGACGAGGCGTGGATGCCCATCGCCTCGCGCGGCCTCATCTTCCGGCCGGAGTACGACTTGCTGCAGTTCACCCTCACCGAGGTGCCGGGCGGCGAGCGCACCCTCAAGGTGGCCGTCTTCGACATGGCCGGCAACAGCGGCTCCGCCTCGGTCACCTTCACGGTGCCCGGAGGCGAGGAGGAGGCGGCGGAGCCCGAGGCGGAGGCTGAGGACGACACCGAGGACGATGCGGACGACGCGAACCTTATCGCCGACGCGGTGGGCTAGGCGTCTATGCAGGTCTCGCCCCTCCTTGGGGCGTAGCAACGGGCGGTCGGGAGGCATTCCGGCCGCCCGTCGCGCATCTGCGGACAGAGAGGTCGAGGCGCCATGCTGGAGTTCAAGCCCGATGCCGAGATGGCGATGGCCCGCCACGAGGCCTGGTGGCACGGGGAGATCATCGATCGGCCACCCGTGTGGATCACCGCGCCCAAGAGCGCCGACCACCCGCCGTTCCCAGAGAAGCGCCACTCCAGTATTCGGGAGCGGTGGTTCGACACGGAGTACCTCCTCGACGTGACCGACGCCTACATGGCGCGGACCGCCTACCTGGGCGACTCCTTGCCCACCTGGTGGCCCAACCTGGGCCCTGAGGTCTACTCCGCCTTCCTCGGTTGTCCGCTCGAGTACACCAACGAGACGAGCTGGGCCGTGCCGATCGTGAAGGACTGGAGCGATCTGGACCTGATCCGCTTCGATGAGGCGAACGAGTATTGGCTCAAGATCGGGGAGATGACCGACGCGGGGCTGGAGCGAGCCGCGGGGAGGTACTTCGTGGGCTACACGGACATCCACCCCGGCGCCGATGGCGCCTGCGCCTTCCGCGACCCGCAGCAACTGTGCATCGACCTGATGGAAGCGCCCGAACAGGCGAAGGAGCTCCTGCGGCGCGTGCAAGCCCCCTTCGCTGGGATCTTCGATCGGCTCGCCACAAGGCTGGAGGCGGCGGGCCATCCCGTGTTCTCGTGGCTTCCCGTGACGGGGGCCGGCCGGGTGCACATCCCGAGCAACGACTTCTCCTGCATGGTCTCACCGGCCATGATGCGCGAGTTCTTCTTAGAGATCACCGTCGAGGAGTGCCGTCTGGCGGCCCGCAGTGTCTACCATCTCGATGGGCGCAACGCGATCAAGCACCTGGACATGCTGCTAGAGATCCCGGAGCTCCACGCGATCCAGCCCACGATCGGAGCGGGCGACGCGCTTGATGAGGCGTGGCTGGATGTCATGCGCCGCACCCGCGCCGCAGGCAAGGGGATACACCTCAGCGGAGGCTGGGACGTGATCCGGCAGGTCATCCAGGAGTTCGAGCCCGAGGGCTTCTACTTCTGCACAGGGGCCGGCTCGGTCGAGGAAGCCGAGGCGCTGATAGATCGCATCGCGCGCTGGGAGGCGTAACGCTCGGCGGGCTACTCCGCCGTCCGGGCCGCCCAGTGGATGGCGTTGCTGACGAGCGTCCGGTAGCTCGGATGCTCGTACGCCTCACGGCCGTGCCCGAGTTGCAGGTACGCGACTCGGCCCTCGCCGAACTGAGTCGTCCACGCGAGTTGGCGACCGCTCTCCGGGTGGTCCGTCGTCAGCAGGACATGCGCGTCGGGGGACGCGTAGAAGCCGCCGTAGACCTCATCCACGATGGTGAAGTCGGTGACGCCACGGGTGATGGGGTGGTCCGGGTCCGCGACGGTCACGGGGATCTCCACGTCATGACGGTAGGTGCAGGCGGGGCGGACCTCGCCGTCGACCTCAGTGTCCACCTGGTAGTAGTGGCCCCCTAGGATCGCGTGCCACTCCGTCCAGGCCTCCCACGAGCACAGGTGATGGTGTAGCGCCAGAACGCCCACACCGTCCCACATCGCCTGCAGAAGCCCGGACTTCTGCTCCTCCGTCGTCTCCTGGAACATGTCGTAGAAGACGATCACCTCGAAGTCCCGAAGGGCCTCGGAGGCGAGGACCGCGTTTGCTTCAGGCTGGACGACGTGCTCGACCTCGATGCCCTCGACGGCCTCGAACAGGGCGAAGAAGGGCTCGGACTCGAAGTCGTGGCCGCCCGTCACAAGCAGGACTCGAACGGATTCCGCGCCGGCGACGCCGGTCACGCTACCCGCCAGCACCATCGCACATGTCATGACTCGCGCCATCAGAGCGCCTCCACTCAGTTCTCTATCGCGGTGATCGGACCACCATCGGCCTGACCCAGTGGGCCCAGTCGCCCGAGGGGTCGCCGAGGGAGTCGACTTGCAGGGTCAGCCGCACCCGCTGGCCCGCGTAGGGGGAGAGGTCGACAGCCACCGCCCGCGCCGCATCGCCCGGCCGGGTGACGCCGCTCCAGAGCTCACGGCCATCCGCCAGCACCGCGAAGCCGACCCCGTCGCTGTCAGGATGCAGGACCTTCGTTCCAAACTCCAGCCTCAGGGCCTCGCCCTCTGCTAGCCGCGGCAGATCCAGGGCGTAGGTCGCTGTCGATAGCCGCTGTCCGGGCTGCCCCGGCGGGTGATGGAAGAGCGTGGGCCAGAGCAGACCCTCCATCGCCCGGGTCCACTCGATGCGCCAACCCGCCGTGTCGCCCCACTCGGCCCTGTCGGCGAGGGCGCTCAGGTCGGCCACCAGGGCGTCAGGGTCCGGGCGAGGCGCGACCTCGCCCGAGACCGCGGGCACCTCGGCCGCGCGCCCCACCTGCGCCCAGGAGTCGACACCGATGACCTCCAGGGCGAAAGCGAAGGCCTCCTCCCACGCCGGCGTCCCAGCCGCGCGGAAGACCTCGTAGATGGGCCGCTTGCGGACCGGGCTCGATGGGCGGTCGCTCTCGAAGTCCGACTCCCAGACCCCGAGCCGCAGCCCGCCATCGCCGGGGTGATCCGCGTGGCGGTGGAGGATGAAAGCCTCGATCTCGGGTACCGCCAGGCATCGCTGGTAGGCGTAGGCGTACGCCGCAGCCTGGATCCGCTCGCCCTCCGTCCCATCCCGGCAGTGGAAGCCCTGCTCGGACAGGATGATGCGAGGCGGCACGGGCGCGCCGCCGCCGGCATCGGACCGGAGGAACTGGGGTTGGGCCAGGTATGCGGGCAGCACCTCGAGGTTGCGGAAGGTGACCTTCGGGGCGTCGAACCCCAGGACGGCCGTCTCATCGTCCCAGGTGGCCGCGTCGAACATGTCCTCGGGGTAGGGATGGAAGGCGAGGTCCCACGGAAAGGGCCCCTCCGCTCGGACGGCGCGGTTCAGCCGATCGAGGACCTCGCGCCCCTCAGCCGCTTTGAGTGGGTTCGGGTCCACACGGGTGTTCCAGTTGTGATCGAGGCTGACGTAGACGCGCAGATCGGGGTTCGCCTTCTGACAGGCCAACCAGGCGACCCGGAGCGCCGGCACGTAGTCTCGCACGAGCTCCTCGGGCGTCGACTCGCCCATGTTGTGCCAGTACCAGTGGGACTGGATCTCGTTCCCGATGACATAGTCGGAGACGAAGCCGTGCTCGCCCTCGGGATCGCCGTACCGATGGGCGAGGAACTCGATGGCGGCTCGGTAGTGGAGGTAGCCCTCGTGGTCGGTGAGGTTGAATGCGCCTAGGTGGTTGGGCGTCCGGGCGAGGTCGGTGCGCGGGTGGATCGTGGGGTTCGCAGGCTGGACCTCTGTGGGCACGGCGTTGATGGGGATCAGGATGACCCGCAGCCCCGCGTCGCTCAGGGGCTTGATGTCCGCGTCCAGGCTTCGGACGTAGTGCATGTTGATGCCGATGGGACGGCCATCTACGACCCAGACCTCCTCGGGGTCGGGATCCCACCAGGCCGTCACCACGTTCAGCATGACTCCGAAGTCGACCCAGCCATTGCCGAGGGCGAGCACGTCATCGTGATCGACCGGGCACGTGATGCCCTTGATGGTATCTGGCCGGTGCACTCCCCCCCGATAAGCGCCGCTGGGCGGAATGTCCGTCACGGCTCGCGGATGCCCCACGGGGCGGCCCGTGGACCTGTCCACGAGGAGGAAGCGCGAGTAGAGGCGGTCGGCGGCCCCCGCGGCACGAGAGAGGCGGAAGACCTCCTCCGAGCCGTCCCCCGTCCAGACGAAGGCGGTCAGGTCGGCGGTCTCGGTGGTCTCGTGGGGGAGCAGCTCAACGACGCCCACCGGCCGGCCGAGGGGCGCCAGCCGTACAGCAACGGCCCCTCCGCTCGCCTCGCCAGGCTCCAGCGCGACGGAGCGGACACCTGGGGCGGGCGCGAGGCCCGCCCAGGCGGCCGTGAGGAGGAGAGCGATCAATCGGGCCACACACCGTCCGTGATCTCACGGATGTAGACATTGCGGAAGTACAGGATATTGCCGTGGTTCTGGAGCTCGATCTGCTCGATCGGGTAGATGGGCTTATCCCGCTCCCAGTAGTTCTCCATGATCGTCTTATCGACAACGAGTTGGTCATTCAGATAGACGGTGACTCGTTCGCCGATCATGATGATTCGGAAGGTGTTCCACTCGCCGACGGGGTTGTCGGCAACGGACAGGGGCTGGCTGGGGTTCTCCTGGTTGTTGTACAGCCCGCCGGATCCGATCTCCGGCATCTCCCAAATCTGGACCTGGGGACTGCCCCGAAGGTAGATGCCGCTGTCGCCCGCCGGCAGGATCTTCCAGTCCACGTACATCTCGAAGTCGGCATAGTCCTTGATGGTGCAGAGGCTGTCACCGCCGCCGTCGAACAGCAGTACACCGCGGGTGGGCACCCAATGGGTCCGCATCCGCTCATCGGCAGTCGCCTGCGCCTCGGCGAGCTGGTCCGGCGACATGGCGGCGCGCTCGGGCGGGCTCGCCACGAGGCCTTTCCAGTTGGTCAGGTCGTTACCGTTGAAGAGGGCGACGAAGCCCTCGGGGGCCACGTTGTGGCGCGGCAGCTCCTGGATGCGGAGGTTTCGGAACTCCAGGCGATCACCGTGCCCCATGAAGCCGATGTGCCCGCTGTACCGCCGGAGCCCCGGGTGGGCATCCAGCACGGCCGGATCAGTGATCTGGCTGAGGTCCGCATCGAGGATGAGCCGGCCGTTCAGCTTGACCCGGACGATGTCCTCGTTGACGTACACCTCCTGCCGGTTCCACTTCCCCGGCTCGCGCAGGGCGCCGCGCTTGGCGGGGACGACGTCGTAGATGGAGCCGTGGTACTGGGCCGGTCCCAGGTCCGCGTACTGGGGCGCCTCGTTGTCGAGGATCTGCAACTCCATGCCCACGTAAGCCGGGTTGCCCTCCGCCGGCGTACGGATCGCGAGGCCATTGTTGCCACCCGGTTCGAGCCGGAAATCGAAGCGGAGGAGGAAGTTCGTGTATTCCTTCTCGGTCAGGATCGTCCCGCCACCGTCGGCCGGACACACGAGCATCCCATCCTCGACGACGTACTGGCCCCCCATCCATCCGTCGAGGTTCTCGCCGTTGAACAGGTAGGTGAACCCTGGCTCGCCGGGGTAGGGCACCGGGGCTTGGGCGCAGCAGGCGGAGGCGAGAAGCCCGACCGCCAGCAAGGCCACGAGGGAGAACAGGGCAGAACGACGTGTCATCATTGCCGGATCTCTCCTATGCAGGGAACGATGAGCGAGGTTTCCCCGAGTACTAGCCAAGGACCTCGATACAGCCTGATGGGCCACCGGTGATCTCGCCGATGCACTCGGCGGGCACCGCCAGGCCATGGAGGCGTGCGAGCAGTTCCGGCGCCGCCGCGCCGTCGCAGCAGAGAAGCAGGCCGCCCGAGGTTTGGGCGTCGCAGAGGAGCAGCAGCTCCGGCTCGGCAAGATCCGCGAGGTTCCGCAGCCGACCCTTGAGCGAGGCTTGGTTGCGGTAGGTGCCGCCGGGGAAGAGGTCCCGCTCGGCAAGGTCCCTCGCACCCGCCATAAGCGGCACGCGGCCGAAGCGCACCCGCGCGCCGACGCCACTGGCCTCGGCGATCTCCCCCAGGTGGCCGAGGAGCCCGAACCCCGTGACATCGGTGCAGGCGTGGACAGCGAACTCGCCGGCAGCCTGGGCCGCAGCCCCGTTGAGGGTGGTCATCCATCGGATGGCCTCCGCGATGGCTTCTGGGGTGGCCTGGTCGTTCTTGGCGGCGGTGGTGATGATCCCGGAGCCCAGGGGCTTGGTGAGCAGGACGGCATCCCCCACCCTCGCCCCGGCGTTGGTGAGGATCCTGCCAGGATGGACGATCCCCGTCACCGCGAGGCCGTACTTGGGCTCCTTGTCGTCGATGGAGTGGCCGCCGATGATGGGCACGGAGGCCTCGGCGAGCTTCTCGGCCCCACCGCGGAGGATCTCCGCAAGGATGGCCAGATCCAAGCACGCCTTGGGGAAAGCCACCACATTGAGAGCGAACAAGGGCTTGGCGCCCATGGCGTAGATGTCGCTGATAGAGTTCGCGGCGGCGATGGCGCCGTAGGTGTAGGGGTCGTCGACGACGGGGGTGATGAAGTCGACTGTCTGCACCAGGGCGGTCGCGTCATCGAGGCGGTACACGCCAGCATCGTCGGCCGTGTTCGTGCCGACGAGAACGTTCGGGTCCGTGATGGGTGGAAGCCCGGACAGCACCTGCCCGAGGTCGGCGGGGCCGAGTTTCGCCGCTCAGCCCGCCGCGCCCGCGAGAGAGGTGAGCCGGATCTCCTCTCGATCAGCCATGCCGCGACCCTTCCTGGTCACTAGCCAGCCTAGCTCTACGCCAAGCAGACGGCTTGGCCCTTCCTGGCCGACTCCTCGGCCGCGAGAAGCACCCTGAGCGCCTCCCGACACTCCTCGGGCTTGACCGCTAACTCGGCGCCCTCGCGTACCGCGGCGGCCACGTTCCGGTAGAAGTCGCGCCAGTCACCCGGAACGGTGGGGGTGTCCTCGAAGCGAATCCCGTCGGGCGTGTTGCGCGACAGGCGACCGAGCGGCCCCGGGTACTCATCGGGCCAGCCGACCAGGCCCTGCTTGAGTCGATCCTCCTGGGGATCCAGTCCATGCTTCTCCCAGCCGCCCTCGGCGCCCAGGGCGACCCAGCGCGGCCGGTCGAAAGGCGTCACCGCGCCCGTCTCAACCAGTCCGCGCGCGCCGGACACGAACTCCAGGTGGCATAGGGTGTGGGTCGGCACATCTAGCTGCGGGTTGCTGAACACTTGATCGCAGAAGACCCGCTTGACCGGCCCCGCGAGCAGGAGAAGCTGGTCTACCATGTGGGCGCCCAGGTCGAGCCACATGCCGCCGCCGCGCGACCGCTCCAGCCGCCACGCGGCGCGCTTGCTGAGCCCTCCGCCGCGCACCCAGCGGGCCTCTAGGCGCAAGGGCTCGCCGATGGCTCCCTCTGCCAGCAGGCGCCGGAGGGTGAGGAAACCGCCATCCCAGCGGCGATTCTGGTAGACGCTGAGGATCCGCCCCGCCGCTCGCGCCGCCGCGATCATGGCGTCGGCCTCCTCCAGAGTGAGGCACATGACCTTGTCCACGACCACGTTCTTGCCGGCTGCAAGCGCTTGCAGAGCCAAGGAAGCGTGGGAATCGTGGGGGGTGGATATGACCGCCAGGTCGATGCCGTCATCAGCCAGGAGGCTCTCCAGGCGGTCGTAGGCCGGAATGCCCAGCTCGTGCCGAGCGCGCTCCCGGGTCGCCTCGGAGGGGCTGTAGACGCCGGCGATCGAGAACTCAGGGAGGTCTTGAAAGAGGGGCACGTGGAATACACGGCTCCCAAAGCCGTAGCCTACCAGTCCTACGCGTAAGGGATTCATCGTGGGTCTCTCCTCGCCGTGGACGGGTTGTCACGGCTATTCCGTTACAATGCTAGCCAGCGGGTTCCGCGCATCCGTAGGGAGTGAGCAGGTTGGCCCGTCAGAAGCTCAAGACCAAGTATAACAAGTGCAAGCTCTGCGGGACCTTGGTCGTCCGCGGGGTGATGCAATGCCCCAACTGCTACGGCGACATCATCGACGAGCACGGCATCCACGCGTTCATCTTCGGCCGCAGCGACAACGCGGCCGGGGCCATGGTTGGCTTCATCTTCGGCTGGGTGCCCTCGGCGGTCGCGGTGTTCATCCTCGCGGATCCCTCGGTCGGCTACCTGGACCTCACGGATGAGCCGGAGTTGGCTCGGCTGATTACGTACGGCTTCCCGGTCGTCGGGATGCTCATCGGTTGGTTCTGGGCCCCGATCCGCCGCGCCATACGTGGCGAGTAGACCGGAAAGCGTGGCAGAGACCGTCCCACAGGCCCAGGCGCTCCCTCCCCCCTCCCGCCTGAAGACCCTCGGGGTGCTGCTGCTGGGGATCCTCGGCATCTCCACGGGAGCCATCCTGGTGCGGCTCGCCCAAGGGGAAGGAGTGCCGCCCCTCTCCATCGCCGCATGGCGGCTGACCTGCGCCTCCGCGATCCTCCTGCCCTACGCCGCCGCTCGCGTTGGCCGTGGGGTGCTGCCGGCGAGCCGCCGAGAGGGCCTCTGGCTGGGCGTGTCGGGAGTGTTCCTGGGCCTGCACTTCGCCACCTGGATAGCGTCCCTGGCGTACACGTCGGTCGCGAGCAGCGTCGTCCTCGTGAGCACGGGGCCTATCTTCGTGAGCCTCGGTTCGTGGTTGCTCCTGCGGGAGCGGCCGGAGGCGCGGCTGATAGCGGGCTTGTGCTTGGCGGCAGTCGGGAGCTTGATCATCGGTTGGGGCGACTTCTCCGGCGGCGCCGCGCCCGTCCTTGGAGACGCCCTGGCCCTGCTCGGGGCCGTGATGGTGGCTGGCTACCTGATGATCGGCCGGCGGCTCCGCCCCGGCCGTCCCGTGTTGGCCTACGTGGCGCCGGTGTACGGGGTGGCGATGGTCGTCCTGGTGCTCGCCGCCCTCGCCGCGGGGCAACCCATGACGGGATTCACGCCCCTCGCTTACCTCTGGCTGCTCGCCTTGGGCGTCATCCCCCAGATCATCGGGCACACGTCGCTGATCTGGGCGCTGGGCCACCTCTCAGCCACCCTCGTGGCCCTGGTGACCCTCGCGGAGCCGCTGGGGTCCAGCGTGCTGGCGTACGCGCTGCTCGGCGAGCCGGTGGGCTGGATGACGGCGTTGGGGGGCGCGGTGGTGCTGACGGGGCTGTTCGTGGCAACGCGACCGGGGCCTCGGGTGGAGGCTCAGAGGTCCGCCGGCAAGGTCGGCGGGGGCGGTTCGAAGATCGAGTAGGCCATGGCGTCGATGTGCTCCAGGGCCTTGCCGGTCCCTCGGACCACGCAGAGCATCGGATCTTCGGCAACCCGCACGGGGATCGAGGTCTCGATGGAGAGGAGCCGCTCCAGCCCTCGGAGCAGTGAGCCGCCACCGGTGAGGACGATCCCGCGTTCGATGATGTCCCCGCCCAACTCGGGCGGCGTCTCCTCAAGGATCCCCTTGACGCGTTCCACGATGGCCCCCACGGGCTCGACGAGAGCCTCGCGCACCTCCGCGGAGTGAACGGTCACCGTGCGCGGGAGGCCGTTGATCATGTCCCGTCCGCGGACGGACATGGTGAGCTCGGGCTCCAGCTTGAAGGCCGAGCCGATCTGAATCTTGATCTCCTCGGCGGTGCGCTCTCCGATCATGAGGTTGTGGATGCGCCGGATGTGCCGCACGATGGCCAGGTCCATGCTGTAGCCCGCGGTTCGGACGGACGCGCTGACCACAGCGCCGCCCAGGGAGATGACAGCGATGTCGGTGGTGCCACCGCCGATGTCGATGATCATGTTTCCGCCAGCGCTCTCGATGGGCAGGCCCGCGCCGATAGCCGCAGCCATCGGCTCCTCGATGGGGAAGGCGCGCTTAGCGCCCGCGTCGCCCGCCGCCTGGATGACGGCTCGGCGTTCCACGCCCGTCACGCCTGAAGGCACCGACAGCACGATCTGGGGCTTGAAGAGCGGCCTCTTGCCGGCGATGCGCCGGAGAATCTGCGAGAGCATGCGCTGGGTGAGGGTGTAGTCCGCGATGACGCCCTCGCGCATCGGTCGATCGGCCACGATGTTCCCCGGTGTCTTGCCGAGCATATCGTGCGCGGCCGCTCCGACCTCGAGGACGCGGCCACTGTTCTTCTCGACAGCCACAACCGAGGGCTCGTTCAGCACCAGCCCCTCGCCATGCACCCAGACGAGGATGTTAGAGGTGCCAAGGTCGATGCCAAGGTTCAGGCCCAGGCCGAAGCCCTTACTCAGTCTGGAAGCCCAGCCGTTCATACAGAGTATCCGCTCCCGCGCCAGCGGCCGGGTCGCCCCGGCCCTCCCTTAGAAACAAACCGCCTGCCGACCATGTTCAGAGGCTCGGCAGGCGTTGCTGGTGTGATACCCGAGCGAGGGAGAGGTTACGCACCCAGTTCAGCCGCAGCGAGGCTGTGTAGGACGGGGACCCGGCGCACATCGGCGCCGAGGGAGGTGAGCTTCTCGTCGAGACGCTCGTATCCACGGTCGACGCTCTCGACGCCCGTGATCTCGGTGGTGCCCTCGGCGTTCAGCGCCGCGAGGATGAGGGCCGCGCCGGCCCGGAGGTCGGGGGCGCGAACGGGGGCGCTGCTCAACTGCTTGACGCCCTGGATAACGGCGATGTTGCGGACCCGCTTGATCTCCGCGTTCATGCGCCGCAACTCGTCCATGTAGCTCAGGCGGCCATCAAAAATGGCCTCCTCGAAGACGCTCTTTCCGTCGGCGATGGAGGCCATAGCTGCGAAGGGGGGCTGGAGGTCAGTCGGGAAGCCGGGATAGGGGGCCGTGACGAGGTCGATGGCCTTCGGTCTGCGGTGGGCGATAACGCGGATTCGGTCTACCCCAACGTGGACATCCAGGCCCGCATCCAGGAACCGCTCGATGACCCGCTCCAGGCGGCCGGGCTCGATGTCGGTCACCGTGACATCGCCCTGGGTGACGGCAGCGCCGACCAGGTAGGTCCCGGCTTCGATACGATCGCCGCCGACGCGGTACTCGATGGGCCCTGTCAGTCGATCGACGCCATCGATGACCATGGTCGAGGTGCCGAGGCCGTCGATCTGAGCGCCCGCGGCGAGCATGAGGTAGGCGGTCTCGACAACATCGGGGTCACGGGAGGCGTTCTCGAGGATCGTCGTTCCCTGGGCCAGGGAGGCGGCCATGAGGAGGTTCAGGGTGGTACCAACGCTCGCGAAACGGGGATCCAGGTAGATCCGGGTGCCCTTCAGGCGCTTCGCCCGAGCGAGCATCATGCCGTGGGCCTGGCGCACATCAGCGCCGAGGTCTCGGAAGCCGTTCTGATGGAAATCAACGGGCCGGGGGCCGATGGTGCAGCCGCCGGGCAGGCCGATGTCGACGCGGCCCAGACGAGCCAGAAGCGGGCCGGCGAGATGGAATGATCCCCGCAGGCGTCGGACCATGTGGTAGGGCGGGCAGTAGCTCTGGATCTCACGCGCATCCACGGTCACCGTGCCGTCGTCGTCGAACTCCACGGGCACGCCGAGTGACCGGATGATGTCGATCATGGTGACTACATCGATGGTGTGGGGAACGTTCCGAACGGTCGAAACCCCTTCGACCAAGAGGGTGGCCGCGAGCACACCCAACGAAGCATTCTTACTCCCACTAGCGCGTATCGTGCCTTCGAGCCTGCGCGGCCCCGTCACTAGTAGTTTGTCCACCGGGCTTCTCCTCCGTTCGCCCCACTCGGCTCGCCCCAAGCTCCCTAGGGCCTGCCGCGGGACGGCTCCCCCAGCGGCCTACGGGCAGACGCCATGGAACCGCGTACTGACCCGTCACCGCACGGCGAGAGCAGAACCACGTTCAGCGGCACTCGGCCGCTCGACTCTCGTGCTGACCCTCGCCCACTGCTAGCCCAGCGTCTTCAGCCGATTGAAAGCGCGCGCCAGAGCTCTGCGAGCTCGTTCCACATCGACATCGCAAGGGTCCATCGCCGTCAGTCGCTCTTCTGCGCGGCGCAGTGCACGTTCGGCCCTCTCTCTGTCGATCTCCTCCGCGCGCTCAGCCGTCTCCGCGAGGATAACGGTTCTTTCTGGCCGTACCTCCATGAATCCTCCGGAGATGGCTAGCAGTTCTTGCTCCCCATCGGACGTTCGCAAAGTCACGAGTCCGATATCCAGCGCGGTCACGAGCGGGGCGTGTCCAGCGAGGACACCCAAGTAGCCATCCACTCCGGGTGCGATGACCTCTTCGGCCTGTACCGAGAGCACTGAGCCCTCTCGGGTCAGCACCTCAAGCTCGAAGTCCTTACGCATACCGGCAGTGGCTCCCTGTATAACCCGAACACCGCGCGCCAAGGCGCGGTTCACGCGCCTATCGACACCCAACGGAACGGCAGTATGGACTCGCGCCGCCCTCCCGTCAAGCGGGGGCGATCGGCCCCCGTCTCTGTATCTCCATGTTAGTCCGTCGAGGCTCGGATGGCCAGATGGGTCGGGCCCCCTACCCGCCCCTCACCTCCAGCGTGGAGAACTCGGTCTCGGTCCCCGTCACTGTGTAGCCCACGTAGCTCACGGCGGACCAGTCCTTCCGCAGGGCGCTCAGAAGCTCCACACCGTCGACCACCAGCCGCAGCCGTTTCGTCCGCAGGTTTGCCTCAAAGGAGACCTTGAATACCTGCTCCTTCTCGAAGTCCACGGGCAGGCGGATGAGGGCCTCCTCCTCGCCGAAGCCTCCGTGCTGGATGACGAGCTCGCCCGCTCCGATGTATACGCCGGCCTTGACCAGGCTAGCAGGGTCTGTCGCAGGGCCGAAGCAGAGCATCCCGTTGCGCGTCCCCTCAGCGAGACGGGTGCGCATGCGGCACGAGACGCTCACGCGCTCGAAGCAGGTCTGGGGGAGCTTCTGCAAGGCGTACCCACTGCCGCCCGAAGCGATGAGGTACCCCAGCCCCTCGTCGCGCACCCCGGCGCCGATCAGGCGTTCGAAGTCCGGATGGCGGAGCCGCGCCAGCTCGGCCTCGATGTCATCGCCGTAGAGAGCCTGGAGCCGCCGGATCTCTTCCTTGAGCCGAGCCACCACCCCTGCATAGGCGGGGACGTCGATGCGGTTCTGAAGCTCCTCCGGGTCGAGGGCGAGGTCGTAGAGCTCCCAGGCGTCGATGTCGTGGTAGAAGTGCATGAGCTTGTACCGCTTGGTGCGCACGCCGTAGTGGCGCTTCACCATGTGAACGGCTGGGTACTCGTAGTAGTGGTAGTAGATCGAGTCACGCCAGCCCTGGCGCGGGCCCCCTACCAGCATGGGCAGGAAGGAGTCTCCCTGCATCTCGTCGGGCACCGGAGCGCTGGCAGCGTCGAGCAGCGTTGGGGCGAAGTCCACGTTCTGGATCAGCTCATCGTTCGTGCTCGCCGGCTCGATGACGCCCGGCCAGCGCATCACGAGGGGCATCCGCAGCGATTCCTCGTACATGAAGCGCTTGTCGAACCAGCCGTGGTCACCGAGATAGAAGCCCTGGTCGGATGTGTAGATGACGAGGGTGTCCTCGGCGAGGCCCGATTCGTCGAGGTACTCGAGGATGCGCCCCGTGTTGTCGTCGACGGACCGGATACAGCGGAGGTAGTCCTTGATGTAGTGCTGGTACCTCCACTCGCGCAGCTCGCGCTCGGACAGCCCCTCCGGCGGCACCCGGCCCTTGAGGTCGGAGTCCAGGGTGAGGTGGTTGAGGATAGTCATCTCCTGCTCGAAGGCCGCCCGGGACTTGGATTCCCAATCGTCGTGCAAGGTTGCCGGCACGGGGATCTCGGTGTCCTCCCAGAGAGTGCGGTACTTATCGGGCGGCAGCCACTCCCGGTGGGGCGCCTTGTGGTGGCACATCAGCAGGAAGGGCACGCTGGGGTCCCGCCCCGCCCGGAGCCAGTCGATGGCGTAGTCGGCGGTCAAGTCCGTCACGTAGCCCTGCCGGCGGCTCCGCTGACCCATCTCGATGAACTCGGGGTCCTGGTAGACCCCCTGGCCGGGCAGGATGCTCCAGTAGTCGAACCCCGTTGGGTCGGACTTCAGGTGCCACTTCCCGATCAGAGCGGTGCGGTACCCGACTGACTGAAGCACCTTAGGGAAGGTGTTCTGTGTGCCATCGAACTCGACGGCGTTATCGATGACGCCGTTGAGATGGCTGAACTTGCCGGTGAGGATGACCGCTCGGCTCGGGGCGCAGATCGAGTTGGTGCAGAAGCAGTTGTCGAACCGGAGGCCCTCCTGGGCGATCCGGTCGATGTGCGGCGTCTGGTTGATCACGCTACCGTAGCATGAGATGGCGTGGGAAGCGTGGTCGTCGGACATCATGAAGAGGATGTTGGGCCTGGGTCGGCCCTGGGCTCGGGCGATCTGGGCGAGGGCCGCGACCGCCGGCAGGGCTCCCGCGTGCCGGATGAAGTCGCGCCGGCTGATGGCTCCGCCGCTCATCGATGCGCCTCCCCTGGCTGGTCGTAGGCGGGGAAATTCTCGGCGCCGCGTCGGATGCCTGCAAGCCGGTGGGGTCGGGCTAGGCGAGTTGAGCCCTCAGGCTCTCGGCGGCGAGGCGCGTCGCCTCCACGAACCGCTCGGGTGGCAGATCAGCCGCCTCCCAGGCGTACAGCAGGCTGCGGGAGGAGTTGACACAGGCACCCAGCCCGTCGTCACCGAAAGCGGACCGGAGCTTCGCGGGATCGCCCCCTTGGGCTCCAACGCCCGGAAGCAAGAGGATCGAGCGCGGCATCCGCTGACGTAGGGCGGCCACATCCTGCGGATGGGTGGCGCCCACTACGGCGCCCACAGGCCCCCACGGGTCGTTAGCTTCCCGCCCTTCGGACCATGCGGCGACGAGGTCGGCCATGGCCTCGCAGACCCGTCGGCCGTCGGCGAGCCGGAGATCCTGGAGGTCTGAGGAGCCGGGGTTCGAGGTCTTGACCAGCACGAAGAGGCCCGCGCCCCAGCGGTCGCACGCCTCCAGGAAGGGCTCCATGGCGTCCCCGCCCAGGTAGGCGTTGACGGTGAGGGCATCGGCGCCGATGGGGCCCGCCGGATCGAGATGCGTGGCGTACGCCGATGCCGTCGATCCGATGTCGCCCCGTTTGGCGTCCAGGATGACCGGCAGACCGCGCTCGCGCGCCGCGGCCACGACCGCCACGAGGGCCTCCCAGCCCGGGGCGCCCCATCGCTCGAAGAAGGCGATCTGCGGCTTGACGGCGCAGGCGAGGTCGTGGCAGCCCTCGAGAATGCCCAGGCAGAACTCCCGAGCCGCATCGGGATCGGACATCGCGGCGAAACGCGGGATCTCGCGGATACGGCCCATGTGCGGGTCGAGCCCAATAACGACGCGCGAGTCCGTCGCCCGCATCCTACCTGCAAGACGCGCTCCGAAACCTGCCACCAGGGAGCTCCTTTTCGTCGACGGCCCCACACTGGGGGCTAGAAGCGGAGGATGCCCTCTTCCTCTGGGGTCTTGAACTGGATCTCCGCGAGCTTGGCGTACCGGCCGCCCTGGGCGACCAGTTGGGTGTGAGTGCCCCGCTCGGTAAGCTCGCCGTTGTCTACCACCAGGATCTGGTCGGCGTTCATCACCGTGGAGAGCCGGTGCGCGATGGCGAAGGTGGTTCGTGAGGACATGAGCCCCTCGAGGGCCTGCTGGATCAGGTGCTCGGACTCGGAGTCCAGGGCGGAAGTCGCCTCGTCGAGGATGAGGATCTTGGGGTTGCGGAGGATAGCGCGGGCAATGGCGATCCGCTGCTTCTGACCGCCCGATAGCTTGGCCCCCCGTTCGCCGACCTCCGTGTCGTACCCGTCCCGGAACTCCATGATGAAGTCGTGGGCGTTGGCGGCCCGGGTGGCCGCTTCCAGCTCGGCCTCCGTCGCGTCGGGCTTGCCGTACATGATGTTCTCCCGAAGGGTGCCCGAGAAGAGGAAGGTCTCCTGGAGGACGATTCCGATGTCCTGCCTCAGAGCGCTCAGCTTCAGCTTCCGCAGGTCGACGCCGTCGAGCTTCACGGTTCCGCTGATGGGGTCATAGAAGCGTGGAATGAGGTTGATCAGGGTCGACTTGCCGCCGCCGCTCGGCCCCACCAGAGCGGTGACGGTACCCGGCTCGGCGACGAAGCTGATGTTCTTGAGGACCAGCTCGTCGGGCTCATAGGAGAAGAAGACGTCCTCGAACTCGACCTCGCCCCTGATTTCATTGAGCACAACGGCGTCCGGCGCCTCTTCCACGTCCGGAATGGTGTCCAGAGTGGCGAAGATCCGGTCGATGCAGGCGCTCGCGCGCACAATGGCGTCGTTCACGTTGGTCATGTTGATGATGGGCTGATACATGCGGCCCACGAGGGTGGTGTAGACCACGAGGTCCGCCACGTGCATCGTGTCCGGCGTGGTGCACGCGCGCCAGATGATGTAAAGCGAGATGGCCTCGGTCCCGACCAGGGTGATGAAGCCCGCCATGTGTCCGAAGGCAGTGGACCACATGCCCTGCCGGACGCTGAGCCGGAGGTTCTCCCGGGCCAGCGAGACGAAGGCCCGTGCCTCGGTCCGCTCGGTCGCGAAGCTCTTGACGACGCGGACGCCGGACACGCGCTCCTGAAGGTCGTTGGTGATAGAGGTGAACTTGTCCCGCACCTCGATGCTGACGGAGCGGATCCGCTTCCGGAAGACCTGGTAGTTCAGCACATAGAGGGGTAGGAAGATGCAGGCCATCAGGGCGATCTGCCACGACTCGATGAAGAGGTAGATTGCGAAGACGACGAGGACGACCGTGTCGACCACGAACTGGGAGAGGGCGCCCGTGGTGACCTGCCGGATGCCCTCCACGTCCCACAGGACACGGCTCATGATGCCGCCGGTCTGGACTCCCTCGTAGTAGCGCAGAGACAGCTTCTGGATGTGCCTGTAAAGCTGCTGTCGGATGTCGAAAACGAGCCGCTCACCCAGGCGGATCGTCACGATCTGCCTGCGGTAGCCCAGGAGCCGCTCGACGACGCTGATCCCGAAGCGTATGGCGATGAGGATCGCGCCGTAGACCCATGCTTCGTGGGTCCTGCCCTCGGCGATCATGGGCGGCAGGTCCTCGAGGATGGCGGCGAAGATCTTGACCGTCGGGAGGATGACCACGGCGAGGATGGCCGAGTAGAGGACGATCTCGAGGAACCGCCATTTGTGAGGTCGGATGAAGCCGAGGAAGCGGCGGAAGTTGTTGGCGCTCTTCATCGGGTGTTATCCGGCGCGGACGCCGGCAGTTACCTCCCCTGGGGCGGGGCGCGATGCTCCCGTCCTCGACGCGCCGGCCATTCTAGCACGATGCTACGCCGAGACCAACGGGCGTCACTGTGCCATATGGTAACCGGCCACATACCAGCGGCCGTCGCTTCGCGACAGGAACAGTTTCCGGCCCGCGCCGCCCAGGATATAGACCATCTCGAAGCGTCCATCCTCCCCCGCGTAGGGGACCGAGGTGGCCCGCTCGACGCCGGAGGGGCCCGCGGCGCGAAGGATGTCGCTCAGGGCGGCGGCACGCTCGCCCTCCCACTGCTCCTGGATCATCACGCCGTCGGTGGTGACCCTCTCCAGCACAGGCAGGCACAGATCGCCCATGCGGCCCAGGTCTCCTCCCTCGAGGGCGCGCCCCAGGTCGCTCAGGAAGCAGCTCAGACTACGATAGAGGGCGCGGTCATCGCCGCCCGAGTAGGTGAGCAGGGCGGCGCCCTCCATGAGGAGCTCGGGCTCGCCGCCCGTTACGGGGACCGTGTAGACGGATGGGCTGCGGCGCGGCCCCAGGCTCAGGACGATCCGCTCGCCGTCGGGAGTGAAGCCTAGGAGCGAGACGGCATCCTCGTGGAACCCCGAGGAGCGCCCCCGGTAGATGACCTGGTCAAGGGACGGCTCGGCGACGGGCACGACATGGATCTCGTCAGGCGTGCCGGGGGCGGAGGAGTTCTGCAGGATGAAGGCGATACGCTCGCCGTCGTAGGACCAGATGGGCCGGCGGGCCCTGGCCTCGCCAGTGACGATGAGGGGCGCGGGGGCGTTCCCCAACCCGTCGGCCAGGTAGAGCACGCTGCTGCCCTGCTGGACGGAGGAGAACACGAGCCGCGAGCCATCGGGCGACCAGGAGGCTTGCCCGGAGGCGGGGATGATAGGTGGATCGAGCAGGGGCAGAAGGTCGGCCCCGAGCCGGATCAGAAGCAAGCGAGAGACCTCATCCTCGGCCGCGATGATCCGCTCGGTGGGGTGGGCAGCCGAGATCGAGGCATAGTGGTTGCCGATCAGCATGGGCACGGCTAGATCATCGCCGGCATCGGCGGCGAACCCGGGCAGATCCGCGCCAGGTCCGCCCGGCAGGTCCTCATCGGGGGTCTTGCGCACGGGCACGGCGAGAAGCTGGGTGTCCTGAGGGCCGTACGCCACAAACACGATGTGCCGGCCGTCGTGTCCCCACACGGGGCTGGCGCACACGAAGGGACCCTCCAGTCCCATGTTCAGCGCGATCGCGTTCAGGTCGGTGATCCGCCGACGCCGGTTGCGGGCGATATCGATCACGACGATCTCGCCCCCCTCGGCGTAGGCGAGAAACCGGCCGTCGGGCGACCAGCTCAACCGATCCCATGAGAACTCGGAGGTGATGGTCGTCAGGGCGCGGCGCGTCCCATCGGCGACACCCTCGACGTAGAGCGTGTCTTCGAGGACATAGGCGACCTTATCCCGCGGGTCCAAAGTCACGTCGATGTTGAGGACATCGCCCTCGAGCAGCTCAACCACGCGGCTGTAGCTGTCATGGCCCGGCAGGGCGAGGGTCACCCGGTACCGATGGGCGGCCTCGCCGATAGCGCTGTGGATCGGTACGGTGGCGGGACTGATGCCCTTGAGGTGCATGCCGGTGCCGCCTCCCTCGGACCCGACATAGATCGTCGCTCCGGGCGGCTCGGTCGTGATGACGAGTTGAGCCTCGTCAGGCGCCTGCCGGGCCGGCTCCTCATCCTGGGCCAGGGCTGAGAGGCCCGTCAGGGCCAGGCTCAGCCAGACCCAGGTGATCAGCCTCATGCGGAGTCCTCCTCGGGCTCGTCAACCTCGGCGTCCTCCGAGACCGGCGGGGCCCCCGCGACGGCCTCGGACCACGAGGGGATGCCCGAATTGAAGAGGAGCACCTCGTTGGAGCCGGGCTGCGAGAGGTCGGTGAGGTACGTGCGATGATCGGGGGGGATGCCGACGCGGTAGGCGAGGCGGTTCGAGTAGGGGACGAACCCCAGGGGCGCCAGGGAGGCCGAGTGCGGGTGACCGCGGCCATCCACGAGGAGAACGGGCTCACCCTCGACGCCCGGCGCATGCACCAGCCAGATCTCGTCCCACCGCGAGCGGACGGTGAGGTAGCGGTGGATCGTGCAGAGGACGGCTTTGCCGTTGGGGTGCCAGACCAGATCCACCGGCCCGGCCTGCTCCGAGGCGGTGACCTGTATGAGCTTGCCGAACCCGCCATCGCCCACATAAAGCTCGCCCTTGAGGGCGGCCGCCACGTGCGAGCCGTCGGGCGACCAGGTGAGCTCGCTGACGCCCGGGAGGTCGCTGAGGATGTCCACATCACCCGAGGCGCGGATGCCGTAGACCACCGTTCCCTCAGATGTGGTGACCGCGACCATATCCTCCCTCGGCGCCGCGCTGACACGCACGGCGCCCTTGGCGATGACCTTCGCGGGGGAGTCACCATCAATGGGACAGAGGAAGGCCGCGGACTCGCCCTGGCCCCACGCGCCGAGGCAGACGAGCCCCTGGCCGCTCGGCAGGGCCACGGCCCCCCAGAGGGCCACGGGCTGCTGAATGCCCAGCGCCTGGGCCGCCTGAGCGGGCGTGATGGCGGTGCCCAGCCGCTTCCCCTCGGGACCGTAGAGGGCCAGCTCACCCGCCGCCCAGACGGCCACCGCCCTCGCTCCATCGATCCAGACGGGGGCCTCCCATGAGAGGGGCTGCTCCAGGGATGCCACATCCGTCGGCGTGGAGCCATCGGCGTTGGCCATCACGAGCTTTCCGTCGCTCACGTAGGTCAGGAACCGCCGCGGCTCCAGCCGGGCGACCAGGCGGACTTCATCACCCGCAGAGACCGTGACCAGGCTTGTGTACGGCTCGTACCCAGGCTTCTCGAAGGTGAACCGGAGCTCGCGGGGGGTGTGGCCCAGGTCGTAGACGGGCACCCGGGTGGGGGTGACACCCTTCTCCCAAGACTCTTGGCTCATGGGGTGGCCGACGAGTATGCGCGCTCCCGGCGGGTCGGAGATACAGGCGACCCACGCCTTCGGTCCCCCCTCACCCTCGAACTGCGCTGCCGCCGGCAGGATCGTCAGCAGTGACGCGAGGCACGCCCACAGCAGGAACGTCCGCATCGTCCCGGGTACACCTCCAGAGTCGGGCGCCAGTTTCCCCAGCACCCGTAGTTAGCCCACCGACGGGGCAACCCCTCCTCCGACGGCGCGTCAGCCGCCCGCCCAAGCGAGGGTCGCCAGATTGATGTTCATGCTGTCCTCGTACGCGACGAGCCTGCCGTCGGGCGACCAAGCAAGCTCATAGGCGTACTTCTCCACGGGGGCCTGTCCCAACTCTACCGCGTGCCCGGTGGCCAGGTCCATGCCCCACAGGAAGGATCCGGACTGCTTCTCCACGACCACTACGGCCTTGGTCCCGTCGAGGGACAGGACGGGCCGCACCGCGCTGCCGCCCATGGGCAGCGGCTCGCTCGTCCCGGTGCGCAGATCGCATCGGAAGAGGGCGCGGTCGGCGCGCTCGAAGTACTGGCCGTCTCCGGTCACGTCACGGCCCGCAGCCCCTCCGACGTACACCGTCGAGCCGTCTGCGGCGAACTGGGGCAGGCTCAGGTCCCATCCTCCGGGCGCCAGGCTGCGCATGAGGTTCACGGGCGTCCCGCGACGCGGCATGAACACCAGGACCTCAGCATCCTGGAAGTCCGGCTGAACCACACAAGCCAGGCCCGAGCCGTCCGGGGACCAGTCGAAGGCCCTCACCGCCGTCGTGCGGTTGAGCTCCTCCCCGCCCGACACCGAGAGCAGCACCAACTCCTCCATCTCGGTCTTCACAGCGACCGCGTCGCTGGTCGGCGCCCACGCGATATCGACCACGGGGATCGGCGAGACCATACTGGGCTCCTCCCCCGGCGCGACCGTCCACAGGCACTCGCCGAACTCAGCGCCCTCGGTGGAGAGGAAGGCGAGCCGCGAGCCATCGGGAGACCATATCATGGGCCCGAAAACCGACGAGTGGCCGCTGATGAGCTGGGGCGTCGATCCGCCGCCCAGGGGGAGGTACCAGAGGCTGGCCGCTTCGTCCGCCACGCGGCGGAAGGCGATGCCAGCGCCTCCCGGCCTCAGCCGAGGATCCTGCCCCCGGACCTTCAGCGATCGCTCCCAAGCGGGCCCGGCGCCGTCAGCGGCCTGCTCGCTATCCACGGCGTACTCGGGCCAGAAGAGGGCCGGCGTGTCCGCGCCCGTCCAAACGAAGGAGGCCTTCAGCTCGGGGCCTGTCTTCGTCTCCAGCACCAACTCGCGCTCATCGGTCTCGGTGTTCAGGATGTAGATGTAGTACTGATGGCTGCCTCGCGTGACGGGGATGGCATCCACGATATAGGTCATCCAGCGGCTGTCGGGTGAGAAGACGATGTCGTACACATAAAGGATCTCGTGGAAGCGCCCCTCGCCCATCATCGAGGGCAGGGAGACCGCCGTCCGGGTGCTCTCGACGGTGATCCCGTCGACGCCGCTCGCGAGGAGACCCGACTCGGCGGCCCATGCCCGGATCCGCCCTCCCCCGAGGGTTGCTCCCAAGAGGAGGACGACCAGCATAATCCGCATGCAGGCTTCCACTGGAATGCGCGGCCGACGCGCGTCCGCTGCCTCCATACCGGGGCCTCCCGTCTCCGTATCGGCTCGCTTCGCCACGGCATCATATACCCAACGTATCGGAATCAACCTTCGGTTCCGTCCGCCACCTACCGGAAGGGAGCTGGTCCGGAAGTGCCGAACAGATCTGCGGGCGGCAGAGCGTTCGAGGGCCGACCCGGAACTCATCCTACCGCGGTGAGCGGGCTGGGCAGCCCGCGCCGCTTCGGGGGGTAGTATCCATGGCCGAACTTCAGACCCTCCAGTGCCCCAATTGTGGCGCCCAGGCGACCTTCGATCCGTCCGCTCTCGCCCGCACCTGCGAGTTCTGCGGCTCGGAGTTCAAGATCCCCGTCCCGGACAAGTTCGTGGAGCTACGCGAGAAGTCGTCCATTCTGCCTTTCCAGGTGGATAAGTCAGCGGCCTTCCGCGCCTTCGACGAGTGGCTGCAGAAGGGCCTCTTCAAGCCTGGCGACCTCCTGCAGGTGCTCCAGCGGCGCGGCATGGAGGGCATGTACGTGCCCTTCTGGAGCTTCAACGTCCAGGCGCGGACCGAGTGGCACGGTCAGCTCGGGGTCACTCGGTACCGGCGCGTCACGAGGACCCGCACCAATGCGGACGGCAAGACGGAGAGTTACCAGGAGGACGAGCCCTACACGGAGTGGCATCCGCGAAGCGGCGTCCACCACGGCCAGTATCTGGACCACATCGTGGGTAGCGGAGTCCTCAGCCAGGAGGAGGCGGACCGGATCCTCCCCTACGACTTCGCCATGGCCCGGCCGTGGGACGCTGACTATGTGGCCGGCTTCAAGGCGGAGGTGCCCGGCCGTCCCGAGGAGGACGCCTGGGCTGCCGCGGCAGCCCGGATCCAAGGCTACGAGCGAACCGCGTGCGCTCAGGGGATCACGCGGCTGGACTCCGCCAGCACCGAGTTCCTGAGCTGCGACCGAAGCCTCTCCTACCTGCCCATGTGGATCTTCTCGTACAGCTACAAGGGCAAGCCGTTCAGGGCATTGGTCAACGGTCAGACGAGCGAGGTGCAGGGCACGAAGCCCATCTCGACGGGCAAGGTCATCCTCGCCGTGGTCCTGGGCATCGTGGCAATCGCGATCATCCTCGGGATCATGGCCCTCATCAACAGCGCAGGGTAATGATGGAGGTCGGTCCCTGTGGTCACGCCTCCCATGCCGAGTGAGCCGCCTAAGCCGACCACCGACCATCCCGAGTCCGTTTGGGTGCCGGGGGCGCGTAGCTTCGACCCGGTGAATGACGTCGTCGTCCTCGCCCTCTTGGTCGCCATGATGTGGTGCTTCGGGAGCTACGCCTTCAGCGTGCGCCGAGCCCTGTATCCGATGGGCCAATCCCTGCTGGAGTTCGTGTTCCTCTGCTTCCTCGTGGGCGTCGTGGGGATCTCGAAGATCCGCAGCATCCATGGCAACGACGCCGTGTCGATGCCCTACATCATCGGTCTCGCCTTCGCGGTCTTCGTCTTCGTGGCGCGCTTCACCCTCGGAATCGGCGGCATCACAGGCTCGGGGACGGGGATGATGGCCTTCCTTACGAACCTCGCGGTGTTCGCCGTCGTCTGGGCGGGAGTGAACTGGATCTGTCGCGACTGCACCGTTGACCCGGAGACGGAGGAGACGGCCTCGGCGAGCATGTTCGACCTGGTGCCCGAGGATCGCCGCCGGCCCGGGCGCTCCGTTGTCGTGTTCTCGCTCCTGGCGGCCATGGTCTTCGGCCTGGGCCAGCTCGTGCTGGCTCGGGCGAACCGGCAGGCCTATGAGGCCGGCTATCTGTCAGCGGCCGCCTACACGGGTTCAGCGTTGCTCGTGCTGGCGCTGACGAACCTGAGTGGCCTCCGGCTCTACCTGGCGGGACGCCTCCTGAAGCCTCCCTCGGGAATGACGGGCTCCTGGGTAGCCCTATCGGTCCTCGTGGTGGCTCTCTCCCTGGGAGTCGCCTGGATCGTTCCCAGGTTCGGCGGGCACGCCGGCGAGAGCATCTTCGCGGAGGCTAGCGGGGCGGGGTCCGGCTCGGCGGCCTCCCGGTTCGGGGCGACCTCGGGGATCGGACAGACCGATGCCCCTTGGACAGCTCGGCTCGACCAGGGCGCTGGCACCGCGCCGGGTCAGGACCCTGGCGCCATGGGAAGCGCCTCGGACTCGGGGATGCCGGGCCGCTGGGGCGCCGGCGATGCCGGCATGGACGTCAGCGGGGGCTCCGATCCTGGCGCGGGCATAGGTTGGGAGTACGGCGCGGAGCCGCACCCGGCGGAGCAGCAGGGAGAGGGATCGGGGGATGGGAGCCAGATGGACCAGTCCCATGGCTTCGCGCGGGCTCCCGGGCTCCCCGAGTCGAGCCTGATCGACCTCATCGGGAAGATCCTCCTGGTGTTACTGAGCTTGGTGGCCCTCTACTTCCTTGTCCGCTTCCTCCGTGGGCTGCTGGCGATGCGCCGCGAGCGAAGGCCTCTGCGTTGGCCGGCCATCGTTTGGCCTTGGCAGCACGAGCCGCCGGAGCCAAACCCCTTCGCGAACCCACGCGTCTTCGACGGCCTGGACGGGCGGGAGAAGGTGCTCTACTGCTATGGCGCCTTCATGGCGGTCGCGCGCCGGTGCGGGTGCCCGAGGGATGAGAGCCTCACACCGCTCGAGTTCGCGCGCAATCTGCCCGGGCCGCTTCAGGCCATCGACCGCGAGGCGCGTGAGCTGTCCACCCTGTATGTGACGGCCGAATACGCCCAGCCCACCGATATGAGGGATTATGAGTCCAGAATCAGAGAGATCTGGAGCCGGCTGCGCGCGCTCTATGAGACCCTGGATGCCGCCCCAGGATAGTAGGATGGCTCATCCACTAGGAGGTTACCTCGGACTACCATTAGGCACCTTTGGGATGCAGGTTTGACAGTGAACCTATTCGAAGATGAAGTAACCTAATGCCGTGTTGGTCGGGATCATACGGCTTCGGGAGGACGGCGCTTCAGCGCTATATGCGAATGGGGAGGAAGCATCTATGCGTGAAGAGGAGCATGGGGGACTGCACGTGGACGATGATGAGCAGTATGAGGACGAGGAATCGGAGGAGAGCCTGACCCTTCAGGAAAGGCAGCGCGCCGAGGCTCGTCGCATCAACATCGGGACCAAGATCCGGAAGCTGCGGACGCGACGCATGATGACGATGGAGGCCGTAGCCCGGGCGGCGGGCTGCTCGCGCGCCTTCCTGTCGCGTGTGGAACGCTGCGAGTCCATGCCGTCCGTCGCGACCCTCGTCGACATAGCCGGGGCACTGGGGGTGTCCGTCGGCTTCTTCTTCGACGAGAGCGAGGCGGAGAGGGCGACCGTACTGGAGCCGCAGGACCGGCTCCGTATCGAGGATGAGGGCGTCGTCTCGGAGACCATGACCCGTGACGTTCTGACCCGGAAGATGACGATGCTCCGCATCGAGCTTGCGCCCTACGCGGAGACTACTCCCAAGCGGCACCGCTATCACGATGAGGTCTGCGGGGTCGTCACCCAGGGCAAGGTTCGGATCACCTGTGACCACAGGACTTTCGAGGTTGGCGAGGGCGCGACGTTCTACCTGGACACGCCGTCGCCCTACCAGGTCGAGAACCTGACGGACGATGTTTCCGAGATGATCGTCGTCAACTGCAAGCAGACCTACTAGCGGGCGCCGACCGCAGCGCATCTCGTGTTGCCGCGGCTGGGCTGGCCTTGCCGGTCCAGCCGCGTTCGCGTCTCCGGCGCCCTACCCCGCCGCGCTTACGGCCTCCAACTCCTCCGTGGCCGCGCTCCATTCGATTGCGGTGTCTCGCTGGGCATCAGTGATCGCCGTCCAGAGCAGCTCCCCGTCTCGAACATGGCAGAGCCGGGCGCGCAGGGGGCCAGTGAGGTCGCCCAGGTCCTCAACGGCGTAGAAGCTGGACGTCAGACAGAGCTGCAGGAAGCTGTCTTGGCGCACGCCACACGTGTAGTGCACGTGCCCGCAGAGGAAGGGCAGGAGCCTCGGCGCCCCCTTCAGGGTGGCCATGAGGGCCTCCGCGTCGGTCTGTACGGTCGCCCCTCCCCAGTGATCGACGAGCCCATGTCCGGTGGGCAGGAGATGCCGGTGGCTGGCTGCCAGCAGCGGCGTCACACCGAGGCCCGCGATCTCGTCCTCCAGCCAGCGGGCCTGGGAGCTCCCGTCGCGGTAAGTCTCGGAGTCTAAACACACCACGCGCACTCCCCGGTAATCGAAGGCGTAGCAGTAGCCGGCCTCGGCCATGCGGGCGGCATCGAACTCCGCCTGGTCGCTCATGGCCTCGAGGAATGCGTTGAGGTCGCGATCGTGGTTCCCACGCACGAAATGCACGGGCAACGGCCACTCCTCCGCGACGATGTCACGGAAGCTGCTCAGTTCGCCAGCCGTGCCGTGGTCGGAGAGATCGCCCGTGATGAGGAGGAAGTCGGGGGCGGGATCCAGGCTCCGAAGGTGGCTCAGGAGCTGCCTCAGGTGTTCCGAGGGCTTGCGGTCAGCGAACAGCCCCTCGGGCGGATCCTCCTCAGCCCCGCCGCCGATGTGGGTATCGGTGATCTGGACGAAGTAGCCGCCTGCGGGGTCGAGGTTCTCCTCGAGGAAGCGATTCGCGTCGTCAGCGGCCTCGGAGACCGGTGTGGCGTTGGCCTGGTCGGGCTGCGCCGCGACGACCATGGGGGGCGGAGGAGGGGGCGGAGCGTCGCCTCTCGCGCAGGACACCATGAAGGGCATCGGGAAACAACATGCCGCCAGTAAGGCAACCGCGCGTGATCCTGAGAGCATGGTTCGGACCGCCCATTCCGGCTCGGCTCTGGGCGGTGTGCCCGGCCGATTGCCATTCGGTAAGGACCTACACGATGATACAACAGCGGAGACAGCTACGGAGGCGACGTTCATGAGCGATGGCGCGACTTACCGCTTCGATGCCGAGGCCTTCCTCCCGAGGGCGATCTACGAGCTGATCGGTCGGCTACGCGTGGCCGACCCCATCGCCGCCTACAAGGCGACACAGACTCGTCAGCCAAGGAAGGCTCTCGCGCCCGACGGCGGCCTGCTCCTTCTCATGGCGGACGAAGCGGCGCGTGGCATCGCCCCCGCCTGCGAGGACCGCCACGAGTATCTGGCGCGCGTCCTCCGGGTGCTCATCGGTGGGGTCTTCGATGGCGTCGTGGCTCCTCCGGATCTGTTCGAGGAGCTTTGCCTGGCGCAGCAGATCATCCGGGAGAACGGGGGGCAGAGCTTCCTCGACGGCCGAGTCGCCATCGGCGTTCTGAACGCGGATGCGGGTAGGCTGACGCCATCCGCCTTCAATGTGGCGCGGGCCAAGCATCTCCGATGCGACGGCGTGTGGCTGCGGGCTCGCATCGAGACGGAGGGTGACCGGGCGGGAGAGGCCCTCGCACAGGTGGCGCAGCTCATCGAGGAGGTGAATGAGCACCAGGCTGTCATCTTCCTGCAACCGGGGAGGCCCGAGCATTTCGAGGGTGCGCCGTGGGAAGCCGCGGAGGCGGCGGGCCTGCTCTCCACCGTGTCAGCTCTGGGGCAGACCTCGATCCGCACCTGGCTCGCGGTACCCGCCTTCGACGGAGTGGATCGGGCGCTGCGAGCCGTTACCTTGCCGACTTTGGCGACGGGGTTCGCCCCTCCGGGGGATGACCTGTCGAGCCTGCTGCACACCGCTCGCGACACACTGGCGTCGACTCCGAGGCTGCGAGGTATCGCCCTGGGCTCGTCCATCCTCTACCGCGATGATGACCCCTTGGCCGTGGCGGGAGCTCTCCAGGCGGTGCTGCGCGGCGGGGCGGAGATCGACACGGTGCTGGAGCGCATGGACCAGGCGCGCGGGCGAAGATTCGACGTCATCTCCTCCCTCGTCGAGGGCAAGGAGCTCAAGTTCGAGGGCGGCATGAGCGCCGCGTCCTACGTATAGTCTCGGGCTCTCCAGGCGGGGAGGAAGCTATGGCTGCCAGGATCGCCGTGATTGGGAATATCAACTGCGACTTCGTCTTCCGGGTGCCCCGACTGCCTCGGCCGGGCGAGACGCTCGCCGGGTCGGCCTTCTTCACCGCCGCGGGTGGCAAGGGCGCTAACCAGGCGGTAGCGGCAGCGCGGCTCGGCGCCCAGGTGAGCTTCGTGGGATGCGTGGGCGCGGATACCACGGGCGCCGATATGCTCTCCCATCTCGGGGCCGACGGCGTCGATATCAGCCGTGTGCGGACCGATCCCAAGGAGGCCACGGGCTCGGCGCTCATCATGGTGCAGGACTCGGGCGAGAACTCCATCGTGGTCGCCTTCGGGGCGAACCTCGCGATCGGCCCGGAACACCTCGCCGAGCACCGGGAGCTGCTGCAGAACTGCGACGCGCTCATGCTGCAGCAGGAGATGCGGATCGAGACCGTCAGCGAGGCGATTCGTATAGGCAAGGAGGCCGGGTGTCGGGTGATTCTGGACCCCGCGCCGGCGCGCGAGGACCTGCCAGCAGCATGGCGCGAGGTCGATGTGCTGAGTCCCAACGAGACGGAGGCCGAATCGATTCTGAACAGCCTCGGGCTCGATGCGCCATCGGACCTGGAGGCGGCGGCAGCGCTCCTGCGGCGACAGGGACCGAAGGCCGTTGCGCTCAAGGCCGCGGCCCGTGGATCTTTCGTCGCCGACGGTGCCGGCGCCGTGGCTGTGCCCTCATTCCCCGTGGAGGCCGTTGACTCCACCGCCGCAGGGGATGCCTACACGGCGGGGCTGGCCGTCGCGCTCTGCGAAGGGGCGAGTCTGGTCGAGGCGGCACGGTTCGGGAACGCCTGTGGCGCCCTGGCGGCCACTCGCATGGGCGCTCAGCCCTCCATGCCCACTCGGGCCGAGGTGGAGAAGCTGCTCGCCTAGTCCGCCGTAAGGGTCACGCGGACCAGCCGGCCACCGCTCGCGCCGTCTGAGAAGACCACGGCCCCTGCGGCGCCCGCCAGTTGGGTGATGCCCTGGCCCGTCGCCACGAGCGACTCGCCGGCAGCACAGGCCTCGTAGACGGCCGACTCGGTGGCGTAGAGGAGCCGATCGCCGGCCACGGCTACGGCCACCACTCCCGAGCGCGAGCTCAGGGTGCGGCCATCCCCCACAACCCCACGGGTACCCGCTGCGATGGTGTGTGAGCCGCCGGCGGCCACGTCGACGAGGCTGCCGATGGCCTTGTTCATCGCGACCGCTCCGCCGCCCTGGCGGGACATGCGGGCCAGCTCAGCTCGGTTCCTGTGCGCGAAGACAACATGGGACTCTGTGGCGGCGAGCAGTTCCGGGCCCTCCGCGGCGCCGAGGAACCGCAGGAACTGGGGCGGCGCCACGGGACCATCCCCAGCGCCTCCGGGCGCCGACAGCCCCACAGAGGCGATCCCGGCGCCATCGGCTCGCGCGTAGCAGAGGACACTGCCCACGCTGCAGACCCACGGCCCCACCTCTCCCTGGAAGCCCTTGCTCACAAGCTCCGGCGCCCTGCTTGGCGTGGCGAGGTAGGCATTACCATCGGAGGAGTTCGCGTAGACGCAGCCACCTGGCACGGGTGCGAGGCTCTCCGCGCCGACGATGCCGGTGGCGAGGCTGGAGGCAGCCCCACCGGCCACGGGGACCGAACGCAGGACTTGGCTCGCAGGTGGCCCCATCAGGACGTAGACGGAGGCATCGCCGATCTCCAGGGCCGAGACCGCACCGATGCCCGTCGCCAAGACGACGCTTTCGTTGGGGGGCTCGAGTCCCTCGCCCGGAGAGGCGGGGACGCCGGCGCAGCTTGCGCAGATGACGACAGAGGCCAGTGCTAGGAGACCGATAGTCCATCGCCACGCCACTTTGGGTTCCTCCCACGCAGAGTTGCAGGATCTCAGAGACCAGCGGCGCCCGTCAAGAGCCCGGGCGCCGCCATGATACCGGTCTGGATGAGGCTGGAACTAGCCCTCGGGAACGACCTGCCACGTTCCGCCCACGATGTACTTGCCATCCTTCGCGACAAGGAGGTCGCGGACTTCCTTGAGCCCCAGTCCGCGGCGCAGGGTGTCCTCCGCCTGGCCGCCACCACTCACGGCAACCTCGAGAAGCGGATCGCTGCTGCCGGAATCCTTGATCTTGACCACATAGTTCGCGTCAAGGGAGGTCACGTGGAAACGGACCTTCTTGCCGGCCGGGACGAAGATCTTGCTCTCGTCGACAGAGATGCGATCGCCAATGACGTTGCGCTTCACGATGAGCAACTCAACAGTGTCATTGATCACGGGGAACGAGCCGGTGAACAGCTCACGGGTATAGCGGAACTTGCTGGGACGGCGCCAGCCGTCGGCCATGGCGGTGGTTGCCAAGACAGCTAGGAGCAGAACTACGGCAATGCAGGAGAACAGTCTGATGTGTGACCTACGCAATGTGTCAACCTCCTCGTGTTGTTGCGAACTCGATGCCCCGGGACCCCCCGGGGTTCAACTCCCTAATCGTGCCTTCCCTGTGTCCTCACACGGGACCTTCATCGCATCCCGTTTTCCTTACTAATGGGTCCCTGACGCCTCTAACCCCTCAGTTTCGCATCGGGGCGGCGTCTTTTGGCATGTTGTATACAACCAGCACTCATCATAGCGCGACTCGGGGCGGAGCGCAACTAATCAGGCATTGCGAGGCGTGATTTCTCCGCGCGGTCCGGAGGAACCGCCCCCGGCATTGCGTCGAGCGGGTCTCACGAGTACCATCAGAGGCATCGCCGGACGTGCTTTGTGTCGGCCGTCCGAGGAGGTCCATGAATTGGCGAAAGCCCGCCTGGTCTTGCTCATCCTCGCCCTGACTCTCGCAACGGGCGCGCTAGGGCAGCTCCGACCCAAGGTCGCTTGGACGGAACCGGGGGCGCCTCCCGCCTACGGTTTCCTCCGTCTGACGTCCGACGGCGCCGCTCAGGAGGAGGGCGAACCGGTGACGTGGCGGTGGGTCTCGGTCGCCCCCGACGGTCTCTACGCCGTCTACGTGCCCGACGATGGTCCCCATCTGGTGGTGCGGGACCTCACCTCCGGGGTTGATCAAGAGCTCACGGAGTTGCGTCAAGATGCGCGTAGCCAGATTAGGCGGGCGGTCTGGGAGGGCACCGTTCTCTGGCTCGTTGTTTTGGAGGATGGCGTCACCAACGCTTTGTACGCCGTGGATCCCAAGGTGCCCGCGGCCGTGCGAGCCTCGGGACGGTACTCCATCGCGAGTTTCACTCCTGTCGCGGGCAGCGACGTCGCCTACGCGGTCGCGGCCCAAGGCCCTGACAGCCAGTACCAGAGCCTTCTGCTCTGTCGCTCCGATGGCGCTCCTCCGCGCGTCCTCGGTGACCGCCAGTTGGTGGTCGGGGGGCGGATCGTAGAGGACTCCCACCGGGTCGCGTTCTTCGGCAAGCGTCCAGACCGCGCCGGCATGGTTCTGAACGTCTACGACCGTGAACTCGACGAGGAGTTCATGCTGAACCCTGGCGCCGAGGCTTTCCTGCCCGTGTTCGGACCTGGGTTCGAGGCTGTGGCCTACACGACCCGACAGGGGATCGCATACCAGGGACTGGTCGGCGAACCCAGGTTGCTCATGAAGCATCTACCCGACCGCCGGTTCGCATGGGGCTACTGGTTCACTCCCGATGCGCAACACGTGATCCTGGAGGTACCGGCGCAGGCCGACAGGGCCACCAGGCGCTTCGTCCGTGTCCCTGTCAATGATCCGGCGGGGCTCGCGGCCCTCTTCGATGCGCCGGGCGATGGAGCGGCAGGCGCCTCACGGGTCACCTTCCTGCCGTCGGGGAACAGCGCGTTGGTCGTCGTTCCCCAAGGCGACTCGACAGCGCCCGATGGGGTCTACCTGCTGGATGTCGAGGCCGGCACGGCCCGATCCCTCGGCTCGGGAACGGTGGTCGATGCCCTCGCCTCTCCATCCGGGCGCACCCTGGCGTTGGCCATGCAGACGCCCGCAGAGCCCGAGGAAGCGGAGATCGACGTCCTCGTGCTCGATGTGAGCGCCCCACAGCTAAGCCCGTCGCTCACGGTGCGTGGCACACGTTCCGCTGAGGGGCTCTCCGCCCGCGGCCTGACGATGGCCTTCTCCCCCACTGACGAGCGTCTCCTCATCAAGGCGACCGCGGCGGGGGAGGCCGGGACGCGCGCCTTCCTGGTCAACGAGCCCGGTCAGGCGGCGGCGCCGGTGCCCGGTGGGTACATCGTCCACGAGGCGCGCTGGGCACGCTCGGGGGATGCTCTGCTGATCTCCGCGGTTGTCGGCTATACGGCGAACCACGCGCCGCTCCTGAGCCTCGTCGCGATGGATGCTACGGCCCAGGCGGGATCGGAGCGGCTCGTCTCCGGCAGTCACCGGATCACCGATCTATTCGAGCGGCCCGATGGCGGCCTGACCGCCGTGTTCGAGGCACGGAAGGCGACCCGCAAGCTCATCATCTCCACGCGTCCCGATGAGACGCTCGTCGTCTCCTCTGATCTTGCGGCCGCTGAACCGGTGTGGTCGCCGGACGGGCAGCGCCTGCTCTTCGGCGAGCAGGTCGCTCCAGGTTACTCGGCGGTCTACGCCGTCGAACCGGGGGTGGAGCCGATCCTCGTGAGCGGGGATGTTCTCGTCTCGGAGCGGCCCCTTTGGTTGAGCGACAGCCGGCGGGCGCTCCTCGTCGCGCCTGGCACCGCGGCGGCGCCAGGCTCACGGGGCTACCTCGGTCATGCGGCGGGCGGGGCTCCGGCCTCACTCGGCGTCATGGAGAGGGTTGTCTTCGTGCCGGGCACGGATAGGGTGCTCTACCGCGCGCCCGGCCCGCCGGCCGGCGTGTACGTGCGCGACTTGAGCGATCCTCCGTCGGATCCGGTGCTGGTGGCCGAAGGCTATGATGGCGCGACGCCAGACCCTACTGGGGAGCGTTGCCTGGTCTTCCGCGAGGCTGAGCGGGGCCTGGAGGCAGCAGTCGCGCCCCTGTCGGCGGGACCGGTCACTCCTCTGGCGGGCACGCACCGGTATCTTGTGTGGTCGCCGAATGGCGCGAGCGTCGCCTCCATCGCCACGGACGGGGAGCCACGCGTGGTGATCTTCAGCGCGGACGGAACGCCAAGGGCCGAGGTGCCCGCAGCCGTGGCTGCCGTGGCCTTCAGCCCCGACGGAGGCCGTCTGGCCGGGGTGCTTACGGCCCCCGATGGCCCAGCGATCACGGTGCTGTGGGACCTCACCGGCCAGGAACTGGGCCGGGTGCCCTGGCCCGACCGGATGCGTCCCATGTCCTCGCTGGATGGCGCCCTCTTCGCGGGCATGCTGCCCACATCGGCGCCCACCCTGACCTGGTCCCCGGATGGCACCCGGACGCATGTGGTGGGTCTGTCGGAGGATGGGCTCGTGGAAATGCGGACCATCCTCTGGGAGGAGCGCGCCAACATGCCCTCGGTCTTCGCGGGCTCCCTCTCGGACTTCGCGTGGTCGCCCGACGGCTCGCACCTAGCGGCCCTCACCTACCGTGTGGTGCAGGCTCCCGGGGAGGATGCGCTCGTTGATCCCCCCCAGAGGCTTACGGTGATGCGGGGCAACGAGGGACGCGCCTACAATGCGTCGGGCGACGTCTACCCCGATGGCTTCACCTGGTTGACCGACGGAAGGCTCGCACTCTGGTCGTCATCGGGGATCGGCCGGGGTTCCGTCGGCACCTTCGTGGTGAACCCCGATGGAACGGGGCTCTTCCCTATCGCGCCGCAGCCGGGTACGGTGTGGCCGTCGGCCCCGAGGGAGTCCACCTCCCAGGTTCGTTACACCCCCGGGAGGCCAGGGCCATGAGGCGGGTGGGGTCGGTCTGCGTCGCTCTGCTGATAGCCTGCACCGCGGCGAAGGCCGGTTTCGAGGCACGGAGTGCTCTGATCCAGGGCGATCAAGTCGTACTGCGCGGCCTGGCGACCCCAGGTTCGGAGATTCCGCGCGTATGGGATGGAGATTCGGAGCTCGAGGTGTTCGAGCTCGAATGGCTGGACATGCCGCCCCGAGTCATCTTCGTAGTCGACTCCTCGGGCTCGTCGGGCCGGCTGCACAGGCTTCTACGAGGCGCGGCGGGGGAGTTCCTGAACCAGTGGCCACAGGCTGAGGCCGCGCTCGTGGCTTTCGGCAGCGACGCGGACGTGATCGTTCCTCCGACGGAAGACCATGCCGCGCTCCTGGCGGGCTTCGGAGCGCTGAAGCCCATAGGGAAGAACTCCATCAGCTCCGGAGTCGGCTTGGGCCTCACCCTCGCCGAGGGGCATCCGCGGGCCATCATGGTCGTGCTGACCGACGGCTTCGACACGCCTGGCGCAGTGCCCCTCAGCATAGCCAGTGGCGGAGCTCAGTGCCTCGATGTCCCCATCTACAGCCTGGGGATAGGCAACCGAGTCGAGATGCCGCTCCTGGAGGAGCTCGCTAGCACCTCGGGCGGCCGCGCCCGGGCCATTGAGACGCCTCTGGAGGCCGGACCCCGGTTGGCTGAGCTGGCGAGCCTGCTGGACGAGCGCGAGGCGCGGGTGAGGGCCCGACTCGTGTCGACGGAGCCCCTCACGCTCCACCGCCTCTCGGTCGGTCCGGCCCCCGACGAGGATGCCATCCTCACGGCCTACGGTCCGTGGCCGGAGGGCGAAGGCGCCGTGACCCTTCCGGTGCTCGCCGTCGACGGATCCGATGCCGGGACCCCGATACTCGTGAGCGTTGGGGAGGCGCCCGTCGCCTTCGGACGTTCGTCCGCCCCCATCGTGGCGCCGGCTACGGACCTAACACTCGCGCCCGCCGTGGCGCCCCTGCCTGAGCCCCTAGAGGTGCGCATCGCGCCGGGCGAGTCGGTGATGCTCCCGCCGCTGGAGCTGGGAGGCATCTCGGTGACGGGCCCGGAGCTGGGGCTGACCGACGGCACGCCGGTAATGCTCCTTGCCGACGGTGAGCCGGTGTTGCTCCTGTCCACCCACGAGTGGGCCGACGTGCTGCCGGGCGAGTACCAGGCTGAGGTGCGGACCTCGCCTGTCTGGCGGAGTGAGGCGGTGAGGGTGGAGGCGGGCCAGCGGGTGGAGATAGCGGCCCCGGAGCTGGGAGACTTGGTGGTGGAGGTGAGCGGCCCGGACGGCGAGCTCATCCCCACGACGGTGCGACTCTTCACCGAGGATGGTGACCCCGCGGGCGTCGCCCGGGCGGGACGGGCCCGCAGCCTGCCGGCAGGTCTGTACCGGGTGGTCGTACCGGTGCCCCCCGAACGCACCCTGGACGTCGAGGTGACCGCGGGCCAGGTGAACACGGTTGCGCTCACCGACTACGGCCATCTGCGCATCACGGCGCATGGGCCCTTCGGCGAGGCGTTGGACCTCGGTCTCGCCGTGCACGACACGGACGGGGTGCTTCTGCTGACGGGTCGTACCGGCCGGGACCTCCCGCTCCGCGCCGGCCAGTACTCCATCACCGTCGGTTCTGTGCCGCCGTACGAGTTCTGCCCCGTCGAGGTCCAGCCCGGTGGGCGAACCGATGAGGACCTGCGCGTGTTCGGGGGGCTCTACGTGGCCGGCGGCGCCGGAGGCCGCTACCGCCTGGAGGAGGCGGAGACGGGACGGCTCATCGGACGGTTCCTGGTTGGCGAGACACTGGTGCTCGTGGCGGGCGAGTACGCGATCGAGGCAGCGGCTGGCGACCTCCCACCCCTCCCCGTGAACATAAGGGCCGGAATGGTGTCCCGCATCGATCTGCCCTAGCCCGCATCATTCATGAATGCTGATTTGTGCCGTGCCGGCTCTGTATAGCGGTCACTTGTCCGTT
>DBQI01000049.1 GCA_002305165.1 Armatimonadetes bacterium UBA1398
ATGCAAAACAACGAAAAGACCCTGCGCGGGATTCGCGCTTGGCGCCGGGTCCGTAGCTGGCCCACCCGATCTTGGGGCTCTCCTGAAGCGTACGGCATGGGCGGGGCAGCCGCCAGCGGGCCGCGCCGTTGCGCTTGCCGTTTCTGGGCGGTCCTCCATCGAGACCCCGGGGCCACGCCAAAGGGCGAACGCAAGCACCGAAGGGAGTCCACGTGCGCGTCCAGAATGTTAACATAGCTCTATGCCTACCGCGTTCGCATACTGTTTGGTGCGGGTGGGCGCTGGGAGGACTCGTGATGCCTTACCGGAAGTGGCTGGTTCTGGCTGCTGGGTTGGTTTTGGCTCTGAGCGCGGCGGCGATAGCGTACGTGATGCAGGCGCGGTGAAATGAGGGCAACGGGGCACGCGCCGCGCCCGTCGTGGTCGTGGGTGCGTACAAGGCTCATGAAGCGATCGGTGGATGCAGGGTCGCTTGGCGCGTGTGGGAGGCACGACGGCTCGGGCCGTCCTCAGCTAAGGGAGGATGGGAACTCCGCAGCGAGCTCGTCGCAGAGGCGCTCGATTTCCTCACGGAGTTCAAGCGCATCAAGCCATCCCGTGGGTATCGCATCCACCCCGTGCTGCGCGCCGAGCACGCTGCCGGCGATGGCGGCGGTGCTATCGGTGTCGCCCGAGTGGTTCGCCGCCAGGCGCAGGCCGTCGGGGAGGTCATTCGCCGCCAGGGCGGCGCAGAGGGCAATCGCCAGGGCCTCCTCGCCGACCCAACCCCCGCCCAGAGTCTCCAGATCCTCCGGTTCGGGACGGCCCTTCTTCGCCAGCCCGACTCCGGCGTCCAGGGCCGCGAGGGTCTCCTCGTACCCATCCCAGTTGGCCAACTCGGCCCGAGCCGTCGCGATGGCGGCGGGCAATTCCGCCCCCTCCATCGACTCGGCGACCACCATGGCGAGGGCGCCCGCGCTGAGGTAGCCGGAGGGGTGCCCGTGGGTGATGGCGGCACACTCGGCGCCGACGGCGAACGCTTGGCGTGCTCGGAACACAAGCCCCACCGGCGAGACACGCATGACGCCGCCGCACCCCTTGCTGCCGTTGATGGGTTCCTTGATGGTACCCATGCGGTCGCTCATCAGGGCGTTCAGGCACGTGTTGCCGGGCGCCCTCTGGGCGTTCATCGCCGGCAGCTCGCAGAGCCAGCTCTGCCCGGGGGCGCTGGAGAAGCTCGGATGCCTGGAAGCCAAGCCTTGCGTCCACAGCCATCGCAGGTAGGAGTCATGGACGATGGACGACGCGTGCGAGATCCCCGGTTCGCGGCCTCGCCGGCTGGCGCGGATGAGCCCCTCGGCGGTGAAGAGGGTCATCTGGGTGTCGTCCGTGATCTGCCTTGCTCCGGGGCCCAGATCCCGGATGCCGTCCTCGCCGAACCGCGCGCGGATCTCCGCGAGGCGCATGAACTCGACCGGGGCGCCCAGGGCGTCCCCGCACGCGCCGGCGAGGATGCAGCCGCGGATTCGATCCTCCCGTGTCAGCGCCAACAGCATCGCCCATCCCCTCACATTGCCGGGTGACCCGGTGAACGGGTCAGTCCCTCCTCAGCGCATGCAGATCCGCGATCCGGGTCACGGCCAGGTGCGCACGGTAGAGCATCGCGAGCCGGTTAGCCCGCAACCTGGGGTCCTCGGCCATGACCATGACCTCGTCGAAGAAGCCGTCTACCACGGGGGCCTCCAGGGCCAGGCTGCGCAGGGCAATGAGCGCCTGGGATTCGATGGTCCGGGGCCGTTCCTCGAGGAACGCCTTCACGACCCGGCGGTCGAAGACGTCGGCAACGGTCTCCATCCGGCCCACGCTCTCTAGTAGCGCACCCTCGCTCTCGGACTCGAAGAGGCTCGCGTCGATCTCGATGGAGTCGCTCTCTCGCTTGGAGATGATGTTCGCGGGTCTCGTCGCCGCACGCCAAGCGGCGGTGAGGACCTCGGGGTCCTCGGTGTCGAGGGCCTGGACGGCCCGGGCCACAGCGAGGGCCTGCCCCAAACGCCCCCATTCAACGCCGAGGGCGGCGTCGCGCAGGTCCATGCCGATGCCGTGAAGCTCGAGCACAGCCTCGGCACGCTGCCTGAGCAGATCGGCGAGTTGGCCCTCAACGGCCGTATCCTGGCATCCGTAGTGGGCGAGCGCCTCGCGCGCGAGGCCCATGATGTCCAGAGGAAGGGACTTCCGCAGCACCATGGCGGCGATGCCCTGAAGCCGGCGCCGTACGCCGTGGGGGTCCGCCGTGCCCGTAGGGGCCTCGCCGATGGAGAGGACCCCGGCCACCGTATCCATCTTGTCGGCTATGGAGAGGGCGCAGCCTGCCGCCGTGGCCGGGAGTTCGTCATCGGCCGAGGCGGGGCGGTAGTGCTCTCCGATGGCGGCGGCAACGGCCGGGGACTCCCCTCCGCGAGCGGCGTAGACGCCACCGAGGATGCCCTGGAGGCTCGTGAACTCGATGACGAGGTTGGTCGTGAGATCCACCTTGCACAGCTCAGCCGCGCGCCGCGCATGCTCCGCGTCCGCCCCATCGAGCCCGAGGGCACGGGCGACGCTCAGGGTGAGGGCCTCGACGCGTCGGGTCTTCTCGGCGAGGCTCCCCAGCCCGTGGATGAAGACAACGCGCTCCAGGTCCTTGGCGCGGTCGGCGAGGGTGCGGTCCAGGTCGTTTCGGAAGAAGAAGACGGCGTCGCGCAGGCGGCCGTGGACCACGATCTGGTTGCCCCGGATGACCTCCTCGATGTGCTCCACGCCACCGTTCCGGACGGCCACGAAACAGGGCAGGAGTTCGCCCTCGGCCGTCGCGACGGGGAAGTACTTCTGGTGCTTGCGCATGACCGTAGTGGGAACGACATGGGGGAGGCCGAGGAACTCCTCGGAGAAGCGCCCCGTGAAGGCCGTGGGCCACTCAACGAGGTAGAGGTTCTCCTCGAGCACCTCCTCCAGGTGCATGGGCACGCCACCGGCTTGGTTCACCGCAGCGAGCACCTGGGCCCTGATGGCCTCGCGCCGCTCCTCGTGGTCGACCATCACGTACTGCTCGCGCATGGTCTGCCGATAGGCGTCCGCCGATGGGATCTCCACGGCCTCCTGGCCGAGGAAGCGGTGACCGCGCGACACGCGGCCACTGTGGATGTCCTCGATAGCGAAGGGCACGACCTCGGAGCCCAGGAGCGCCACGAGCCAGCGGATCGGCCGGCCGTAGCGGACCTTGCGGTGGGCCCAGCGCATCGTCTTGGGGAAGTTGGGGCACAGGGCGACGCGAGGCAGGATCTCGGCGAGGACCTCGGCGGCGGGCCGTCCCGGCTCATCGACAGCGATGGTCGCGCGGATGCCCTTCTCCGTCTCGGCGAAGGTGACCTGAGCCACGTCGACGCCCTGAGCCTTCGCGAAGCCCTCCAGCGCCTTGGTGGGGCGCCCTTCGGCGTCGAAGCAGGCCTGCTTGGGCGGCCCCTGGACCTCCACGCGCCGGTCTGGCTGCTTCTCCGCCAGCCCCTCGACCAGCAGGACGAGGCGCCGAGGCGTGCCAGTCGCACGGATGGAGTCGAACTCCAGGCGCCACGAGCCCAGCGCCGCCGCCACCTCGTCGCGCAGCTGCTCCAGCGCCGGCGGCACGAAGCGGGAGGGCAGTTCCTCGGTGCCGATCTCGAGCAGGAAGTCGCGAGTCGCCATCACGCCTCGCCCCCCTTCTGGGCCAGTGCGAGGAGGGGCCAGCCCGCCTCCTCGCGCTGGGTTAGCCAGAGGCGCGCCACGTGGCTCGCCAGCTTACGCACACGGCCGATGAGGGCGGTCCGCTCGCTCACGGAGACGGCGCCCCGAGCGTCGAGCAGGTTGAAGGTGTGGCTACACTTGAGGACGAGCTCATAGGCCGCCAGGGGCAGGCCCGCCTCGAGGGTGCGAGCGGCCTCTCGCTCGTAATCCTCGAAGTGACGGTAGAGCATCTCGGTGTCGGCGACCTCGAAGCCGTACGCGGAGATCTGGTACTCCTCGACCTGCCGAACGGCGCCATACGGAACGGCGTCACTCCATCGGATGTCCTTGTAGTGGTCCACATCCTGCATGTACATCACGAGCCGCTCCGGGCCGTAGGTGATCTCGGCGCACACGGGATCAACCTCGATGCCGCCCACCTGCTGGAAGTAGGTGAACTGGGTGATCTCCATCCCGTCCATCCAGACCTCCCAGCCCACGCCGCCCGCGCCGAGGGAGGGGTTCTCCCAGTCGTCCTCCACGAAGCGGATGTCGTGCTTCAGCGGGTCGAAGCCCAGGGCGGCCAGGGACTCGATATAGGTCTCCTGCACGTCATCGGGCGAGGGCTTGAGTATGACCTGGTACTGGAAGTAGCGCGCTAGGCGGTACGGGTTCTCGCCGTACCGCGCATCGGCGGGTCGGCGCGATGGCTGCACGTAGGCGACCCGGTAGGGCTCCGGCCCGAGGGCCCTGATGAAGGTGGCGGGGGCCATGGTGCCGGCGCCCATCTCCATGTCGTACGGCTGCTCAATGACGCAACCCCGGTCGCTCCAGAAGCGGTGGAGCGTCATCAGGGTCTCCTGGAATGTCATATATGCGGGTCTCCTCGGCATCGTGTGGCACGGTAAGGGAACGGCGCCGCGCATAGATCGCGCGGCGCCGCCTATGATAGCACGCTGATTCTGTATCTCGGCCCTAGGGGGTGTGGTGCTGGGCGCCCATGATGAGAGCGGGAGGCGCGGCGAGGCGGCGATCGCCCCCGCGTCCGCGGGTCTCGCTGATAATGATGACTTTTGCCAGCTTCCGCCGGATACGGGTCAGGGCGTTGTCGATGGACTTCACCTTGCAGCCGAGCCTATCGGCCACTTCGCTGTAGGACATGCCCTCGAGATAGGCGCGGAAGACGCGCCACTCGAAGGGCGACAGACGCTGGCGGATGGACTGCCGCAGCCAGGAGGCCGACTCGTTGTCGGTCCACTGATCCTCGGGGTCCTTGTTGCGGGTGCATGGTAGGAGATCGGAGAGGCACTTTTCGGGAGAGTCGTCATAGATGCAGGCATCGAGGGACAGCGAGGAGTTCAGCGGCAGCTGGCGCTGACGAGTGGCCGCCTTGATCGCGGTGATCAGCTCGCGTTGCACGCACATCTGGGCGAAGCAGCGGAAGCTGACCTCGCGGTCACAGCGAAAGTCCATGACCGCCTCCCACAAGCCGAGCATGCCGACCTGCTGGAGATCCTCCTTCTCGGCGCCGAGGAGGAAGTAGGACTTCAGCTTCGCCCGCACCAACCCCGCGTATTTGTGCAGGAGGTATTCGGTCGCCTCCCTATTCCCCGCTTGAGCAAGCTGCACTACGTCGTTGTCCGTCATATCCAGGAAACGTAGTCTCTGCGTCGCCGCTACATCGCGGAAGAACTCGGAGGTATTGATCATGCGGACATCTCCCCGTCTATCACCTGGTTCTGTAACACCGCGGAACGTGCTCCTCTTCCTTCGGCGCTCCGATGGTGACTCCGCCGGGGTCGACGGTGACACCCTGTCCGAGGAGACCGTTTCGACGACGGTCCATTAGCAGATCGGGCCGCGCCTTTCAGCGCGGCCCGACCGTAAGTCCCTTAGTCGTACTCCCCGATGCCCTGCATGAAGGCCAGGAAGTTTCTCCACCACTCGTAATGGTAGAAGCCATTGACGAAGGTGGAGTCGAGGATCCAGTCGGGGGTCGCACCCCCATACCGGGTCGGGTCCCCAGCCCAGTAGATCATCCAGCCGATGACGCATGCCAGGGCGAAGCCCAGAATCGCGCCAAGGAGCGCGTCATAGGCCTCAATGGTGAACGCGGTGAGGTTATAGACGTAATAGCTGGCGACGAGGAGACCCGCGAAGACGAGGAAGAACACGGCGAGGGTTCCGCCCATGCCTTCCATGTTGCCAGCCACGCCTCGAGTGATGCCGTAGGCAACGAAGGCAGCTACCAGATCCAGAGCGCTCTGAAGGAACCCGCGACGACTCTGAATCGTGACAACAACCAACCACAGACCGATCAGCACGTAGTCGATCCAGGACATCCAAGACCCCCGGAAGCCTATCTGACCGACGTTGGATAGAAGCCTGAAGGTGCTTTTGCCACGGGCTTCAACCAACGGTAATGGCTAGTATACAAGGGCACTGGATGGGTAGCAAGGCCCAATTGGCAGAAGTATGTCGCGCGGGTTAGATTTGCGCTTTAGGGTATATATGGAATTGCGAATCCTTCCTAAAGTGACAGCCGCTCATTTCTAGGCCTCCTGCAGCTATCCGATCAATCTCCGTGCCGGACTACTCCACCAAGGCCGACGCATAGGCGACCACGCTGGAGTTGTCGCCTGAAGCGAGGCCGGAATGGCCGTACCGGAGCACCCGGCAGGTCTGAAGACCCAGGATCCGGGCCGCCGCAAGCCCAACCGCCGTCGCCGCCCATCCACACATGCTGATTCGCCGGTCGCGAATCACCTGGGCTAGCCCCTCCGGGTCCACCGCCTCGATGGCCGCGAGGGCGAGGGCATCCTGCGACTCGGCCTCGGTGGCGGACTCGAAGTGGGTCATATCCGTCGAGCATACGATGAGGCCCGAGCCGGGCAGAGCGGCAGCGATGGCCTCGGCGATAGCTTGGAGCGCCGACATGCCGTGGGAGCTGACCATGATCGGCACGATGGGCGTTTCGGCGCCGTAGAGGTGCTGCAGGAAGGGCACCTGCACCTCGAGCGCGTGCTCGTACCTGCCGCCATGCGCATTGTCCTCCAGGCTCGGGCAAACGCTGGTGATGGCGTGGGCCACGTCGGACTCGATGGGCACATCGCCTAGGGGGGTCCGCCACGTGCCGGAGGTCTCGATGGTGTCGGAGAGGGTGAGGCCACGATGGTTGGGCCCAAGGATCACCGTGACGGCGGGGCGACCCCGCCGGGCGATCTCGGCGTACCCACACGCCGCGATGGGCCCGGAGTACATGTAGCCCGCGTGTGGGACGACGAGCACACGGGGAGCATCGAGGGGATGGTCAGGGACCTCATCAGGTAGGGCTCCAGGACCGAAGGGCGACAGGTAGGACTCGACGATGGCCTTCTCGAGAGCGGCTCGCGCGCCCGGGTAGAAGCGGCCAGCGACGGCGGGTTCGCGCACCGAGGACATGGGTGTCACCTTCCTCTCGACAGTGGTCTCCTTCCCCATCGCGGCGGCCGCGCCTGCTTGGGACGGGACTCGATGACAGGTGCGGGCGAGCCATCGGCGAATGGGTAGCAGTGCGGGGCATCATACTCAACCCTCGGACGGCGGTACCAGTGCTGTTGACGATCCAGGGACATGAGAACGGCGCGCCACAGCCCTCTCCATCCACGGATCTGGCGCACGATGCGGGAGCCCTTGGAGCGCGTGGCCTTTCGCTTCGCATCGATTCGTATCTCGACGACTCCGAGGAAGTGCTCAAGTCGGGTCCCGGAGCGCTGCTGCGTCCAACGCCTCCGCCCGGGCCATCCCTAAGGGACCGGGTGACGAGGCCACTCACGGGGGGCCACGAGGTGGAGCGGGGTCACCTGTTTCTCACTCAGTGGCGGCTCGTGTTCGCGCGCAGCGACCTGGCGCTCCACTACCCGCCCATCTTCGCCCCGCTTCCGGACGTGGCCGAAGTGGCCGTCGAACAGGTGGGGCTGGGACGTATTCTCACGGTTACGCTGCGGAACGGCCGGCAGCACCGGTTCGCTTGCCGTGGGCCTGGAGCGTGGGCAACGGCTCTCGCGGCGCTGACTGGGCTGGAGTAAACGAGACGCGGGCCGGGGGGCGCCCCCGGCCCGCGTCACCTGTTCACCTGACTCGAAGAGGCTACTTGCCCATGGCCCGAAGGTTCTTGATGCAGCGCTCCACGCACTCCAGAGGCGAGTGGGCATAGCTCTCCTGCTCCACGATGTACCACTCGGTACCGCCCGTTGTCTCACAGAGGTGGAAGATAACGTCCCACGGCACATCACCCTCACCGACAACCGCCGTGTCGTCGGTGTTCGAGTGCTCCTTGAGATGGACCGTCTTCGCCCGGCCCGGATAGCGCTCAAGGAAGGGCGGCGCCTCGGCCCCTCCGTAGAGGGCGTTGCCAACATCGAACTGCATGACGACGGCCGGCACCGTATTGCCGAAGAAGGTATCCCACGGCAGCTCACCATCGAGCTCCGAGAACTCCGTGTGGTGGTTGTGGTAGCCCACCAGCGCGCCCAGGGGCTCCAGCCTGGCAGCGATCTCGTTGAAAGTGTCGGCCGTCTTCCTCCACGCCTGGCGACTCGAGGTGTACTCAGGGCCCAGCCCTGGGACGATCAGGAACTTGTTGCCGAGCACCTTGTTGAACTCGACGGTTCTCTCGAGCTCGTCGCCGAGGAGTGCGTCGAGCCCGATATGGGTGCCGCAGCACTTTAGGCCGTGGCTGTCGAGGAGCGCGCGCAACTCCTCCGCCGACCGGCCGTAGTAACCGGCGAACTCCACGCCGTCATAGCCCATCTGGGCGACGGCGGCGATAGTGCCCTCCAGGTCGCGGGTGCAATCATCCCGCACCGAATAGAGTTGTAGAGCGATCGGTATCTTGGCCACGGGTGCCTCCTCTGGCGTCACCGTTGGGCCTCGCCGCTAGCGGCCGAGGATCTCCTTCAAGTTGTTCAGACAGCGCTCCGCGCACTCCAAAGGCGGGTACGGGTAGGACTCCTGCTCGATGATGTACCACTCCGTGTTCCCGATGGTCTCGCAGAGCTCGATGACCCGCGGCCAGGGCACGTCGTCCTCGCCGATCATCGCGTCGGGGTTGTCGGCAGCGTAGGACTTGCAGTGGATGGTGCGGGCGCGGCCCGGGTAGCGCTCCAGGAAGGTCGTCGCCTCCGCCTGGGCATGCATCGCGTTGCCGGTATCGAACTGCATACAGACGTCCTTGCTCGTGTTGCCGAACAGCACATCCCAGGGCAGCTCGCCCGACTCCAGCGGGATGAACTCGTGGGTGTGGTTGTGGTAGCCAGTCCACATCCCCTCGGGCTTCAGAGCGGCCGCAATCGTGTTGAAGGCATCGGCAGCCTTCAGCCAGTTCTCCTTCGAGCCAGAGTAGTCACCCCCGAGACCGGGAACGATGAGGTACTTGCAGCCGATGGTCTTGTGAAACTCCACCGTCGGGCTGAGCGCATCCCCTAAGAGAGTGTCGATGCCGATGTGGGTCCCGGCGCATTGGAGGCCATTGTCGTCGAGGATGCGCTTGATGTCCTCTGCCGAGTATCCGTAGTAGCCCGCGAACTCCACGCCGTCGTACCCCAGGTCCGCAACCTTGGCCACAGTTCCGGGCAGGTCGGCCGCGCAGTCGTCGCGCACCGAGTAGAGCTGCAGGGCGATGGGGATCACCTTGGGCTTCTCCGGAGCTACGGGGGCTCTCCTCGCGAACTCACGAACACTGGTGGGGTGCTGCATAGCGAAGGCGCCACCCGCCAGGCCTAGGCCGGATAGCGATGCCGCTTTGAGGAACTTCCGCCGATCGATCATAGGTAGGTCTCCACCTTCCGTATCGCAGAGGTCGGGCAGTCGCTCAGCCGAGGCTGCTCGCGCCACGCCGGCCTCGCCGCTCCTCGGCCAGCTTCTCTGTGTGTCCGGACGCACGGTAAGCCTGCAGGGGTTCCGTGGGGACGCCCATCCGCTCTCTGGCCGCGTATAGCAGAGGCCTCACGTCGAGATTGAAGGCATCCACGTAACACTGCTCAGCTCCCGCCACGTCGCCGGCGTCCTGCCGTTCGCGCAGAGTCCCTAGATCCATGCACAGGGCCTTGGCATAGGCCCGTTGGATCTGCTCGACGGTCTGGATCATGGCCTCGATCTTGGGCTTCAGGTTGTGGCTCTGGTCGACCATGTACGCGATGTCCGCGTCGATGTTCGGATCCTCCTCGGCCCGGGCGAGCTCACAGTAGATGGTGAAAAGCTCGAAGGGGTTGATGGAGCCCGTGGTGAGGTCGTCGTCGGCGTACTTCGAGTCGTTGAAGTGGAACCCGCCGAGTTCTCCCTCATCGAGTAGGAATGAGACGATGTGGGCCACGTTGGCGCCCTGGAGATGGTGCCCCAGGTCGACCAGTACCTTGGCGCGCTCACCGCAGGCCCGGGCGAAGGCGGAGGACATGCCCCAGTCGGCGATGTCCGTGTGGTAGAAGGCCGGCTCGAAAGGCTTGTACTCGATAAGCATGGTCATGGTCTCGGGCATCGCGTTGTAGACCGTCTGTAGCGCCTCGGTGAAGTAGCGCTTGCGCTTGCGCATGTCGTCCTGGCCGGGGTAGTTCGTGCCGTCCGCGAACCATAGAGAGAGGTAGCGTGAGCCGGTCTTCTTGCCGATCTCAACGCTCTCCAGGCAGTGATCGAGGGCCTTCTGGCGCGAGGCCGGATCGGGGCTACCGAAGCTGCCCAGCTTGTACTCCTGATCCTGGAACACATTAGGGTTGATGGCCCCGATGCGGACGCCAACGCTCCGGGCGTACTCGACAACCGCATCCGCATCGTCGTCCTCGAAGTCCCACTTGACATGCACGGCCACGGATGGCGCAACACCCGTGTACGTGTGCACGGTGGCAGCGTCAGCGATCTTCTCCTGGGTATTCGTGGCGGCCCATGGCTGCCGGAAGGTCCCGAACCTCGTGCCGGAGTTGGCATACCCCCACGACGGGGTCTCGATCTCCTGCTTGGTCAGCCGCTCGACGATGGACTCGGGGTCTAGCCCCTTCGCGGCAAGTTCCTCGAAGAGAGGTGGAATGGCGGACATGTGGCTTGCCTCCTAGATATGCGATCAGTTACTGCATAGACTTCGCGCTCCACCGTGAGTAACCTGCGGCACGCAGGGCGCGTGGCGCACACGGGACCCGCGTCATAGCTAGGGGTACAGCTTCTCCATCATCCGTGGGAAGCAGCACGCCTCTCGAATGTGTGGCAGACCGCCGACGTACTTCACGAGACGCTCCAGCCCAAGCCCGAAGCCAGCGTGAGGGACGCTGCCATAGCGCCGCAGGTCGAGGTACCACTCGTACGACTCCGCAGGCAGGCCCTCCTGGGCGATGCGCTCCATGAGGAGATCAATGTCGTCCTCCCTCGCAGAGCCACCGATGATCTCACCATGATCCTCCGTCGCTATGAGGTCCGCACATAGCACCGTCTCAGGATCGTCCGGGTTGCGCTTCATATAGAAGGCCTTCACCGCGCGGGGATAGTTGCAGACGAAGACGGGTCTGTCGAACTCCGCACCGAGGATCGTCTCCTCCGGCGCGCCCAGATCCTCGCCGAACTGGATGTCCGAGCCCTTCTTCTGCAGCAGCTTCACGGCATCGCGGTAGAGCAGGCGCTCGAAACGGCCCTCGGCGGCACGCTCCAGAGGGGCGAGATCGCGACCGACCTCAGCAAGGGCATCGCCGCACTGTTCCAGGCACCAGCGGACAACGTACACGACCATGTCCTCCTGGAGCTGAAGCGACTCGTCATGGCTGCAGTAAGCCATCTCGGCCTCAAGCATCCAGAACTCCGTGAGGTGCTTGCGGGTCTTCGACTTCTCGGCACGGAAGGTGGGGCCGAAGCAGAAAGTGTTCCGATGGGCCATGATGGCCGCTTCCTGGTAGAGCTGCCCCGTCTGCGCCAGGTACGCGCTGCCCAGATCAAAGTACTCCAGTTCGAAGAGCGATCCAGCGCTCTCGCCGATGGCCCCAGTGAGGATGGGGGAGTCGAAGCACACGAAGCCGCGGTCATAGTAGAACTTCCGGAGAGCGAAGATGACCTCATTGCGGAGTCGGATCAGATGCCACTGACGCTGGCTGCGGAGCCACAGATGGCGGTTCCGCATGAGGAAGTCGACACCATGCTCCTTGGGCGTGATGGGGTAGTCGTCCGCAGGCACCTGCACGAGGCGAACGGAGCCAACCGCAAGCTCGACCCCACCCGGCGCGTGGTGCTCCTCGTCCACGGGGTTCACCACCCCGGTCACCTCGAGCGAGGTCTCCTGTGTGGCTTGGTCAGCCGCGTTCCACGCGGCCTCGTCGAGGTCTGGCCGGAAGCACACCGCCTGACAGAGACCGGTGCCATCGCGAAGGATCAGGAACCGGAGTTTCTTGTGTCCGCGCTTGTTGTAGAGCCACCCGCGTAGGGTGACCTCTTGGCCTATGTGTTGAGGCAGGTCCTTGATGAGAACATACACGTCCGGTTCGTCCTTTCGGCGACAGACTCGCCTGCCGCGCTTCTTCCGCGTTGGGTGAGTGTCCTGCCGGTTGAAGGCGAATCAGTCCTTGCGCACCCTTCTCGGATTCGGGTAACCTGTTCGCTTGGTGTGCGTTTGGCCTACCCCCGTGGCAATGAGCGCCCAGGCGCGACGTTGCCGCTGTAGCCTTGTACCGGAAGGAAACCCTATGGGCAAGAGTAAGACCAATGTCGGTGCTCGTCAGGAAGCCAAGGCCCGCGTGAAGCTCTGCCGTTTCTGTGGCAAGCCAATCGCTGTAACCATGACCTTCGTTGGTGGCCGCAAGAAGATGCTCCGCACCTGCTGCGGCAAGGTCACCAACGCGCGGGCGTAGCCCCCGTAGCAGCAACCAGAACGCGATCAGCCGCCTTGGGATCAGCTAGGGCGGCTGTTTGTGTGTACGACTACTGGTAGGCAGGACGCCTGCCCCTCCACGGCGTAGTGGTCTTGTAGCAAGCGGTCCCGAGCCGGCGCGGGGACGACGGATCCCGTCGGAACCGCCGCCGGGGTAACGCCTGAGGAGGTGCAGTCGAATGGGCAAGAGCAAGACGAATGTCGCCGCCCGGCAGGCATCCAAGTCGCGCGCTAGGCTGTGCCGCTATTGCGGACAGCCCGTGACCGTGACCATGACCTTCGTCGGCGGCCGAAAGAAGATGCTGCGCAACTGCTGCGGCAAGATCACGAACGCCCGTCCATAGGGCGTACGCCTGCCGCACACCACCCGCGAGGCTCTGATCTAGCTGCGGGGTAGGCACGTCAAGGGCGATGGCGGGCTCGGTGCTCCGCGCTGAGCCCGCCAGGCTCCATCTCCGAGGCGCCGAGAATGCGCGCTTCACTTCTCGCCGCGAGAGGTGGCTTCCCATGGTTGCCCTGTTGTGTTTCTCCGTGTACCTCGCTTCTGCCCCGCCAGAGATCGTGCTTGACCCTTCTACGTCATCCGTGACATCCCTTACTTCGCCCTACAGCGGCCGGGCATACGCTGGTCAGGGTGGCGTGGCTGAGGGCGGCATCCTGTTACCTGGCCATGCGGCGCCAATGGATCCTGGGCACGTGACATGGGTGGCGGTCGCGGACGGCGACGATGCGGTCATCCAAGGCAGCGCGAGCTCAGCCACCGCCGGCGTGAAGGGGATCGCGCTGGCGATCCGCGGGATCCCGGATGACCTTGACGTGATCCTCCCTGCCTGCACGGGCATCGTGCTCACGCACGAGAGTGCTCCGCCCGCCTACCGGGCCCCGTGGCCGCTGCAGTGGGAAGCGGGCCTAGTGATTCTCCAGGGCGACGGCGAAGGCTTCGCGGTCATGGCCGACGGCGATCCGATCCGTTTCAAGGAGATCGAGATCGTGCGGCGCGATGGCTGCTGGGATGTGGTCCTCGAGAGCCACAACGACGCGCCATGGGACGCGCTCACTGGCCACACCACCCTCCCCTGGCGGATCGTCTGCTACCAGGGCGACTGGCGAGTGCCGGCGGACCGCTACCGCGCCCACCTTGACGCCTATCACGACCTGTCAGCAGCAAGGGCCGGTGAGCCCGAGTGGATCGACGACATACGGCTCTGCGTCACCATGTCCGCAGAACCGTCCCTACTCGAGCCTCTAGCGGCGCGGTGCGATCCCGCTCAAACGCTGCTCTACATCCCGACCTGGCGTCAGGATCCCTATGACCGGAACTACCCGGACTACACGCCGGCGACGGGCTTCGCCGCGTTCATCCAGCGCGCGCACGACCTGGGCTTCCGCGTGATGCCGCATTTCAACTACTTCGGCGTCGATCCGTTGCACCCCCTCTACGAGGAGTTCGAGGCCCACCATCTCCTGGACCCCGAGACAGGCGCGCCGATGTGGTGGATCTGGGATCGCGTCGAGCCGATCATCAAGTTCGCGTACATCCATCCGGGATACAAGCGGTGGCAAGCGGAGCTCGTCGACCGCATGGCGACAGCTTGGGAGGAGCTTCGCTTCGACGCGGTCCACATCGATCAGACATTGGTGATCCCCAACCATGCGGGTGGCTTGGTTGATGGCGTCAACGCCCCGCAGGGGGCTCTGGAGCTTCACCGTGCTCTGCGCGAGGCGCTCCCTCAGGTGGCCCTGTCGGGCGAGGGACTCAATGAGGTTTCCTTCGCCTACGAGGCCTTCGCCCAACGGCATGTCCAGAGCTACAACCACACGGACTCGGAGTGGGATCGCGAGTGGCTCGACCGCGCGCATCCCATCAGCGCCTACTTGTTCACGCCACACACTAAGCATTACGGCTACCTGGGCATGGCCCCGCCGGCGGACGGGCAGGCGTATTCGGCGTGGCGTCAGGCCTATCGGCGGCAGAATGTCATCCCGACGATCGTGGGACCCACCGCATCGGCTCTCGAGGAGCCGGCGGGTTTCTGGCAGCTCGCGTTCGATGAGGCGCGGGCGTGGCAGGAGGGACGGTTTGAGGCTGATACCTCGGGTCCGTGGCCCGATAGCTTGTGCTACGCGTACCGCGCCTCCGATGGACGGCGTGCGGAGTACCTGGACGATGACGGCACCGTCTTCAGAGTAGGAGATGAGACCGTCTACCGCGTCGTGGCGGGTGTTGACCGCGTTGATCTGCCGGGAACCATTGATGGCTGGCGGTACTACTCCGAGGAGGCCCTGCTCGGGCTCGATCCCGACCGGTGGTACATCTACAAGGACACCCCGCGGAACATGGCGCTACTCCATGTCGAGGCCGCGCCGCTTGACGCCGGGGCGCGCGTCAACACACCTGGCTCGGCGTACACCCGTGTGAGCTTGTCGGATGAGGGCAGGATCGTCGCGGATCTGGGCCGGGATCTGCCTGCCGCGCGCTGCGCGCTTGTGCTCGAGGGCGAGCCGCACACCTGGCAGCAGGGGGGGCTGGGTGGGCCCGAAGCCCTGGGCGCCATGATTGCGCGCGGGGCCCGCGGGCTCCACTTCCATCCCTCTTGGCAGGCGGGCCCAGAGGGCCGGGCCGCAGCGGGGACCGCTCTGGCGCGGTATGAGTTCACACTGCCGGAGGCGGACCGGCTCACCTTCCGCGCCCGCGCGCACCTGCGGCCGGGAGCGGAAGGCAAGAGCGACGGCGCGGAGTTCACCGTGCGAGCGACCAGCCAGGAGGATCTCATCGAGCCTCTCGCGGTCTCGGCTATCGCGCGCACGGAGGAGGGGGAGTCGCTCGCGCTCGACCTGACGCCCCTGGCGGGCCATGCCATCTCCCTCGACGTCTCGTGTGGCCCCGGGCCTGATGGCGATCCATCCTTCGATTGGGGCGCGCTCAGTGACCCCGTGATCGACCGCGAGCGGCGAGGGCTCGCCCCTATCACACTGGCGGGAGAACTGCCGCAGAACCCCGTCGGAACCGATCTCGCCGCCGAGTACGACGGACGCGCGGAGGTCCTCATGCCCTTCCCTGGCGCCATCTACTTCACGGACGATGCTCCGACATCGATCGCCCTGCCTACTGACCTGAGCGGCCTGTCTTGGCGGCTCTCCTGTCGTGACGTTCGCGGGCTGGACCAGCCCATGGGGCAGTACGCCGGCCTCACCGTGGCTCCGGCGGAGATCGATGGCGTGGCGATGCCAGGGATGACCACCCACCCACCCGACGGCGGGGAGATCTCTCTCCAGGCCTTGGTCACCTTGCCCGCCCAGCCGTCTCGCTTCGTGGCCGAGGTTGGCCTCCGTGACGGCTCCCTGTCGGACGGCGTAACCTTCGAGGTGTGGGTCGGAGGTGTGCGCCAGGGCAGCCTTCATATGGAGCCAGGCCCGCGTCAGGTCTTGGAGGCCGATCTCTCTGCATACGCAGACCAGACCGTGGTCATCGAGTTGGTCGTGGACTCGGAGGGATCGTACTACTGCGACTGGGCTCACTGGGGGCGGCCACGGTTGGAGCCTCAGGGACCCTGAGATCGGCTTCGGAACCAGACGCCCGCCTGGGATCGTTCTAGGGATGTGGCACGCGTGCCCAAATACGGACCCTAGGGAGGCCTGACGTGAACCCGCTACGTCTCGCCTGTTGTTGCCTGCTGCTCGTCGTCTGCGTGGCTCCCGCCGCGGCGCAGCGGATCGCGAGCCTGGAGATACTGACCCGCACCGATGAGCTGGGACGCGGCCCGGAACTCGATCATGGGGTGCTGAGCCGCCTCATAGAGGCGCGCGCTGGCATCCGCTACACACCCGCGATGGCCTCCCGAGACCTCGCCCGCTTCGTCGCTACGGGGCTGTTCAGCGCCGAGAGGTCGGACTACTGGGTGGAGCCCGTCGAGCGCGGCGTCCGGCTGACGTACGCGTTGCAGGCGAACCCCGTTGTATCGGGATATGAGTTCGGCAGGGTCTCGGGAATCGACCAGGATGTACTGGAGCGGGCTGCGTCGAGGACCTATCCCATAGGGCTGATCTTCGATGCCACAAAGCGGCGGTATGCCGCAGAGGTGATCCGACAGGCATTCGACGAGAGCGACCTCTCGGCTGATGTGGGCCTGCCGTCGGTGGACCGTACGGGGCGGGTGAGGTTCCCCATTCTCGAACATCGCGTCCGCAGCATGGAGACGAGGTGGATAGGCCCGCCGCTCCTCTCCGAGGAGACCCTTCGCGAGGTCCTGTCCCTGGACGCGTTTGGGCTGCTGCGCCCCTCCGCCCTGGAGGAGGGCAGACGCCGGCTGAGCGCGAGCGGTCTGTTGGAGAGCGTGGACCTCGCGGTGAGTACGCCGGATTCCCTGGGCCTCGTGGATGTCCGCGTGAGCCTGGATGCGCGCTCCCTCCCGGCGCCGACCAGCCGCAGCGCGATGGCGTTCATGGATCCCGAGCGGCTGCCTGAGTGCGTCGTGTCCACGAAGCCCCTGGGCGTCTCCGTTCCCTTCGACCTGACGCCCCCCATGGGGGCGGCCGAAAGCCAACAGCGAGCCGAGTCAGACAGCCCCCAGGGACTGCTGGACGCGGTGCTGTCGTTCCTCGAGATGGGCGACTACCGAGCCGCGTCTGCGCTCTGTGATGAGGGCGTCTCGGACACGATAGCCGCCGCCGATCCGTGGCTCAGCGCACGGCTCGCAGCAATCGCAGGCAGGGCGGTGAAACCGCTCACAGAGGAGCGGGATGACCTGCCGCCCCTCGCCGAGGCTCGACTCGACTTCGCGCTCGCGGAGGTCGAGGTCCGGCACTTGGCCGAGGCGCTGGGAGTCCTGCCCGATCACCCCGCGTCCATGCGGGATCTTGCGGCCGTGCTGGCCGGTGTCGAGCCCGACCTGGTCGTGGACTCGCGCGCTTACGCGTCCGCCATGGCCTCCGCGACGGACCACATGCTCGCCCTCGAGGACCTCGATGAGGTCCGGGCGGCTCTTCCGCTCATCGAGGAGCTGCTGGTCTCGCGGGAGTACCTGCGCCGGCTCGATAGGCGTCTCCCCTCAGCGCCGGCCCCCCTGCCCCCCTTCGCCTCCATCGCAGTGGGCAACGAGCGCATCCTGCAGGCACTGCTGACGTGGCGTCGAGCCGAGCCCGACTCTCCCGGCGCCGCCTACACCCTAGGGCTGCACGCCCTCGGCCGGGCCTTCGCCGCAGCCCAGGATCCCGCCGCCAGTCAGGCGGCCGGCGCCATCGCCTTGGGCGGCGTCACGGAGGCGGCCCGCTTGGCGTCGGCTGAGCTCGCCAGAGTCCAGAGCCTCGCCCCGGAGGGTTACTGGCCGGGACTGTGGGACTACCGCGCTCTGGCGGAGTTGCTGGCCGACCCGCGGCACTCGGCCGACGGTGGCTTCCCTGGACTGCTCTGCCACGAGGCCACGGTCCACGCTGAGGGCCTGCTGTACGCGGCGGTCGGTCCCGAGGGACTGCTTGCTGGCGAGCCCAAGGAAGTACGGCAGGAAGCTGCGGCGGGCCTCGCGGCAAGGATCGAGGGGCAATCCCGCCGGGGCGCCGAACTCGCCGTGCTGGCTCATCTCTGGGTGGACGATCTCGCAGGCGCCGAAGAGGCCCTCGCGCGAGCCCTGTTGCCCGATCACGCGGACGCGCCCAGCGTTCGCGCTCTGACTGGGCTCATCGCCCTGCGCTCAGGCGATCCGGCCGGCGCGATCCGCGCCCTGTCGAGTGGCGCGGCCAGTCCCGACCCGCTGCTTGGGGCCGCCCTCTATGCCGCAGGCGATCAGGAGCAAGCTGCCCACGCTTACGGCCTCGGCTAGGCGATGTCCCACAGTGCCTGAGGATCGAGCAGGGGATCGCCGATGCGCTCCCGCCAGGACCTGAGTCGCCAGCGCAGTGCCAGTTCGACGGCTCGATGGCGCGTGTCGCCAGCCAGGTTACGCCGCTCCGCGCGGTCCCGGCTGAGGTCGTAGAGCTCGAACTCCGGGTGCCCGCTGCGGCGGGAGCCGCCCAGGAGGCTATGGGTCAGTCGGTAACGCTCGTCGCGGATGGACCGCCGAGGCTCCGCGAGTCGCCCGTTCGATGCGTCGATCTCCGAGCACAGCACCCGGCGCCAGCCTGACAGATCGCCACCAAGGGGCCGTCGCAGACTCACGCCCATCGACCGCGATGACGGGTGACCGGCCGCGTCGAGCAGCGTGGGCACCAGGTCCGCTGTCGATACGAGAGCCTCCGACAGCGACCCCGGTTTCGACACGCCCGGCCAGCGGATGGCGAGGGGCACATGGAGCGCGCCCTCGCAGGTGACACTATCGCGGTCAGGTCCGCCGAGCAGCGCGACGAGGGTCCGGTCCGCCACGCCAGCACGGTCCAGACAGCGGAGCATGCCCTCGACGTTCGCGCCGATGAGCCCTGATCGCTGGCCGTTCGCCAGCGAAGGCACACGGCCGAAGGCCCTTGATCCTACGTCGACCGCCAGGAAGAAGGGCTCCCTCGCCAGCATGAAGCGCTCCGCCTCGGCCAAGCAGTCACCCTCGCGGCACATGAACCGGGCGCGGTAGCCGCGCTTCTCGAGGGAGGCCTGCATCAGCAGGCGACTCTCCGCGCCTAGACTCTCCATGACACCGGCGCTGGTGGGCAAAGCGGTCCGCAGGTACGCCCGGGGGAACCTGGTTGCCGAACCGAGAAAGCCCACCAGGCCTGAGTCAACGCCGTCCATGAGACGCGGGGTGAGCCCATCTGCGAGCATGAGCACGAGGTTCGTCGGCGTGGCCTCGACGGCCCAGGCCCTGGGAGACACGAGCGCGAGGGTCGAGGCGGCGATGGTGCGACTGAGAAACTCACGGCGGTGCAGGCGGCTGAGGCTCATTCCCAGGCTCCTTCGGCAGTCATCTGGCTGTAGGCAGTGCATGGTGCTGAGCACGGCCGAGGCCAGCCATCGGTCAGATCTCCAGTCCCTGTTCGCGGTATATGACCCGCAGGGTCTCCAGATCACGTTCACTGGGCGCCGGGGTCAGGTTCGGCTGCCCGCTCATCACATCGAAGGCGTAGGGGCTGCGCCCGTCCACCATGCCCAGGGCACGCCCAATCTCATGTAGGCATGTGAGGTCGAGATCATGGGGCGCGGGGTTCACGAGAAACAGCATGGTCACCTTGGCGATCTCGGTGCTCGATGCCGGGCTCACCGTCGTCCTCGCGATGGTCACGCCTGGGCTTGAAACGGCGAACCGTACGACAATGTCAGCCTCAGATTCGGTCGTTACGAACGCCACAGCCATGCCTGACAGTCCGTTCGTCCACGCGCGGAAGCCGTTGCGGATCGCCTCGCGATCGGCCTCGGCAACAGCCTCGCCTGAGCCTGCCAGCGTAGGGGCCATGTACACCGTGATGTTCCCAGGCTCTGGCCAGACGAGGGCTGTGAGGATGGACGACCGGTAGTCCTCGCTACCCGAGCCCTCCAGCACGGAACAGCCCGTTCCGATGATCGGCGCCACAATCAGCGCCACCCACAGCACTAGCGAGCGATACATGGCGGCTCCTCTCTTGATGGCCGGGGAACGCCTAAGGCACGAACTCGACAGTCGCGATGCGGATCACGCCCTCGCCGCCCGTGCCTTCGGCCGTTCCATGGGCTCCGACGAACACGCGCCCCACTCTGGAGAGATCGAGCCGCCCATCGTCATCGCTGCTCCAGCCTCCCAGATGGAAGTCAGCGAGATCGAGAAGGACCTCAGCCCACTCCCCGTCGGTCGGCGGAGGGGTCGGCCCTTGGAACTGCGCCGCGTCCTCCGAGAGCATGACGAGTAACCCTTCGATGCCGTCGGGTAGGGCTGCCTGGTACACCAGGCGCAGAGCCCGGTACCCCGTCAGCGACCCAGGCACGCTCACCGCAGGGGTGAGGTACATGTGGCTACCCCCAGGAAAACGGAACCGGATCTCCGTGATGGTCTCGCCGTTCGGTCCATCCTCGGGGTAGTCCAGTTCCCACTGGGCGCTGGGATCGCCCCCGACGTCCCATGAGCCTGGCCGCCCCGGCTCAGCTAGGACGAGCGGCTCCGAGGCGCGGTGAGGCCTGGTCGAGAGGGCGGCCGAGCGTATGGATACCTTGCCCTCCACGGAGTCGTCCACCACGACGCCCAGCCACAGCCGCGTGATGCCTGACCACTCGATCGAGCCCTTGGCGCTCGTGAAGGCGGCACGGGATAGGCCCGTCAGGGGCAGCGACACCTCGACGGCGCGACTCTCAAAGGCGCCCGATGGGGCTTGCTGGACGGCGTACCAGGCTTGGCGGTCGTCGGTCCAGAGGATACACGCAAGGCGAGTGGCCTCTTGCTCCAGGTCCGCAAACTCCACCGTCGCCCAGAGGCTCTGTGGTTCGAAGCCCAGCGGCGGCAGTGCCAATGTGACCCCTACGAACTCACGTTCCGTGGATGTCTTACCGAAGGCCACCGTAGGAACGCCGTCCGCCCAATCGAGGTCGTAGGTTCCGCCCGTCGGTGGAAGGGTTGCTTCCGCTAGGGCGCTGGCGAGGTCGAGTTCCTCGGCCATCGACGCCACAGAGAGTGAGAGAAGCACGAACGATGTCGCCAGTGCCCGTCCCATGGTTACTCCTCCAGACCAGCAGGCGGCTTCCGTGAGAGCACGATGTTATCAAGAAGCAGGCGGGTCGCCGTGTCGGCGTCACTCACAAAGCCTACCCACTGCAGCTCACTGAACTCCTCGGACACGAATGGCAGGCTGCTGAGCCTCCGCTCCGCACCGTTAGGCAGGCCCACTTGCAGGTCCCACAGGCCGGTTGACTCGCCGCCGAGGCCACACCGGAGCTCGAGGCGAATCCACTGGCCCACCGGCAGCTCGATCGCCCGTCCGCCCGCGCGCAGCGACCCTGCCTCAATCCTGAGGCTGGGGCCGGTCCGATAGGGGTTCGCCGCGTCTCGCCACTCGTGGTAGAACACCGTGTCGGGCTCGATCAGGATCTCGAAAGCTAGAGTCGTTAGGCCGTCGACGTGATGCGGCGACCAAAAGAAGTGCGGGTTGTAGCGGAGCGGGAGTCCCGGGGCATCGATCATCTCGACGGCCCGACCGTGGTCCCCACCGACCTCCACAACACCGATCCCGTCCCCTCCGCCACTGGTGTTGACTACGGCGCCGGCCGGCTGGCTGCCCGGGGGGGCTAGATCGAAGTCGTAGCTAAAGGTAAGCGGCGGCGGAGGCGGAGGTTCGGGTGCGAACTGGACATCGCCGTACTGGATGCGCCTCGCTTCGGCGACCCACTCCTCGGGGCCATAGACCCCGGCCAGGGCGGCATCGAAGGGCTCGAACTCGATGGCGAGCGCCGGGGACTCCTCGCGCAGCCGGAAGTCCCTCTCCTCGGCGCTGATGAAGAGGGGATCGGCGACGATCCCGCCCTCATCCTTGCCGAGGGCCTGCCAATCCTCGAAGGTCCGCCCGGCGAAGCCTATGGGCTCCCCATCGGCCCTCCAGTAGAGGTTGTCGCGCACAGCCACGTTGTCGTCCTCCCAGGAGCCTGTGAAGAGCGGGCCATCCTGCCAGTACACGATGTTCCGCTCGAAGGTAAAGGAGAGGTGATCCTCCACACGGGAGCGCTGCAGCTGGCCGTCCAGACTGAAGGCGAGGATGTTGTTGCGTATGAGGTTCTCGCGCCCGTAGTGCTGGTGGTACCCGCCCGTCTTCACATCGTGGACGAGGTTGCCCTCGAGGATGATCTCGGAGCTACCCTCGTCGTTGTAGAGCCCCCAGCCGCCCCTACCATAGTGATCGTACGAGTAGACATGGTGGATGTGGTTGTGGCTGACCGTAGTGCCGGGCGAGGGGCCGAGCGTGTAGACACCCCCCATGTCGCTCAGCACGCCCCAGCCGATGTGATGGATGTGGTTGTAGTCGATGGTGTTGTCGGTGGAGAGGCTCTCCGCGTAGCCCCAGCGCCAGCCCACGGAGACGCCTGTGTAGTAGAGATCGGCGATCTCATTATGGGTGACCTGGTTGCCTCCGCTCTGGCCGATCCACACGCCGACCGCTTCGGGGAAGATGCGTCCCAGGGCCCTGAGAACATTGTTGTCGACAACAATGCCGGAGGTTCGCTCCGCCGGATCGCTCCGGATCACTGTCTCCCCGATGCGGACACCTCCCGCGCCCGCATCCTCGATCATGCACTGGGTCAGCTCCGCGCCGTGACAGCCGCGTCGGAACCAGACGCCATAGGGGCCGATATGCCGAAAACGGCAGTCGTGGAGGGTCACGTTAGCGGCGCCGTCGACCTCGACGACAGCTCCGATGCTCACCGCAGCCTGCCCATCACTGATGCCATCCTCCGGCAGGCGGCACTCAGCGTGGAGGAAGGTAAAGCCCTCGAAGCGCAAGTCCCGGACCCACAGACCGACGGCGGGCTCCCCCACGATACGCAGGAAGCCCTCCGCTACGGGCGCGATGACCTCGGCGGTCTCCGGGGTCTCACCGTCCCGCGGGTAGTACAGGAGCGTGCCGTCCTCTCGCAGGAACCACTCTCCGGGCGAGTCAAGAGCCGCCTCGTACCGCTCGAGGTGGTAACGCTGGCTGGGCGCCCACTGCTCGAAGGGCCATGCCGCTGCCCCGCGCGTAACGACCACACCCGTCTCGTGGTCGACGGACGCGATGGGCAGGTGAGACGTGGCCCAGGAGTGATAGGGCACAACCCAGGCGCCAACGGGCACGTTCTGAATGTCCGAGGGACGAGCGATGAAGGAGGAGTTAGGCAGCAGACTGCCTTCTCCCGTGTGCGGGTCTCGCACGGGTCCGGCCTTGCCGCGGGTGTAGTAGTAGAACTCGTCCGGCTCGCGGGCAGGAATGGCTCGCTGGCCGTTCACCCATAACTGCTCGAAGCGCCACTCACCTTCCGCGGCTTCCGGCACTGAGGCGGTCCACACGCCGTCCTGGCGCACCGTGAACCCATGGACGCGTCGTCCACCAGTGAACACCGGCTCCTCGCCATCGGCCGCCCGGTACGTGGTCGGTCCCGTGTCATCGGGGGTGAAAACGACGGGCTTCGAGAGCTCATACTCGCCCCCTGCGAACCGCACCTCAATGAGGCCCTCGGCGCCCCCCTCCCTGAGGTCTCTCACTCGATCGCGGGCTGCCTGGAGCGAAGCGAGCGGGGCATCGGAGGAGCCCGCAGCGGCGTCGTCGCCCGCCGGGGAGACGTAGATCGTGAGGGTCGGCTCTCCTCCGGGTTGGAGCATTGAGAGCGCTATCGACGCGATGGCTAGGACGTGGGGCATCGGCTCACCTCCGACTGGGGAGTTCGCCGATGCGCTTGCTCTATCCTGGCCTCAGAAGGACCACGCGGCTTCTAGCGAAGCCTGCAGCTTGCCCGTGTTGGTTGTCTCTAGAGAGAACCGACCGCGACCGGGGAGCTTGTAGGTGATGCCGAATCGGATCTCGTCCTTACGGAAGTCCTGATCGTTGGTCTGACGGACCCGAATGAACAGGTTCGGGAACACTTCCGCCTCGATGTCGAATCCGCTCAGCTCAGCATGCTCGCCGATCTCGAGGCTGAACTGTTCCAACCCCAGCGCCTCGCGGATCCGCCCCACGAGACCCTTGACCGCTTGCTCGCTCACCAGACCGCCCAGGGCTGCGGAGAGGTCCGAACTGAGGGCGTCCCCGATCGCCGCAGCACCGCCTCCCCCTTCGCCTCCGCCTCCCGTTCCGATGAGCTGGATGAGCTCGCTCTCGGGGATCGGTGGCTCAGACGACAGCTGGATCTCCGTCGCGCCCAACGGACCACGGATGGCGAGCTGGACGCGGGTGTTCCGACCGCGATAGGCGACGTACGTCCCGGCCTGGACGTCTAGGTTAGCATCGAGCTCGAGCTCGGAACTCGCGGACACGGCGTACTCGAAGCTCAGGCCGAACCGATCAATGTCCCACGTCCGCCCCAAGACCGAGATCCCGCCACCGGCCCCGCTGAACACCCCGGAGAGGGAGGGGCGACGCAGCGAACCCGAGGCAGTCGCCGCACCCGATAGCGGGGCGTCTAGCAGTGGCACGTTCACGTCCTTACCCACCAGCAGCTTGAGATCGCTGAGCACGAAGTCCTCGCGCTCCAGGGACCAGAGGACTGGGTCGCCCCCAGACGAGAGCGAGGTGGGGATGATGAGCTCGGCATCGCTCAGGGTGATCTCGCCACCGATGGTAGCGGGAACTCGCTCCTCGCCCGTTGCTACCGGACTACTCACGGTGATGGAGCCGTCGAGAACGCCGTGGCCCACATCGAGGTTGCTGAGGTCGGCTTCATTGCCCCCGATGGTGACCAGCGCGAACTCCGCTAGGTCGCGCGCGTTGACCGGTATAGCGTCCAGCGTCACCGTCACGTCATTCCACTGGTTGTAGCCGAGCCTTTCGCCCATGTTCTCGGGCCTGAGGTCGACGGACCCACTCGCCGTGATGCGGCCCGAGCCCAGCCCCGCATCGAGGTCCTCGATCCGAAGGGCGTTCACGCCCGTCTCCGGCTGGTAGACGACTGACAGCGCGGCTGTTCGCAGATCCATGACCCCGTTCGGCCCGGAGAACAGCCGACGTTGGACCCCTGTGATCTGGCCGGCCAGATCAAAACGGTTGCGGGGATCGAGCGGCGACCACCCGACTAGCGAGACGCCGCCGCCCAGGGAGAACTCACCACCCAGAGCTCTCCCCTGGAAGCTCTCCAGAGTGATGCGTCCAAGCTCCGAGTCCTGCCCGGGGGCTATGGCCACACGGATGTCCACGTCTTCCACCGTCAGAGGCGCGCCGCCGAGCAGGCGTTGGGCAACGCCATTGTCGGCCGTGTACACCGCTTTACCATCCTCGATGGCGAGATACCCGTTCAGGCTGGGCCGTGCGAGCGTGCCACCGATCGCCACGTCCAGTTCGACATCTCCCGTGACACCCCAACGGCGGAGCAGGCTTTGCAGGGGCCTCACCTCTGCCAGGTCTTGCCGAGGCAGCCAGAGTCTCGCGCCGATGCCTCGATCCCGCACGAAGCCCCCCTCGCGGTAGGAGAAGGGGAGGTGGACGTCATCGAGGCGCAGCCCTCCCTCGGCCGCTCCTAGCAGGATGCTTGACACGGTGAGCGCGCCTTCGTTCAGCGCGACCCCCTGCACGGTCAAGCTGTCATACTGCAGCGTCTGACCGATGGCGCTATGGAGCCCCTCTGGAAGAGTCACTACCAGGTCGCGCGCCGTGATGGTTCCGCTCACGGCAGGGGAGTCGGTCTCCCCATGGACGACCATCCGGAAGGATCCGGTGCCGCCCGTCAGCGCCTCTCCTCCGAAGAGGGCCGCATAGCGCGCCAGGAGCACATCGCGCCCTTCAACCGTCCCGTCGATTCGCCCATCATCGCCGAGGGTAGCGTCCACCCGGCCCTCCACTATGCCGGATTCACCGATGATCGCGAACTCGGGTGCAACGACCCTCTCGTTGAACTGATCCCAAGTGACGGTACCAGTCACCATGGGAAGGGTATCCCCGAGGTAGCTCGCCTGCTGCAGCCGCAGGCCCGTGCCGGTGATGTAGAGCGAGCCGGGCTGCCCATCGATGTCGAGGTGCCCGAAGATCTCGCCCCCCACCGTGTCGGCCGCCCGCGTGATGGGCGCCATGCCGGCGGGGTCATCACTCCACGCAGTGAGCAGATCCGCTAGCGCGCGGAACCGCAGTCCCGCGGCATCCACGGACGCGTTTACGGCTCCCGACTGGGAGTCCCAGAACCCCGCCACTTGGACCAGTCCGCCGGCGCCCTCGAGTACCACCGGCCCGAAGTCCACGAGCACTGTGCCCGTAGTGCTGAACCGGCTCGCCGCCGCCTCGATGGAGCCCTTCTGGAAGGTCTGCCCGCCGACGACGAGTTCATCCGTCTGCAGGTAGAGGCGCGCCTCGAAGTCCTCCGCGGGGCCATCGATGGCCCCCGACATCGAGACACGGCCCGCCAGGCCGTACCGACTCGCCCACTCCTGCACGTCCGGGTGCATCGTCAGGTCATCCGCGGTCCATGTGACCTGCAGATACCGCGTGTTGAACACGTCGCGGACCACGCCCTGGGCGGTTAGCCCACCCGCGTCTACCGCAGCGCGCAGGTCGTGGACCTCCAGGTCCCCATCCACCAGCGCCAGATCCACCGCGGCCTCACGCACGGGCCAACCCGCCGCGACGGCATCACGGAGTTGCACGGAGCCGTCAGCTACGAGTCGGCTGACGGGGCCCTTCACCGTCGCCTGCAGGTAAGCCAGACCCGACACGTCATACTCGTTCGGCGTCTCCGCGAGGGAAAGGACGTCCTCCAGGTCCACCCTGTCCGCGCGCACCAGGAGGTCTAGCACGGGGTCGGCCGGAGTCTCGCCTTCCGGGAGGTAGTCCCGCACCGTGCCGTTCGCGACGATCGCCGAACTGCCTCGCGTGAGATGCAGGTCAGCCAGAGCGATCTCCTTGAGGTCACCGGACAGCGTACCGACCCGCAGGTGGTCTGCTGCCCAGCGCTCATAGCTGGGATGCTCCACCTCCACCGACCCATACCAAGAGGGGGAGTCCAGCGGCCCGTTGATCCGACCGACGAAGGTCGCCACGCCGGCGAGGTTTGGCCAGGTCGCATCGACGGGTTTGAGTGCCTTCGCGAGACCCGAAACGTCCGCGTTCTTCAGCACGATCCGCGTGTCAGCGAGCCGCATCGGCTCCCCATCAGCCACTGGGAAGATGAGATGCCCTGACGCCTGCGCCGACACCTTGGGATCGGTCACCTCAAGCCACGGGATCTCCAGGCGCCCCGCCACCGTCCTCGCTGCGAACGCGGCCTTCTGCAGTGTCAGCTCGCCGTACTCGAGACCCTCGACCCGCCCCTTGAGCACCACGTCCGGCGGCTCACCTGCCGATGAGGGCGAGGTCACCTCCAGCCGTGTCGTGAGGTCACCTATAGGAATCGTCTCGCCTACGTCGACATAGCGACCGATGCGTTCGATAGGGTAGCCGTCGAGAAGCCCGCTGAACGCATACCGGGACGCTCCATCGCCGTAGCGCACCCAGCCCGAGCCTTCAAGCCCTGTGCCATCGACCTTGGCCCGGATCGCCGAGATGTCGATCCCCTTCGCGTCGAAGACGGCGTCAGCAACGATCGAGGCGAGGTCGGTGTCTAGGAGCCGTGCGTAGCCCTCGCGGATCTGAGCCCGTCCCCGCACACCCTCCGCACCAAGCTCCACAGACGCAGATAGGCGGCCCCGGAAGGAGAGACTCGTGTCCTTGGCGAGCAGCCAGTTGGGGGGATCGAACAGCGGGCCCGTCGCCGCGCTGACTTCTGTCTCGGCTACTCCCGCCTCGCCGCCCAACTGCTCTGGATCGCCCACCCGCGTCTGGAGTTTGAGATCCTCCGTCGCCACTCGTGTCCCATCCGGGAGCACGGCGGAGAGCCCTGGCGAGGTGAGATCACCGCTTACCACCAGTTCGGCGCCGCTACCCGTCACAAGCAGGTCACCCGTCAGCGGTCCACCGCTGGTGATCTCGTACCCCTCGGGGAGTACCGGCCACTCCCTCAGGAGTTCAGCCGGGTCGATGTGCGCGTCGCGCACCGTGAGGTTGTAGAGCGGCCCCCCTGCCTCGTCGAGACCGAGGACGCTTCCGGTAACCCTGGCCGTGCTCGAACCGTAGGCCACCTGCGCGCCATCGAGGAAAAGACTTGTGCCAACGACCTTCAGGGGGCCGTCGTAGGTGGCGGTGCCGTCGATGTGCTGCGGCGAGGACACTTGGGCATTCTGGAGATCGGCACGGATCGACCAGGCGGGCGCCTGCCCGGGAGCGAGGGCCACCCTTGCCTCCGCCGATACCTGCCCGCCGCGGACCTGTAGCATCTCCGCAGGGACCGAAAGATAGGACGCGGCGTAGGGCAGATCGACGCCCGAAACGCTGATGTCGAAGCTCTGATAGGAGGCCTCCCCGAGCCCCACTTCGCCGCTGAACCCCACGCGGCCCACAGGCTCGGTTCCGCCAGAGAAGCTACCTGCAACGGTGAGTTTGGTGTGGTCCGCGAAGTCCGCGAGGGCATCGATGTTGTTGGGCGTGATGTCGACGATGCCCCGCGGCGTGACGATGCTCTCGTCACGGTAGTGGACCCGGCCCCCCCTCACCCGAATCGTCCCCGCGAAGCGATCGGGCTTGGGCTTCCTGTCCTTCGGGATGAGGTCGTCGAAGTTCCACCTGCCCGACGGGTCCCGGCTCACCTCGGCTCGCAGGCCGCTGACCTCCACCGAATGGATGCCTCGGAGCGGCAGGATGTCGCGGTCGAGGATCTGCCGTCCGCGGTACCGGACGCGAACCTCTTCTGCCGTCACGAACGGGGTGTCCTCGAGGGACCGGTCGCGCTGGGCGATCACCACATCTCGGAGCACGATGCCAGTGAGGGGGTTCCCCGAGATAGAGCCGATCCGCACATCCCGGTGCAGGTGGAACGCGGCCTCGGTCTCCGCCGCGCGCTTCACATCATCCAGGCTCCAGCCCATCGCAAGCACGCGCATGGCGATGAGCGCGGGGAGGCCAATGAAGCCAACGGCGAAGGCGATCCCCTTGGATGTGAGAAGGTTGCGGACCACGCGGCTCCCCTTGTCGGAGCGTTCCGCTTCGCCGTCGCCTCGACCTCCGGGTCGTTAGGAGGCTAAACTGCTGAAACGACAGCTGAACCGGTTGTTGTTCATTATGATTCGCCGGGAGTGGACTTTACCATGCCGTCATCTCTGTTCGTGTCCGCGCTTGCCGTAGCTCTGCTGACGGCTGGGGCCGCTGTGGCCCAGATTCCAGACCTCACGTCGCCCGTCCCCTACCCGCCTGATGGGATCGGCCAGAAGCGCGCCAACGTCATCGTCGTCATCTATGATCCCTCCATCCCCTCCGAAGGAGGGAAGCGTCTGACTGAAGTTATGGGCTGGAACGACCCTGATGAGCTTACCCAGGCTCTCATCGATGACGTGCGCGTTGCCAGCAACGGGTACATCAACTACGAGGTTGTCCTGCGCCTAGACCTCGACAAGTGCCCGCCCTGGCGAAGCGGCTTCCGCTATGATCCCGATAACCTTCTCGACGACATCCGACACCAGAACTGGAAGCAGGGCGATGGCGCGAGCTACGAGGGGATCCTCGTGGAGAACGACCTTGTGGAGGCCATCGAGGAGCTGGATGTCACGGAGGTCTGGCTTTGGGGCGCTCCCGGAATGCACTGGGATGAGTATGCGATGTTCATCCCCGGCAGGGACGACCGGCTCCCTCCCACGGACAACCCGTGGTTCTACCGGCCCTACGACATACCGGATCTCGGCAAGAGCCTCTGGGTGATGGGTTTCAACTACGAGCGCGGCGAGGGTGAGATGCTGGAGAGCTACTGCCATCGGGCGGAGGGGATCCTCGCTCTGGCCGTAGCCGGCGGCGTCTGGGACACCTCTCGTGATGATCCCTGGAACGTCTTCACACGGGTGGACAAGGATCATCCAGGCGAGAGCCACGTCGGCGGTGTGCACTATGCCCCCAACAGCCGCTCCGACTACGACTGGGGACATGATCGCTACGTGCAGACCTACGCTCTCGACTGGCGCAACTACCCGGATCTCAAAGGTACGAAGGCCATCATGAACTGCTACGACGGGTGGGGGCCGGACATCGTCACCCACCACTGCTGGTGGCTTGGCATGCTGCCCAAGGCGCTTGGACAGACGGAGTACGGCTACAACAACTGGTGGATCTACGTCGCTAACTTCGACGAGGACCTTCAGGATCTGCCGCCGGACGAGGAGTAGCCCTCACCGCCTGCGCCGTAGAAGGTCCAGTGCGACGTCAACCGCTTTGATTAGGCTGTATTCGCTCGCCTTGCCCTGCCAGGCGATGTCGAAGGCCGTGCCGTGGTCAACCGAGGTTCGCAGTACTGGGAGCCCCAGCGTGGCGCTGATCGTACCGTGGAAGTCCCGGGTCTTGGTCGCGATGTGGCCCTGGTCGTGGTAGAGGGATAGTACGCAGTCGTGCTGGCCCTGCAGTCCTTGGTGGAACACGGAGTCTGCGCCAATGGGTCCACGTGCATCGATGCCCTCCGACTGGGCATTGCGTACCGCGGGTTCCAGGTGCTCAGCCTCCTCGGTTCCGAACTGGCCGCCGTCGCTGGCATGCGGGTTCATCGCCGCCACGGCGATGGATGGCCTGTCGAACCCGAGTTGCCCCATTGCCTCATGCACACGGCGCAGCATGTCGAGGACACGTTCACGGGTTGCGTAGTCGATCGCCTGCCGTAGTGACAGGTGCCGGCTGAGGAAGAAGACCCTCAGGCCCTCGGTCACGAACAACGTGAGGGGGTGCGCGACGCCGAATGCGGCGGCGAGAAGCTCGGTGTGCCCGATGTGTGGGACTCCTGCGGCACGCAGCGACTCCTTGTTGATGGGCGCGGTGACGATAGCGTCGACCTCGCCCGCCCGCGCGATCTCGCAAGCTCGCTCGATATACGCGGCGGAGGCTTCCCCTCCAGCCGCTGTCACCGTTCCCGGCGCTATTCCATCGGCGCCCGCGATGGGCACATCGATGAGTTGACCGTCCTCGGGCATACGCAACCCAAGCGCCTGCGCGCATCGCCCCAGCACATGCACGCTGCCGATGAGCCTCACATCGTGCTCCCCGAACGCTGGCGCCCTCAGGGCCTTGAGGCAGATTTCGGGACCGATGCCAGCGGGTTCCCCCATGGTGATAGCGATCCGAGCCAAAACCGCACCAACCTTCCGTCGTATCTCCAAGGGCTTCGCCATCGCCGGGCGAAGGGACCTGCACAAACCACCAGATGGGAAGTGACCTCTCTGAACGAAGCGGAGATCCTCAGACGCACCTTGGAACAAAGCGCGGAGGCTAAGCGAGCGGCCATCAAACCTCTGAGCGCCCCCTTCGAAGCCGCCTGCCGAGCCATTGGCGACCGCCTTCAAGCCGGCGGCACCCTCTTCACCTGCGGCAATGGGGGATCGATGTGTGACGCGATGCACCTGGTCGGTGAGATGATCGGCCGCTTCGCGTACGACCGCTTGGCCATTCGAGCCGTCACCCTGGGGGCCAATCCGGCGAGCGTCACGGCCATCGCCAACGACTACTCCTACGTGGACGTCCTCCTGAGGGAGGCGGATGCTCTGATCGCCCCGGGCGACGCGCTCATCGGGATCTCCACCAGCGGCGGAGCTCAGAACATCACCGCCGTCGCTCGCCTCGCTCGCGAGCGGGGCGCCTTTGTAGTAGGCCTCACGGGACGGTCGGGTGGTATCCTGGCCGCTGAATGCGACGTCGAGCTTCGTGCGCCCAGCGACGCTACGCCCCGCATCCAGGAGGTCCACATCACCCTCATCCATGCCCTGTGCGAAGCTCTCGAGGCTAGGCTTCGCCCGCCGACGGCGTGAACCGTCCCGAGCGCGCCCTGGAGCCAGGAGTCCCTTGCCCCTGGCGCGAACCTGGAAGACACGGCGCCGACGAGCGCCGCCATCCGGCTTCAGGCCTTCCCTAGAGGTGAGTCTCTGCCCATGAGCGACACCAGCCACCCTCTCGACATCGAGAACCCCCAGGTCGTTGGGATCAACAAGGAGCCGCCCCACGCCACCTTGATGCCCTACCTCACCGAGGAGCAAGCGATCGCGCGCGACGCCAAGGCGTCCCCGTGCCGGCTCGATCTGAACGGCCCATGGCGGTTCCATCTGGCCCACAACCCGTCCGAGGTGCCCCCTGGTTTCTGGGATGCCGGCTATGACACGTCGCCCTGGGATGAGATCGAGGTCCCTGGCAACTGGCAGCTACAGGGCCATGACGTGCCCATCTACGTGAACGTACGGAACCTCTGTGGCGGTCCGCCGCCTAAGGTCAGAGAGGACTTCAACCCTACAGGCTGCTACGTCCGCGAGTTCCGGATCCCGGAGGAGTGGATAGGGCGAGAGACGTTCCTCCACTTCGCTGGCGTCCAGTCCGCCTTCTACCTCTGGGTGAATGGCCGGATGGTCGGCTACAGCCAGGGCAGCATGACGCCCGCGGAGTTCCGCATCACCGACTACCTGCAACCTGGCGCCAACCGGATCGCGTGCGAGGTCTACCGGTGGTCGGTGGGTAGCTACCTGGAGGATCAGGATCATTGGCGTCTGTCGGGCATCTACCGCGACGTGTTCCTCTTCTCAACGCCCAAGATCCACATCCGCGACTACAAGGTCGAGACCCCCTTCGACGCTGACTACAACGATGCTATGCTGCGAGTCCGCGTCAAGGTGCGGAGCTACGATGGAGAGGCGCGCTGCCGGGTCGCGGGGCGGCTGCTGGATGCGTCAGGGGCTGAAGTGCTGGCCGCCCCGATCTCAGCCGACGTCTCCGTGCCTGCCGGAGAGGATGGCCTCGTCACCCTCGAGACCCTGGTGCGCTCCCCCTCCAAGTGGTCGCCCGAGTTCCCGACCCTCTACACATTGGTGCTCTCCCTGTATGCCGAAGACGGCGCCCTCATCGAGACCGAGAGCTGCCGAGTGGGGTTCCGCTGGGTGGAGCTCAAGGACGAGCGCATCCACGTGAACGGCGTGCCCATCATCATCGGCGGAGTGAATCGGCACGACCACGACCCCGATCACGGCAAGCGCGTTCCGCGCGAGCGCCTCATCGAGGACATACTCGTTCTCAAGCGCCACAACGTGAACGCAGTGCGGACCTCGCACTACCCCAATGACCCCGAGTTCTATGACCTGTGCGACGAGTACGGTCTCTACGTCCTCGATGAGGCGAACCTGGAGTCTCACCACTACTGGGACCGCTTCTCCAAGGACCCAGAGTGGGAGCGCGCCTTCGTGGATCGGGCCGAGCGCATGGTGGAGAGGGACAAGAACCACCCGTGCGTCATCATGTGGTCGCTCGGGAACGAGTCCGGCTTCGGACCGGGCCATGTCGCCATGTCCGACTGGATCCGGCAGAACGACCCCCACCGACCTATCCACTACCATCCGGCGTGGGATGACGCCGCCGTCGACCAGCTCGCGCCCATGTATCCGCAAGTCAGCGAGATCATCAAGTGGGCCCAAGACGAGAGCGAGACTCGGCCCGTCATCATGTGCGAGTACGCGCACTCCATGGGGAACAGTACCGGCAACCTCAAGGAGTACTGGGAGGCTGTCCGCACCCACAAGCGGCTGCAGGGCGGGTACATCTGGGACTACGTGGACCAGGGTCTCCGCCGCACCTGGCCTCCGACGATCACAACGCCCGATGCCGCCCGCCCCCAACGGAGACCGGCGGTGTGGGCTGACGTGACCAAGGGGCGCGGTGGCGGCAAAGCCATCACCCGTGGGTGGGTTCAGATCCCCGATTCCGATGACCTCAATGTGCCCCACGGACCCGTCACCGTGGCCGCATGGGTCCAGCCCACGGAGGATGGCGAGGACCAGCCCATCGTGGCAAAGGGCGACCACCAGTACTGCCTCGGCCAGCGCGCCCGCGGCTCTGTCGAGTTCGCGCTCTGGGATGGCGAGCAGTACCACAGTGCCCGAACCTTGCTGCCCTCCGACTGGGTCGGACAGTGGCATCATGTGGCCGGGGTGTATGACGGCGCCATGATCGCCCTCTTCATCGATGGCGAGGTCGTGGCCACGAACGCCTGGGATGGTCGCGTACCCGACTCCCAGTTCCACCTGGGCATCGGTCGGAACGTGGAGACGGACGGCCTGTTCCAGGGCGTCATCGACTCCGTGCGGATCTGGGACAGAGCCCTTCTGCCCGAGGAGCTCGCTGGCCCGACGCTTCCCGACGATGGCTGCATCCTGCGGCTGGACCTCGACGAGTTCGGCGATGCCGAGGGAGTCGAGTACTTCGCCTACGGCGCCGACTATGGGGAGGCCCCGACTGATGGGAACTTCTGCATCAACGGACTGATGTCGCCCGACCGGGATCCTCACCCCGGTCTCATCGAGTATAAGAAGTGGCTCGAACCCGTCGAGGTGCATCCTCTCGACCTCTCGACAGGCTCCCTCCGCGTCCTCAACCGCTATGAGTTCAGTGATCTCCGGCACCTTGCCATCGAGTGGCGCATCCTCGAAGACGGCATGGCGATCGTCTCGGGCGCTCATCCGCCGCTGACTGCTTCCCCCGGGCAGACCGCTGATCTGCACCTCGGCTACGAGCTGCCGACGCCGCGGGCGGGCTCGGAGTACCGTCTCCATGTGAGCTTCCGACTCGCTGCGGATGCCACCTGGGCGCCGGCCGGTCACGAAGTTGCCTTCGCTGAGTTCGCCCTCCCCCTTCAGGCCCCGGCAGCTCAGCCCCTCGACCCGTCCGCCATGCCCGCCCTCTCGCACTCCAAGACGGCAGATGGCGTCCGTCTAACCGGCGATGGCTTCGAACTCGCCTTCGACGCCTCCGGCCGACTCATGGAGTGGCTCGTCGCGGGTGCACGAGTCATTGCCGCTGGCGCCACGTTTGACGGCTGGCGCGCCCCAACCGACAACGACCGCCTCAAGCCCTCCCTCCACCTCTGGCGCGAGGCGGGCCTCGACCGGCTCGAACACCAGACGCTCTGCACCGACCTCCAGGCCGTCTCTACGGCCGAGATCCGGGTCCGCACCGAGGTCCTCTCGCGAGCGGCTGGCCGCGAGAACCACGTGCGAAGCGTCTTCGACTACACCATCTACGGCAGCGGCGATGTACGGATCGCCCACACGGTGGACTTCCTGGGCGAATGGCCGCATCTCCCCAAGGTCGGCATGGCGCTCACCCTGCCCGTGGACTTCACCACCATCGAGTACTATGGCCGCGGTCCCCACGAGTCCTACATCGACCGGTTCCACAGTGCGCCTCTCGCTCGCTGGCGCCAGACAGTGGACGAGCAGTACTACCCTTACATCATGCCGCAGGAGACAGGTAACAAGACGGAGGTGCGGTGGGCGGCTTTCACCGGGTCTGGCGGCCCTGGCCTACTCATAGTAGGCGACCGGCCACTCCAGCTCCGCGCCCTGCGTTACTCCGATGAGGATCTCACCATCGCCAAGAGGACATGCGACCTCGCCAAGAGCGACGTCGTCCACCTGAGCCTCGCCGTGGCGAACGCCGGTCTCGGCAATGGGAGCTGCGGCCCTGATACCTTGGACGAGTACCGCGTCGTCGGCGACCACTTCGAGTACGCGGTCTGCTTCCGCCCCTTCCAGGCAGGCGCGCAGCAGCCCGAGCACCTCGCCCGGATCCGCGTGTAAGGGGGCCTACCGTGGACATGGATCGACGCGCCTTCATCGCACGAGCGGCCACGGCCGTTGGCGCGGCCGGCATCGCCGCCCGTTCGGATAGCCAGGAACCGCTGGGCACAGGAGGCGAGTTGAACGCCTACCAGTTCGGTCCTACCCTCTGGGTCCGAACCGGTCCGACGCCGCTGCTCGCGTACCGCTCCCATCCCACCCAGAAGTACCCCTACATCTACCCCTTCATCGGACCTGCCACGGGCCTGCCCGTTACCTCGGAGTCCAGCGAGCCGTGGCCCCACCACCGCTCCATCCTCTTCGCTTGCGACGCGGTCAACGGAGCCAACTACTGGCAGGCGGGCGTCGACAGCGGCCAGATCATGTCCCGGGGGGCCTCTATCGCCGAGGCTTCACCGGAGGCCGTGGCCTTCGTCGACACCACCGACTGGCTCAACCCTAACGGCGGCGTCGACTTCATAGATGAGCGCCGCTTCACCGTTACCGCGCCATCAGCGGGGCTGCGCCTACTCGACGCAGACATCCGCGTCTGGGCACACCGCGATGTGCACATCCGCCAGACGAACCACTCCCTCTTCTCACTGCGAGTCATGCCCGATCTGGCTCCGCAGTGGGGCGGCAATCTCATGGACTCTGAGGGGCGACGTGGCGAGGCTGAGACCTTCGGGGCGCGCGCTGGCTGGTGCGCCTTCTGGGGCGTACGGCACGGCATGACCGAGGGCGTAGCCCTCTTCGACCACCCCGCGAACCCGTGGGCGCCCTGCACCTGGTTCACGCGTGACTATGGCTTCATCTCGCCGACGCCGATGCAGTGGCTCGGCGAGCAGGGGATGGATGTCCCCGAGGGCGCCTCGTGGCATCTGCGCTACTGCGTCGTCGCCTTCGCGGGCGATCCGGCTGAGGCGGGACTCGCCGCGCTCTACGAGGGCTGGACCTCGTAGAGCGCGGCCCATGCTCACACGTTCGGCCAGTCGGGGCCGGCGCCCCAGGCCTGTTCCGCCAACGGCGCGATCTGCTCCGTCACCCACGCCTCGCCCGCCGACGGGCTGACGCCCTTGTGCAGGAACCAATGCTCGGTGTGCTCCAGTTCCTCACCGGGTTCGAGGGTCTCCAACGGGCTGAGCGTCTCGAGCTCCAGCATGTTCGGGTCGCTGTTGGTGTAGGTCTCGACGCTGCAGCCGCCGTCGGGGTACAGGGCATCCTCGAAGTAATCGAAGGCCTTCAGGAAGCACACGTCATCCCGCACGTAGGCCGCCCAGCCATCTTTCACGCTAGCCCCCAGCTTGAACGCCGACTCCGCGTTCGCGCTGTGTCGCAACAGGATGTACTTCGATCCCCACGTCACCCTCGGGTCCGTCATGTCCGCGTAGGGCCAGAGGGTCAGGGTCCGATTCGGAAGCAGGCCGTCGGGGTGGCTCCGGGTCGGCATCGGGATGACGGCTTGGCCACCGGGCGCCATCACCGACAGACCCCACGCCGCGAGATCCACGGGCCAGAGACCGTCGTTCCGCAGCCGGTGCGTCACGCGCACATAGGCTTCCTTCGGCGACAGCTGCACATCCATCTCCTTGCGGATGCCGGTCGTCGGCTCCGTGGGCTGGATGAGCCGAACCCCACCAGATAGCGGGTCCACGTGCACCGGACCGTTGTCGGGATAGTACGAGCGCGGCATAGCCTCCGGGGAGTGCCACAGCCGGTGACCGCCGTAGATCCGCCATTCGTCGCCGCCCTGCTGTCCCTGATCCTCGGGCTTCTCCCAGAACTCGTTCCGCTCCCCTACGAATCCCACGCGGATGATGCGCGGACCAACCACCGTCGTGATAACGAGATCGATCTTCGCGTTGCTCAGCCTGATGCACTCAGGCCAACCGTTGTACTCGATGCGCTCCATGGTCTCACTCCTCGAATCTATAGATCGAAGATCACTTCGCCCCTCAAGCCGCCGGCGAACTCGGCGACATACAGGCCATGGTAGGTAACAGCCTTCACATCCAGATGCGGCGCCGCCGGCAGAGCCGTGAGGGGTACCCCCGCCGCCCCGCCTCGGAGGGATCCGCTTTCGTCCACGGTCACATCCCACTCCGTGAACAGCACTTGTTCCGTCTCCGACAGGTAGAGCAGCTCACCGAGCCAGGCCCGCAGCAGAAGGTCGGGCTCAGGCATCGTCATACTGACCGCGACCGCCTCGGTCGTTGCGGGCGGAAGCTCACGACCGAGGATCTCGCGGAACAGCCCTCGCGCCGCGCATACGAGCAGATCGGCCATGTCCGCGCCGTAGAAGGCCATCCGGAGATCGGCCGTATGCTCCAACACCTCGTAGCACGGCGCATCCATGATCGAGTCTTCCTCGGGGCCGGACGCGGTCCCTGCAACCGTAGAGCGCGCCGCCTGACCCGTTGAGGCAGGTATCCGCCGTGCCGACGGCAGAAGATTCGCTTGCCTTGCGCAGGGCTGCGGAGCCCGCGCGGCGCCGAAGGCACCGGCGCGAGGCGCGCCCATCCTTCACTCGGCTCACAGACCTCAGGGAGTGGGACCGCCCCAAGCTCTCTGAGATGGCCGGCCACATTGAGCGGATGAAGGCGACTGGCACCGAGATCTACACTATCGCCGTGGACAGCAGTGGGAACCCCCGAGAGGTCCGCTGAGGACTCTCTCAACGACGAGAGGACGTACCCGATGATACCCAAGACCGAAGGCCTCATCGCCGCTCCCTACACCCCGATGAAGCCCGATGGCAGCCTGAATCTCGACGCGGTCGCCGACCTCGCAGCCCTCCTGGCCCGTAACGGCGTGCAGGGCGCTTTCGTCGGTGGATCGACCGGAGAGGGCCCCTCACTCACCGTGGATGAGCGCAACGCCTTGACTGAGGCGTGGACCGCATGTGCTCCTCCGGGCTTCCGCGTACTCGTTCATGTGGGAGACACCAGTATCGAGGCAGCTCGACGCATGGCGGGCAGGGCTCAGGAGTGCGGAGCGGCGGGCACTGGCCTGGTGGCGCCCTTCTACTTCCGGCCGCGCGACCCGGAGGTTCTCATGGACTTCTTCGCCAAGGTCGCCGAGGCCCAGGAGATCCCCATCTACTACTACCACATACCCGAACTGACGGGTGTCGACGTGGATGTGGCCGCCTTCATCGAGGCCGCGTCTCTAGCCGTCGCCAACTTCGCGGGCGTCAAGTACACGAGCTCCGATCTCTACGGCTACGCGCTGGCCCAACGGGCTGCCGGAGGACGCTATGACCTGCTCTATGGGCGTGACGAGATGCTCCTTTGCGCCCTCGTTCTCGGCTGCCGAGCCGCCATCGGAAGCACCTACGGCTTCGCGGCGCCCTTGTACATCCGACTGATCGAGGCCTTCGACCGGGGCGACCTGGAGGAGGCGCGGGAGTTGCAGCGACAGTCCATGGACCTGGTGCGACTCCTGGTGGGGTTCCCGGGGTCAGTCCTGGGTTCGGGGAAGGCCATCATGGCTATGCTCGGCGTGGACTGCGGTCCGCCTCGGCCACCCATCGTGCATCCCGATGCTGCACAGATAGCCGAGTTGGAGCGGGCGCTGGACGGTATCGGCTTCTTCAGTTATTGCTGCCGCTAGGGCTCAGCGCGGAGGCTCAGATCCCCTCACGCAGCAGCGCTAGGACCACATCGCCGACGGCTCTCAACGAGTCGGGAGAGCACTTGTCCGGCGTGTCGAAGGTCGTGTGCCAGTAGTTCCGAGTCACTTGGGGCCGCCAGTCGATGAGATCCACCGTCGGGATGCCGGCCTCGATGAGTGGCAGGTGATCGTCCGACACGGCGTAGGTCGTGTTCCCGAAGACGTCCTCGTAGCCCAGATCGGCGGCCTTCTTCCATATCCGCTCCACCAACGAGGGATCGGCGCCGTAGGAGTAGTGCTCCCGGCCGAGTTCGAGCGTCTTGTCGCCCACCATATCCAGCAGGATGCCGCGCTTGGGGTCGAGTTCGCTCAGGTTGCGGACGAAATGCCGGGCGCCCAGGAAGTACTCCGAGAGCGTCGGTTCCGAGATGCCGAAGTCCTCGCCGTCGGTGAGCAGGATGATGACTCTCGTCGCGGGCCGCTCCAGGCGCAGGGCGCGGGCGATCTCCAAGCAGACGGCCACGCCCGAAGCTCCGTCGTTCGCCCCGAGCACGGGCTCTTGCCGGCGCGTGGGGTCAGGGTCATGGTCGGAAAAGGGGCGAGAGTCCCAGTGGGCTAGCAGTACGACTTCACGGGTGTCCGGCTTTGCACCGCCCGCGGGCTCGATGATCCCGATGAGGTTCCGCATGGGGAAGGTCTGACCCGGGAAAGCACGGGTGCTGCGATGTGTGAAGGGCTGAGGGAAGGCTGTGTCGCAGTGCTCCGCGAGTTCGGCGAGCAGCCAGTCGCCGCACTCCTGGTGGGCCAGAGAGCCCGGGACGCGCGGTCCGAAGTCACATTGGGCCACGAGCAGATTGAAGGCCCGGTCCGCGTCGAAGTCCGCGGCGGACGGAGCTTCCGGCTCCACGGGCGCAGGGTCCGTGCCCGTGGGCGCATCGGTCGCGTCGCCCTGACCGTTGCATGCTCCACAACCGAGAAGGAGCATTATCCCGAGCCATGCGAGCCCCACAGCGCTTGCAGCTCTCCGCGCCGCTCCGGCAGGTCTCATCACCGGTACCTACCCTTCCCGTGCTGCGATGCGCGCGATCGCGCGGACTTCGGTCCCCAACCACAGGCTGCCGCCCCACGAGTCCGTCGCTCGCTCCTCCGCTGTATCGAGTAGGACCTCCACCGCCTCGCCGTCGTTCCCCTCCGCGCCCGCCAGATCCTCGCGTGCGAGTTCCGTGGCGATCTCCTCCGCGCGCGACAGCGCGTCCTCCATCTCCAGGAAGACCTCCCGCGAGCGGCGGGAGTACAGCGCGAACCGAACCGCTCCCGACGGCTCAAAGAGCGGTTTCACCTTGACCGTTGCCATGCGCTTCACCCGGGCCACCGCCGCGCCGACCGCGCCACCCACCTCCGCCCACTGCGGGATGTGACACTCGGTACCCAGGCGCTCCGCAGCGCCGGGTACCGCCGCCCCCGCGGGAGCCCCAACACCAACGACGGGCACTGCTAAGGTAGCATTGACATGCAGGAAGGCGTCGTTACGGCCCACCTCGTCGCGAAGTGCGAGGTCCGCGCCGCCCTCCCAACGGTAGTTGGGCCACCAATGATCCAGGCAGGTACGGCCTATCCCATAGGCCAAGCGTTCAGCCATGGCCGCGCGCAGCGCCACCAGGAGTTCGCTCAGGGCCATGCCGAGATCCCGGCACAGGACCCCCGCCACATGGCGCGCCGCCCTCCGCTCCGCATGGCCTACCTCCCCGGCCGCCGCGAGCACATCGGTGGGCGTCGGGCCGACGGGCAGGATGACTCTCTCGGCCAGCAGTCTCTGCATCGGCAGCAGGCTTGGGGACGGCAAGTCGAGGACCTCGGCCGCGCGCTCAACCGTGACGGGCCCCTTGGCCACGAGTTGCGTAAGCGCCCGCTCGCCCGGGAGCAGGTCCTCCGGCTCGGGGGCCCCTGTGACAAGGAAGTCCGGCAAGCCATAGACGCCCCACGAAATGCGCCCCTGGATCTGCTCTAGACGCAACCCGAAACGTTCCGTGGCCAGGGAGACGGGCTCCACACGCCCCGGCCCAAGGTCGAAGCCGCCTGCGGGCCGCACCCTCAAGTGGCTATCGCCTCCAAGCCCGAGAGTGTTCCCGTGGATGCCGGGCACATGGCAACGCAGCCCACCCACGACGGCGCCGTCCGGTGACAGGAGAGGCGTCCCTTCGTCCAGGAGGATGATGTCCGAGGTGGTGCCGCCGATGTCGACGACAACGCCGCGCTCCACCGACGCCAGGTGCCCCGCCCCGATGGCTGACGCTGCCGGACCCGAGAAGAAGACCTCCAGCGGTCGAGCGCGGGCCAGCGACTCCGTCATCAGGGCGCCGTCGCCCCGCACCAGATACATGGGAGTGTCCTCTGGCAACCCATGGATCTCCAGCGCTGGCCGAACCGAGTCCAGGAGCCGCCGCACCACGGGCAGCAAGCGGGCGTTGAGTACTGCCGTCGCGGCCCGAGTCACCGCGTTCAACTCGCCCGAGAGCTCATGTCCGCAGACGACGGGCCAGCCACCCTCCTCCGCCGCGATCTCGGCTGCCCGAATCTCGTGCTCCGGGTTTCGGATGGCGAAGACGCCGCAGATCGCCACTGCGCCAACCTTGCCGCGCCACGGCGCGAGGGCTCGGCGCAGCCCCTCTTCATCCAGGGGCTGGCTCACCTCGCCATGCACGTCCATGCACCCGTGGACAAAGGCGGTGGGGCAGACGGGGATCTGGGAGAGGAGGTCCTGAGCCCTGGCAGCTTCGGCGTTGAAGCCCAGTAGAACCAGCCCTACGCCGGCGCCGAGCCCCTCCACGAGGGTGTTGGTGGCGAGCGTCGTCGAGAGGCAGACGCGCCCGACATGGCCTAGGTCCCGACCCAGGGCTTTGACGCCGTCCGCTATGCCCAGGGATAGGTCCGAGTAACGGGTTGGGGCCTTGGCGGAGGCGATGATACGATCCCCGCCCGGGTCCGCGAGAACTACGTCAGTGAAGGTACCACCGGCATCGATACCTAGAACACCGGGTGAAACCGCCTCGGCAGTCATTGGGCTGCAGTAGCCCCTGCCGGGCGTGGCTCAGAAGTCATCGTCGTCGTCCAGCAATCCCTCTTCGCACCCGATCTCCAGCACCCGCTCCACGAACTCGATCAGTTCATCGGGCTCGAAGGGCTTGGTGAGGTACATGTCCACGCCGAGCTCGTAGCCTCGGGAGATGTCACTGTCATCCCCCAGCGCGGTGAGCATCATGATCTGCGTCTTGGCGATCTCCGGATCGGCGCGTACCTCCTCCAGAACCTCCCAGCCACTCATCTCCGGCATCATGATGTCCAGGATGACGCAGTCTGGGCGGTGCTCGCGGATCGCTTGCAGCGCCTCGCGCCCGTTGTAGGCCGTGAGGACGTCGTAACCCGCGAGCCTCAGGTTCGTGTCGATAACCATCACGATCGGCTTGGCATCGTCAACAACCAGAACCCTGGCCTTCCCCATTTCCCAACGCTCCCTCTACGGCTTCGCGCCCGCTTGGGTCCATTCTACCCACGGGCCGGCAGGGTGTGAAGCTATCCAGCAGGTGCGGGCGCTCACTCCGCCTTCTTTGGCGTCGCACGCCTCTTCGACGTCGCCTTCGCGGCGCTCTTCTTCGTCTTGGGCGTGGTAGCGCCGGTCTCCTTCGGCGTCGCGCTCTCTGGGTCCTTGGTCGCCGGCTTGCGAGACCTCTTCTTGCTTGCGGCGGGCTTGGGTGGGTCGGTCGACGGCGGCGTGAGGCTGACAGGCCTGCGGGGAACGCGCCTGGCCGTTGGCTTCTCGGGTCCCGGCGCTGCCGGAGGCTCGGGCTCGGGCTCGGGCTCGGGTTCGGGTTCCGGCTCTGGCTCGGCAGGGGGCGGCTCGGGGCTCAGATCGGGCTTGCGCCGGGGGATCCGGCGGGCCTTGGCTTCGTTACCCGACTCCTCCGCAGAGGCTGACGGGCGGCCGCGTCCGCGACGACCGCGATGCCCCTCAACCGGCTCCTGTTCGGCGGCTGCAGGCGCTTCCGGGTCCTCTTCCTGCGCATCCTGCGCCGGCGAGCCGTCCAGTTCCAGTGCCGGCTCGGTCCTCTCCTCCACTGCAGGCTCCTCCGCATGTTCTACTTCTGGTTCCGACGGCCGTGTAGGTTCCACTTCAGCTATGTCGTCGGTCGCCTGAGGCTTCTCGGGCTCGGTACGCTTGGACCGACGGGACCGCCGACCTTGGCGACGCCGGGGCTCTGGCTTCTCGGGCTCTGCAGGCGCTCGCAGGTCCTCATCTGGGGCCTCTTCCGGCTCGTCTACCGCGGCTTCGGGTTCCGGCTCTGGTTCGGGTTCGGGCTCCGGCTCAGTAGCTGCGGGCGAGGTATCCGCCTCGGGAGGGGTGGATCGGCGCGAGCGCCGACCGCGGCGTCGGCGACGGCTGGATCGGGTCTCGCCTGCATCCTTGGGCGCCTCAGGTGGCGCGGGCGCAGCGGGCTGCTCTGCCTCCTCCGTCGCGTCAGGCGCGGCCTCGGTCTCCTTCTCTTCGTCAGCCTCGTCAGCGCCCTGAGCTTCCCCCACGGGCGCGGTGCGGAGTCGACAGAGGGCCGCAGCGAACTCCATGGGCCGGAACTCGGCGTAGTCGCCCGGGTGCCGCCCGAAGTGCGGACTGATCCGGTCCAGTCCCTCCTCCGCGATGACCTTGGCAACAGCCTCGGCCACCTCCCGAAGGGTCCGGCGTCCATCGATGATGCCTCGGCGGACCGCATACTCGATGGCGTCGGCGATGGCGCGGAGCTGGGAGGGGTCCACAATCCCTGTGACCCGTGACACATCGATCTCGTAGCTGCCGAACTGGATCGTGCTCGTCCCCCGGGTATTGACCTTCGAGGGCTTGCGGCCCCGTCGCGCACTGATCGCGGAGGGTTGCGGCGTGCGGTTCTTGATCGGCCACCGCTTCAGCGGCTTCTCTTCCTGGCGCGAACTAGGATGGGCGGCAACCACGTCAGCCGCCTGCTTCGTGACCGCGCGGATCGCGTAGCGATCCATCATGAGGACCGTATCGGCAACCTCGAGGTAGTCGCCGCAGCCGCTGACTGCGACCACAGTGGAGACATCCAACAGGTCCCTGAGCATGCGGACGCGGTCTATGTACGGAATGAGGGGGTCGCGACGGGCCCCGACCAGAGCCTGCATGCGGGCGTCCCGGCCCATGAAATCGACCGCGCAGTCATCCTCATCCAGGAGCAGGACCCTGCAGCCCATCTCGAGCGCTTCGAGGAGGTTGGCCGCTTGGGAGACGCTGGCGGGGGCGGACTCGCTGGAGTAATCGGCCACGTCGGTGCCATCGGGCAGGGATCTGAAGAACGCACGTAGGTTCAGGCCGGCCGTGTACCGCCCTTCCTCGGCAGCGATGCGCACGGCCGACGAGTCTGTTACCACCAACTCGCGCCCATCGCCGGGGATGTGATCGTAGACTCCCTGCTGTAGGGCGTTCATGAGGGTGCTCTTGCCGTGGAAGGCGCCCCCTACGATGACGGTAACGCCCGCAGGTACGCCTACTCCCGTCACCTTGCCGGCGTGGGGAAGCTCGACGGTGACGCGAAGCTCCCTCGGGGCAGTGACGGCCACGGCTCGATCTGGATCCATCGGCAGGCACGACTCGCCTGACTGGCGGGGCAGGATCGCCCCGTTGCCAATGAAGGCCACGAGCCCCAACTCCGCCAGGGCAGCGCGGAGATGGACCTGGTCCTCCACGACCTCGACGTGCCGCCGGAACTGGTCCGAGGTCTTGCCATCGAAGAGCAGGGCCTCGCGGCAGAGAGTGGGGACGGCGTGGAAGAGAAGTCGCTCGGCCTCCTCGGTAAGGACGGTTCGGCCCTCGCCGGGCAGGGAGATGTTGAGACGCAACTCGATGTTCTCGTCATCGACAACGGCTGCCGTGCGGCGGAGCACATGCTGCCCGCCCGCATCGACGGAGAGGGCCGCGCTCCGCCCTGTGGTCTCCAGCGTCTCTCCGATGACCTGCGCGGCCCGACGAACGATCCAGTCCGCAGTGGCGCGCCGCGCCGCCTCCGAGGCGAGGAAGCGAGCGGGGAACTTCGCGACCCGCTGCGGCACCCTGAGGCGAGCCCTTGTGGGGGCCGCAAAGGGGTCCTTCTGTATGTGGTCGAGGTCGAAGATGAAGTGGCCGAAGTCGTAGGTACCCAGGAGGGACCGGTACGCCGGATAGTCGCGGCCGCTGATCGCCATTAGCGCCGTACGCAGGGCATCAGGTGTCTGCATGGATTGCTCCCGATCTCAGGGGAAGTGGAACGACATAGGAGAGGACGGCCGGCTCGGCCTGGACCTCATCGCGTACCGCCTATCACTCGGACTCGCCCGACAGGCCACGGGCACGGCGCTTGGCGCCCCCCGCAGGGCGACCTCGGCGGCGGCGGACGGTCTCGTAGTCGATGCCCGCAGCCTCAACCGCTTTGCGCCACGTGCCGAAGTACCGCGTGCTCTTGGCGGCGGAGAGCAGGGCTCCGTTGGCGACCATCACGGCCTTCTGGGAGAGATCGCGGCCGTCCTTGGCCATAGCCTGGATCTCCTCGATAATGCGGCGACGTGTCCACTGCTTGGTGGGTGGCGTGGCGACCTGCTCCACGTCGGCCGCGCGGAGGGCGGCGCGCCAGCTTCCGAAGTTCTCCTTGCGACGGGCGGCCCGATAGAGCCCTGGGTAGTCACGGTTGATCGCTGACCAGCTCAGCGATCTGCCCTCCGCGTGTAGATCCCGGATCTGGGCGATGATCTTCTCCCTCGACCAGAAGTGCTGCCCGCGTATCCTGTCGTAGTCGAGCCCCGCAGCCTCCACCGCTCTGCGCCAACTCCCGAAGTACCGCTTCGCGCAGGCAGCCGAGTAGAGCTGCCGGTTGGCCCGCTTGAACTCGACGCTGAGGAGATCAGCGCCTTCCTCATGGTGCCTGCGTATGGCTCGGACGATGCGCTCCTTGGACCAGATCTGCTCGCCCCGTTTGATAGAGGAGTAGTCCAGCCCGGCGGCGTGAACGGCTGCCCGCCAACTACCGTAGTGGCTCTGGGAGCGCGCGGAGGAGAAGAGAGCGCCGTGGGTCTTGCGGATACCGGTAGGAGAGAGATCGACCCCCTGCGCGTATAGGCGCCGGATCTCCTCGATGATCCTCTCCTGGGTCCACTTGTTACCCGGCATCCGTTGCGGTCATTCCAACCCCAGCCACCTTGGGTGGCATATAGTGATCCTTGCCGGACGCTCACCTAGGTCGGACGGATTGCCTGAGCCCATGGGGCTTCTGTCCAGACACACCAGCCCCCGGAAGATATCCTGACGTCTTCGCACGGTCAAGCCATCCGAAGTGGGGCTACCGTTCCCCAGACGATGCGCGGGCGGCGCGCCAGTTATCCCTGCTCTCGTTCCGCCCGCGCACCACAAAGGGGAAGGGCATTCCTCACTAACCTTCTCCGACACCTCCGCCTGTTTCCGAGCCATCCTTCTCTTCACCTTCACCCTTTGCAGCACCGAATTCGTGGGCACCGTAACCGGTCAGCTTGCGCTTCAACCAGACGTACCCGCGCTGCAGGTCATCCATCCAGCAGTAGAAGGACGGGACCACGACGAGGGAGACGAAGGTGGCGAACAGGATGCCGCCCGTGACGGAGGCGCCAAGGCTCTGCCGGGTCTCGGCGCCGCGCCCCATGCCCGTGCTGATGGGCAGGAGGCTCATGGCTAGGGTGAGGGTGGTCATCATGATGGGTCGGAACCGAGTTATCCCCGCCCTGATCACCGCGTCTGTTCGGCCAAACCCCTCGCGTCGGAGCGTGTTCGCGTAGTCCACGAGCAGGATTGAGTTCTTGGACACGATTCCGATGAGCAGGATGATCCCGATCATGCCGAAGATGTCCAGGATGCAGCCCGCGATCTTGAGGCCGAGGATCGCGCCCGTGATGGCCATCGGCGTACACGTCATCAGGGTCAGAGGGTGGAACCATGACTCGAATAGGATGGTGAGAAGGGCGAAGACCAGGACGACGGAGATCGTGAGAGACTCGAGTATGTACCCGAAGCTCTCCGTCATCATCTCGGAGCTTCCGCCGAGCTGGTACGTCATGCCGGGTGGGAAGGTAAGCTCCTTCATGATCTCCCGGATCTTCTCCGATGCCTCGCCGGTAGAGTCGCCGCCGGGGTTCACGCCGACGGTGACGAGGTCGAGCCGGTCCTTCCTCGTGAGCTGAGCAGGCCCAACCCCCTCCTCGACGGTGGCGACATCGCGGAGGCGGATCGGGGCCCCGCCGTTCATGCCGATGACGATCTCCGGCAGGCGGCGGGTGGCGTCGGTATACTCGTCACCGAACTCGATGCGGATGTCGTACTCGTCACCCAGCTCGCGGTACTCGAGGGTGGTGTCCCCCTCGACGGCCATGCGCAGGGCCATAGCGATCTCGGCGGTGCTAAGGCCCAGAGCCGCCGCGCGAACTCGGTCCACACGGGCCTGCATCTCGGGCTTTCCAGCCTGGTGGGAGCTCATCGCGTCCCATCCCGGCTCAGCTGACAGGCGCTCCCGGACGCGCTCTGCCATCTCCACGAGACCCATCTCACGGGTGCCGACGATCTCGACGGACAGCGGGTTGATGTCGCCGCCCCCAGGGCCGGACGAGGTTCGGCGGGCCCGCACGATGGCTCCAGTGATCGACTCGCGGGCGGCGGTCTCTATCTCGGTACAGAGCTCGCCTACCTCGCGAACACGCTCCTTGGCCCCCTCGCGTCCCTCGAGCATGCCGATCCCACGCATGCTGGCCAGCATCCGTTTGCCCTTCGGAGCGCGGTCATAGCACTTCACGGAGATCTGAGCGTAGTTGGGCCCGCGGGTGCGTCCCATGTTCCCAACTTCGGTTGAGTAGGCCTCGATCTCGGGGATACCCGCGACGATCTCCTCGACCTGTCGGGTGATGCGGTCCGTGGCGTCGATGTTCTTATCAATGGGCAGCTCGATGTAGACGGAGAGCTGGCCCTGGTCCGAGTCCGCCATCAGGGCCGAGCCCATGGTAGGCATGATGCCGACCAGTATGGCGGCAGTGAGGAGGAAGCCGGCCAGGACTGCGGTGAGGCGGCCCCACCATCGGCGCACGCAGAAGTCGAGGAGCCGGACATACGGCCCCCGGGCCCGGAGCACGGCTTCGGTGCGGTCCTCCTCATCGCCGGAGCCCGCAGCATCGCTCGTGCGGAGCCAGCGGGACGCCAGCATGGGCGTTAGAGTGAACGAGACGAAGAGGCTGAAGAGGGTGGCCGTCGCGACGGTGAGACCGAAGGGGCGGAAGAACTTGCCCATCATCCCGCCCATCATGGCAATGGGGATGAAGACGACCACGTCGACCATGGTGATGGCTACAGCGGCCAGGCCAATCTCGATCCGTCCGTCGATCGCCGCCTGCTCCGGCGGCTTGCCCATCGCCAAGTGTCGATAGATGTTCTCGAGTACCACAATTGAGTCGTCGACCAGAATACCGACGGCGAGGGAGAGGCCGAGCATGGTGAGGAAGTTCAGCGTGTAGTTGATGATGTTCATCACAAAGAAGGTGGCCAGTAGCGAAGTGGGGATGGCCACGAAGATGATGAGCGTGGCGCGGAAGTTGCGCAGGAAAAGGAACACGACCAGGGTGGCGAGGAGCACACCGTACATAAGGTGGTTCTGGAGGTCGTGGAGCGACTCCTCAGTGAACTTGGAGTCATCGGATACATACGTGAACCGCACATCGCCGGGTAGCGACGCCTTGAGGGCGTCGACACGCGCTTTGACCGCCTCGGCTGTCTCGATGATGTTGGCGTTGGTGGTCTTGGTGACCGAGATCGCAACGGAGGACAGACCGTTCAGTCGGGCGTAGCTGTCGACTTCCGCGACGGAGTCCGTGACATCCGCCACGTCGCGAAGCTCAACGAGCCCACCGTCGGCAGTGCGCATGCGGATCTGCCGTATCTCGTCGACGGACTGGAACTCCCCCAGCATGCGGACGGAGTAGTGTTTTTCGCCCTCCTTGAAGCTGCCGCCCGGCAGGTCGATGCTCTGGGCGGCGAGCCACGCCTGGAACTGTCGGAGGCTCATGCCGATGGCCATGAGCCGATCCGGACGCACCTTGATCTGAACCTCGCGGACATCGCCGCCGCTGACCTCGACGGTCGCAACGCCGACCGCGCCCGCTATCCGATCCTTGATGGTGTTGTCGGTTACGGCCCGCAGCTCCCGGTTACTTAGATGCTCCGACGTCGTACCGATGACCAGTGTTGGCATGGAGCTCATGTCGAACTTCTGGACCACGGGTGTCTCGGCGTCGTCGGGGAGCACCCCCACTATGGCAGCGACCCTATCGCGCACATCGGAGGCCGCGGCCTCCTGATCTGTGTTGGCGTCGAAGATGATGATGACGTAACCCAGACCTTCGATCGCGGTGCTCTCCACGGTGTCGACGTTGCTGATCGTGGACACTGCATCCTCGATCGGCTCGACGATCAGCCGTTCGACCTCCTCAGCGCCGGCTCCAGGGTAGACGGAGCTGACGGACATGACGGGGATCTCGGTGTCAGGGAAGAGCTGCTTAGGCAGCTTGAACCACGCGAGGACGCCCAGGAAGCCGAGGGCTACGAACACCATAGTCATAGCGACCGGACGCTTGATCGCTGCAAGGGTGAACCACATACCGACCTCCTGCACACGTCGGTGGCGCGAGCCATCTCATCCCCCTGGTAACGTCCTGCGCCCGTCTCCGAGGGGTCGCTCGATCCACTCCTGTTACGAGTCGCCGGTGGCCTTCTCCGGCTCGGGCTCCGCGTCGTTCAGGCCATTGGTGGGCAGGTCGTACTCGACGGTGTTGTCGATAGTGACCGACGCGCCGTCGGTGAGACCCTTCTGGCCACGGATGACGACCTTGTCGCCAGGGTTCACACCCTCGAGCACCTCGACTACGGCCACGCCCTCGATGCCCAATGTCACCGTCTGCCGCTTGGCCGCGTTGCCCTCGACGATGTAAGCCATCATCTGGCCGGCCTCCTCGATGAGGGTGTCCTTGGGGATGATCACGGCGTCCTGGGCCGCACCCACGACGACCTCACCCCTGGCGAACATGCCGGGCTTCACGCCCTGGCCGGCGGGAATGGCGATCTTGATGGTGAAGTTGCGGCTAGACACCTCACCGGCCGGCAGGACCTGGGCCACGCGGCCTGTGATCTCCGCATTGGGCAGGCCGTCGACGGTGACAGTGACCTCGCTACCGACCATGACCCGATCGACATCCAGTTCGGAGACGGTAGCGGCGAACTGAAGAGAGTCGGCGGTCACGATGGTGAGAAGGGGTGAACCGCCCATGGGGGCGATCTCGCCCTCATCGACGTACCGCTTGCTGATGATGCCGCTGACCGGTGACACGATGGTCCGCTTGCCGCGCTGGGCCTGGTAGATTCCCACGCTCGCTTGGGCCGAGCGCAGGGCCGCGCGGGCGGCCTCTATCTCCTTCTCATCGACGCCGATGGTAGGTCCGCTGCTCGCGACAGCCTGGTCGTAGAGGGCCTCGGCCTGCGCCACGGCCTCCTTGGCGGCGGCGACATCGCGGGCGGAGGTGTCGACCGTGAGCCGCCGGTTCTGGGCGTCCCGGACTCCGATCTCAGCGGCGGTCACGTTCTCCTCGGCGGTGCGGACAGCCTGACGCTGCTGCTCGACCTGGGCTCTCGCGGCCTCGGCGGAGCGAAGCGCCTGACGAGCTTGGTCGATCTGGGCCTGGGAGATGCGGAGCTGCTCCGGCGTGGCGCCCTCGTTGGTCAACGATAACGCCTGCTGCGCGATCTGGAGCTGGCTGACCGAGGAGTCGTACGCGAGCCGGGCGTTGTCGACCGTCTGCTGAGAGACGGCCCCGGCGTCGCGGAGGCCCATCATTCGCTGGAGGTCTCGCCGCGTGTTCTCGACCTGCAGCTCGGCTAGCCGGACCTGCTCCTGAGCCTGCTCGCGCTGCTGGCTTCGCGCGCCACGGGCCAGGTCGGCATAGGCATCCTCCGCGGCACGTACGGCGGCCTGGGCGGACTGGATGTTCGCCTCGGTGGTGTCCTGAGTCTGGCTCAGACCGGACCGCGAGGCCTCGAGACCGGCCCGGGCCTGGGCGAGCTGCGTCTCGGCAGCGGCGACACCATCGTCGACTTGGCGGACGGTGAGCTCATAGGCGGTCTCGACCTGGCTGAGCCGCTCCCTCGCCGAGGCGAGCTGGCTGCGAGCCGTCTCGATGCCGGTATCCGTGCTGATGCCGACGAGCTCGTGTCCCTGCTCGGCTTGGGCGAGGCGGATGCGCGCGGCCTCAACGCCGGCTTGGGCCTGGTTGATGCTGGCGTCCAGGTCGCTCGTGTCGAGCCGGATCACAACCTGCCCCGCGGAGATGGGGTCGCCCTCATCGCCCGCGATGTAGACGATACGGTCCGTGGCGGCCGAGCCTATGTTGACCTCTCGGATGGCCTCGATGGTGCCCGTCGCCTCGACGATCTCGGCCAGCCTGCCGAGGCGGGCCTCGACCACGTCGACGGAGACCGAAGCCTGACCGACCTCGTTCATGCCCGCCTCTGGCGCCGGCTTGCGTCCGCAGCCAGTGGCGATCAGCACGGCGGCAAGGGCCGCGAGGAGAGCCCCAACGGCGGTACGCGAGGGGTGGATGCGAGTGCTCATTGCGCAGATCCTCCATCTTCGTGTTCGGAGGGGAGTTCGGTGGAGCTGGCCTCGGCTTCCGGCAGAGGGGTGGGCTGGACGAGCTGGCCCTCGATGCCCGGCATCTCCGGTATGGGCGGCGCCTGCTCCGGAGTGCTCAGGCTCGGCATCTCGGGGACTGTCGGTGGTTCGATGATGTCGGGCACGAGGAGCTCATCGAGGGTGTCGGTTCCGATGGCGTACTCAAGGTCCGCCCGAGCGAGCTGATAGGCGAAGAGGGTGGTGACGAAACCCTGTTCGGCTGCGGTCAGCATGGACTCGGCGTCGCGGAGGTCGATCCATGGCGCAACATCGTTCTCATAGGCGAGCAGGATCCGAGTCCGCGCGGTCTGAGCGCTGATGACGCTCTGGGCGGCGTCCTCGACGGAGGACCGGGCCGTCTCGAGGGCCTCGAGCGCCGTGCGTATCTCCGTGTCGATCTGCTGGAGTTTGTCGGCGATCGAGAGTTCGAGTTGCGTGTGCTGCTCGCGGTACTGGGCGATGAGAGCCTCGTCGGACCCGCCATTGCGGAGGGGCCAGGTGGCGGCAATGCCGAGGGTCCAGTTGACGCCGTCGGTGAAGCCTGAGCCGATCTGGTAGCCCGTGGTGCCAAAGGCCGAGACGATGGCGTGATCCTGCTTCTCCTGGAAGCGGATCTGCTCCCGCAGGGCGTCCATCTGATGCCCCAGGATGAGAACGTCGGGGCGCTCGTGGGCGACCTCGCGAGCGCGAGCCTCGCCGACCCAGATGAACTCGGGCAGAAGGGGCGCGTTGATCTGCACGCGATCGGCGGGGTCGAGGCCCATAGTGCGCGAAAGGATTGCCAGCGCGGTGCGAACCCCGCCCTCAGCCTGGCGGAGCTGAGCCCTGGCCGAGGAGGCCTCGGCGCTGGCGCGGTCCACGTCGAACTCGGCGACGGTGCCCTCGCTGAACTTGGCCTCGGTGATCCGCAGGTGCGCATCGGCACGAGCCACGGAGTCGAGGCCGATGAGGCGGAGGTGCTCGGCGCGAAGGACGTTGTAGAAGGCCTGCTTGACACCGAGGGCCACGGAACGGCGCGCATCCTCGACCTGGCGCTCGGCGGCGGCAATGGATGCTTCCGCGGCCCTCTCCTGGGCGTCGACCCGGCTGCCGAGGTTCAGGGGCTTGGCGACAGACACGTTGAGGTTCCTGGTGAAGGGTGAGCCAATCTGGAAGCTCTCCGTCTCGCCGGTCTGCGGGTTGGGCATGGAGATGCTCGTCACGGGTCCCCGCGCTGTTAGATTGAGGCTTGCATCGATGGTGAGATCATCCATCGCCCACGCCTGCATCAGGCCAGTCTCCTGCACCCGAACGCCTTGCTCTACGGTCGCCAGGGCAGGATGGTTCTCGAGGGCGAACTGCACCGCCTCATCCAGGGTCATGCCCCGAGGGCTGACAACCGTGATGTCGGCGTGCGAAGGCCCCAGGCAGCACACAAGAGCCAGGGCGGCGGCCACCGCTGGGGCGCATGCCCGTGGCCGTACCCATCTCAGTGCCTCCCTCATGGGTCTCCCACTCCTTGTCGGTACTCGGTACTCACTCTGAACTCGACGGCAACACCGGATCATGCGAGTCCTCCTGCGCCTGCTCCACAGTCCGACGTGCCTGCTCGAGTAGCTCGAGGTGGTGCTCCAGGAAGCGCTGGAAGGCGTCGATCTTGGTCACCAGGAGCATGCTCTCGCCTGAGTGCCGGAACACGAGGAGCCGCTCGCCTGGCTCGATGCCCATCTCTCTGCGGGCGTCGGCGGGGATGACCACCTGGCCCCGCTCGCCAACGGTCACCGAGCCATGGAACAGGAGCCCTCTGGGTGCTCCGCAGGCGTCTCCGATATCAGGCAAGGCGTCCACCCCCCCTGTTGAACATGAAGAACATGAGGAACAGGATATGAACAACCAGTCAGCGTCTGGCGTTATGTACGATTCCCCTGGACTCATGTCAATAGGCATTGCACGAGATGCTATACGGAGCCTGCGGCCTCATGCTCGCGGGCGGCTATAGCCACAAGCGCCAAGGCCTCGGGCGGCACTCGGGGCGACACGGAGCAGGCCGTTGAGAGGATGAACCCACCCCCCGGGGCGCCATCTCGCATACAGGCATGCACCGCCGCCCGGATCGTGTGGGGATCCCCTGGCAGGAGGGCGTGGACGGAGTCCATGTTCCCCTTGATGAAGAGGGCATCACCGACCCGAGCCTTCGCGTCCGCCAGGTCCACGTTGCCCAGAGGTGGCGGATCAAGGCACTCGATGCCATCGACGCCTGAGTCGCGTATGAGTTCGAGCCGGTCGCCGATGGCGCCGCAGGTGTGGGTGTAGACGGGGGTATCGCTGACCGCCCGGATGCGCTCGACGAGCTGGCGCTCGTAGGGCTGAACGAACTCCCGGTAGTGGCGAAGGCTCAGCAACCCGCCCCCGACATACGGGGAGGAGATCTTGAGGGCATCGATGCCCGTGCGGGCCTGGGCGATGCCCCAGTTCGTGGCATAGTCCAGGCCGACCGCCAGTACCTCGTGGCACCATCTCGGCTCATCAATGAGGCCGATCATGGCTCCCTCGATGCCACAGACGTTCACCAGAGTGTCGAAGGGCGAGAAGGTCTCGCCGTGTACGGAGTAGCGCCCGCCGTTGCGCGAGACAACCTGCTCCAGCGGCGTGAGCATCCAGCTGGGCACGGTCTCCAGCCGCTCGAACGCTTCGGGGCCCACCTCACCCGCCGCAGAGAGTGGTGGCGGATCAAGCGGACGGGGCAGATCATCGTAGGGATAGAGGGTCTGGAGTCCCACAGGATAGGGCGAGTGGTTCACCAGGGGCTCCGAGTAGGTGGCCATGATGCCCTGCGGCGTCTCGCGCGTATCAGAGAGCTTGCGCCGCCAGTCCGGGTCGCTGCCGGGCACGCTCACCAAGATCCCGTCGAACTGGTAGCGCTCTCTCAGAGCGAAGAGGACTTCAACGTAGGTGGCAGCGTCGTGCCAAAGCTCCAGGGGGCTGACGCCGGTAGCGAGGATCATGTGCCCTATGGAGAGCTGACACATCACTGGCACCCGATCCGGGATCCGGCGGCCCATGGCGGCGGCTACACGCTCTCTGGATGTCATCGGTGGCACCCCCAGACCCCTGGCGGGTTCTTCCCTCAGCAGGTGGCACCTTCGGGAACGTACATCGCTTGGGGGACAGCCCGATCGGGCCGTCCCCCAAGGCCGTTCACCGCGACTCACCCGTTACGGGGTCGAAAGCTCGCTCAGTGTGGGGCGCTCGACAACGGTCACCGTTGCGCTCTGCACCTCGCCGTCACGGACGTACTCGACCGTGACCTGCTGGCCCGGCGCGGTCTGGGACGCGAGTCGGATCAGGTCCTCGGCACGTTCCACGCGCTCGGTGCCCCAGAGGATGATCACATCGCCCTCCTGAAGACCGGCTAGGGCGGCAGGCTGCCCCGGCCGAACCTCGCGGAGCAGGGCGCCATACTCGTAGTTGCGCGCCGCCGCCTCCTGCGGACCGCTCCCCAGGCTTACACCGATGTACCCGCGCACGACTCGGCCGGACTCAAGGAGCCGCTGGACGATTTCCTGCACGATGTTCGACGGCACGGCGAAGCCGATCCCCTGCCCTACCGGCTGGAGCGGGTTGCTTGTGGCGATAGCGGTGTTGATGCCGATGATCTCCCCACTCATGTTGTAGAGAGGCCCCCCGGAGTTGCCCGGGTGGATCATCGCGTCAGTCTGGAGATACTGGTCATAGGTCTTCCCCAGGTGACGTCCACGGGCCGAGAGGATGCCCGTCGTGAAGCTGTGGTCCAGTCCGAAGGGGTGCCCCACGGCCATGAGCCAGTCGCCAATCTGGACGGCATCGGAGTCGCCAAGCGGCGAGTATGGCAAGGGGTAGTCCACGTCGACCTTGAGGACGGCGACGTCGGTCTCTTCATCCTCACCAATGATGCGTGCGGGCACAGCCTCGTCGCCCGAGAGGACGACCCATATGTCGTCTGGGTTGATCTCGCGGAGGGCCTGGACGACATGGCAGTTCGTGACGACATGCCCCTCCGCCGAGATGATCACGCCGGAGCCTACCGACATAGGATGCTCAAGCTGACCCGGCGGAGGCGTCGCGGGTGGGCCCTCCTCCTCGGGCTGACCCTCTGTAGCGCCCTCGCCCTCGGGCTGCGCGTTCGGGGTATCGAAGAGACCCCCGAAGGGGTTGAACGGCAGCGTGCCGCCACCCGGCCCGTCCCACTGCTTCTTCTCGCCATCGGGGGACTCCACCCACCACTGGCCGTTCTCGTCCTTGTAGCCTCGGAACTCCCCCTCCGGCGTCTTGACGGTGAACTCATCGCCCTGCATGAACATCCGCATACCACCGAAGGGTCCCTCGCCACCGAAAAACTCCTCCAGCCCCTTGCCGAAGAAGTCCCTCAGGCCATCGGGGCCGAAGGGCATGTTCGGCCCCATTGCGACGGGGCGGCTCGGGTTGGTCCGCGTGCCAATGGCGACGACCTTGTTCTGCACCTCATTCGCCAGGGCGGCGAAGGAGGGCGGCGGATCGGGCAAGGCCACCCCCGGCGCCTGGGCCACGGCCGCCTGGGGAGCCACGGTGGCCTGGAACAGGAAGCCACCACCGACTGAACCCGCCAACACGAGCAATGCCAACCCCAGCGTACTTACGATCCTCTTGGCTCGACCCTGCATAGGATCCTCAACCTCCTGTAGCTCAACACACTCCAACTGAGCCCACTAAGGAGCCAGTCTCGTAGCTTCGCACACTACCACAGTAGACGAGTATACGGGGGTCCGGGTTTACCAGCCTGGGCTCAGCAAATCGGAAGGGCCGAGCGAGGTCAGGAAGTACGTCTGGCTTGTCTGACCCAACACCTCACGCCGGACGTCGTATGATCAGGACTGCCCGGGGACGGCGCCCGACCATCGAAGGAGGTCCGGCGCGGGAGCCGGGGCGAATCCCCCAGTGGAGGTCTGAGTTGCGTCGGATCTACCCATGGATCAGGACAGTCGGATGGAGCCTGCTCGGCGGCGTGCTGGGGTACGCCCTGCCCTTGCTCTTGGCCCTCGGCGCACTGGCGGAGACCGGCGACTCCAGTTCTAGGACCTCCGGCACGATGGGCTTGGTCGTTGGCGTGGGCGTTGAACCGCGCACCTTGCTCGTCTGCATCCTGGCCTCGCTTCTTCTTGCCGCCGCGGTCGCCGCATGGCGTATCCGGCCATGGGCGGGCCCTGCTGAGGAGGAGGCGGAGTGACCAGCCCTCGACGCCTCACCCTGCTGACCCTCCTAGCTGCCACCGTGGTTACCACATGCGCTCGGGCCGACGAGCCTGGGATGTTCCTGAGTCCCACTGAGATAGCGGAGATCCGCAGCCGTATCGACGCCGGTGATGAGCCCTGGGCATCGGTCTTTGCGGCACTCTATGCCGACGCCACTGCCGCGCTGCGTATGGATCCACGCCCGATCGAGGGCCGTTTCCGATACACGGCCCCCATCGGGCATGCGGCGGATGAGGCGGACCTGCCCCACCCCGATCGGCTGCGCCGTGACAGCCACATCGTTCGTGACCTCGGCTTGGTGTACGCGCTCACGGGCGAAGAGCAGTTCGCTTCGAAGGCGGTGGAGTTCGTGTCCGCCTGGGTGAGCTCGATGGAGCCCAGTTGGCCCTTCGACCGGCCAGGACCCGGCGTCGAAGCCTTCGATTCCACCCTCCCCGCCATGTTCTACGGGTACGACCTCATCGCCGGGAGCGCGCCGCGTACCCCCGAGTTTGCTCAGGCCGTCGCGACCTGGGCGGGGACCATCGCCGAGGAGTGCAAGCTCCGCCACTACACTACGGGCACGGCGGATACCACCGGCTGGAACATGCTCCTCATCGCCTCGGCCTCCGTGGTGGCCAATAAGCCGCAGGATCGGAACTTCGTGTGGGGCGACACGGAGAACGAGGACACCTTCCAGAGCATGCTCTACCTCCTGTTCGATAGCTCCGGCAAGGTGGACGCGCGGGCGAGTGCCGGCAGCCGGTACCAAGGCGAGGATGTGTTCGTCGCCATACGGAGGCTCAAGACCTACGTGTACGTCGCCGAGATCGCCCGACACCATGGCGTGGATCTCTACAACTGGCAGCGGGACGGACGGGGGCTGCGCTCCAGCCTCACAGCCTACGCGCCGTACTTCACGGGCGAGATCAGCCTCCCCGGAGTGGGGGGATTCCCCCTCGGTCGGGACGCGGATGCCTGGGTCTATGAGATCGCCCACACAACCTGGCCTGACAGGATGTTTCAGGAGGCGATTCAGTACCTGGGACGCCCCGGCTTCGACATGGATATCCTTGGACCCGTCGGGCTGACCCACCGCTACAGAGGCGGCGGCGAGGCCGCCGAACGCCCGTAGCGCCCGGCCCCGACCACTCTCGGAGGGGCGGTGGGGCATACCCATCGGACAGGAGTGAGCCGCTATCGTACTCGCTGTGTGCCTCAACCCCGGCCCAGACAAAGTCTACGAGGTCCCCGGGTTCGCCCTAACCGGCGCGCGCCGCCCCTCGCGAATGCTGCACTGCGTGGGAGGCAAGGGGGTGAACTTCGCCCGGGTCCTGGCCAGGTTGGGCCACGATGTGGTGATCCTCGGTATCTCGGCGGGCCATGGCGGGCGCTTCATGGAGGACAGCCTGGATGCCGAGGGCCTCGCGTTCCGCATGGTGCACGCCCCGGGGGAGAGCCGCTTGGCGACTACCATTATGGACCCTGCGACTGGAGTCCACACAGAGGTCAACGAAGCCGGCCCGGCGGTGGGCGAGGCGGTCATCGCCGAGGTGCTCGACGTCTTCCGGGAGCTTCTGCCGGGGGTGGACTACTGCGCTATCGGCGGATCGGCTCCCCCTGACGCGCCCGATGGCGTCTATGCGACAATGATCGAGGGCTGCCACGAGGCCGGGGTGCCGGTGATGCTCGACACAAACCGGAACTGGCTGACAGGCGCGGTCCACGCGCGCCCCATGGTCTTGAAGCCCAACCAGGCCGAGCTGGGCACCATCCTGGGAAGGCAGGTGGGCACACTCGCCGAGGCCGTAGCCGCAGGGAGGGCTCTTGTCGACCGCGGCATCGGCACGGTGCTGGTCACTCTGGGCGAGGAGGGCGCGGTGGCAATCACGGCCGACGAGTGTCTCCACGGCAAGCTCGACGAGCCAGTGCGGGCCCTGAGCCCCGTAGGATCGGGCGATGCCACGGCGGCGGGCTATGTGGCGGGGGTCCTGGAGGGCCGTGACCTGCAGGGCCGAATAGGCCTGGCGATCGCCTGCGGAACCGCCAACGCCTTGGTCTTCGGGCCCGGCATGTTCGGGCGCGCGGAGGCGGAGGCCTGGCTCGATCGGGTGGTCATCCGGCGGCTAGGCATGGAAACGAGCCCGTGAGTATCGTAGGATGATGCGTGTAAACGAAAGTCCCGACCGCAGGGCATCGGCCCCAGTAGGGGGAACCTTGTAGGTCATGGTTCGTCGTACATTGACAGTCCGGTGAGCGGGTTCGGCCTGCCGCGGCCAGACCCGTGAGCGCGGTCGGCAGTCGGGAGATGAATGGTATGTTGGCATTCCTAGGTCCGTTGGGTACCCCCGAGGTACTCATTATCGTACTGATCCTGTTGCTCCTGTTCGGCGCTCGCAAGCTGCCGGAGTTGCTCCGGTCCATGGGCGAGGGAGTCAAGGAGTTCCGCAAGGCCTCGCGAGAGATCATGGAGGACATCGAGAGCGCGGATGGCCCCAAGGGCAAGCACCGGGTTCACAAGACGACCCCCAAGCCCGCCGCGGAGCCCCCGGTCCAGGAGAGCACGGACAAGGCCGAGGAGGCCGTCGCGACGACCGAGAGCTGAGGCCGCCGGCACACCGGACGCGCCGGCCACCAGATCTGGCCATCGCGGTCCCGTCCTAGGGACCCATCAGATGAGCGGCACAGGAGGCATGTGTTTCTATGACGACCAAACGCGCGATAATGACGTTGATCGGTGTGTCGCTGCTTGTGGCAGCGGCATTGGCGGGCCCTGCTGATACCAAGCTGGGCCGGTGCCTACCGAAGAGCGGCGATGTGAGCGGCTGGCAGGCCGTGTCCTCCAGCTACAAGTATGGCAGCGGCAACGGCATCGCCGACATCTACAACGGCGGCTACGAGAAGCTTCTCCAGAAGGGCATGAAGGCGGCCTGCACCCAGAATTACAGCAACGATAGCCGCCGGATCAACGTCTACGGCAACGAGTTCGATACAGCCGCCAATGCGAAGGCTTACTACAACAGCGAGACCTCCGGCAGCGGCTGGAGCGCCGTCAGCGGAGCCAGCGAGGGCGCTAAGTACAAGAAGACGTCGAGTGTCGTCGTGGGGCACGTTTATCGGGGCAAGGTGCATGCCAAGGTCGTCGCCCAGGGCACATCCGATGCCCAGGTCGCCGCGGTCCAGGCCTTTCTGCGCAAGCTTTCGGAGAAGATCGGCAAGGAGTACTAGCCCCAGTGCCGGGAAACAGAGAGCGAGCCGGGTCCTGGGACCCGGCTCGTTGTGTGTACGTTTGATGTCCGGTAGCCAGAGGCGCGCCTAACTCGGCTTCCTCTTGGGAGTGAGTACCTTCTTGACTACGCCGAGCGCCCCCTGGTGCCATGCCACTCGGTGGGTGACGCCCGTGGCGCCGTGCAGCTCGTGCTTATGGTCTAGGTACCACTGGTAGCAGCGGATGAGAGCATCGCCGTTGCTGAACTTCGGCTCCCAGCCCAGCTCCCGCTTGATCTTGTCCGTCGACACCCAGGAGTCCGTGTGAGCGGTTCCGTAGACCCACTTGTACAGGGGCGAGAGGTGCAGGGCTTCGAGGGCCATGAGCGCCGGGATCACCAAACCCGCCGGCGTGCCCATGATGCGGCTGCCGGTCTTGGCATAGTCGCATAGCTGCCCGACGTATTCCTTCACGGGCCGCAGATCGTCCGAGCCCACGTTGTACGTGTCATTGACCTTCTCGCTGGACCCCACGAGGCAGAGGTAGATCGATTCGCAAAGGTCCTCGACATCGAGGAGCTGGTAGGTGTTGCTGCCATCTCCGATGAGGGGAATGCGGGTACCGCTCTCCACCCAGTCGCAGAGGATCTGGAACACGCCCAGGCGCCCCGTGCCGATGAAGGTCTTGGGCCGGATGATGGGCACGCAGAGGCCGTCGGCCCGCGCCTTGACGCACGCCTCCTCGGCCTGGATCTTGCTCTCGCCGTAGGGCCCGACGCCAACGACGGGGTCCGTTTCCTCGAGGGGGTGCTTCTTCGGGACGCCGTAGACAGCGGTCGAAGAGATGAAGACCACGCCATCAATGTCGTGCTTCTTCGCCAGCCGCAACACAATGCGGGTGCCGTCGACGTTGGTGGAGAAGATGTCGGCCGGTTTCCACAGCGGTAGCGCCGCCGCCCCGTGCATGATGACATCAGGCTTCGTCTCGGAAATGGCCTCATCCAAGGCCTGGTGATCGCGCACATCGCCGACGATGCCTCGGGTGCCTTCGGGGAAGTCCGAGGGGATCATCGGCTCCAGATCGTAGACGATGCTCTCATGGCCGCGCTCAGCGAGGTAGTTCGCGACGTGGAACCCCAGGAAGCCGGCGCCGCCGGTCAGGAACACACGCATAGTGGGTCGCGCTCCCGTCAGTAGTTGGCTGGTGGTCGGCAGCAGCTTCGGCCGCGCTGAAGCGCGCACCTGCCTGTAAGTCAGCCAGCGACGACCTCGGCGATCCGCTCGATGGCGAGCGGAATGTGCTCCGATGGCACGTCATGATGGCACACGAGCCGCACATCGGCCTGCACGTCGAAGCATAGCACTCCCGCGTCGCAGAGGGCTGCGGCGAGCTTGGTGCTGGGCCATTGGGGGGACGTGGACCGGAAGTAGACCATGTTGGTCTGCACCGCGTGCATCGCGAGCTCCAGGCCGTCGATGCTCTCGATGCCCCGCGCGAGTGCAGCGGCCTTGGCATGGTCCTCTGCGAGGCGGTCGACCATAGTCTCCAGGGCGAGCAGCGCCGGCGCCGCGAGGACTCCCACCTGCCTCATGCCGCCGCCCAGCATCTTGCGTGTGCGTCGAGCGCGGGCGATGAAGGCCTCCGAGCCTACCAGCATCGAGCCCACGGGGGCGCAGAGGCCCTTGCTGAAGCAGAACATCACCGTATCGGCGTCCCGGACCAGGTCGGCGGCGTCCACGCCCTGGGCCACAGCGCTGTTGAAGAGCCGCGCGCCGTCGACATGCACGACCAGGCCGTGCCGGTCAGCGACTTCGCGGATGGCGGCCATGGTCTCCGGCGTGACGACGGTGCCGCCCGCGCGGTTGTTGGTGTTCTCGACCCACAGAGCGCGCGTGATGGGATGGTGGATGTCCGCGGGATGGACGGCCGCCTCGAAAGCCTCAGGCATCGGCTGTCCGTCCGGAGCGGCGATCACGGGATCTATGATGATCCCGCCCAGGGCTGCCACCCCACCCACCTCGTGGACGCGGGTGTGGGCGTGCTGATCCATGATGATCGCGTTCCCAGGCCGGCAGTGCACGAGGGCCGCGATGAGATTGCCCATGGTGCCGGACGGCACGAAGAGGCCGGCTTCCTTGCCTAACCGTTCGGCGGAAGCGCTCTCGAGGGCGTTCACGGTGGGATCATCGCCCGCTACGTCATCCCCCACCTCAGCCTCCGCCATCGCCTGACGCATGGCCTCAGTAGGTCTCGTAACGGTATCGCTACGGAGGTCGATGATGATGGGATGCTCACAGGCCATAGGATGCCTCCACAGCTTCGACCAGGTCCTTGAGCCCTTCGACTCGGAGGACCTTCAGCTTGCCCCGGTCTCTGACGCAGAACACGGAGAACCCTCCGTGGTGGGTGGAGACGAAGGCGTCGTTGTTGTACTGGCGGATCTCGAAGTTCACGTCGGCGGTGAGGGTCTCCTCGTCCGTTTCCCGAATGGTCACGTAGTCCCAGTAGACCTCGAAGCGCCTGGGACCCAGGAAGCCCTGCATCAGGTCCACGCGGAGTGACGCGCGGGAGTTACCGTAGTCGTCGGAGTAGTCGTCGCTCAGCACGCTGATGACGCGATTCGGCGACTCGCGTCGTGCCCCATCGGCCACAACTGAGAGGACGCGTTGGAGCTGCGCCTCATCGGTTGCCGGTGGCCGGGTCAAGAGGAACGCCAGCATGGCGACTCCGACCAGCGCCACCGCGCCGATCACCAGCCATCTGGTCTTCACGCTGCCACTCCTCTCCGGCTTGGAGGCAGGATTCATTATCCCGCTAACATTATGGTACACGAGGGCCCTTCGGTGGCTCACCAATCGGATTGTTGATCAGGAGGACGGCTCCGGTGGCATATGGCAACCTGAGGGAGTTCGTTGCAGCGCTGGAGCGTGAGGGCGAGTTGCTTCGCATTGAACGGCCTCTAGACCCTCACCTGGAGATACCCGAGGTGATCGACCGGGTCTGCAAGACGCCCGGGGGAGGCAAGGCGCTGCTGTTCGGCTCGCCCACTCGCGGCAAGGCCCCGCTACTCGCCAACTGCTTCGGCAGCTATCGGCGCATGGCCATGGCCCTCTCGGCGGAGTCCATCGAGGAGCCAGCCGAACGAATCGCTGGGCTGCTCGCCAAGAGCCCCCCGGAGGGACTCGGCGACAAGGTCCGTACGCTGGGCGAGCTGATGGGACTGTCCAAGGCGCTGCCCAGGCATGTGCGGACGGGCAGGTGCAAGGAAGTGATCCGCCAGGCGGAGGACGCGTCGCTCGCCGATCTCCCCATCCTTCACTGCTGGCCCGGCGATGGCGGACCGTTCATCACTCTCCCCATGGTCGTGACCGCCCATCCCGAGACCGGCCGCCGCAATGTGGGCATGTACCGAATGCACGTGTACGACGAGCGCACTACGGGGATGCACTGGCATACCCACAAGGTGGGGGCGGGCCACTACCGCGAGCACGTGAGGCGTGGTGAGCGAATGCCCGTCGCTGTGGCCCTCGGGGGCGATCCGGCCATCACCTACGCGGCCACGGCGCCGCTGCCCGATGGGATCGACGAGTTCCTCTTCGCCGGCTTCCTCCGCAAGGAGCCCGTGCCGCTCGTGAGGTGCGAGACCTGCGATCTCGAGGTGCCGGCCGATGCGGAGTATGTGCTGGAGGGGTACGTGGAGCCCGGGGAACTCCGAATCGAGGGCCCCTTCGGCGATCACACTGGCTACTACAGCTTGGCCGACGAATACCCCGTGTTCCACATCACGTGCATCACATCGGCGGCTGACCCCATCTACCCGGCGACCATCGTGGGCCGGCCTCCCATGGAGGATTGCTACATTGCCAAGGCCACGGAGCGGCTCTTCCTGCCTATCCTGAAGATGACGCTCCCCGAGATTGTGGATATGAACCTGCCCCTCGAGGGTATCTTCCACAATCTCTGCATCGTCTCCATCCGCAAGACCTTCCCCCTACACGCGCGTAAGGTCATGAATGCTCTGTGGGGGCTTGGGCAGATGATGTTCGTGAAGATGATCATCGTGGTGGATGAAGACGTGAACGTGCAGGACATCGGCGAGGTCATCTGGCGCCTGGGCAACAACACGGACTTCGCTCGTGACACGCTCATCTGGGAGGGGCCCGTCGACGCCCTGGACCACTCGGGCCCACGCCCCCATGTAGGGGGGAAGATCGGCCTGGATGCGACCCGAAAATGGCCGTCGGAGGGGCACAGCCGTGAGTGGCCGCCCGACATCATCATGTCGGATGAGGTAAAGGCGCGGATCGACGCTGTCTGGTCGGAGTTGGGCATAGACCCATGAACGGCCGAGGTGTGGGCCACCCTACAGGCCACCGGGGCGCTGAGGTGCGGGCGCTCTTCGATCGGATCGCCGGCCGGTACGACCTGCTGAATCATCTGCTCAGCATGGGCATCGACCGCCGTTGGAGGTGCCAACTCGCTGACGAAGTAGCTCATCCTGAACCGCGGCTGATCCTGGACCTTTGTACCGGCACAGGCGACATGGCGGTCGAGCTCGCCCGTCCTGAGCGTGGGCTGGCGTCGGTTGTGGCCGTTGACTTCTCTCCTGCGATGATCGCGCTCGCTGCCCGTAAACTCGCGCGTGCCGGACTGCGTGCCCGTGTCCAGCCCTGCGTCGGGGACGCTCTGCGCCTTCCCTTCAGCGACGGGGTCTTCGACGCAGTGACTGTCGCCTTCGGCATCCGCAACTTCGAGCACACGGCTCGCGGGCTGGCCGAGGCCGCACGAGTCCTCCGACCCGGAGGGCTACTCGGGGTGTTGGAGTTCCTCCGGCCCAGCGATGCCAACCCTCTGACTGGCCTGGGCGCCCTCTACCGCCGCCACTTCCTCCCTCTCATTGCCACCCTGGCGGGTGGTGACCCTGGCGCCTACCGCTATCTTCCGACAACGGTGGACCGTTTCGACAGCGCGACGGAGATGACCACCAGGCTGGCATCCCTTGGCTTCGACAGGACCCAGGTACGCCCCTTGACCCTCGGCATCGCGAGCCTGATACTTGCTCGAAGGTAGCGGCGCTCGCTCTTCGGAATGAAGTCGCATTCGTTGACGGAGGTGCAGCAATGCGTAAGTTGGTGTTTGGTCTCCTTGCGTTGTGCGGCTTGTCTCTCCTCACCGTTCTTGGCTGCGGAAAGTCGGCCACGACGGAAGAGACTCCCCTGGGGCGTGACGGCCAGCCTGTGCAGTCAGCATCCGAGGATGAGTTGAAGGCTCAGGCGGAGCAGGTGACGTCGGCGCTCAAGGGGGGACAAGGCAAGCTGAACACGGGCGGCCAGTGACGCGGAGCTAGCTCAGATTCTCCCAGGTGGCCAGGTTGCGTACGCGATCTGGCTGGGTATGGGATGAGTGGGTGTAGAACTCACTGTAGGAGATGAATGATCAGCCCGGCGTCGTCCGCCGGAGCATAAGGAGGACGCAGATTGAGCAAACGAGGCTTCACCCTGATCGAGCTGCTTGTGGTCATCGCGATCATCGCCATCCTCGCCGCTATCCTGTTTCCCGTCTTCGCCAAGGCTCGTGAGAAGGCCCGCCAGACCTCCTGCCTTAGCAACTTGAGGCAGATCAGCCTCGCCGTCGAATCCTATGTTGTTGACTATGACGAATGTTACCCGATGAGCATCTACCTCTCGGGCACGACCGTCTGGACGTACTTCGACCCGATCATGCCCTACATGAAGAACACCCAGCTCCTCCAGTGCCCCTCGGAGGTGAGGCGGTTCGGCCTCTCGGAGCTGCAGGCCATCGTCCCAGTCCCACTGGGCAGCACCCTGGACTGGGTAGGCTATGTGGCTAACTACGCCGTCTTCGAGGATGGCCCGAACAACGCGCTCACCGGAGCCAACCAGCCTGTCATCAACCAAGCGGAACTCCCCTTCCCGGCCGAGACCTTTCTCATGGGCGATGGGGAGATAGAGCTCGTGCCGCGCACTTTCAACTCGCCTGTCGTCGGCGCCCACAACGACGGCTTCAACGTGGCCTTCTGTGATGGGCACGCGAAGTTCCAGAAGGCGCAGGAGAGTACCTACCAGTATCTGGACCTCGGCCAGTCTCCCCATTATGCGTGGATCATCTCGTCCGGGCCCTACCGCGGGCGGTATGAGATGTGGGGCGTGGTGCGGGCCAACGGCACCATTGGCGCTCTGCGCTAGGGTCTGTGGCTTTAGAGGTGTTGCCGAGCGGCTCCGGGGATGCCCCCGGAGCCGTTTCGATGTACGATCAGACCATGTCAGACGGCTGGGAGACGGTTCCATGGCGCGAGGCGGAGTTTGTCTGAGCAGTCGGGGTGCGACAGCCGCACGGATCCTTGCAGCCGCTTTGGCCCTCGTCGCGGTGGGAGCGGCCGCTGGCTTCGGCGTACGCGCCTATCAGAAGTGGCGGGTACAGGAGGAGTTCGAGGCACAGCGCCGTCTCGCCAAGCAGGCGGAACGGAAGCTCTCGGCCGCCGGCATCGCTCTGCGAGGCGCCATCTCTGCCCTCTACCGTCACGAGACTGACTCCGCGCTGAGCCTGCTTGAGGAAGCCGAGGCTCATGACCCAAACAACGGCTACACACGCTATCTCCGGGCCATTGCGCTCGCCGAAGACGGCCGGCCTCAGGAGGTTCCCGCCGCGCTGAGTGAGGCCACGCAGTGGGACTGGACCGACTACTCGCACACTCTGGGGATTCCCAGCCGGGCCGAGATGCAGCGCGAGCGCGACCTCTTGCGACGCGGCGGCGACGACCTCTGCGCTGCCCTATCATCCGCGGGGCCACCCGCCGCCTTCGAGGCTCTCGGCGACTTGCGTACCGCCGGACTGCGGCTCGCGGCGCTCCGCCCGGCCAGCACCCTCCACCTCCAACGAGGCGCCCAACTGCGGGTATCAGCGAGTGAGGCGGCCGTGCAGGTAGCCCGCCAGGCCAGGGACGAGTCCGCCGACCGTTGGTGGAGCGGTCGGAACCGGCTGGACCGCGACTGGGCCGAGCAGGTTCGGGGCGAGGCGAGGAGCTTCATCGCGGGGCTGGTGGGCACACGCGAGTTCGATCAGGATGCCTGGGCGAGCCGCTTACGGGCAGAAGAACAGCTGGTCGCGACGCTGTGTGACCAGGCGCCCGAGTGAAGGCTGCCGCCATCCAGTCACGAATGTCATACAATCGGCGGCTCCGGCGCTAGGTTCGGAGCGCCACGGGAGGCGCAGTGTGTCATCGCTCATCGATCTCCTGAAGGAAGCCCCCCCGCGGCTCATCTTCAGTCCTCCGAGGAACGATCCTGAGTTGGTTCGCGCCGCGTTGGCAGCGGGCGCCGAAGCAATCAAGGTGCATATCCATGCCCGTCATCAAGCCTCGGGGACGGGCTTCGGCGACGTTCTCATGGAGGGACCGGCCATCGAGCGCATTCGCGCGCTCTCCGATGTGCCCGTTGGTGTTGTCGTGGGCGACGGCTCGGCAATGGCGACACGCGGGGAATTGAAGCGCCTGGCGGAGATCGGGGTGGACTTCATCGATGCCTACACGCGGCATCTGCCCGCGTGGATGCTTCGCGAGTGTCCGGTGGAGCGGATGGGCGCTCTAGCGCCGGAGGATGCGGCGGAGGACTGGGCATCCATCGCGGGGCTCTTCGACTGCGTGGAGGCCGCCGTGATGCCCCACGAGCGGTACGGTACCGCGCCTGTTGCCTACGATATCGCCTTGTACGCTAGGATACGGGCCGCGGTGGGATGCCCCCTCGTCATCCCGACCCAGTTGGCGCTCGAGCCCGAAGATGTCGCTACCCTTGCTCATCTCGGCTTCGACGGGATCATGATCGGCGCCATCGTCACGGGGAAAGACACCGCGACTGTGGAGGCGGTGTGCGCGCGCTTCCGCGCGGCGTGCGACGAGGTCCGACAGTAACCTAGCAGAGGCTGGAGTTCATGGGAGTCTTTCTACCGACTTGCGCATTTGGCAACGACTACATGCTCGCGTGCATCGGGGGCAACGGAGAGGTCATGTCCTTCTTCGCGCCGCGGGTGGACTTCGCGCAGCATGTCCGCGAAGGGCTTCCGGCGGTGTGGCTGCCCGATGAGCCGGGTGGCCGGTTTGCATACACCTTTGACGGCGCCTTCCGCAGTGACCAGTGGCTGCGTCCGGGCTCGAACATCCTTGAGACGAAGCTCATCTCCGACGACCTGAACCTGCGCCTGGAGTTCACCGACCTCGCCCATGCCGCACAGCCGGTGCTCGTGCGCCGGGTGCGGCTATCCCTGCCGCGTCACTCGCTGTCGAGGCGCTCAGACGCCGGTCGAGGCCGCCGGGTCCGCTTCGCCAGTTACTTCCGGCTCGCTCTGGGGGAGTGCGACGAGAAGAACGCGGTGCATCACCTTCCCAAGCACCGGGTGATGCGCCAGATGTGGCGTGACCACTACATGATTGTGGGCTGCTCCGAGCCCTACTACCACCAGTGTGGCAAGTGGCGCGACGGTCGCAGCCAGGTGAAGCACGACCTCCAGCATGGGTGGCTCTCGGGCCAGGAGCAGGATATCGGCCAGGTGGATTTCGCCATCGGGGCCGATGGGTCGCTCGCAGGGGCTGAGCTGTGGGAGCTGAAGCTCGTGATGGCCTACGGCGAGGAGGAGGAGCAGGCGATCGAGCGGTGCCTCACCGCACTCCAGGAGCCCTTCGACGCCCAAGTCGAGGCCGTGGAAAAGCGATGCCGCGCCTATACGACGCCCCTCGTACAGGGCTTCGCGGACCCGGGTTGGCAAGCACAGCTCAGCCGGGCCCTGCTGACGGTGCGCGATCTGGCGGATGAGGGTACAGGGGCCGTCGTGGCAGCGCCGGAGTTCGACCCGACCTACGAGCTGTCGGGCGGCTACGGCTACTGCTGGCCACGCGATGCGGCCGAGGTCTGTATGGCCCTCGCGGCGCTCGGTGATCGGGAGATCCCTCGCCGCGCCCTGGAGTGGTGCCGCCAGACCCAAATGGCCTCGGGACACTGGTATCAGAGGTACTGGAGCGACGGCCAGCACGCTCCCTCATGGTGTGTCTATCCCGACTTCTACCAACTCGACCAGACGTGCTGCACTCTGTGGGCGATCTGCGAACTGGCTGACCACCTCGAGGGAGCGGACCGCGCGACCTACCTCTCCGGGATGCAGGAGTGTGCGGATCGCGCCCTGGAGGCGCTTCTCGGGGCTCTTGAGGCCGACGGACTCCATGAGACCGCCGCCGATGCCTGGGAGGTGCACCGCGGGTCCTTCACCTACACCAACGCGGCCCTGTACGCTGCGTTGCGGGGTTGCCATCGGGTGTTCGGCGCGGACTGCTCGGCTGAGGCGGAGCGGGTGAAGGCGGCGGTCATCGAGAAGCTCTGGCTGCGCAGAGAGCGCCGCTTCGCTCGCGGGCTCACCATGACACGTGAGCTGGACCTGGCCTTCGACTCCTCCACCCTGGGTGTTTTCGACCCGTACGGGCTGCTCGACCTGGCCGTTGACGAGGAACGGTCCATGGCGGCTGACCATCTCGCTGCCGTCGAGGCCCGCCTGAGCGTCGATGCCAGAGGCGGCCGCGCCATCCTGCGCTTCGAGAACGAGAGTTACATGGGGGGTGGCCCGGCCGCGGTAAACACGCTGTGGGCGGCCCGAAGCCACCTGAAACTCGCTCTGTGCGCCACCGAGAGCGCTGAGGTGGAAGAGCGGTTGCAGCGGGCGCTCGCCTACATCAGAACGGCCCTGGCGAACACGAACCCTACGGGGCAGCTTCCAGAGCTGATCCCATGGAACGGCTACGACTACTGGGCGGCGCCGCACGGCTGGGCAACCGCTGTGCTTATCGACTGCATCCGACTGTTGCAGGAGTTCCCGGACCATGCGGGTAGCGCTCCTCCCACTCGATGACCGTCCCTGCCACACCCGGTTCCCCGCGCGCTTGGCGGAGGCGGCCGGCATCGAGCTACTGCTCCCCCCACGGGAGATGCTGGGCTGGTTCGATCGGCCCGGCGATGCCGACGGGCTGCTGGACTGGCTCGCCGGCGTAGCTCCGCGGGTCGACGGGATCGGCGTGTGTCTCGAGATGCTGACCTGCGGCGGCCTCGTCGCCTCCCGCCGGCCCGATACGCCGGCCGCAGTCGTGGCGGCTCGACTGGACCGGCTCGGGGATGTGCTCCGGACCGTTCAGGGGCCGACGTTACTCGGATCGGTCATCATGCGCGCCACGATCACCGTGATTGGCGACCAGAGCACGGACGCTTACGCCTTGGTCGCGCGCTATGCGGAACTCCGCCCAAGCGCGGATACGGGCAACGTCGAGGCCGCGGAGGAGGTCCGCTCGATCGTCGCGGCGTTACCGGCGGGCCTGCTCGACGCCTACCTGGAGGCCCGACGCCGGAACCACAGCGCGAACCTCCGTGCCGTGGATTTGGTCAAGCAGGGAGCGGCAAGCGGCCTGATCCTCACCCAGGAGGACTGCCGGCCCCGCGGGATTCATCGAGCCGAGCAAGAGGCGCTGCGCTCGCGAGCTGAGCCGCTGGGGCCACGTGTACTGGTTCATCCCGGGGCTGATGAGTTGTCCGTGGTGCTTCTGGCTCGGGTAGCGGCCGAGGTCGCCGGCCATCGCCCGACGGCCCGCGTCGCCATCCTCCCCCGCAGCAGCGAGGAGACGATCGCTCCCTTCGAGGATGCGCCCATCCGAGAGACGGTCCTCGGCCAAGCCGCGGCAAGCGGCCTCTCATGGACCGATGACCCGCGCGCGCCCCAGCTCCTGGTCATAGGCCCCATCGAGCAGCCCACCGATCTCTCGGGAGATGACTACGGCGGCGCTGTTCCCCCGGACGACCTGGCCTGGATCAACGAGTTCGGCGCCGCGGCGGCCCATGGGTCAGGAAGCCCTGTAGTGGTTGCGGATACGGCTGTTGCCAATGGAGCATACCTGCCGGCGTTCCGTTACCTAAGGGGGAGCGAGGTCTGGGAACGCTGTCACTCGTACATAGGATGGAACACTGCGGGCAACACCGTTGGCACCGCAACCGCGATCCTCTCACTGCTCCCCCTGATGGATGAGCCCATGGACCGGCTTCGGCGGTTCCGGCTGGAGCGGCTGATGGATGACGTCGCCTACCAGTCCGTGGTGCGCCGCACGCTAGTGGAGTGGATACGCGCCCGGGGAGAGGACCCCCATCGAATGACGCCAGGTGGGGCAAGGGCGGCCGAGGCGTGGCTGGCCGGGGAGCTTCGGCAAGCGGCCGAGGAGCTGGATGTGGCGCCGAGCGGGCTCCGTTGGTGGATCAAGCTACCCTGGGACCGTGCGTTCGAGTGCGATGTCGAGTGGCTCGGGGGCTAAGAACAGAGCCCCCCGCGCTGCACGAGGCGCGCGCGGGGGGCGTTCGCTGAAGGTCGTCGAGCTGCCGGGGCTACTGGGCCGATCCCGAGCCCGTCGCCAGGCCCAGGACCTTGTCGGCGTAGCTCCAGGATACCCCCGGCGGGTTGCAGCCGCCGTTGTAGTGGGCGAGCATCTCGCGTTCTCCGCACTGGTAGGTCGCGCGCCAAGTGGCGAGCTCCCGACAGCCTAGGGCGATGTTCTCTTTGATGTCATAGACCCGATCGCCGTGGAGCTGCATGAGGCCGTGGTCGTTCGTGTGACTCACGCAGTGCAGGTTGTAGTTCGACTCGGCCTTGATAACGGCGGCCACCAGCTCAGGCCGAAGGCTGTGCTGCCTGGCCTCCCGCGCGACGGCGAGAGCGATGTCGTAGGCTACGGCATCGGGCAGGTCGCCCTTGAAGCCCAGGATCACGGGAGCCAACCGGGCCGCCGTCTCACCATCCTCCTTCAGTACTCGCTGCAGCCGCTGGGCACGCCCCTCTGCCACCGGCTGGGCGGGGGCTGCCTCGGCCACTGGGGCGGGCTTAGCCTCCAGGGAAGAGACCTCGGCCATCATCGCCTCTAGGCCGACCTCCTTGACCGGGGCGTGCCCCGTCGTTGCCAGGAGCCTCTCGGTGGCGTAGCTGGGCACCGACTGCTCGTCCGCGCGTGCCCCATGGGCGTAGACCGTGGCCAGGACTCCTGCTCCCACCAGCGTGAGGCAGAGCATGGCCACTGACGTGGCGTGCCGTCCGCTACGAGCCTCCACGATGGCTCCGGCTCTAGTCTTCTTGGTGCGTCCGTGCATTCACTAACCTCCCGCGCTTGCGCGCTCTGCTCGCCGCATCGGACCGGGGTTGGGCGCGACTGCGTCCTCGCCCCCCTCACCCGGCGCGACCGGCCGAGCGTCGACGGCGGCCGGACTGTCCGGCCGCCGGAAGCCGTACGTGCGGGGCATTGGGTGCTCGCTCCCACGTCCGGACGACGTACGAGGCGCGAGTGTAACAGAACGCTGAAGACCTGCAAAGGCCAAAAACAAACATTAGTGTGCATTTCTGGGCTCGTTGCGGCCCGTCCGGGCGGGCCGCAACGGGGTCAAACGGAACGCTGTGAGCACACGATGAGAGGCCGGTTCGGGTGTCCCGTGGACCGTCAGCGAGCCAGCTACAGGGCCCAGACTGCGCGTCGACGTTTCGCCTCTCGGCTATGCCCGAAAGTCGGGGACCTCGACCGGCGCGCCGCCTAGGCGCACCGACTCCGCCGAGAGCGGGATGATGCTGCTCCACGTCGCCGCATCCACGACGTCGATGGGTGACGGCCTGCCCTCCCGCACGCAGTCCACGAACTCCTGGATGGCGTAGAAGTCCGCGCCGCCGTGACCCGAGGCGTCGGCGACGTCATGCCAGCGGCTCCAGAGGGGATGTGGGAACTCCTCCAGGTAGGCGTCCATCGCCTCCCATTGTTCATGGCCTGAGCGTCCCTCCACATGGACCCTTAGACCATTGCGGTCCTCGTAGGACGCGCGCTCCCCTTGGAGAGCGAAGTAAGTGGTGGAGAGGACGGGCCGGAGCGAGGCGACATCATAGCGGAGGTCGATCAGCGCGCCGCTCTCGGTCTGGATCAGGCATGTGTTGCTGTCACCTATGAAGCCATCACCGATGGCCTCCTCGGAGAGGCCCAACGCCTCACGAGCATAGTGGGCCGCCCCTACGGAGCGGGTCGAGAAGGACACGAGCCGTTCGAGGCGGTCGGTGACATTGATGCCCATCCACTGCGCCACGGGTCCCAACGAGTGGGTGGGGTACCAGTTGCCTGAGCATCGGCGGGCAAGCTCGCCCCGCCACGTGAGCTTGCCGTCGGGACCGTAGAGGAGGAAGCGGCAGTCGTGGACGTAGCCGCACTCGGCATAGGTGAGAGGGCCGAAGAGCCCTTGCCGGAGCATCTCGAGCACCGTCATGTTCTGCCGGTAGTAGCAGACGTTCTCGGCCAGCATATACGTGCGGCCGGTCTCGCGAACCGCATGGACCAAGTCCCAGCACTCATCGAGAGTGACGGCCGCGGCCACCTCAGACAGCACATGCTTGCCTGCGTGGAGGGCATCCACGGCCATCGTGGCGTGGAGCTGCATCGGCGTCGCGATGAGCACGGCCTCCACATCGTCTCGCGCCAGGAGCTGCCTGTATGCTCGGGGCGTGGCTCCGTAGGCGGCGGGTCGAGCCTGGTCCGCAGACTCCACCAGGTCCTGCGCCGCACGCACGCGGCCGGGGTCAATGTCACAGACAGCGGCCACACGGATCCCCGGCATCCCGAGGGCGAGCTGAAGCAGCCCCATGCCCCGGGAGCCAACGCCGATGAAGCCCATCCGCAGAGGCTCGGGGTCACGAGGCGCGGCGAAGGCGCGCATGGCGGCGAGCGAACCCGTGGCGAGGGCCGCGCCGGTGGTGAGGAACACGCGTCGATCCAGTTCCATCGTTGGCTGCCTCCCTAATACAGTGGCGTGAGCGTCACCGAGCGGAACTCGATGACCCCACCCTCGGACTGCAGGGCGATCTTGCCGGGATGGGTGTCCGCACCGGTAACCTCGTTCACCTGCATCCCGTTGACCATCACGGCGACACGATCACCCTGCACGGTGATCTCGTAGCGGTTCCACTCACCGAGCTCGTTCTCGAAGTCACTGAGCTTGCGCACGCCCACTAGACCGCCGCCCACTTGCGGCATCTGGAATTGGCGAGCCGGATGGCCGGTCACGCGGAATCCCTGGAACCCGTAGACGTCTCCCGCGTTCCCGTGCTGCAGCTGGGCCTCCATGCAGTACGGAAGCATCTCGGGCTCGCCGGCGATGCGCATCAGCACGCCGCTGTTGCCGGGCTCCGACGGCCAGCGCCACTCGACCACGAGGTGGAAGTCCTCGTACTCGTCCTCGGTGCAGAGGTACCCCTGGGGGCTACCCTGGCACACGAGGACTCCGTCACGGACGCTCCACACGTCCTCCATAGCGGCGGCGTCATCGACCAGGAAGCACCCCCACCCCGCGAGATCCTGGCCGTTGAAGAGCTGGATCGCGCCCTCCGCCGTGTCCCGAGCCTGGCTCACAAGGGCGGCACAGGCGATGGCGGCGAGCGCTACGGCGACGCTTTTCATCGGTTGCTCACTCCTCTACGTAGATGCTCCCCATCTGCCAAGCATGGAGGGAGCGCAGAACGGCAGGAGCGCCCTGGGCGCGCAGGGATACGCCCACACTGTCCGCCCGCTCCGGGAATACCCGGGCGGCAACGCACTGCCGGTCATTCACGAAGACCTCGACGATGCTCCGGTCAATGAACACGCGGAGCCTCAGCGGCTCGCCATCGGGCAGGTAGACGGGCGCGCTCTCCGGCGGACGCGAAAGGGCATCGGCCGCGGTGGACGAGCGGGAGTTGTCGAGGGTGATGATGCTGTCGTTACCTGGCCGGCCGCCCCGGTTCCAGTAGTGGAACCCCCGCCGAGGGTAGAAGGCGACACGGGTGTACTCCTCGCGATCGGGCGACCGCAGCACACACAGCTCGACCATGGGAGCCGCTCCGGGGTCGATCTCCATCTCGAGCTCCATCACGTCACCCGAGATGCCCCGGAGCACGACCTCCTCGTTGGCGGGCAGCGCTGTCTCCCCCAGCGATTGCGCCTCCCGGCGCAGGGAGGCGAGGTCTCCGGCAGGCTCCATCCGGAGGTTGTCGGGGCCGTCGAGGGTGAGCCGGCGCGGAAGGGACATGATCTGGTCCCACCCCGGCGTTGGCTTGGCAGGGTTCATGTTGAAGATGACGATGATGCCGCCCTCTCCATCGGGACAGGCGGACGGCGCATGGACGCCGCCAGGGTTCGATGCGCCGAAGTTGAAGTCTCCGCCGCCCTCCACGATGAGCTTCTGCCGCTCCGTGTCGTAGGTTCCCAGGAGGTACTTCCCACCGCTCATGTGGCTGTAGTGGAGGAGCATGTGCTTGTCACCGATGGGCCAGAAGTAGGGACACGCGCCATCGTCGCCCACGAGTGTGTAGTAGTCATCCTCGGCAAAGGGGTGGAGGTACTCCCAGGTCGCCAAGTCCGGTGACCGCAACAGGAAGTCCGCACGCACGCGCTTGGTGCCGGGGCCCGGAACCGTGCCCGCTGACAGGGAGTAGTAGTAATCGCCCTGCTTCCAGACACACGGGTCAAAGACGTTGTAAGGCGGGATGGAACCATCCCGGTTGCGGCCAGGGATGACCGTGTCGCCCGTGACCTTCTCCCAGTTCAGGAGCAGCGGGTCGCTCGACACTGCGGCCATGTTGCCCCTCTCCGTGCCGTGGTACATGGCGATGACACGATCCTGCTCCACGAAAGTCGACCCCGAAAAGCAGTCGCGCTCAGGGTGGGGGTAGATCGCGTACGGCAGGTCTCGCCAGTGGATGAGGTCATCGCTGACGGCATGGCCCCAGTGCAGCCGAGGGTCCTCTGGCGGGAAGGCCTGGTAGAACATGTGCCATCGGCCCTGCCAGTAGCAAAGCCCATTCGGGTCGTTGAGGCTGCTCTCGGGGCTCACGAAGTGGTACCGCGGCCGGTAGCGGTCGCTAGCGAAGGCGCGCCGCGATTCGGCGAACCGAGCCATGATCGGGTAGTCCCGGAGCTGAGCCTCCTGTTCAGCCAGAGTCTCCGCGAACTGGAACCTGGGTACGCGAGAGGTGTAGTCCGGGCCTCGGTCTATCTCCTCGGTCGACATGGTATGCACGCTCCTAACTCCGCTGTCCCCCAGCACTCCGATCCCCCACTTAGCGCCCAGTTCGGCGTTCAGGGCTTCTATCTCCGACAGGCCGAGTACGCGGTCATAGACGAGGATCTCACCGATCTGTCCGCGCAGTCCCTCGCCCCGCATTGTCTCCTTGTCGCCCACGCGGACCCGTCGCGCGCCCGTGTTCTGGAGCGTGCTGTCGATCCGCCCCCCAGATCCGGTGCCGGCGCGCTCATCGTTGTGCCAGATGCGGACCATGCCATTCTCGCTGAGGGTAAGCACCGTGAGGACGGGCAGCCCGATCTCGTAGCGCACGAGTTGGTGCTGGTCATTGTTCTGGCCATTGAAGCCGTAGCGATCGCCAACGATGAGCAGGCTGGCCCGACGCCCGGGACCATCGTCCGCCTGCTCGACGACGACCTGCCCCATCGGCCCCTCGCCTTCTCTCCGCCAGACGGCGACGATAGTGAAGCTGTTGTCGCCTTCCGCGAGGACCGGCGGCCCATCGAGGTACTCAGTGCCCGTGAACCCAACGAGCGGCCGCCCGTTCAGCGCCTCCGGAAGTAGCCGCGGACGAGCGCCGGCGTCGCTCTGGGACAGATGGTGCCCCTTGCCGGACAGGTCCGCCCACCGGAGCACGGCCCCCTCGGGCGTGAGGTCCTCGGGCGCGACCCGGGTCGCGTCCAGATGGAGCACCAGCCCGTCGGTAGGCTGGGCGGTCGAGCCGGGTGATGTCGTAAGGATCGCCACGCAGGTCAGCGCGGAGAGGTAGCCGCTCGTACGGTAAGCCATCGAAAGCCTCCAGGGTCGAAACAGTGCCACTGGGGACTTCCCCGCCAGCGACTCGGTACCCTTGGCCGACCACGCTACCGGCGTTCCTCGACGTGAACGACAACCCCATCGTCAAGCGCGGCCAACTGAGGCCGCTGCTCAAGGGAACCTTCCGAGGCCGTTCCGAGCCCGAATACCCGCGCTAGGTAACATCAGGATGGGTTCCTGGGCACCGCCCCTCCCTCGGCGATGGCGGAGTCCAGGGCAGGCAAGTGGAGACGCGCCACCATGCGGCCTTCGCTCATGATGGTGACGCGTTGGGGCTGCTCGGCCAGATTCCACGCAACAACCGCAGGCACCGTCGGGTACCAGCCAAGAACGACGGGGACCTCCTCCTGCACGTACGGAGTCGCGCCCAGGCTTGGCAGGATCCCCCTGCGCCAAGCGAAGAGGTCTGAGAGGTGTTCCGCCACCGCCTGCCACGGCGGCTCTCCGCACAGGCCCTGGGAGCGAGCGATGGGCGTCGCGCTTCCCCGCAGCCTGGACCCACGGAGGCCCGCCGCATCGGCATCCCCGAGGAAGACCCAGCCATCGAGTGGCATGCTGTCGCACACCTCGAAGGGCACCCCGAGGGCCAGCCAGAGGCTGTATGGCTCGTCCTCGCCCACGTAGCGGCCATGCTTGCCCCAATAGTGCTTCATAGGACCTCGGGGCCGATGCCCCGCTATACGCTCGTGGATCTTGGCATTGGCCGCCATGGCGGGCCCCAGCACCTCCCAGCGGTCGATCGGGAAGGGGGTGAGCCCGCTCATGTACATCGTGTTTCGGACATCAGAAAGGAGGGAGACGTTGAGCTTCGCGGCCAGGTTCGCGCCCGACAGGGCGTCATGGGGATATGCCGTCGTCTCGCTGTAGGCAAGCTCCGGCCGGGCATAGCGCCTGTGGAAGAGCGAGCTGAACAGCTCATTCGTCTTCGATCTCACGCTCGCGAACGCGGCATCTGAGAACATCAGCTCGCCGACGCGGAAGAGCCCGAACCGGTAGTCCCTCAGCCGCAGCCCGGCCTTCTCGGCGCCCATATACATGACCATGGGCCCGATGGCGCACTCCGGGGCCGCAGCCTCAAGAGTCCTCAGCATCCCTGTGAGCTGATCACACCAGTACTCTACCCATGCCTCAAGCTCCGTGGTGAGGCGTCTCTCCGCGACGGCGCCCAGGAGCGCCTGCCATTGCGTCTCACCCCACCCATGGAGGGCCAGGAATGCCTGCCTGCACTCGGCGCAGAAGCATCCGCCGATGACCGATGGGGACATGGCGACCCGGTAGTCATCATCCAGGAAGATCTCCGTGAAGCCAGCCTCGGCGATGGCCCTCGCCGCTTCCGCGTTCTCTTCAACCGCCGGCGGATGCACCGAGGTCCCCGAGTAACGGCTCCCGTCGGGTCGTTCCGCCATCCTCCAGCTGCCCGGCGGGGTCACTGGCACATTGCCGTCCCGGGCGCCCAGGGCATCCCCGGGGTGGCCTAGTGGCACGTTGATGGCGTGAGGCACAAGGCCCTCGCGTTCGAGGCGGCGCGCCATCGCGGCGAGCTCCTCGGGCGTGCTGAACCAGTCGCCGTAGAGGAAGCCCGCGAGCCAGACGTCGGTCACGCCCGCATCGCGGACAACACTGATCAGGCGCGGGTCGCGCTCGATCTCCCGGGCGTTCAATGAGACGTGGTAACGGCGCGCCGTGCCGCCGCCCGCGAGGGCGGCTCCCGCCAAGGCGCGTCCGAGGCAGACGGCGCCGCTGGCTCCGGCGACAGCCCCTAGGAACGAGCGACGTGAAAACCGCGAGTGCATGCCGATCATCCCTTCACAGGCACAACGAAGGTTAGCCGAGCCGGAGGGCGGCACCTTCGTCCCACTCGCTCGCTAGGGCTACGACGGGCTCGCCGGGGGGATAGGATGCGGGCCCCAGGTCCTTGGGTGGGCCTGCTGGGTGGCAGAAGGGGTGATGGGGACCCAGAGCCCGCGATGTCTGGTTTCCACCCATCCCTGCATACCTCCTTCGCCTTTTTTGCGACCGCTAGCCTGGCCTCGGCGCCGCGGAGGTTCCCCCATGCCCTGCGCGAACCGCTTCTTGACGCATGAACTGGAGGACACGATGCTCCGAACGCCATTTGCGCTGCTTCTCGCCCTGCTCGCCGCCTCCGCCTCCCTTGCCCAAGAGGCTGATCTGCCGTTTCTCAACGCCGCGCCGGGCGCCCTGGATTGGTGGCGCGAGGCGCGCTTCGGGCTCTTCGTCCACTGGGGGCCGGTCTCTCTCCGCGGCACCGAGATCGGATGGTCGCGCGGAGGCGAGCGGCGCGGCACCGGCGGCACGGGGGAGATCCCCGTTGAGGAGTACGATAGCCTCTACACGGAGTTCGACCCCACGGCTTTCGACGCGGACGAGTGGGTCGCCATAGCCAAGGCCGCTGGCATGCGCTATCTCGTACTTACCACCAAGCATCACGATGGCTTCTGCATGTTCGATTCGGCCCTGACGGACTACAAGGTCACCAACTCGCCCATCGGTCGCGACCTGACGGCAGAGCTGGCCGATGCCTGCCACCGCGGCGGTCTACGCCTGGGCTTCTACTACAGCCCTCCTGATTGGCGCCACCCGGACTACCGCACGGCGAACCACCAGGCCTATGTCGACTACCTCCACGGCCAGATACGCGAACTCTGCACGAACTACGGGCGGGTGGACATCATCTGGTTCGACGGCCTCGGAGGCACGGCCGAGGACTGGGATGCGGTCGAGCTGTTTCGCATGATCCGGGAGCTCCAGCCGGGGGTCCTCATCAACAACCGCGCTGGGCTAACGGGTGACTTCGGGACGCCTGAGCAGGTCATTGGCCACTACGACCCGGAGAACCCCTGGGAGTCCTGCATCACCATCGGCCAGCAGTGGTCCTACCGGCCCGATGATCAGATCAAGAGCCTGGCGCAGTGCATAGAGACCCTCGTCCGCTGCGCCGGAGGCGACGGCAACCTCCTCCTGAACGTAGGCCCCATGCCGACCGGCGCCATCGAGCCCAGCCAGGTGGACCGCCTGATGGAGGTCGGCGAGTGGCTGCGCTCCAATGGGGACACCATCTACGGCACCCGCGGCGGGCCCTTCCGGCCAGGACCCTGGGGCGCGGCGACGTGCCGAGGTAGGCAGGTATTCCTCCATGTCCTGGACGCTCAGGCCGAAGATGTCCTCCTGCCGCCCATGGAAGCGCGGATCCTGTCCGCTGCCCTCCGCGACGGAACCGGCGTGGCCTTCTCGCAGAGCGACTCCGGAGTGGCTCTGCGCCTTCCGGAGGCAGGCCGCCATCCGCTGGACACAGTCGTCACCTTGAGCCTCGATCGCCCGGCCCTGGAGGCGGAGGTGGGGCTGCTGGCGTCCGGATCCCTCGCCTACGGCAGGCCCGCGGTAGCTTCGAACGTGTTCTCGGGCATGGCCGAGTTCGGGCCGGACAAGGCCCTCGATGACGACCCCGAGACCCGCTGGGCCACGGACGCCGGCACCTCGGAGGCGACCCTCGCGGTGGACCTGGGTGAGGACACGGAGATTGCGAAGGTACACGTCTCAGAGGCCTTCGCCCGTGTCAGTTCCTTCCGGCTGGAGCGGCTCGTAGACGGCGAGTGGGTGGCGTTCTACGAAGGCCAGTCCCTGGGCGAGGCTGCGGTGATCGAGTTCGAGCCGATCTCGGTGCGGCACCTGAGGCTCAGCATCCTTGCGGCCAGTGAGGGCCCGACGATCTGGGAGTTTCAGGTCTTCCCGCCGGCGGACTAGCGCCTGGCGACGATATCAGGGTTACCGTGGATGGGGGACGGTCCGATGACCTCGAAAGAACGGGTTCACGCCGCGCTGGAGGGTCGGCCAGTCGACCGTTTCCCTGTTGCTGCGCCTTACTGCCCTCTCAACTTCGACGACCACTTCGCCGAGGCCACCGGAGAGCCTGACTGGCGCTGGCACGCCTGGGTGAACGCGCCCGATGACGAGGCCTACCTCCGCTGCTTCCGTCGGTGCGTAGAGGCGATGCCTTTCGAGATGCTCCAGCCTCATGCCTGGAGCCAGCCTCGGGAGTGGCGCCGCAGGCAGGAGTACCTGCTCCATGACGGCAGGCCGTGCCGACATGACCGTCAGACTGATGAGTGGCAGCCTCTCCCTCTACCCAATCGCAGCGTCCATCGGCACGAGTACACCGTGGTCGAACGCCGCACCGTGTTCGATCGAGCCGATGCCGACGCGCAGATGACCACGGCGCCCGCCGAGGCAGCGATCGCTGAGGGCAGGCTCGACTTCGTGCTAGCCGTCGTCGCCGAGTACGGGGGCACCGAGTTCGTCTTGTCGGGTGGCATGGATGGCTGCTTCTGGGCCTGCCAACCCTACGTGGGTCCCATGGGGCTTCTGACGATGGCCATCGAGGAGCCTCGGCTTCTCGACTACATGGTCGCCAAGGCCCTCGAACAGCGGGTCGAGTCCGTGCGGTTCCTGGCGGCGGCGGGAGGCGACGGCATCTACGTGGATGATGCCTTCGCGACGAGTGAGATGATCTCGCTGAAGCACTATGAGCGCTTCTGCGTGCCCACCACGCGCGCCCTCGTCGAGGAGATACACCGGCACGGTCACAAGGCCATCCTCATCTACTACGGCGGCGTCATGGACCGGCTGGAACAGATCGCCTCTCTTGGAGCCGATGGGCTCGTCGTCGAGGCAAGCATGAAGGGCTACCACAACGACATCGAGGCCATCGTCGATGCCGTCGGCGATCGGCTGACGCTATTCGCGAACATCCATCCCGTGGAGGTCATCCAGGGAGCCTCCGATGAGATGCTTCGCGCGGAGGTAGCGCGCCAGGCCACCGCCGGACGGCGCGCCCGTGGCTTCATCCTCGGTCCAGCCCACCCCATCACCCCCGGCACCGGTATCTCACGGATTCAGGCCTTCATCAGCACGTGCCGTGAGTTGGGGCGCAGCGCCAGCCAGACCTGACGGGAGGCTGGGCATGGTGAGACGCGAAGGCTGATAGGTGTCTGAGTAAGTTAGCTGCAACCGGTGGGGCTGGACTGCCCGCCACCTCGATAGGCGACGGGAAGGAAGATGCATAGTGTATGTGCAGCAGTTCTTTGTCAGGGGGCTCTCCCACTCTTCGTATCTGCTTGGCGGGTCCAAGACGTGTGCCATCATCGACCCGCGGCGCGACGTGCAGATCTACATCGACGCCGCAGAGGAGATGGGGCTGCGGATCACCCACATCCTTCAGACTCACCTGCACGCCGACTTCGTGAGCGGACACATGGACTTAGCGGAGCGCACGGGAGCCACAATCGTGGTGCCCGCGTCAGGAGGCTCGAAGTTCGAGCACATGGGTGTCGCCGAAGGTGATTCCTTCGACATCGATCACCTGAAGGTATCAGTGCTGGAGACGCCTGGGCACACCCCGGAGCACATCTCCTATGTGGTCGTGGACACGAGCCGGGGCAGCGAGCCCGCTTCGGTCTTCCCCGGCGATACCCTGTTCGTGGGCGACGTGGGCCGGCCGGACCTCTTCCCCGGCCAGGCGGAGCGCCTAGCTAACTCTCTCTACACGAGCCTGCACGACAAGCTCCTGAAGCTGCCCGACTTCTGCGAGGTCTATCCTGCCCATGGCGCGGGTTCGCTCTGCGGGCGCGCCATGAGTGCGAAGCGCACGAGCACGATCGGCTATGAGCGGCTCTACAACAGCGCTCTTCAGGTGGCCGAGGTCGACGCCTTCGTACACTCGCTGACGCACGACATGCCCGGCGCGCCGGACCACTTCTCCCGCTGCAGCGCCATCAACGGGGCGGGGCCGGCGACGGTGAACTCCCTACCTCGCATCGTCCCACTCCTGCCCGCGGTTTTCGCGGAGCGGATGCGGCAATCGGACACCATCGTCGTCGATCTTCGTGGCTACGAGGCATTTGGGGGCCAGCATGTGCCTGGGGCGTACCACATCACGGCCAAGGGGAACCTCCCCACCTTCGCAGGCTGGGTCCTGCCTCCCGACAAGAACATTCTCCTCGTTGCCGAGTCGCCCGCCGACGTTCACGACGGCGCGATCTGGCTACGGCGCGTGGGGCTCGACCACATCGTGGGCTACCTGGATGGCGGAATGAACGCCTGGGCCAATGCGGGGTTCGAGTTCTCCTCTGTTCCTCAGCTCTCTATGTCTGCCCTCACCAACCTCATGGGTGGACAGAAGTCCATGGTGCTACTGGACACCCGCGGGCCAAGCGAGTTCGCTTCTTCGCACATAGAGGGCTCCATCAACATCCCCGCCCCCGACCTCCGGACTCGCCATACAGAGCTCGATCCCAGTCTGCCGGTGGCCGTTATCTGCAACACGGGTAACCGCTCGAGCATCGGCGTCAGCTTGCTCCTGCGTGCCGGCTTCACCCAGGTCTACAACGTGGCGGGTGGCGTGACGGCGTTTTCCGCCGCGGGGCTGGCGCCGGAGTGCGCGCGCTGCGTGGCGCCTCACTGCCCGGGTTTCGAGGGGAGCGCAGGACGCCAGAACTCGTGAGCCCGCAGGATCCCGAGTGAGGAGGTACGGCCTTGGATTGGATCACAATGGAGCGTTGGTCGCCCTATGCCGTGGGCATTGGGATAGGTTTGCTGTCATGTCTGACCTTCGTGCTGTCCAACAAGTCTCTCGGATGCTCGACCTCCTTCGTGACGAGCGCTGGCATGATCGGGCGGCTCTTCTCCAAGAAGCGGGTTGACAGCAATCCGTACTACAAGAAGATGGGCGTTACGGTTGACTGGCAGTGGATGCTCGTCTTGGGCATTGCGATTGGCTCCTTCCTGGGCGCCATACTCTCCCGCGGCCTGATTCTGGAGTGGGTGCCCACAGTCTGGGCGGAGGCCTTCGGTTCGTCGCCCGTGACCCGCTGGGTGGTTGCCCTGGTCGGAGGGGTACTCATGGGTTTCGGGGCGCGATGGGCGGGTGGCTGCACAAGCGGCCACGGCATCAGCGGGGGCCTGCAGTTAGCCCTGAGCGGCTGGGTCGCCGTGATGACCTTCTTCGCCGGCGGAATTGCCACAGCGATGCTCATCTTCAACGTCCTCGGCGCCTGAGGGAGGTGCAACCATGCTGACCAAGCTGCACGACAACAAGTCCGCCCAACTGGGCCTTGGCCTTGCGGGGGGCATCGTCTTCGGGTTTCTGCTCCAGCGCGGCGGAGCTACCGACTACAACGTGATCATCAACCAACTCCTGCTCAAGGACTTCACCGTCATGAAGCTCATGCTCTCGGCCGTGATCACGGGCATGATCGGGGTCCATCTGCTGGAGCGATGGGGTCTGGCGAAGACGAGCCCACGGCCCGGCGGCTGGGGTTCGACGGCTCTCGGAGGCTTGATCTTCGGAGTCGGCTTCGCCACCCTGGGCTACTGTCCGGGCACTGCGGCGGGAGCTGTCGGCGAGGGACGCTTCGACGCCATCTTCGGCGGCGTCATCGGTATCCTCATCGGTGCGGCGGTTTTCGCGGCGCTCTATCCGGCGCTCGACAAGGCGATCCTCAACAAGGGCGCTTTTCGCAAGGTGACCCTCGCTGAGCTCCTTCGAGTGCCGAAATGGTGTGCCATCGTGCCGGTGGCCCTCCTGCTGACGCTGCTGTTGATGGCCCTAGAGTACGGGGGCCTCTAGCCAAGGGAGGGCGGCATGTTCGGGTCTCGCCTGAGTACCCTCGCGCCGGCTCTGGCGCAGCTCCTACGGTACCGGCGGCAGGACCTTGGCGGGGACGTCGTGGCGGGCATCACGGTGGCCGTGATGTACGTGCCTCAGGGCATGGCCTACGCGATACTCGCCGGCCTGCCGCCGGTTGTCGGCCTCTATGCGGCGACGATCCCCCTGCTGGTGTATGGGCTGCTCGGATCATCGCCCCAGTTGGCCGTCGGCCCCGTGGCGGTCGTCTCTTTGATGGTATACACGGCATGCTCGGGCCTGGCCGAACCTGGTTCGCCGGAGTACATCGGTTTGGCGGCCCTGCTAGCCCTTTTCGTCGGCGTCATCATGCTCGCCATGGGCTTGGTCCGGCTGGGCTTCATCGTCCGTTTCATGTCCCATGCAGTGATCAGCGGCTTCACATCGGCGGCGGCGATACTGATCGGCCTGAGCCAGTTGCCGCCACTGCTGGGAGTGAAACTCGAGGGGGGCCACTCGGGGCTCAAGCTGATCGGGGCACTCGTTCCCGTGTTGGCTGACGCGAACTTGCCCACCGTAGCACTGGGCGCAGCGTCCGTTGTCCTGCTCGTGGTGCTCGCGCGCTGGTTGCCCAAGATACCGGGCGGACTCCTCGTCGTGGTTGGTTGCACCGCCGCCACTTGGTATCTCGGCCTTCATGAGGCCGGTGTCCGCATCGTGGGTGAGGTACCCCTTGGCCTGCCTCCCTTCGCTCTCCCGGCTCTGGACGTGGGAGCGGCCCAGTCTCTCGCGCCCGCGGCGTTCACCATCGCCTTCGTGGGCTTCATGGAGTCCATCGCCGTCGCCAAGTACCTCGCGGCGAAGGAGCGGACCAAGGTCGAACCCGATGCTGAGTTGCGGGCCCTCGGAGCCGCGAACCTGGCCGCCGGCGTCTTCTCCGGCTATCCGGTGACGGGGGGGCTCAGCCGGACCGCCGTCAACTACCGCGCCGGAGCCCGGACCAGCCTCGCCTCCCTGATCAGCGCTGGCTTCGTGCTCCTGACCCTAGCCTTCCTGACTCCGGCATTTCACTACCTGCCCAGCGCCGCGCTGGCGGCGATCATCATCGTCGCTGTGGCGGGCATGGTCGATATCCAAGATGCCGTGCGTCTGTTCCACATCAAGAGCCGCGACGGCTGGGTTCTCCTTGCCACCTTCGCTGTGACCTTGGGCGTGGGGATAGAACAGGGCATCCTGGCCGGTATCGTTCTCTCACTGCTGTTCTACATATGGCAAAGCTCGAGGCCGCACACCGCCGAGCTGGGCTACCTTGCCGGCCGCCGAGCGTTCCTGAACGTGGGCCGCTACCCCGAGGCTGTCCGGTTCGAGGATGTCATCATCCTCCGCGTCGACTCGTCGCTCTACTTCGCCAACATGGAGTTCGTGGGCGATATTCTGCGGAGACGGATCGCCAGCCGACCCGACGTCAGATGGGTGGTCCTCGACTTCTCCGGAGTCAACGACATGGACGCCGTCGCCGTGCTGGAGCTAGAGGAGATCATGGAGGGCTATGGCGAGCACGGCGTCCGCTTCCTACTGGCTCGGGTCAAGGGGCCGGTCAGGGACGTCCTGGATCGCGCGGGTTGGTACCAGCGGCGCGGGGGGAACATCGAGTATCCTAACATCTCCTCGGCCCTGAAAGCAGTGGGCTCCCTGAGGCCGCTGCGGGGGAGCGTTCCAGAAGAGAACCTCGACGAGTAGTCGGGCGGGGCGCCTTCGCGCCGCCGGTAGCGCAGGGGGAAGCGCCAGCGGCGCTTCCCCCTGCAGCGATCAGCCTAACGGCTCGGGCCCATTCTAGAACAGCTCGAATGCCAGGTACGCCAGCACCTGCTCCTGGGGAAGCAGCTCAGTGGGCGCTGTCCCACTTTTGTCCTCGGCCGTGTGGTAGCTCGTGTAGAGCACCTGGCCATCACCGGCCTCGAAGGTAACCGTCAGTGGACGGACTTCCGGGCCCTTCATGGGCGAGCCGTACGTCACCGGGCCCTGTATCCAGCACTTCGTGCCTGGACCGACAGCGGCGATGACGGCCCACCCCGGGGCGAACCCGATGATGCGCGCCGTGCTATCGCCCTGGAGCGCCCCTCTCCCCGCGAGCCAACTGCGTAGGTTGGTGTCAAGGACCGTGGCATTCACCGTGATCCCGCCTGTCCCCACCTCGGCCACCCCCAGCTGCTCCGGCTGGTCAACGGGCGTCCTATCGCTGCCAATGAAGTCAATGGCCGCGGGGAACGCCTGCTCGACGTAGTCGTAGGCGAGGTCCGTGACATAGAGCCGGCCACCGCCCTCGACATAGGCCCGCACCTTAGTCGCCGCCGCAGCGCGATCGGTCCAGAGCGGGAACTCATCGGCGCCGCAGTTCAGGAAGATCAGATCGTACTGCTGCATTTGGGCCAAGTCGGCGAGAACGGCGGCGAGCTGGTCGCGATTGTAGAGATCGAAGGTCTCCGTGCCCGGAACCAGCACGCCCCACTCGTTCACTTCGCCGAAGCCGAGCTTGGCGAGCACATCCTCCATGCGGTCGAAGGAGCCCTTGAACACGGCGACTCGGAGCGCTCCTTCGCCTGTCGCGGGCATCGTCGTATCAGCCGCCGGCACGTTCGTGACCTGATTCACTACCACCGTAGCCGTGAATGTCGTCGTCCACTCGCCCTTGGCGATGTTGACGGTAACGGTGCCTGCCGGCAGGCTCTGCAGACGGAACCGGCCTAGAGCGTCCGTGGTGGTCTCGGCGACGGTCCCTTGGCGGGCCGAGGCGCCTGCACTGGGGACCCACACGCGCGCGCCGGCGACGGGCGTCTCGCCATTCGGCGCGTAGACCGTCCCCTGGATGCTGCCAACCTCGTCTCCGCCGGGGTCGACAGGACCGCCCTCACCGGCGCAGCCAACCAGCCCCGCCGCGATAAGAGCCACAACCGCAAGCGCGGCAAGCCCCAGGCGGACCGAGAGTGCGGGACGGGAATGCTGAATGGATAGTCTCAATGCAATCATCCTTTCGCATCCTTTCGTTTTGGCTCGTGGCCAGTGTCCAGACCGCCCATGGAGCCCTGAAGCACCTCACGATTACCTAACAGGGAAAACTCGTAGAGCAGGGATTCATCTGGAGTGCCCCAGAATCCCTCTATACAGTAACGGATGCCCTCGACGGTCTCATCTAGCGCGTACCGAACCAGCCGTTGGTGGTTGTCGGCCTCCGACCACAGCGTACGCCAGACGCCGTTTTGGAGAGCCTCGATACGGAACGACCGCGGTAGCGTGGCGGGCGGCGTCGTGAGTTGATCATCGCCGCGGTGGTAGCTCATGGCGATGTTGGCGCTCAGGTCGCTGTCCAGCACAAGCTGGATCTCCCGTATCTGCCGAGGAGCGTCGAAAGCCACCTCGACCCAGTCCCCCATCCCGTACGCCCAGCCGTGGGAGTCCTCGCCCACGGGGCGGGTAATGCCATCGCGTATGGGTTCCGGATCCCCTTGGCTGGCGCGCAGAGTGGCGGAGAGGGTCAACGCGGGCAGGACGCGCTGGACGGCTGGGATGTAGGCGTCGTCCGCCAGAAGGCGCTGCTGCAGTTCGCCCATGGCTTCGCCGACCTGACGAGGGACCCATCCCCGCTCGATGGCCATGGCGGCAGCGGTCCCGATCGCCTGCCCCATGGAGCTCGCGGTCCCCATGACTCGGGTGGAGCTCATGGCTGCATGGGTGCAGCTGGCGCAACGACCAGCGAACATCAGGTTCTCGATGTTCCGCGAGTAGAGCGAGCGGTACGGGATGCCATAGGGTGAGGGGGCGGGGTGGAACACCGTCGCGGGCGCCCCGATCTCGACTGCGCGGAAGCCTGCGGGGTGGTGGTCATCCATGGACCACCCGCCATAGGCCACGGTGTCCGGGAAGGGTCCGCCGGCCTCGACATCGCCCTGACAGAGCACATGATCGCCGATGTACCGTCGGCTCTCCCGCTTGCCGGGCAAGAACTGCACCCACTCGAGCGCCCAGTTCTCCGCCCCGCCCGCTGGGCAGCGGTTCTTGATGTGGTCCCAGACGCCGTAGACGATGGCGAGCAACTCGTCCCGCACATGCTCGGTGTCATAGATCGAGTGGGACTCGCCTCCGAGTTCGACCCACCAGTAGCCCATCCGCCACCAGCCGTGTCCGCCCCGACCGTACGGCAGCTCCTCGCAGGTGTCGAAGACCTCGGCCCACGCGGGAGGGTCGAAGGGCTGGGGCGTGCCCATGTCGCGGGCCTGGAAAAGGCAGGTCATGCCCATGGTGCGCTCGTCGGCCACTTCGGGGGCGATCGACTCCCCGTACTCCGCGCGGGCCTCCCGACCCACCCGCCACTCGGCGCCGGTCAGCGGCGCCAGGACCGCATCGCCGGAGCAGTCAGCAAACAGTCTCGCCCGCACCACGTGGAACATGCCCGTCGTGAGCTGCCAGCCTGTGACCGAGCGCACCCTCGCGCCCTCCATCTCGGCGGACAGGCAAGAGCAGTTGAGTAGTGGTGTGATTGAAGGATGGAATGCTACCTTTTCATGGAGGATCGTGTCCCAAATGGAGAAGGAGCGGCTGGAGTTGCGCCGGAGGTTCTCAAGCCGAAGCTCCTCCAGGATGCCGGTCTCCCTCATGTTGGGTATCTGGTTGTGCCGGTCGGCGCCGCAAATGTGCATCCGGCACTCGGACGAGGCATTGCCGCCGAACACAGGGCGGTCCTGCATGATGGCGACTCTGGCGCCGTGACGGGCCGCCGCGAGAGCGGCACAGACCCCAGCCATGCCGCCGCCGACGACGCAGAGGTCGACATCGTGGTAGATCACAGGCATAGGGCTATCTATGCTCGGGTTCATCGCGCGGCCCTCCGGCGTGAGGCGTATTGACGCTAGCACCTTGAATGTTATGTTGCCGCCAGGACTCAGTCCGGACCTTCCTTGGGCGTGCCAGCCTAGGGCTGCCTTCGCCGTCTGGCGCAACGGACCTGGTCACGCGAAGGTAGTTGGCACAGCCGGCTGGAATAAGCCGTCCGGCATGAGGGTTGAGAGGCGCCCACTACGCTGATGTCCCAGGCTCCACTTCTGCAGATGCGCCAGATAGACAAGTGGTTCGGCGGCGTGCATGCCGTCAGCCACGTCGATTTCGATGTTCGAGCCGGTGAGATCCACGCCCTGATCGGGGAGAATGGGGCTGGCAAATCGACTCTGGTGCGGATCCTCTCCGGCGCCATCCAGGCCGACGCTGGGGAGATCGTCTTCGACGGACGCAAGCTCCACATGCGGGGCCCCAAAGATGCCGAGGCCGCCGGTATCGCCATGATCCACCAGGAGCTCTCCCTCTGTCCCAACATGTCTGTCGCCGAGAACATCTTCCTGGGCTCCGAGCCCCTCGGCCCCATGCGCACCGTCTCCTGGAGGCGGCTGAGAGCCGATGCGGAGAGCTACCTTCGGCACCTCGACACCCCCATCGACGTCACCCGCGCGGTGGAGGAGTACGGCATAGCGACCCAGCAGATGGTCGAGGTTGCCAAGGTTCTGTCTCGCAACGCGAAGCTCATCGTCATGGATGAGCCGACGAGCGCCCTCACGGACACCGAAGCGCAGAGGCTCTTTGAGATCATCCGCGCCCTCAAGGCGGAGGGCGTCGCCATCGTGTACATCTCCCATAAGATGGAGGAGATCTACGAGCTGGCCGACCGAGTCACCGTTATGCGGGACTCCCACTGGATCGGCACAGCCGAGGCTTCCGATCTGGCGCCCGGGCAGCTCATCGAATGGATGGTTGGCAGGAAGATCGAGACCCTCTTCCCCAAACGGTCCGTGGAACTGGGCGAGGAGCTGCTCCGAGTGGAGGATGCCGTCCTCCGGGCCAACGATGGCACGGACCGCCTGCTGGTCGACCATGCCTCGCTCAGCCTGCGAGCCGGGGAGATACTGGGCCTAGGGGGCTTGCGAGGGGCCGGCAACAGCGAGCTGTTGGGCCTGCTGTTCGGCCAGTTCTCTCACGCTGACGTGGAGGTCTGCCTCCGCGGGGAGCGAGTGAGGATCGGGCGCCCCAGTGACGCGTTGGCGCAGCGGATCGCACTCCTGACCAACGATCGCAAGACCACCGGCCTTGTGCTCTCGATGTCGGTGTTGCACAACATGACTTTGGCGTCGCTGAAGCGCATGGGACCAACACCTCTGGTGGTTCCTCGCGAGGAGGTGCGGGCGGCCCTGCCTCTGCGACAGCGGCTATCGGTGAAGACAGCGTCGCTGGACATCGAGGTCAGCGCCCTTTCCGGCGGCAATCAGCAGAAGGTTGCGCTGGCCAAGTGGCTCATGACGGAGCCGGATGTCCTGCTCCTGGATGAGCCCACTCGCGGGATCGACGTGGGCGCCAAGGCGGAGATCTACGAGCTGATGAACGAACTGGCCTCCCAGGGCAAGGGCATACTCCTGATCACCTCGGAGCTGCCCGAGTTGGTTGAGATGAGCGACCGTATCCTCGTCTTCCACCGGGGCCGAATCACCAAGGAGTTGAGAGGCGAAGAGATGACCCAGCAGAATGTGATGGCGGCGGCCATGTCGGGAGCGTCCAGTCATGCCTGAAGACCGAGAACCCCAGGAGGCCCCCGAGACTGTTGATGGCGCCGAGATGGAGGAGGCCGCACGCCGGCTTGGACCGCGCAACCCCGTGCTGCGCTTCTTGAGCCAGAACCGCGGGGTTACCGCGCTGCTCGCCGTGGTGATCCTGGGCGCGCTATTCACCCCCCAGCGCGGTGTCAACGGCCCCTATCTGGTGAACGTGATCACGGGCCATGCCGAGCCGCTGCGGGACTCAGACGGCGCCTGGAACCCGCCGCGGTTCCTCACGACCAAGATCCACTCCGACGTTCTCTACGAGTACGCCGAGTACGGGCTCCTCGCGGTGGGTATGACCCTCGTCATTCTGACCGCCGGCATCGATCTGTCGGTCGGCTCAGTGCTGGGGATCGCGGCGGTGACATTCGCCTACCTGCTGATTGCTCGAGGCACCCCGCCGGCGGTGGCGATCGCCGGCGCCGCGGGTATGGGAACCCTGTGTGGACTGATCAACGGCTTCCTTGTGAGCAAGCTCCACCTCCAACCCTTCGTCGCGACCCTAGCGATGATGGTTGCCGCGCGCGGGGGAGCGAAGGTCATCTCGGGTGGCTACAAGATCCAAGCCGGGGGCGCGGACTGGTATTGGGTCCAAGGCGATCTGCCGGAGTTCATGACCTGGATGGTGAGCCCTTCGTACGGAGGCTTTCTCCGGCCGGTCACCCTTCTGTTCATCGTGTCCCTGCTCGTGATGGTCGTCGTTGTGAAGTACACCCGGTTCGGCCGGTACCTCTACGCGGTCGGGGGCAATGAGGAGGCCGCGCGACTGTCTGGCGTGCCGGTGACCGGCACGAAGATCCTCGCCTACTCGTTGTGCGGGTTTTTCGCGGGGTTGGCCGGGTTCTGCAATGCCTGCCGGACGGGCCTGGGCAACCCCGAGGCGGGCACGACCTTCGAGCTCGATGCTATCGCCGCCGTCGTCATCGGTGGCACGAGTCTCGCAGGCGGGCGGGGCGCGATGATTCTGACGCTTCTCGGGGCGCTCATCGTCGGCTACATCGACAAGGCGCTCTCGGTGAATAACGTGGATGTGGCATACCGGTTGCTGGCGAAGGGCCTGATCATCGTTATCGCGGTTGTCATTCAGAGCCGTCGCCGAACCAACTGAGGGTAGGAACCGCGCCTGATAGGCGCGTCGAGAGGAGAGGGAACGGACATGAGCACGCGAGGCATGATCACCGTTGCCATGGCATTCGCCATGGTGGCCGCAGTGCTGGCAGGCTGCAGCGCTCCGGAGCGCGGAGACGCTGGTGGAACCCAGACAGTCGTTTCGACCGGGGCTGGGCCCGCTGGCACCGATGCGGGCGCCCCCGAGGCGCTGGCGTACCCCGAGGGGTACGAGTGCGTCTTCAACGCGGACTGCGGCTGGCAGCAAGAGGCCGCGACCAAGGAGATGAACTCGGCGCTATCGACTCAGCCCGAGATTCATGTGGTGTTCGGGCACAACGACCCGAGCGCATATGGGGCGTACCTCGCCGCACAGCAGGAGGGCGAGGGCCGAGAGGAGCAGATCAAGTTCATCGGCATCGATGGTCTCGCTCATGAAGGCATAAACTACGTGCGCCAGGGATCGCTCGATGTCACGTTCTACTATCCCAGCGGTGGCCCTGAGGCCATCAAGGCAGCCGTCCGGATCCTCGGCGGGGAGAAGGTCGCTCAGAACATCGCTCTCGGCACCAAGCTGATCACCGCGGAGAACGTGGACAGCGGTGGCGAGGAGATGCCCCCCGATGAGATGCCGGGCTGGGAGACCGCTGACGTCCTCGATGAGGGCGATCTGCCGCAGCTCTCGGGCGATCAGTACCTGATCGGCATGAGCCAGTGCAATCTGGCGGAGCCGTGGCGCAAGCAGATGGATGCCGACATCGCGGCGGCGGCAGCGGATCACCCGGAGCTCAAGGTCCTCTTCAAGGATGCCCAGGGCAAGGCTGAGACCCAGCAGGCCCATGTGCGCGAGTTCATCGACCAGGGCGTGGATCTCATTATCATTAGCCCGCTGGAGGCGCAGCCTCTGACTGAGCCGGTTGAGGAAGCCATGAAGGAGGGCATCCCCGTCATTGTCCTCGATCGGAAGATTGCCAGCGACAACTACACCTGCTACATCGGCGGGGCTAACGTGAAGATGGGCCGGGAGGCCGGCAAGTGGGTTCGCCGCCAGTTCCCCGAGGGCTGCAAGATCGTGGAACTGACGGGGCTCATGACCTCCACGCCAGCGCAGGAGCGGCACGAGGGCTTCCTGCTCGGTCTGAACACCCCCGACTCGGAACTCGGCACAGAGGCGCCGGCCGTTGAGCCTGCAGAGCCCGAGGCGCCAGCCGAGCCGACCGAGGATGACGCCGCTGTCGAGCCAGACGCCAACGCGGCAGCCACCCTGACCGAGGAGGCTCCGGCGGAGGAAGCGGCGACGGAGTAGCCTCGGCAAGCCAGATGAGCCACTAACTGGGGCCAGCCTCCGACGGGGGCTGGCCCCTCTATCACAAAGTGACCCGGAGGCGCGTGGTGCGCGGAACAACGTCTTGGGCGCGGGCCGTTCTGTTGGCCGCGGCGGCGGGGCTATGCTTCCCCGCCGCCGCGGAGATCACTTCGGCCATCGTCGCTGGGCCCGATGCGGCGTACCTGGTCGAGGAGGGCCCGTCGCGCACCGTCGCCTACTCAGATCGTGTCGGGCTGCGGAACCTCCGCCTGTTTGGCCGCAGCTTGGCCCCAACTCATCTCCCCCGCGCGAACCTCTGCGAGAACCGCCGTCGCGAGGGCTCACCCGCACCGAGTGCGAGCTCCTGCGAAGCGAGTTACGGCGATTGCCTCTGGGCGGGCATCGACGGCGTGCCGTGGGCGGGCGAGTACGAGTGGTGCAATGACCACCGCGAGGAGGGGACGCCCTGGTACCGAGTCGAGTTCGCCGAGCCTGCCCTGGTTGGTGAGGTGCGGCTCTTCACTCGCGACACGTATCCCCTGAGCGACTTCACCGTGGTGCTGGAGACGCCTGATGCGGCGGTGGCCGTCGCTGAGGTGCGCGGGAACACCGATGGGGAGTGGAGCGCGGCGTTCGAGCCCATCGAGGCCGTCGCCATACGGGTCGATTGCCTGCGCGGACCCGATCACCAGCCATCGATACGCCGGATCCAGGAACTCCAGGCCTTCGCCCCGCGACCTGAGCCACGCGAGCCACCCCGTTCCTTCGCCTACCGGGTCGATGTTCCGGCGGAGGCGCCCATCTACGTCGAGGTGCGCGAGGTCTACACTCACGCCAGCACCCTCGCCGACATCGAATACGAGGTCCGGATCGACGGTCGCGCCGTCCACACGCGCCGCCATCGCTGCGATGGCCCGGGGCCGATAAGCTACTCATTCGAGCTCACGGACACGGAGCCGGGGGCACACGTCCTCATCTTCGTGGATACCTCGGGAGCTGGGCTCGCGATCAACCGGGTCCGAGTCATATCCGATCCGGTCAACACGGCCCGCCGGCGCGGGCTGCTGCGTCCCTTCATCATCGCGCCCCGGATTGCTCTTCCCCACCCTTTCGACAGTCGCGAGGTCGATCGCGAACTGGAAGCTTGGGTGCGGGCAGTCTCTCGCGGGGCGCCGCACGTTCAGCCCGGCCTCCTCGCCATCGTGGGCTACGCCGCTCCGGACGTGGACACTCTGGAGGCGCACATCCGAGCCTACGCCGACCTCGCCGCGCGCCACGGCATCCCCTGGGTGCTGCAGCTGTCATCGTGGTGGGCGGACACGCCGCTCCATGTGCCCGACGGCGAGGGAGGACGCTTCGGCGATGTGCGGTACCAGCAGATCGGCTGGAGCGAGCACGACGCTTACGATGATCCCGGCCTGGCGGAGTACCTGGAATCCCGCGCGCCGGGCAGTTACGACCGGCGCTACGGCCTGACGGTGCCGAACATCTGGTCCAGCACCCCTTGGCTCACGATGAACGACGACAGGCTGAACGCCTACAAGGTGGACCGGCTGCGCACCGCCGCCGCTGTTGTTAATCAGGTCCAGGCTGGTCCAACCGGTCACCTACTGCGCGCTGTTGTCACCGATGATGAACCGATGTACTGGCCGAGGATCACCGACTGGATGGCGGGCGGCTTCGCCGCCGCGAACGACGGCGTCCTGCGACCCGATCTCATCCTGGATGTGAACCCTTGCGTGGTTGAGGACGCGGCAACGGATGGCGTGATTCTGGACCCTCGAGATGGCTTGAGCCCCGTCGAACGCCAGTGGCTGCATGAGAACAACGCGCGCTATGCGGAGATGGTGTGCCGTACGCTGCGGGATGCCCTGGCGCCTCGTCCGAAGGGCTCGCGCGAGGCAGACCTCCGCGACCGGATCTTCAACTACATCCTGGCCCAGCCGTGTTACCCGCTAGATGACTACGGGCGCCCCGGATGGCACCTTGGCATCGTGGACGGGGCGGCGATTGGCCTCGAGGCCTTCGATGAGCGCTACTTCGCGCGCGCCCGCGATCTGGGCCCCCTGGCGAACTCGGATCTGGAGTGCGCCAACCCCTCGGCGGAGACGACGCTCGCGTGGGAGGGGCACTTCCGGGCGTGGCACGATGTGGGATGCCAGTTTATACAGCTCTGCAACGCGGGCCCCGCAGAGAACTGGACCGGTCTGTTCGAGGCGATGGGCCAGTGGGATTCGGCGGAGCGCATGACCCAGCGGGCTCTGAGCGCGCTCATCCAGGAGGCCGCCACGGAGGAGTGGCGCGCCGCGGAGTACCGAGCCGGTTTCGAGCCGTGGTGAGCACGGCGCTCAGGGGCTCGCGCTGCCGATGGTCCCCGCGATGGCCCGCGCCTCGTCATTGCCTACCACGAGGCTCACGGACCCATCGCGTTCCCTGATGCGCCAAGTCGCGGTCCTCGTTCCGGACCCGCGGTCGAAGTCGAGGTAGAGGCTCTTGCCCTTTCGGCGGAGGGGCTCGGCCTCGTAGCTCTCGCCCAGCTCGCGCCGCGCGCGGGCGTACCCGTCCAGGTAGCGCTGGAGATCAGCTATGAGGGGCTCGACGCGGCGGTCGAGGTCTACCTCGCCTACGCGGGAGCTCGTTTCGACGGGTGCCGGCGAGGCGCCGCCGCTGCCATCATTCGGCGGGCATCCCGCGAGCACCAGCGGGGCGAGCAGGGCGGCCAGAGCCCAGACGACCCGCCCTTTCGGCAGCCTCACCGGAGTCCACCCAGGAGGGGCCGCACTTCCTTGACTTCGGTCTTGGGGACACTGGCGTGGCGGAACTTCATGTCCTTGTCCACATAGCGGATCTCATAGGTGGTGGAGGTCTCCTCGCGTAGCTCGCCGGTCAGGGGCTTCTTGCCCGTCCGGAAGATCAGAGTGACGCGCATGGGTCACCTCCAGCCGCGTGGCAGTGGCTCGCTCGGAGTCTACGTGCGCGTCTGTCGAGGGTCAAGCGGACGGCCCCGGGTTAGGCCCGGCGGTCGGGCTTGGGCCACATCCGGGCGCGGATCTGGTCGAGCAGACCCAGGCGCTCCGACCGGTCCTCATCAGCCAGGCCAGGCCGCGGCTCGGGCAGGCGGCCGTATACGAGCCAAATCGAGATGGTCGAAGCCAGCAGGCAAGCGCCGTAGAGCGCGGTGTACGACACGTGGTCGGAGATGACCCCCGCTAGGAGCGAAGCGAAAGCGAGGGGGATGGTCAGGCTGTTGTAGAGGCCCAGGTAGCCGTCACGCTGGTGCGGCCGCGCGATCTCCAGCACGAAGTTCGAGGACGCGATCATGTTCGACGATACCGCCGCGTAGCCCACCACGACCGAGCCTCCGAGGAGCAGGTTCGCCAGCCAGGGAGCGACGTGGTAGCCGCGCGCCATGGTGAGGGCGATCAGGGGGAGCGCGGCATGGACGGCGACGAGGGCGCCTGTCGCTCGTAGGAGGGTGCGACTGCCGAAACGATCGCTCAGGTAGCCCCACAGGAATGGGTAGATGGCCCCTGACAGGGCGATCGGGAGGAGCCAGGCGTTCGTCTGGGTATCGGTCAGGCCGAAGTTCTTCTGGGCGCAGATAGCAAGAAACTCCAGGCCCATGAGGGCTACGCCGACCCCAATGCGCGAGACGGCGAAGGAGCGGAACGCGTCGTCGCGAGACATTATCCGTGGGTAGCGTGACATGTGCATCCCGAAGGTCATGCGCCTCGGCTTGCTCTCCACCGCGGGCTCCCGCGCCATGCAGAAGGCGCCCAGCGCCATGGTCTGTGCGACGGCGGCGATGAGGAACAGCCACGCGTAGGCGCGGGGGAAGGGAAGGCCTCGGTCGGGGCTGAGGATGTAGGTCGCCAAAGTCGCGAAGCCGACACCCAAGACCCCCGCGATGCCCTGTCTCAGGCCCCACAGCAGGCCGCGCTTGTTCGCTGGCACTCCCTTGGCTACCACGTCCATGAACGGGATCCAGCTTACGCCGCCGAAGGTGCTGCTCAGGAACATGGCCAGGGCCAGGAGGGAGAAGGCGGTCATTGGGGAGTGGCCCGTGATCCCTGAGAACAGGACAAGAACAGCCCCCCAGATCGCGAGCATCCGCACGCCAGCGGAGCCGCGGTACCACGGCATGCGCCGCCCCACACCCTCGAGGATGTATGGCATGAAGAGGGTGGGCCACATCCACCCGATCTTGCTCGACATCTGGAGCAGACCGACCAGGGTCTCGGAGCCGACCAGGCGCTCGGCAAGGGGCGAGAGCACCACGGTGGCGTCCATGAAGCGAGCGGAGGCGTTGAAGAGGCTGCCGTTGATGACCCCGACCACGAAGGTGCGCCGGTCGAGGTAGTTTTGGTCCGTTGGGGCCGAACTCACGGTGTTCCTCCGATGTTCGGCCGCCTGACCGTTTCTGGGGCCTTGCCGATGGGAGGGCGTAGACGAGGGGCCCTTCCCCACCTTTGCCCGGAGTCAACACCAATGGCCTAGTCGAGTCAAGCCGAGGTTCCCTGGCAACTTACGGCGCGCCCAGGAGATGACGCGCTCGGCGCGGAAGTGTTAGTGGTCACAGACCCTATCATGCTTCAGGAGAGGTGCTGCCCGCTATGCCCGTCGTAACCCCTTCGATGATAGCCCACCGAGCATCCTTGGTCGGGAGGGCTCCCGACAAGCCCCTCGGTGTCGCCATGCTCAGCTTCGCACACGTTCACGCCGGAGGCTATGCCGACGCCGTGACCGAGGACCCGCGGACGCAGATCCGCGTCGTATGGGACGAGGTCCCTGAGCGCGGGCGTGACCGGGCTGACCACTACGGAGTGCCTTATGAGCCCTCGCTAGAGGTCGCGGTCGGACGTGATGACGTGGATGCCGTCGTGGTGAACTCCATGACGAACAACCACCACGAGGTCTACTTCGCCGCGGTGAACGCCGGCAAGCACATCTTCACCGAGAAAGCGCTGACAGTGACGGTGGCCGACGCCGACCGCGTGGTGGAGGCTGTCGAGGGGAGTGGGATCAAGTTCATGATCTCCCTACCCTCGCGATGCGACCCTCAGGTTCTCTGGCTGCGTGGTGTCGTCGACAGCGGCATCCTGGGCGACGTGACCTATATCCGCACGCGCATCGCCCACCAAGCCGCCCTGGACCACTGGTTCGGCGGGCACAATGCTTGGTTCGCCGACAAGGAAGCCGCGGGCGGCGGCGGTCTGTTCGACCTGGGGTGCCACACCGTCGACATCACCCGCTGGCTGGGCGGCCCGCCGAAGTCGGTAGTTGCGCAGATGAACTCGTTCTCGGGCACCTACCCCACCGTCGATGACAACGCCGTGGGCGTCGTTGAGTTCGAGTCGGGAGCCCTGGGCACCATGGAGTGCGCATGGGTGCAGCGTCGCGGACCTAACCCCATCGAGGTCTACGGCACCGAGGGCTACGCGGGCATCCGCACGGCGGGCCGCGGTCCCGTCCTGCATGCCCCTGGCGATCCCGAGGTCGAGCTCCCCGAGGCGCCACCCAGCCCTATGGACCAGTGGTTGTCAGCCATCCTGAACGACACCGACATGACGATCACCGTCCGGGATGGCCGGAACCTGACGGAGATGCTAGAGGGGTGCTACCGGTCGGACGAGCTGGGCGCTCGCGTGGCGTTCCCGCTGGAGTAGCGGTGCGAGCATGCCGAGCGGCTGTCGCGCCGGAACGGGCGGCCGCTCGGCTAATCGTCGGCAGCGCAGCGGAAGCCGGCCGCGTCGCTGCGAGCGTAGGGTGGCCGGAACCCGCGGGAGTAGGAGCGGCACAGCTCGCTGGGGCTTCCCCAACTGCCGCCGCGCATACAGCGGTACCTGCCGGTAGCGGGGCCAGCGGGTGAGCTGGCAGGCGATGCCGCATAGTAGTCAGCGGCAAACCAGTCAGCCACCCACTCCCACACGTTGCCGGCCATGTCGAGGGCGCCGCACCACGACGCGCCCCGGGGGAACGATCCGACCGGCGCCGGGGTCTCATCGAAGGGATCCGACGCGAGGGAGTTGCAGCGGGCCGAGTCCCATTCGTCGCCCCATGGGTACGCGGTTGCCTTCGATCCTCGGGCGGCGTACTCCCACTCCGCCTCAGTCGGCAGGCGCTTGCCCGCCCAGCGCGCGTAGGCCGCGGCGTCATCCCACGACACAAGCACGACCGGCATGTCGCCCTGCCCCTCGGGGTAGGTGCGCGCCGCGCGGTCCCAGTTGTGGGGCGCGGCCCATGCCTCGGCCACGTACGGCACGGGACGGTTGGTCGCGTCTACAAAGCGCTTGTACTGCTTGTTCGTGACCTCGTTGCGATCGATCCAGAAAGTCGGGAGTGTCACGCTGTGGGGCGGCCCTTCGGCCGCTTCGCCGGACTTCGCGCCCATCTGGAAGCTGCCGCCTGGGACCCGGACCATGACGGACCCATCCTTCTCCCAGGTCTTTGTATCGACTCCAGCCGGGGGAGGCTCGGACACGGTGACGACGCTCGTGGCCCCGGCCCCAGCCGTATCCCTAGGCGCCTTGCCGCCCGGAGCGCGGCCGTCCGAGGGTGCCCCGAGGGTCTTGCCCGGCCGCTTGGCTCCCGTAGCACCAGCCTTGGGCTTCGTCCCCGACGCCGCTCCTGCAACACCTGCAGGCTCAGACTCGCCGCCGACGGGTTCTCCCTCGCCGGTGGCGGGTTCGCTCTCGGAGGCGCCATCTGTCTCGCTCTCGGGCGTACTTTCGGGCCCGGCTGATGGGATCGGCGCCTCGGGCTGCCAGTCGGACGCCAGGCCCGCGTCGGAGGAGTAGGGTCCCATCGGCGGCTGAGTGAGTATGCTACGGGCGTACCAGCCGTATGCCGCCCCGGCGCAGATCAGGAGGAGCAGACCGAGCCCCCACCACTGGCGCCGTCGGCGGCGCCGCCGCATCGCGAAGATCGGCGGCTCAGATCCGCGGGGCGTCATCAGCCACTCCGGCGGTTGGTAGTCGCCGCTGGCGAGTTCAGCGCCGCACGCCGAGCAGGCATTCGCCCAGGGCGGGTTGGATCTCAGGCACATGGAGCAATTCAACGGACACACCGCTCCCGAGTAAGCGATCGCTTCAGTGCTCCAAAGCCTGGGTCACGCGGTTTGTTCATGCATGGGCGAGGATAACTCACCCACTCAGGCCATCGAGTCCCTACAGTCGGCGCTACGGCGCCTGTGCGTCATCGCCCATGAGCCAGGCGTCGATGGGGTCCTCATCCGTGCCCCTGGCGCGGACGATGAGCCTCTCTGCGCTGCCGTGAGGGGGGTGGCACGTGGTTAGCGTGAGGGTCTCCGACTCGGTTGGTTCCAGCGGTGAGTTGTCGTCGCGAGGCACGGCGTACACCTCGGCGACGGTATAGGCGTAGGGCAGGCCGTCCACATCGAACACGATGCGATCGCCAACGGACAACTCGTCCAGACGCCGGAAGGGGTGACCGAAGGTGACCCGGTGGCCCGCGATGCACACGTTGCCCCGCTGACCTGGCATCGGGGTGGATGGGTAGTGGCCGGGTCCCTTCGCCAAGTGCTCGGGCTCCACGCCGCTCACGACCACGGCTGACAGCCCTATGGACGGGATCTCGAGCCGCCCGAGAGGGTCGCCGGTGCCCAGGTCACGCCCCGACGGGTGGGTTCGGCGCGGGGTGGCGGGCTTCATCTGAAGGGCGACCGTGGCGGTCACGCCTCGCCCGCCCACCCCAGCCTCCATGCCGCGCCACCGCCGGAGCCCCACGGCTCGCTCAAGCTCGTTCTCGAGATCGCCCTGCCACACGGCTCCCATGAGATCCGACAGCAGTGGCGCCGCGAAACCGATGAGGCCCAAGGCAACCAGCGCGGCGCCCGTGATGCCGATCACGCGTGCGACAGGTCTCCGATTGGCGGTGGTGGGGTCCATCGGCGGCATCCTCGCCCCGTGCACGGCTGCCCGCCGCGCGCCCTAGGGCGCGGCCTTGGCTTCCTCGGCGGCATCTTCGGCCGGGGGAGAACCGGAATCCTCAAGCGCCCGGTTCACGTCATGCCAGCACTTGAGGAAGACTAGACTGAAGACGGCCACACAGACGACGGTCACCCCTATATAGAGCGCGGCTCGGGAGAGCACCTGGGCGCTGAAGAGGGGGAGGACATCGTCGGCCTCAGGATCGCCGGGCTGGTCCGACTGCGCGCAGCATGGGGCTGCGGCCAATAGCAGCACGAGGAAAACGCACAGGACGTAGGCGCCTGTCGCTCCCCTGTGCGGCTTTTTGCCCTGGCAAGGCGCCATTCAGCGCCCCTCCTGCTCTACCGTTCGTCAACCTAGACTGACGCCTGTAGGGCCCCGACGTTTCGCGTTGGTAGACGGCTTTCAATAATACACGAGAAACTCGCCGCCGTACACCCGACGGGAGGGCCCTTCTTGATGCACCTCTGAGTGCTGACTGGGCCACTCGATGGCCAGTCCCCCACCTGGCATCAGTACGCGCACCGGACTCTCGAGCCTTCCTGTGAGGATACCGGCAACAGCAGATGCGGCGGCCCCCGTGCCGCAGGCCCGCGTCTCGCCCACCGCCCGTTCCCAGATCCTCAGCCGTACTTCGTGGGGACCCACCACGGTGGCCCACATGACAGATATGCTCTCTGGGAAGCGGGGGTCCTTCTCCAGAACGGGACTCAGGCGCGAAAAGGTGGCCTCATCGGGCGGCGGTCCGAAGATGACGCAATGAGGCGTGCCCATGGATACCAAGCTCACCGTGACGCGGTCGTTGCCCATCACGAACTCCTGGTCAATCATTGGTCCCTCTCCCACCCGAGCCGGCATATCAGTGGGGGATAGAACAGGGTGACCAAGGGAGGCGCGGACAGTGGCCGTCTCCGACTGAGCGTCAGTGACCTGAACCTCGCGCGGCCCCGCGATGGTGTCGATGATCCAAGCACCTTCATCGTGGGGCGCATATCGGGCAACGGCGATGTGCGCGACACAGCGGAGACCGTTGCCGCACATGTCCTCAGAGCCATCTGGGTTGAACATGCGCATACGACGCAGGGCTCCCGAGGACTTCGGTTCACCGACCACCAGAAGCCCGTCGCCGCCGATACCAGTGCCGTGAGCGCAGAGGGAGGGGGCCAGGTCGGACCAGTCGCGGGGGCCACTGCGAACCTCGTCGATCAGCACGAAGTGGTTGCCCAGGCCCTCGACCTTCTCGAAAGGGAGCGCCGTCATAGCCCGGGCTCCTCGGTCGATTCGGATCCGCCGGTCTCAGGCAGGAATTCCTCGCAGAGGATCTCCAGCCAGCCCTCGGTCCGGCGGCTGACCTCCGCGTACCATTCGCCCGCGCCTGCTTGTCGCGACAGGAGGGGGAACCACCATCCCGACGGCCGGCGGTCGGCCGCCTCGAGCTGGGTCGTCAGGTAGGCGGAGCGCACGAGGCGAAGACGCTCCCATGCGGCGGCGTCCTCGATGACGTGGGTCTCATCATGAATGACCGAGGACAGCCCTGTTCGCTGCTCGGAGACGATGGCCCGGCGCTGCCGACCCCACTGCTGCCCCATCTCATGGGCCTTCAGCTTCAGGTCTTGGATGCTGCCCTGAAGGGCGCCGCGTTCGACCTCGAGTGCATCGATCTCGCGCTGTAGCGCGTCCCTTGTCTCGGGTGAGCTCGCATTGTCGAGGGCCGCCCAGAGCGGCTTGAGCCGCTCGCGCCGGATGCTTCCGGACTGGGCCTCCAGCTCGCGCACCCGTCTCCCGAGCTCTTTCGCCTCGGCCGCCAGGCTCCGCAGCTCGCCACTCATGTGAGCCAGGACCCGGCCATGCTCGCGCATCCGACGGCGCACGCACTCGTGCTTCCTGAGCCGCTCGGCATGTTTGGGGCCCTTCGCCGCCATGATCTCCAGGACTGCGCCCGGTCCCGGACACTCCCTCAGACGCTCCAAGACGCTCCTGGCCTGAGCGACGACGTCGTGCCACCGCTCCGCGAACTCGCGCGACGTGATGTGCGTCTGCCCGAAGGCATCTGCCAGATGTTCCGGCAGTGCAAGCTCGCAGTCCATAGCGCCCATGGAGCTGAACGTGTGGTAACGCAGACGCAACACCGGGTGGGTCGTGAGCCTGATGCCCGCGTCCCGCAAGCCCTCGGCGAGTCGGCGCGTGCCCGTCGACACGTAGGCCGAGCCGGTCTCGGCTAGCACCATGACCGTCTCTGACAGCAGCATCAGTGGGAAGACGAGCGCCTTCCCGACCAACGCGCAGTCGGGGCCGAACCGGCGTACCACGAGGGCTGCGAGCTGCTCACGTTTCGTGAGGCCGCGAGCTGAACCCAGCATCACCGAGCCTTCGGGCAGATCCACGTAGGCCTCGGTCCGTGTGCACCGCAATGAGCCGCGTCCCCGGCCCGGGACGACCAAGTCGAAGGGCAGGGCGCCTTCTCCGAAGTCGTCGAGGGAGTAGATCCCCGTGTGGGCCACCGCACGGTCATAGGCTTGCCGCGCGGCATCGCGCGTCGCCGGGTCGAGGAAGGGTTCCAGAGGCTCGAAGCGTCTGCGGCCACACGTGGCCCGGTTGAAACGCATCTCGATGCTCGAGGCGGTGATGGTGAGCGCGTCGGGTCTGCCTCCGGCGAGTTGGCCGATGACGTGCCCCAGGATGGTCCGAAAGCACTCGGTGAGGGACTCGTCCGCGTGGGCTTGCACGGCCAGGTCGAGTCGTCGTAGCATCCGGGACGCGTAATGCTCGGCTGTGAGCCGCGTCTCCACATCCGCAACCATGTCGAGGCTTCCCTGGAGGGCCCATCGCAGTAGCTCCTGAAGGTACTCCCCGATCTCCCGGGTCAGCACGTCTCTGGCCGTGATGTCCTCGCCGCCGATCCGGGCCAGGCCCCGCCATCCGTAGGCCTCGGTGTAGGTCTCGATGAAGGCTTCGCGACCGCCAGGGGTGAGTTCGATGAGTCGGGAGACGGGCACGCCGTGGCGGGAGAGGAACCGGAGGGTGACTCGATGCTCTCCGCCGAAGGGGATGGCGCACTCGCCGGCAGCGGCCCAGAGATCGCGCGTCGTGCCATCGTTGGCGGGCAGCACGGCGGCGGGCCCCTCGAGGCCCGGCGCCGGAGGCAGCTTGCTGAAGTAGTCGGTGTCATGTACCCCGGCCCATACAGGCAGGGAGACGCCGGCCTCACGCATTGTCGGCAGGAGGAGTGCCTTGGTCGGCTCATCCCAGAACACGGTCTGCCCGAAGTGCACCAGGGGCGCATGGAACGCCTCCAGCGCCCGCAGCACATCAGCGAGGCAGGTGGCCTCGGTCGGTAGGTTCATTCTCGCCTCTCCGCGCGCACGGGAGGTGCCCCGTGCCTGATCCAGCCTACATTGACGCCGTTGTCGCCCTGGGGCAGGAACACGGATTCCGCGTCCGTGCCCATGAGCCGATGTGCGACCACACGTCCTTCCGCGTCGGCGGCCCGGCCGACGTCCTTGCCGACCCCTCCGCGCCTGAGCACGTCCGCTTACTGAAGTCCTTCGCGCTCCAGGCTAAGGTGCCCTTCGCCTTGCTGGGCGCCGGCACCAACGTGCTTGTCCGCGATGGCGGCATCCGGGGCATCGTGTGCCGACTCGGACCCGCTATGGGGCACATTGAGGTGGACCACGTGAGCCACCGAATGAGCGTGCAGGCTGGGGCCCTCCTGCGTCAGGTCAGCCTCCGCGCGGCCGAGTCCGGCATCTCGGGGATGGAGTGGGCCGTGGGCATACCGGGCAATGTCGGTGGAGCCGTCTTCATGAATGCTGGGGCTCACGGCGGCACCATGGCTGACGTGGTCGTCAGCGTCACGACCCTCACGTGCCAGTGCGAGTTCCGCACATGGCAGGCATCCGAGTTGGCCTTCGGCTATCGTGAATCCGCCCTCCAGGGCACCGGCGACATCGTGTTGGAGGCGACACTCCAGCTTGAGCCGGGTTCCCGAGAGGCGATCGAGCGTCGGCATCAGGAGATTCTCGAGAGCCGCCGCCAGGCCCAGCCTCTGGACTTACCCAGCGCCGGCTCGGTGTTCAAACGCCCGCCGGGGGACTACGCCGGCCGGCTGATCGAGGCGGCAGGCCTCAAGGGGCGAGCGCGCGTGGGTGGGGCCATGGTGAGCGAGAAGCACGCCGGCTTCATCGTCAACACGGGCGGCGCCACCGCGGCTGACGTCTTAGCCCTCATCGAGCTCGTTCAGCGCACCGTACGCGAGCGCATGGGCGTCGAGCTGGAGCCCGAGGTTAGGGTGATGGGGGACGATTCCGCGCCACTATAGGCTCCCCCACCCTTCAGCTCGCTGATCTGCCGCTCCGCCGAGGAGAACCAGACCAAAGAAGACCAGGGCCTCCGCCACGAGCTTCGCCTCCTCGAACGCGGCTCCAGCGGAATCTGTCCGCGTCCATGGAGGAATACTAGCACCCGGAGTTAGAGTTGCCTAACATTCACCCACGCTCGTTCATTGGCTTACAGAGCCGCCTTGATCCGCTCCACTTCAGCCCTGACGCCTTCCCTCGGGGGCTCTGAACCCTCGTACTCCACCGAGATGTAGCCCCTGTAACCGGCGTCACGCAGGATCGCCACAACGCGCGCGTAGTCGGTGGGCGCCGAAGGGCGACCGGCAGGGCTGACGGAGACCTTCCCATGGCAGTTCACGCTGAGCCGCGCGATTCGGGCCATCTCGCCGTACGGATCCGCCGTACGGAAGTTCCCTGTGTCCAGGTTCGCCTTGAACCAACGCGACGAAACGCCGCGCAGTATCTGCAGCATGCCGTCGGCATCGCTGGTCACCCCCCCGTGGTTCTCCAGCGCCATGACGACTCCCGCCTCACGCGCCGTGGGGAGGCACTCCTTCGCACACTCGACGACCCACGTCCGCGCCCGATCGGCGTCGACCCCCTCAGGGGCGTCGCCCGCGAAGACGCGCATGAGTGGAGCGCCCAAGCGTTGGTAGTGGCGAAGCCACGTCTTCACGGCATCGATCTGCTTGTCGCGCTCCTCCCCTGGCGGGGTCGTGAAGCGGTTGCCCACAGCGCCGCCCGTGATTACCAGGCCCAGTTCAGCGCAGCGGCTCTTCAACCGATCGAGGTAGCTGTCATCGAACTCCCCAGGGAAGTAGTAAGAGGTCAGCTCGACGCCATCCAGGCCAATGTCCTTGGCGTAGTCGAGGAAGTCGAACAGGTCCATCTCGGGCGGATCCGCCTGGAGCAGGGCGCGCAGCGAGTACGCGCAGCAACTCACGCCGATAGGCCCGCGCCGTTGGGCATGAGCCACGCTGCCAGCGAGCACCGTTCCGCCCAGCACCCCCAGGAACCCCCTGCGGGTGAGGCTACGGCCGGATGACAGGCCGCCCCTCGGTATCGACGAGTCGGGCAACGAAGCCAAAGTTCCCACCTCCTTGGGTGATCTTGAGTAGAACCGTGTTCGTACCTTGCTTCAGACGGACATCAACGACATCCTGGTCCACCTGCACGGGGCGAGCGGCGTCCACTCCATGGATGCGCTCTCCGTTCAGCCACGCCACAATGCCATCATCGCTCCCCAGCTTGAGCACCGCATCCATCGCGGCATCGGCCGAGAACTCGGTATAGGCGTAGACCACGACGTCCTGGCTCGAGGACACGATGGGAGCGAGGTCGGCGACGCCGGACGGGTTGCCTATCTCGAAGGGGGTCCAGGTTAGGTCGGCGCCCTCAAAGGCGATGGGCGCCCCGAGGTCCACACCCTCCTCCGGCGGATACACCGCACTAAAACCCGCCCCCTCCGGGTTGGGGAACGGGCCGATGAGGTGGAAACTGGTCAGGAACCCCTGCTGACGCGCCAGGCCGGAACCCGCGCCGAGGGCCTCGAGCTCAGCCGTCACACCGAGGTTCGCGGCCTCCGCGGGGAGCGCCTCGAGGGCCGCGACCAGAAGGTCGGTGGCGCGTTGCTCCTCAGCAGCCTCGCGAAGGGAGCGAGCCAGGGCGACGGCGGCCACGATGGCGGTGCGCGCCGTGTCCTGGTCCGCCGCCGCGAGGTGCTGCCGGATCACGCCTTCGTCGCTGGGGTCGGCCTTGGACGCCAGGATCTTCAGACCCGCGCGTACGGCGGTCGCGTCGGCGGCGAGGAGCTGCCCGGCGATCGTTCGGGCGAAGTCACTATGCGGCCCCTGGGCCAGGCGGGTCGCCGCCTTCTCGGCAGCGCCAACGACCGCGGATCGGACCGCCTCGGGTTCCGTGTCTAGGGAGGCCAGTAGCGCCTCAGCGGCGGCGCGCGTCGCCATGCCCGCAAGCGACTGGGCCGCTGCAATGCGCCCAGCGTCCGAGCCCAACGGGTCGCGCGCCACGGCGCCCAGGGCGGCGGCTCCCTCATCCGAGGCACGGATCGCCAGATGGAGCGCCGCGCGGTTACAGATGTCCTCATCGGGACTGCTCAACAGGCCGATCAACGTGCCATCCGCCTCCGAGTTGCTCTGGGCGGCGACTGCGTCGATGGCTGCCACGGCCACGGCCGGCGCACCATCGGCCACATAGCCCGATGCGAGCTCGAAGGCTCCCACGTCGTCGACGGCGGCAAGCGCCTCCAACGCCGCGACCTGTTGGCCCTCCCACACGCCCTGGCTCAGCACCAGTCTCACAAGGTCCAAGGCGCGCCGCGCCTGCCCCTCGCGGCCGTACGCCTGCGCGATGCTCATGAGCGGGAGCCCCGCCGCCGCAGTAGGTTCGGCCGAGTAGGCGGCCCTGAGCGCGACCTCTGACGAGGCCGTTGGGAGACCGCCGAGCGCCTGCAGGGCGGCGTGGCGAACCGCGTCGCGCCGGTCCCGTGACTGCCGAACCAACACTGGCGCGGCGCGCCCGTCGGCTCGCTCACCGAGAGCCCGCAGCAGGCGGACGAGTTGCTCGTCATCAGCGCGGTACGTGGCGCGCATCAGGGCCTCGGTCGCCTCCCGCCCGGGTGTCCGCGCGAGGGCGTCCAGAGCCAAGCCGGCCGCTCCCGTGTCGTCCAGCAGGCTCGCGAACACGTTCACGGCGCCCGGCTCGCCAGCCGCCGCGAGGGCTGAGAGAGCGAAATCGCTCCGCTCCCCGCGGGCATGGGAGACCAGGGTCGCCACCACCTGACGGGAGCGGTTCGCCATCGTGGTGAGGTCGGTCTGCATCACCTCGGTGAGATCGCCACCGGCGGCCTCCACCATGGCATCCACCGCGTCGGCTCCGAGCCAGATAAGCTTCTGGCGGGCCACCGTCTGGGCGGCCGGCGCGTCGGCTCGGAGTACCTCGATCAGCGCCCGAGCCCTGTCTCCACCACTGGCGGCGTTAGCAACGCGCCTGGCGAGACCCTCGGGAACGCCCAGACCGACCCACTGCTCCACCTGTGAGGGGGCGTCCGCTTCCGGATCGATCCACGACTCCTGGGGCATGTCCGCCGGCAGCGCCTGAGTGACGCGGCCTGTCGCCGCCCACTCGGCGCCCCTCTGTAGAATCAGCGTGTGGTAGAAGCCCTGCAGCGTTGGCACGTCGTGGCCCATGACCGTGTGGAACATCCGGCCCTTCCCCCAGTGGTTGACCAGGAGCATGGGTTCCACCCTGCCCGTGCCGCTCTCCTCCGGCCGTGAGTAGGCCGAGGCGATAACCACAGCCTTACTCCCCTCGCCCCAGGTAAGGTTATGGTAGAGCTCGTCCGGAGCATGGAGGAAGTGAGGTACGCCCTTCAGGATCGGGTGCTGGGGATCGTCGATAGTGACCATATACCGGTGGTAGGTTCCGTGGCCCGCCCCACCGCGCCACGCGACGCCGATCAGGCTCTCGAACTCGACCCAGCCGGGGAAGGCGTTGTCCGCGGCATGGATGACGACCATGCCGCCGCCATCGGCGAGGTAATCCAGGGCCGCTTGGCGAGTCGGCTCGCTCCATTCGGGTCCGTAGTAGTTGTTCACCAGGACGTCGTACCGACGGATCTCCGCCGCTGAGAGGCTGCCCGGGTCATTGGTGACATCCACCTCGAACAGGCCCGTCGCCTCGAGTTGCCGCACGATCTCGGGGGTAGTCGTCTGCCAGTCATGGTTGTTGGCGCCTGAGAGCACCAGAGCCCGCAGCTCCGCGGCCTGGCTGCCCCCGACCAGCAGAGCCACGACGGCGCAGGCGATGGGCCAGCGGTGGGCTTTGACCATGGGTACCACGCTCCTTCATTGCGGCAGCGGACCGGCTCGGCGAGGTCACGTCTACTTGCGCGACCTCATGAGTCTGGTCAGCTTGCCCGTCTTGCGGAGCTTCCGCACCTCGGCGAGAAGCTCCGGGGGGTAGTCCTCTTCGGCCACTTGGCCGTAGACGGCGTGAGGGCGATCGAGGCGGCACGCCCAGCCGCTATCGCCATACGAGTAGTGCCACCACTCGTCGTAGCAGTTCGAGAAGCCTGCGCCCACCATCGCGTCATAGAGGATCTGCCGGCCCTCTCGCGCCTGGGGAGTGAGCCCACGGTGGAAGGTGTGCCACGTCCTCGCATCGGTGGCGAGGAGGGTGCTCCACATGTCCAACTCGTCGCCGTCGGCGAGCAGCCGGACATCGACCGCGCCTCCTGTCGTGTGGCCGGGCGGCGCCTTGGCATGGGGAGGGTGGAAGAACCGGTTCGCCTCCCGGTTCAGCGTGCTCTGGGGCCAGTTCGGGTGTGCCTCTCTCAGGCTCTCCCGGTAGGTGGAGTACCCCGCAGCCTGCATATCCATGGTGCGCAGCCCCGTCGCTACCAGCAGAGTTAGCTGCGATGGGAGGCTGTCCGAGGCCCGTTGGAGCATCCCGCAGACGGTTAGGCGCAGCCAAGGCAGAGGAGCACTGACCCGCATCCCGTGGCAGACCTGGCGGACGTCCGCCAGAGGCTCGCCACACTCTAGGATGGGCACCTTGTCAAGCTGGCTGATGCCGGGTTCGCGTGGGCGACGCGCCGCGTCTCGGAGGTAGAGGCTGTCGGGAGTCATCGCTTCACCGATTCGCGCCCAGCCCAGGGCAACCTGCCCAGAGAAGTCAGGAGGGACCGCAGGGTGCCTACGGGGAACTTGGCATCAGAGGAGCCACCGGGAATGCCCCGTAAGTCCAAGAAACCTCACAATCGTGGTCCCAAGAGCCCTCAGAAGGCGGCCTCGCCGAGCCGGAGGTCCCGCCGTACCCTCGAGGTTGCCCGGCTTGGCCGCACGGCGGAGCAGATCCGAGCGCGGCGTCTCTCCTGGTCGATGAGGATCCTCCTGGCGGCGACGGTCTTCGTGCCGCTTGTCATCGGGGCGTACCCTTCGGACGCTGGCACCGTGGCCGTGCGGTTCGGGCTGGCCCTGGCCGCGTTCATCTTCCTACTCCTATCGCCTGCATTCAATGAAGAGCTCGTCATCGACCGAAAGAACCGTGCCTGGCATGCCCTGCTAGGGGTGTGTCTGGGGGCTGCAGCAGGGGTTGCCAGGGGTCTGGGCAGCCGCTACACGCCGTGGACGGGCACTGAGGTCTTCCAGGGGTACGTCGCGAGCCTGGGAGAGGGCCTGCCCGCCCTCTCGGGCCTGCTCGGTTTTCTCCCCCTCGTGCTGATGGCGGGGGTGCTCGAGGCCATTGTCTACGCGGGCATGCTCCGATGGATACTCACCAGACCCTGCGGGCCCCTCGGTCCCATAGGAGCGGCGCTTCTGGTCTCCGTCGTCTACGCCTGGCTGCACTTCTGTGTGCCTCGGTTCCCGAGCCGCCTAGCCCACTTCGCGGGTGATTTGAGCGCCGCCACGACGTACGCCGCGGTGGGGGCAGTGAACGGACTGCTCACCTGCTTCATGAACAGCCTCACGCGCAGCCCCATGCTCGCGGGGACCTTCATCGGCGTCCAGTGGTGGGTAACGATGGCGATGATGTACGTAGGCTGGGCTTAGCCCGCCACGGCCGCCGACCCTATCCGCCAAAGACAGCCAGGGCGCAGAAGAAGGCGATGGGCGCGTTGACCATCAGGCTGTCGAAGCGGTCCAGCGAGCCACCGTGGCCGGGAATGAGCGACCCGAAGTCCTTGGTGCCCAGGTCCCGTTTTAGGATGGACTTCGCCAAGTCGCCCATCTGGCCCATCACACCCAGAAGCGGCGCGGCAGCCCACGTGAAGGATAACGGAAGCCCAAGAACCACGCCCGCGCACATCCCCGCGGCTATTGCCCCGACTAGGCCGCCCACCGCCCCCTCGAAGGTCTTGTTGGGGCTGACCGGCGTGAGCTTCCGCTTCCCGACCGAGCGCCCCACGAAGTAGGCGGTGACGTCCGTCGCCCAGGTGACCAGGAACACGAAGAGAAGCAGTTTCGCGCCCGTCTCGAGCCGCAGCGCCCCTTCGGCAGCGGCTCCAACATAGGGGAATGTCCGGACGAGCACCACGAAGCTCCACGGAATGGCAATGTAGAGGCCCCCCAATGCTGTGGCGCCCACATCGCGAACCACCTGGATGCTCTGGTCTCGGTGGTACCGGACGATCCCGAACAGGAGTGAGCCGATGCCGAGGTAGAGCATGGTGGCGAGGAGGGCCAGCGCCATCTCGCCGCCCGACAGGGTGATCGCGCCCTGTAGAACGGGCAGCAGGGGTGGCTCCGTCCACGCGAAGGCGAGGGTCGGCGCGACGAACACGACGGGGTACACGATAACGCCGGGCACGTTGATCCCCGCCGCCCGGCACTTCGTGATGAACTCGTGCGCGGCGAGAAGCGCCAGGATCAGCACGAGCAGCAGCAGGACCGGCCCGCCGACGACAACGGCCGCGACGACCAGTGGTATGCCGACGACCGCGGATAGGACTCGCCTGATCAGCATGGCGTCGCCGCCCGTCTGTGGCCCATCATCGGTGACCACGCTCCTTCGCGGAGGGTTCGGCCCCTGGCTGGGCTTGCCCTGCGGTCAATGCTGCCGCGCATAGCGGTCCCGGATGTAGCCCACGGCCACGGCCGCCAGGTACCCGGCCGCGGCGAGCAGTATCGTCGTGGCGCCCGAGGGGAGGTCCGTCGAGTAGCTCGCGGCGATGCCTCCCACGCTGCACAGGGCTGTGAGCGCCGCTGCCCCCAGCATCATCTGCCACAGCGACCGGGATAGGCGGCCGGCAGCGGCGGCGGGCAGCGCCAGGAGAGCGATCACGAGGACGAGCCCCACGGCGGTGACGAGCACGACCACGGTGAGGGCTGTCAGGCAGAGGAGCAGGATGTAGAGCGCCTCGACCCGGAGGCCCCTCAAGCGCGCGAACTGGGGATCGAAGCAGACGGCCGTTAGCTGATTGTACCAGACCAACGCGAGGCTGATGACGACGAGGTCGAGCAGGGCGATCAGCCAGAGTTCCGCGGGAGACACCATGAGGATGTTACCGAACAGGTAGCTCATCAGGTCCTGGCTGCAGCCGGGCGTCCGGGCGATGAAGAGCACGCCCGTTGCCATTCCCACCGCCCACAGGGCGCTGATAACCGTATCCTCGCGCTCTGTCCAATGGAGGCTGACCCAGCCGATCACCACGGCCGTCAGGAGGGCCACGGCGAGCGCCCCGTAGAGCGGATGCAGCCACCCCCACCCCTGGACGACTTGGAGGTACCGGGCGATCCCAAGCCCCGCGAGCAGGCAGTGGGCAATGCCTCCGGCGACGTAGGTGATCCGTCGCGCAACGATGTAGGAGCCCACCACGCCGCACGCCACGCTTGCCAGGAGGCCCGTCGCGACCGCCCTCTGCAGGAATCCATGCTCCATGAGCGCGCCGAGGAACCCCATCAAGGGCCCCCCGCGTCGGTCCATCGGTGGTCGTGCCGGACGGCTCGGACGTCGCCGCCCAGGAGGTCGGTCAGCAGATCGGAGGTCAGGTCATGCAGGGCCACGGTGGGATGACGGACGACGGACCCGTTGCTCACACAGAGCACCGTCTCGAGGCTATCGGTGACGAAGGTCAGGTCGTGGGTGACCAGGATGATCGTCATCGTCTCATTGAGGTGGCGCAGGAGGGCCAGCACCTCGCGTTCGATGCCGGGGTCCAGCCCCACAGTGGGCTCATCCAGGACGAGGAGGCGGGACTCGGAGACGACGGCGCGAGCAATCAGGGCCCGCTGCCGCTGGCCCCCGGAGAGGTCCGCGTACGGCTCGGAGGCGCGATCCGCGAGGCCCACCGTTTCCAGGGCCTGCATCATCAGGCCGCGGTCGTTGCGGCTGAAGGGCCCGAAGCCCCTCGCCATCCCCAGCCGGCCCATGAGCACCACGTCACCAAGGGTCATGGGGAACCGCGGGTCGGGGGCGAACTGCTGAGGCACGTATCCGACCTCCCGGCTCGCTTCCCGCGCCGGCCTGCCTAGGACCGTGATCGTGCCTGTATCCGGTGTCAGGAGCCCGAGGATGAGCTTGAGGAGGGTCGTCTTCCCTCCACCGTTGGGGCCAACCACCCCGACGAACTCGCCCTGACAGATCGTCAGGTCCACGGAGTCGAGGATGCGGTCTGAGCCGTAGGAGAAGCCCATACCGTCTATCTCGACCGCCGGAACATCGCCCATTGCAGATCCCCAATCCACCGAGAGTGTTGCTCCGGAGCGCGGCTGGGGTCAAGGTGCGCCCAGGGCCGAACACGGAGGCGTTCGAGGCCGCCTGGGGCTGCGCTTCCACCGAGGCCCGGAATCCGGCATCATGGGGCTAGCCTGGCGGCATGTAGCCGCATCGGGGAGGCGCAGGGCGGAGTATGGGCCCAGTCGTCGGCGATGTGGGAACGATTCTCGGCGAGAGGGCACGGCGGCTACGCGAGGAGACGCTCGCGATTCAGCCATTCGTGTCCGCGGAGCGTGCTGATCTCGTCACCGCGTTCTATGCCGAGCATGGCGACAGCGGCTTGCCCACGCCCATCCTGCGAGCCCGGTGCTTCGAGCACGTCCTGACGCGCCGGACGCTCTATCTTGGCCCCGACGAGCTCATCGTGGGCGAGCGAGGCCCATCCCCGAAGGCCACCCCAACCTATCCCGAGCTCTGCTGCCACTCCCTCGAGGACTTCGAGGCAATGAGCACACGCGTCCGCACCCGGTATCTGGTGCCCGACGAGGTGCGGCGGGTCTACGCGGACCGAATCATCCCCTTTTGGCGGGGACGAACCATCCGGGAGCGGCTCTTCGCCTCCATGACGCCCGAGTGGCTAGCCGCCTTCGATGCAGGGGTGTTCACGGAGTTCATGGAGCAGCGCGCCCCCGGGCACGCCATCCTCGATGACAAGATCTACCGGCGCGGGATGCTCGACTTCAAGGCGGAGATCGAGGCCGTCCTGGCCCGCGCCGCTGACCCCGCCCACCGCGATCAGCTGACCGCGATGGGCATCTGCTGCGACGCCCTGGTCGCCTTCGCCCACCGCTACGCGGAACTGGCCCGGCAGCTAGCCCAGGACGCCACGCCAGAGCGGCGGGCCGAGCTGCTCCGGATCGCCGACATATGCGAGTGGGTCCCCGCCCACGCGCCCCGTACTTTCCACGAGGCCCTGCAGGCGTACTGGTTCGTCCACCTCGGGGTCATCACGGAGCTGAACACGTGGGACTCCTTCAACCCCGGCCGGCTCGACCAGCACCTCTGGCCGTTCTACAGCCGGGAGGTCGGCGAAGGGTCCCTTACCCGGGACGATGCCGCGGAGTTGCTTCAGTGCTTCTGGGTGAAGTTCAACAACCAGCCGGCGCCGCCCAAGGTCGGGATCACTGAGGAGCAGAGCGGCACCTACACGGACTTCGCCCTCATCAACATGGGCGGCGTGGACTGCGACGGCAAGGACGCCGTCAACGAAGTCTCCTATCTCATGCTCGATGTGGTGGAGACGATGCGCCTGGTCCAGCCCAGTGCCTGCATCCAGGTCAGCGCGGTCAACCCCGATGACTTCATTCTGCGCGCCGCTCGCGTCATCAGGACCGGGATGGGGCAACCGTCGGTCTTCAACACCGATGAGATCGTGCGCGGTCAGTTGCGCGCGGGAAAGACCATCGAGGATGCCCGCGCCGGAGGGCCGAGCGGGTGTGTCGAGGTCTCCGCCTTCGGCAAGGAGAGCTGCACGCTGACCGGCTACTGCAACTGGCCGAAGATCGTGGAGCTTGCGCTCAACGATGGTGTGGATCCCCGCACTGGCAAGCGTCTGGGGCCGGCCACGGGTGATGCCCGCGCGTTCGAACGCTTCGAACAGCTCATGGACGCGTACCGGACGCAGCTGCGGTACTTCGTGGACCTCAAGATCGAAGGCAACAACCGGATCGAGGGGCTCTACCGCGAGTCCATGCCGGCGCCCTTCATGTCCGTGTTGGTCGATGACTGCATTCGCAAGGGCGAGGACTACCACGGCACAGGCCCGCGCTACCGGCTGACTTACATACAGGGAGTGGGCCTGGGCACCGCGGCCGATGCCCTCTCGGCTGTGCGTCACGAGGTGTTCGAGGCGGCGACCCTCTCGATGGACGAGCTACTGGAGGCCCTGCGGAGCAACTTCGAGGGGCAGGAGCCGCTGCGCCAGCGGATCCTCCGGCAGTCGCCCAAGTACGGCAACGACGATCCCAAGGGGGATTCCGTCGCCAGGGAGCTCTTCGAGGCCTACTTCGACGCGATCGACGGGCGGCCCAACAGCAAGGGCGGCCACTACCAGGTGAACCTCCTGCCCACGACGGTGCACGTCTACTTCGGCTCGGTTGTGGGGGCGCTGCCCAACGGGCGGCTCGCCGGCGAGCCCCTCTCGGACGGCATCTCCCCCAGCCGCGGGGCTGATACCAAGGGGCCGACGGCCGTTGTGCGCTCCGCCGCGGCCTCGATCGACCACTGGCGAACCGGCGGCACGCTGCTGAACCAGAAGTTCAGCCCCCATGTGCTTGCGACCGATGCGTCCTTGGGGAAGCTCAAGGACCTCATCCGCGGGTACTTCACCCTTGGCGGCCATCACATACAGTTCAACGTAGTAGGCGCCGATACGCTGCGCCGTGCCCAGGAGCGCCCCGAGGCTCACCGTGACCTGATCGTCCGCGTGGCAGGCTACAGCGATTACTTCGTAGGCCTCGGGCCCGATCTGCAGAATGAGATCATAGGGCGCACCGAGCAGTCGGGCTTCTGAGTCTGAGCGCGAGCCCGTCCGCACGGACTGCGGCGCGTCACGGCCGAGGAGGAACCGCCCATGAATCCGATCGCGCTACCCGACTTCTGCGGCCGCTGCGCGTCCCTGGCATTCACTCTGGGCGGCCCGGAGATCGCCATCGTGGCGGGCATCATCCTCCTTCTCTTCGGTGCGGGACGGGTGCCGGGCCTCATGAAGAGCCTCGCCCGAGGCGCGGCAACGGTGAAGCACGAGCACGATGAGCTCATGGCCGAGGTCAACAGCGTGAAGGGCGCGTTGACCCGTGAGGTCTCGGACATCACGAAAGGTATCTCCGCCGACATCAGCGGTGATGACGCTGATGCCGAGCAGGCCTGACCCCGGCGACCGCGACGCCCAGCCTACCGGTAGAAGATGATCTGGGCCTCGACCCAGTGGTCCGCCAGCCGCTCGGCTCTCGCTTCGTTCACGTAGTCCATGGGGTCGTACTCGATGCGCAGGGCGCCGTCCGGCCCCAGCGACTCGGTGACGTCTATGTCCCACGGACGCACAAGCGCTCCTGGGGCCCAACCGGCGCGCTCATACTTCCAGGTTCCCCCCTGTGGCCGGCAGGGGTTGAGGTAGCACTCGGAGTACCACAGGGTGTTCGTCCAGACCTGGCCGTTCACGGTCACGGTGCGGTCAGCGGGCATGAACTCAGCCGCATTCTGATGGGCCATGCCGTGTCCAGTCACCCAGAATCGCAGCTTGGCGGAGGTAGCGCCCTCGGGCGCTTCGACGGTCAGTGGCTCGAACCACTCGTCGAGCGGTGAGTCGGGATTGCCATACTCCGGAGAACCCACCCAGAGGTTCTTGATCGCGAAGGGCTGTGGCGACTCGTGGCCCGCGTAGTAATCGAGATTGATGCTCACCTGGAAGCCGGTGAACCCTTCGGGCTTCTCCTCAGTCCCCCACGCTTGGCAGTGGGCAGCGAGACGGGTAGGGCCGCGTAGGAGGTGCGCATAGTCCGTCACGTCGGCCCGCCATACCCACTCGCGGCTGTAGGGCGTGATCCATCGTAGGATCTCGACACGCTCGCCCTCGTCCGTCCATGCGTAGACCGAGGCCCTCCTGTCCCAGGGGTCCCACCCAGCTGCCGGCCGCTCCAGGGTTAGGGTGAGGATGATGCGCGCGTCGTCGAGTTCGGGCAGATCGAGGATCCGCTCCGTCGTCTGAGACTCCTGATGGAGCACCACGTCCTCGAACACCGCGACCGTCGCAGCGGGCCCGTCCGGAGGCACGCCATCCCCTATCGACCACCTGAAGCCCTCCACAACCGGCACGCCGGGCGTCTGCTCCGTGGGGCTCGCGCCCGCCGTGATCCAGCCTGCGCTGGCAAGAACGGCGGGCACGAACTCGCCCTCATAGACACGGCTCTCCCCGATGGTCACGGAGAACTCGGCGCCCCCGGGAACGTACTCGATCCTGACGGCGCACTCCAGCGGCTGCCCAACCTCAAATGCCGGGTCCGCCCGCCGGTTCGCTACCTCGCGGCCGTCCCAGTGCAGAGAGACCTCCCGCTCCGGATGGCCGTAGATGTTGCCGACGGCATCGAAGGGATCCTCACCTGGCGGGTTGTGCGTGTCGATGCCGATGCCGAGGCAGCCCGCGCGGCTCGGCTCCTCCCACTGGTCGGGCGCCGTCGGAGCGTCGGGGCAGAGCATGACCCCCATGCCGGCCCCATCGGCGGGCAGAGTGACCGTGAAGCGCAGTTCCAGGGAGGAAGCGGCGGGCAGCGCCGCCTCGGAGGCTATCAGCACTCCCTCCTCCAGGAGGATCGACTCGTCCTCGCTCAGCATGACGCCGCTCTGGGCCTGCGCCACAAGCGCAGCCACCATGATCCACCAGCCGGTCATCGCCATCACTCCGTTCTTGCGGGTCCGTCGAGCCTCTTCGACAGTACCCGATGCTCGCCTGCCGGGAGGCGGTGCTCACGCCGTGCGCGAAGATGGGTTGCATCGACGATCTCCGAAGGGAAACTCCGATGAACCGAAGCCTTCCATGGTCCCTCGCGCTCCTCATGGCGCTCAGCGGCGCAGCGATCGCTCAGTCCTTCGAAGACTGGGACATCATGGCCGACACGTGGGTAGCCACGGACGCGATCGGCCGCGAGATGCCACTTATCGACGAGGTCGGGCCGGTGAAGGACGACCAGGAGCGCGTGGTGGGTATCTTCTACATCACCTGGCACAGCGACGGCAACGCCGAGAGACCGAGCCCGTTCAGCGCGGATGTGGCGAAGATCCTCTCCCAGGACCCCGCCGCCCGCCTCGATGGCAAGCATCCGCTGTGGACGGAGGGCTCCTATCACTGGGCCGAGCCCGAGATGGGCTACTTTCTCTCCAAGGACGAGTGGGTCATCCGCAAGGACATGTCCATGCTCGCGGACGCGGGGGTAGACGTCCTCGTCATGGACGTGACCAACGCCGTGCGCTACTGGGACGAGTGGGACGTGCTCTTCCCCACGATGGAGAAGATGCGGGCCGAGGGGAATAAGGTGCCGCAGTTCTGCTTCTGGAGCTTCAACGGCCCCGCGATCACCGTGGTGCAAGACCTATACGACCGTATCTACAAGGAGGGGAAGTACAGGGACCTTTGGTTCTACTGGGACGGCAAGCCGCTGATTCTCGTCAACGGAAACCCCAGCGTGGATGCCAACCGCAGCGGAATCGAGCACCCGAACCCGCACTACGACCCAGCCGCCGCGGCCGACCCGAACCACCCGCACTACGGCGACCCCGACTATGCCGAGGAGTTCTACCAGGACTACACGCGCGAGGTGAAGGAGTTCTTCACCATGCGCACCATGTGGTGGGGCTACTACGAGTGGGCCGGCGAGCGGTTCATCGGCGCCGAGGACACCTGGAGCTTCGGGTACGACCTCGGCGATGCCCGAGTCCGCGCCATGGACCCTGCCGACTTGATCTCCACCCACAACGGCGTCCGCGAGGAGGCGGCGGTGACTCCCGCCCAGCACCCGATAAGCTTGGTCGGCAAGTCCTGGACCCGTGAGCACGAGGAGCCGGAACTGAACGATCAGGACCTCCCCGTGCCGACATATGTCCCGTGGTTGGGCGAGGTCGTGGATGATCCCGAGGGCTACGGCATCTACTTCCAGGACCGGTGGGACGAGGCCCTGCCCGCGAACCCGCGCTTCGTCTATATCAACGACTGGAACGAGTGGACCGCTGGCAAGTACCACCCCGCCGAGGGCCAGACAGTGCCATTCATGCGCCGGGCCAGCAACTACTTCTTCGTCGACCAGTACAACCCCGAGTTCAACCGATGCCTGCAGCCCATGAGGGGCGGCTACACCGACAACTACTACATGCAGATGGCTCAGAACATCAGGCGCTACAAGGGCGTCCGCCCGATACCGGAGGCGCGCGGCTACAGCCCCATCCGGATCGACGGCTACTTCGACGACTGGTCCGCCGTCGAGGTGGAGTTCCGCGACACCATCGGCGACACAATGCACCGGGACTACCCCGGCTACGGCGGCCTTCACTACACGAACGACTCAGGCCGCAATGACATCGTTCGGTGCAAAGTCGCGATCGATCGGTGGCGGGCGAGCTTCTACGTCGAGACGCGCGAGCCGTTGAGCCCTCACACGGATCCCAACTGGATGCTCCTCCTGGTGGACGCGGACCAGGATGCGTCAACTGGATGGTGCGGTTACGACTACCTCATCAACGGTGAGGTGATCGACGGCGAGACCACGACGCTCATGCGGTACACCGACGGGGGATGGCGCGAGGTTGCGCGGGTTCCCTATCGCGCCGCAGGCAACGCGCTCGAGGTCGCGGCGCCGCGATGGCTGCTCGGTCTTCGGGGCAGCCAACTCAGCTTCGACTTCCACTGGGCTGACAACCCCACCGAGCTAGTCGACGCTATTTCCCTGTGCACGGACGGCGACAGCGCTCCGAACCGAAGGTTCAACTACCGCTGCATCTGGGCGATGTGACGGACATGCTCCTGTGAGCCGCGCCGCTCAGCCGACGACCACACGAGATACCTCTCTCCATTTGTGCGTAGTGCTGTAATGATGCAGAGGTAGCGCAGTCACAACGAACCAGCAGTGCCGTTCCTTATCCTGGCGATGGATTGAGGTGGGCACGATGTTAGAACCTCGGTGGGTTCGGTTCGAGTCGCTCCCT
>DBQI01000037.1 GCA_002305165.1 Armatimonadetes bacterium UBA1398
CACTCATGAATGATGCGGGCTAGGCGTCGGGGGTCCCGCGAGCCTGGGCGTCCGCCTCGAGCTCGGCGACGCGCTTCTCCAGCTCCTTCACCGTCTTCAGCAGGTCGGGCACGCGCCTAAGTGATGCTTCAATGTACAGAAACTGGCGGTGCGGTCGAGCCGGCCAGCCACCGTAGGTCGCCCCTTCGGGGACGTTCCCGTAGACGGCAGAGGCTCCCGCGAGCTGGGCCCCTGCTCCGATGGTCACATGGTCGCGGACGCCCACCTGCCCGCCGAGCACGGCGCCATCCCCCACTGTGGTCGAGCCCGCGATGCCACAGCATGCGCAGATGAAACAGCAGCGGCCGACCTGCACGTTGTGCGCGATCTGCACCAGGTTGTCGATCTTCGTGCCCGCCCCCACTCGCGTGAAGGATCCAGGGAGGGTGCTGCGGTCGATCGCCGTGAGTGCCCCGATCTCGACGTCGTCACCGATCTCCACGCCCCCGCGCTGAGGCACCTTAGCGAGGCCGGTTGGCTGCGGCTCGTAGCCGAATCCGTCGGCCCCGAGCACCGAGCCGGCATGGATCCTCACCCGATCCCCTAGCCGCGTCCCCTCGATCAGCACGACCCGCGGGAACAGCCTGCATCCCGCCCCAACCGAGACTCCGTCATCCACGAAGCAGCCGGGGCCCACCACCGTGCCAGCCCCGATCCGCGCTCGGCCGATGGTCGCGTGGGCCCCGACATGGACGTCCGGCGCGATGTCCGCCCCAGGATCGATAACGGCGGTCTCGTGGATGCCTGGCTCCGGCTGCGGCTCAGGGTGCAGGACCGCGAGTAGCAGGGCGAGCGCCAGCCGCGGCGACTCGACCCGGATCACCGGTCGGCCACCACAGTCCACGCCGTGACGCGCCACGACCGCAGACGCCGCCGCATCGGCGGGCACGGGCGTCTCTTCGCGCCACACGATGATCTCACCGACCGCCGACGCCGCCGGATCGCCCACCGCCTCGACCGTGACGTCCCCGGGGCCCTCCAAAGCTCCGCCTAGCACCTTCGCGAGGTCCGCCAAGCTATGGCTCACCAATCTCACCCGCCCTATCTGTGCCGATGCGTGCGCGCCCATAGAACCGTGCTAGCAGATCCGCCACCTGCGCGGTGTGGTCTGGAGCGCTCCCGTCGAACCGGAGATCCAGGCCCGCTGACCGCGCCAGGGTCTGTGAGTCACGTCGCGTGGACTCGATGATCGTCTGGAGCAGGCCGACATAGCGCTCTATCAGGGCCAACCGCTCGGAGTCCAGTGGGTCGTCGCCCATCGCGACGACGGCATCGGCTGGCGCGGCGCCCTCGGACAACTCGTTCCATACCGGCTGATCCGGGCTGTACTCGCTCGCCGAACGCTCCAGGCTGCCACGGAAGTCATCCCTCGACTGCACGGCCGCCGCCAACTCCCGAGCGATCTCGCGGAGTCTGATATCCCTGGCGACCGCCAGTTCCAGGTCGCGGCCGTTGCCCTCGAGGGGCGCGTCCGGTTCCTCCCCGACGGCCTGCATCTCCGGCGTCTCCCAGGCAAGGTCTCGCCACTCCGAGCGGGCTCGCGCCTCCGCCTCGTCGGCCTCGAGCTCCAGCAGGCGAGTGAGGCGGGTCAGGTCGTCCGGGGTGCGATCTGGATCTCGTGTCGCGCCCGCCCCCATTTCACCTCGATAGGTCAGATCCACGTGCTGCCGGACCTCACTCTCGGCGGCCGAGGCCCACTCACTGGCCGGCGGAGCGGATCGCACGGGCGTCTCCCCGGCCACGGCGCTCGAACCGTCACCCGAGATGGGATCATGCGGTGGGCGCCGGTAATGGCGGTCCAGGATGGACTCGAGCGTCGGCCCTACGTCAACGTCCTTTGGGGGACCGCTCTCTGGCCCCTCGCCAGGCGCCGAGCCGCCAGCCTCCGCTTCATCCAGGGACAACAGCTCCCGTCGCGCCAGCTCCTCGAGTATTGCCTCCTCCAGAGCGGGAGCGCCCCCAAGGTCCCGCCGAGCTATCTCGGCCTGGACCCACGCGGGGTGGAGGCGGGCCAGCGAGTACACGTCCGCCGAGGCAGCGATCAGCCTGGGCGGTTCCTCTGTGGGAACCGGAGGGCTCTTCATGCGGCACGAGCAGAGCGCCACGGTCGTCGCCAGCATCATGTACAGCAAGAGGGGGGAACGCGGCCCAAGGGCAGAGCCGCCGGTCCCCCCTCGATACGCACCCGGCGATGCGGTCACAGCGCGCTCTAGCTCCCGCCCCTCGTCGCCGGCGCAGCGGATCTGCCCAGGAGTTCGATGACGTTCTCCGTGATGTTCGTCCCGCCCCAGTGGGTGAGCACGAGGGGGACGGGCTGCAGGCCCCCCTCATCGTCGACTGGCTCCCAGACGATGAGAACGCTCTGCAGGCAGACCGTCGCGTTGATCGCGCGACACGCTTGTTCTATGGCTTGGTCCAGAACGTCCCGCACACTCGTGTACAGCTCTAGCTCACGCTGGTTGATCTCCGTGGCTAGGGACTGCGCGAGTTCCTTGATGGAGTCCTGGTTCAGGCGCTTCATCTCAGCCAGGCTACGGAGCTGCTGCTCCTCGTCCGCCGTCAGGCCCGGTCTGTCGATCAGGTCCAGGAACAGGATCTCGTTGCCGTCGTTGAGTGAGTACAGCCTGTCGAGCTCCGCGAGCTCCTCGGCCGCGAGCGTCTCGCCACGCACCTGGCGGATCTGGAGCGCCGCGGCCTTCGAGGCGTCCTCGATGGGCAGGTAGACGAAACCCGACCGCACGTTGTACTCATCGCGCTTCTGAGCCTCAAAGCGGCTCAGATCATCCTTCAGGCTGACGTAGGGCGCCGCGCGCTCCTGCACAGTATATAGATCCAGGAGTGCCACATTCTGGGCCTGCGCGGCCGTCGCAAGCGCCGCCACCACGAAGGGGAGCGAGCGCGCAAGGCTGGTTCCATGACTCATGACTTCACTTCCGTCCTTGCCAAAGGGATCAGGGCCAAGACTCTCGGCCAGGTCCAGGCCGGGCCATTGAGCAACCTCGGTCACACCTGAGGGAGGCTCTTGGGAGATGTCCACTCCATCCAGGCGGGTGATGACCGCATCCGTGATGTCGCGCGCGCCCCAGTGGACGACCGGGATGTTCGCGGGCTGCAGCACGGACATCTCCGGGTCTACAGGCTGCCAGATCCGAACGTGGGCCACGCTGCACACCGTCGCCCCCACCGCCGCACACTCGGCCTCGATGGCGGCCTTCAGGTGCTGGTCTAGCAGCCCACTAAGCTCACTCTCGCGCTCGGACAGGCGATCCTGGAACCCCGTGCGCATCTCGTCCAGGGCCGCTCGGTTCGCCGTGCGGTATTCCCGAAGCTGCGCGAAACGCTCCTGGGCCTGGCTCGAAGGGGCGGGGTTCGCGATGTGCCGCACGAACTCGGAGTGGATCTCCTCCTCACGATTCTGGAGGGTGCGGACTTGATCCAGCTCCGCCTGAGTCATCGTTCCCCGGATCTGCTTCAGACGAAGAGCGGCCGCCTGCTGGGCCTCCTCGGGCGGCAGGTACTCGAACTCCTGGCGAGCCGCGAGTTCCTCCTGGAGCTCCTTCAGCAGGTTCTCCAGGCGCTCGCTGAGCTCGGCGAACACCTCGGACTCATCGCGGATGCGGTAGCTGTCCAGCGTTGCCAGAAGCTGGGCCTGGCTCGGCGCCAGCGGCGCCAGGACCCCCATCGCTATGAACCCGAGGAGAATAGGTCGGAATGTGCGCAAGATAATAGCCGTTCCTCTCGCGCGCGCCGGCGACCCCTCCCGGGTGGCCGGTCGCGCTCTAGAAGGTCTGGTAGAGGCCGAAGTGCGTCCGCGGGCCCTCGTCGCTCCACGCGAAGTCGAGTCGGATGGGACCCAGCGCGGTGGTGACGCGAACGCCGACGCCGTAGCCGAACTTCGGTGTCAACGTGCGGTGCTCAGATCGGTAGATGGTGCCATCGCTGGCGCGCCACTGGCCGCCGTAGGCGTCGCCGACATCCACGAACCCGACCAGCTGGATGTCATTCGGGTCATCGGAGCCGCCGAGGCCGTGCCGGTACTCCAGTGAAACGAGGAACTTGTTGGTTCCGAAGAACCTATCCTCGCGGTAGCCGCGTAGCCGCTCAGCGCCGCCAACCGTGAATGTCTCGTAGATGGGAACCGAGCCCGCAACGGTGCCATATGCCCCACGGAGGGCGATACGTCCCCTGCTCCCGACCTCGAAGAACCGCGTCCCCTCGGCCTCGAAGCGCGTGAAGCTATGGTCGCCGCCGAGGAGTCCGCCGGCCTGTTCGACGCCGACATCGATGCGCCCGCCGTGGGACGGATCGTAGATGTAGTCGCGGTTGTCGCGGCTCCACCGGACGGACAGGCTGCCCACCACGCCGCGCCGGAGCGCGGGGGCGATGATGTTGACCAGGCGCGGGTCCTGATTCACGACGCGCTCATAGCGGTACCGGGCCGATATCCACTGCGTCTCGTCCCAGTTCAGAGGATGACTGAGCCCGATCTGGCCACCCGTGCGGCTCTCCAGGGAGAGGTACTCGCCCGAGCCGACCACGGATACCGACGCCGTGCCGCGACGCTGCGACTTGTCATAGAGCGAGACTTCGAGGGATGTGTGGTCGTTGTCGAGCCACGGATCGAAGTAGGTGACATCGTAGACGTGGGTGGATCCGACCTCGGCCCTGGCCGACAACTGCTTCGCGTCACCGCCCAGGTTGCGCTCCATGTACTCGAGGAAGCCGACGAGGCCGTCGCGGTTGGAGTACCCCACGCCAAGGCTCAGGGTCCCGGTCTTCTTCTCCACTACGCGGATAACGAGGATCATCTCGCCCATCTCGACGCCGGCCTCGAAGTCCGGCAAGACGGTCTCGAAGATGTCCAGGTTCCGCAGTCGGTCCAGGTCCCGGAGAATAACGTCCGTCTCGAAGAGGTCCCCGACTTCCGTCTTCAGTTCGCGGAGGACAGTCTTCTCATCGGTCTTGTTCAGTCCCTCAACCTCGATGCCGCCCACATACATCTCGAGGACGGAGACTGCCAGGATTCCCGTGTCCCAATCGAACCGCGTATCGTCCACGTCAGCCATGAAACCGGCATCGTAGTAGGCGCCCTTGACGGCCTCCGCGACGACCGGCTCCTGGGTGATGTTGTAGACGTTTCCGATCGCGATGTACTTGCTGATCTCCTGAACGATGACCTCGGTGGGGATGACGGTGTTACCTGTGACCTCGATCCCCATGACCTCGGGGTTCTCTGTGAAGTGGTAGACGAGGATCTTCATGTTCTCCTCGCCCGTATCCACCAGCTTGTAGTAGCTGAGCTCAGGTTCGGTCCGATAGGTCCCGAAGGTGATCAGGATCTCCTCGAGGTCATCCTGTGCCATCGCGCGATCGAAGGGTTGGCCGACCTCGTGGCGGATGAGCTGCCTCACCGCCGCCTCATTGGTCTTCTCGACACCCTCGACGTCAACGCCAGTAACGATGACTTCATCGTACTGGGCGACAGCCGGGAGCGCGCAAAGAATGGCCAGAACCGCAGTCCCAGCCAGGGACCACATCATTCGCCGCGTCGTCAGTCTCACCGTCGAAGCCCTCCCTAAGGGCCGCACTCGATTTAGCACGCGCGACCGACATTTCGCAAGTGGGCAAACTCTAACCTGCTATCGGTGCGCGGGTCAACAGAGTCTTTTTTATCAGCGACCGGTAGGCGCGCTCCGTGGCATCCTGTACGCAGCGGCTGACTGAGCACTGTTGTTCATATACCGTCCACATAGTGCGAGACCTTCTGTTTCAGTGCCACCCGGGCTCGGAACAGCCTGGATTTGACGGTCTCCACAGTCACTCCCAGGGTGTCCGCTATCTCCCGGTACGACAGGTCCTCGAGCTTCAGGAGCAGCACTGTCCGGTAGTCCTCGGGCAGGTCAGCGATCCCTTGCCGCAAGATCTGCCGCAGTTCCTTGCCTCGAACCACGCGGCCTGGTGAGAGGCTATCATCGGCGATGTCGGCCGTCTCCCCGATCTCCTCCCCCTCTCCCCCCCGAACGGGGGCATCGAGGGAGAACGCCTCAAACCGTCTCCGCGTCTGCCGGTGTCGGATGCGATTCTTGCAGACATTGATCGCGATCCGGAAAAGCCACGTCCTAACGTCAGCGTCGCCGCGGAACCTGTGCGCGGCAGCGAAGGCGTTCTCGAAGGTCTGCAGGGTCAGATCCTCGGCCTCATCGGGATCGCCCCCGATGTAGGAATAGACCAAGTTGTAGATCGACCGGTAGTTCTCGTCCGCAAGCCGGGTGAGCCGCTCACGGACCGACTCGTCGACGCGGTCAGCGGAGCCCACGGCCCACACGCCCTGTCGCGGATTGTCGGCACCCGGAACCACTGACCCTGCTCCCATCCGCCATGTCTGTGACGTCCCGCACAACCGCGGGGTTCCCCACAGGGGCGGCCATGGCGGCGCACCAGCTACGCCGAGCACATGATAGCACTGGCTACCTTCCATCCGGGCCGGCATGCCCCGATCGGACGGGGGCTGGCGTCAACGGCCTACTCGAGTACCTCGATCTTGAGGGATCCGATCAACCCGATCACGTCCGTCATCGAGCTCACATCCCCCTCGGCGAACTTGATGTGGGTCGCGTCGACGGGCCACACGGTTGGGCGCGTGCTATCCACGGCGATCCAGCCCTCGCCATCAAGGTTGACCTCATTCCACGCATGGTAATAGAAGCCCGGCGCCCCGGGTTGGTTCCAGTAGACGATGCCAGCCGCGAACTTCGTCGGGATCCCCGCCGCCCGCGCCAGACCCGCATACAGCGCCGCATAGTCACGGCACACCCCGCGAGGGTCGCTCAATACCTCGCTGGCCGATCGGATCGCCCCCACCGACGCATCCGACCGAACCAGCCTATGCACACCCTCGCCCAGGAGCCTCGCCATCTCAACGGGCTCGTCAACATCGCCCAGGATCTCCTCGGCCTTCGCGATGATCGCGGTGTCGCTCGCCTCGATCATCGCCGTTGCCGCTAGATACTCGGCCGGGCTGTCGGGCAGCCCCCCCTCCACTGTCGCGGGGACCGGAGGCACCCTTACCGTCACCGTTGCCGTGTAGCGACCATCCTCCTGCTTCTCGACCTCGGACCATGTCTGCCGCTCATCGGCGATGAGAACATCGGCCGACGGGATGCCCGACACGCGAAGCTTCAGGTCCATGCGGCGGTCCGGTGAGCTGATCGGCTCATCCACCACGACCCGCGTATCCGCAGCCAGGTCCGGGGTGTACTCCGCCCCCTCCTCCAGACCCGACAGCGCCATCTCTTCGGTCTCCCGTAGCATCTCCTGCTGAGCCGCCGGCGACAGCACCCGCACCGGCTCGCCCGTTACCTTGTCACGCCAGATCTCCATGCTACCGGTAACTCCGAGGGTGCCGGCTATGCGGTGGCAGTCGTACTCGGTGCCATGGACCGTGATCCGCTCCTCGCCCACCACCTTGTAGCTCCCCGTGATGAGCTGCATCATCATCGGTTCGAAGGCACGGAAGGCCATCTCGTCGCCGACCTCGGGCAGCGCGTCCCGCATCGCGAGGTCCGGGTCCACCAAGCTGGCCCCCTCGCCGATGGGGATCTCTCCCTCGGTCATGCCAGCCTTCGTCTTACGCTTCCACCGCACCGCCTCATCGCTGAACTCCGCCTCGACCACCTGGCTCAGGGTGCCTGACTGCTCGTAGTGCCCCCTCAACGGCGTGCCATCGGCGCTGTAGATCACCTGTTGCAGAATACCTTGGCGTACCGTCTGGCCCATCATGGAGATCTTGAGGCTGACATCGTTCACGAAGTACACCACGGGCTCGCCGCGCCACACGCCGTTGGAGACGGTCGTGTGCTGCCAGCCCGCCTTCGCCCCCGCCAAGTAGACACCGTAGTAGGTGTCGGTGGTAACCTCCAGGTCCGTGGGCGGCGACCACTCTTCACCCGATTCCGGCGGATCGGTCACCGTCACGGTCGCCGGAGCGCCTGCCGCTTGGGCGTCGACTTTGTCCGATTGGCAACCCATCATCATGCTGACCACGGCTATCAACAGGGTGACCTCCACCCAGCGGCAGCGCGTCATTCTGTCACAACCTCCCCTTGGTTGGCCTCCGCTCCCGCGTCGGCCTTCTCCATCGTGTCCGTGTCGAGCACCTCGATCCCAACGCTGCGGATCACCCGGCCCACCGGCACGAACGCTCGCACGTCGCCCTCAGTGAACTTGATGTGCGTCGCGTCAGCGGGCTGGCGCACTCCTGGCACCGCCAGAGTGGCGTCGATTGCCACCCACTCCCCGACCCATACCTCGTTCCACGCGTGGAACGCGAAGGCGTCGCCCGCCAACACCTCATCGACATACAGCGCCCCTACCGCTATGCGACACGGGATTCCCGCTGCCCGAGCTACCCCGCACATGAGCGCCGCGTAGCTCCGGCAAGCCCCGCGAGGCTCCTCCAGCACTTCGAGCGACGAGCGAAGAAGGGGCTCGTTCATGTCCGGCGTCATGGTGTGATCGACCCACTCCGCGATGTCGCAGGCCACGATCCACGGGTCCGTCTCGTCCCCCGCCAGATCCTCGGCGATCTTCACGAATCGTGGGTCATCGGATTGGATCGTCGCCGTGCTCTCCAGGAAGGGCTGAACCTCCTCGGGCACTCCCTCACCCAGGGCGGGCCGCACCTCCGGCGGACCCAGGGCGCGGACCGTCAGCGTGCCCTCCAGGCTGCCGTCTGGCGCCTCTCTGATACCCTCATAGCTCTGGCGCCGATCCTCGATGAGCAGCCGCTCGCGATCGATCCCCGTCACTCTCACCGTCAGCTCCGCGCATGCTCGCGGATTGGGGATCCGGAGCCCCGGGCGCACGGCAGTGCCCTCGATGAGGTCCGGCAACTCCTCCAGTCCGGACGCTTCGCCCGCCGCGAACTCCGCCGCTCTCTGGGCAGACACGCGCTCCAGCGAAAGCTCCAGCGCTCCCACGAAGTAGCTCGAACGGACGATGTAGCCGTCGTCGTCCACCCAGTGGGTCGTGGGACCCACCGCTTCCGAGTCGATCTCCAGCCGCCACGCCTCCATCGTTTGCCCCGAGACCGATATCGGCTCCCGCCCCGCGTTGACCATGCTGACGGGCTGGATTGACAGGCTCATGGGGTCAAAGGCCCAGAGGGTCGCTGCCTCGTTCGTGGGCATGGCGGCAGGGTCGTAGAGATACTCGGGATCTCGCAGGCTGATCCCCTCGGGGATCTCCACCGAGCCGGAGGTCTCGTCGTCACCGGATCGGCGCACGTACTCCACACGGTCGGGGTAGTAGATCGCGATCACCTGCTGGCCGGCGCCCTCGGCCGCCCCCATCCCCGACTCCAGTCGCAGCGGGTCGCCATCGAAGGTGGTGTAACTGAGGGCGCTCTCGCTGACCGTCACACTTGTGCCCATGAGGTTGAGGTGGATGCGGGCGCTGGACTCGTAGCCCTGCACTCTATGCCCCCCGAGTTCGGTGGGGAAGTACCGCCGGTGTTCGAGGCCCACTGGCTTCGGCGCCTCGCCCTCGACCGACAGGTACACCAGATAGTGGCCCTCCCACTCGACTGCCGGCTGCGCCCACAACGGGAGAGCCATGAGCGCGCACCAGGCGCACACGAGAAGGGCATGGAGCGATGATCGTGATCCCATTCGTTCCCCTCTTGATCGAGGCTGTGTTCATGTGTACTACGCGCCAGTTGCCCAATGGTTGCGCGACCGGCGCGGATCACGTAAGGAACCCCTGCAACCTGAGGTAGCGCATGACTACATCGCGGAAGTCCATATCCGTTGTTACGAGGGTGTAGTTGGCCCGGTGCCGGAAGCACCAATCACGAAGGTCCGCGTTGTGGGCGCTCACCCGTTCGCGGTAACGGCGCACGGCGGCGGGACTCATCGTGACCTCTCGCTGCTCGCCCGTCTCCGAGTCGAGCAGCAGCAGGTCGCCCTCCATTCCCGGGTCTACCTCGGCCGTATCCATAACCTGGAGGCAACCAATGTCGAAGCCGCGGCCTACGATGGGCGCCAGGGCGTCCTTGTAGCCTTCCTGGAACAAGAAGTCCGAGATGACGACGAGCACGCCCTTGCGTCGCGTGGTCACGTTGAACTCCCGCAGGGACCTTCCGAGGTCGCTGGGTCCCATGGGCTCGCGCGCTGCTAGGAAGTCGAACAGCGGGTAGATACTCGACTTGCCGCGCTTGGGTCCGAAGCGGTGGGTCAGCCGGTGACTGAAGGTGCAGACTTGGACGCGGTTCAGGCTCGTGAGCGCGATGTAGGCGAGGGCGGCCGCCAGCCGTTGGCCCGTCTCGAACTTGCTTGGCTGGCCGAAGGACATGGACAGGCTCTCGTCGAGCAGGATGTAGAGGAACAGATCCTCCTCCTCCTCGAACAGGCGCAAGTAGAGCCGATCCAGCCGCCCGTAGAGGACCCAGTCGATGTACCTGAAGTCATCTCCGGGCACATACTCGCGATAGTCCGCGAACTCGATGGAGGTGCCCCGCTTGGGCGACCGCTTTTCGCCCTTCAGGGCCCCCTTGAAGGGCCGCTTGACCGCGATACTGAGTCGCTGGAGGTTGCTCAAGAACTGGCGGTCGAAGATGTCCGTCTTGCGCGCCACGACGACTCCTTCGCCCCGGCTCAGCTTGTCACCGGAGTGGCGGCCGGCAGATCCATATCCATGCTCTCGGGCGGTATCGTGGAGACCGATCCCAGGATCTCGTCGACCAGGCTATCGGTCCTGACCTCGGCGGCCTCGCCCTCGAAGTTCAGGATCATGCGGTGTCGAAGCGCCGGCTTGGCGACCTGCTGGATGTCCTCGTAGGCCACGTTATACCGACTCGCCATGAGCGCCCGAACCTTCGCCCCGAGGATGAGCGCCTGGGCCCCGCGTGGCGAGGCTCCCCAGCTCACGTACTGGCGCACCCCGAGCGGCGCCGACTCGTGGTCCGGGTGGCTTGCGAGCACGACCCGGACCGCGTAATCCAGCACGTGGCGCGCCACGGGCACCGACCGCACCAGCTCACGCATCGCGACGAGCCGCCGATCGTCGCAGACCTTGTTCAGGCTCGAGACGTCCTGACCCGTCGTCCGCGTCATGATGTCTACCAGCTCCCCGCGGCCGGGGTACTCCACGAGCACTTTGAGCATGAAGCGGTCGAGTTGCGCCTCCGGGAGCGGATAGGTGCCCTCCATCTCCAGAGGGTTCTGTGTCGCCAGGACGATGTAGGGCTCCCACACCGCGTGAGTCACCCCACCCACGGTAACGCTGTGCTCCTGCATCACCTCGAGCATAGCCGACTGGGTCTTGGGCGTTGCTCGGTTGATCTCGTCCGCGAGGATGATGTTGGCGAAGATCGGACCCGGCTGGAACTCGAAGTACTTCTGCCCCGCCGCATCCTCTACCACTAGGTTGGTGCCCACAATATCCGCGGGCATCAGGTCCGGCGTGAACTGGATCCGAGAGAAACGCAGATCCAACACCCGGGAAAGGGTCCGGATGAGGAGCGTTTTGCCCAGCCCAGGCACACCCTCAAGGAGAACATGCCCGTCTGCGAGGAGACACGTGAGGACGGCGTCGATGACCTCTTGCTGGCCGACGATAACCTTGCCGATCTCAGCGCGCATAAGGGCGAAATCACGACGGAAGTCGCTGGCGGCCGATTCCGATCCCGCGGGCATGGACGTCCCCACTCTCATCGTGAGATGCCGCGATTATATGCCCCGGGGTCACGGTCTCCAACCGGCCACCGGGAGCGGCATCGGGCACCCAGCCTCAGCACGCGAGGCGGCGACGCCTAACCGCCGTCGTCGTGGCCCGCGTGGTCACCGGCCCCGTCGGGCGCTGGCGCGCCGCCCGGGGCGCCCTTGGCAGACAGATCGACTGTGGGAGCCGGTGTGGGTACCGCACCGGGCGCGGGCGCGTCCTCGGGGCCAGCGATGGGAGGCGCTGTTGGGGCGGGGCCAGCATCGTGCCCGCCACCGCCCTGGCTGTGGGTGTGGCTGTGCCCGATCTCCGGCGGCCGTTCCATGTTCTCTCGGAGGGCGTTCGCCGCCACCCATATGACGAGCCCCGCAAGCACGACGATGACAACGAGGCTGCCCACCAGCGCCTTGGGGTTCTTCCTCACCTTACCGCCGTCGTAATCCATGGCTCGCTTGCCTCCCTCCGCTATCCAGTGCCACACATCACGTGCTATGTGACAGCCGAACCTGGGCTACTGCCCCATCTGCTCGATCAGTTCCTGGAGTCTGCGGTTCGTCTCCATCTCATCCTGGAGTGCCCGGTTGCGCTCATCGAGCAGCTGCCCCAGGCTCCGAAGCATGGCCTTCGTATCCGCGGGTGTCTCTCCTTCGATGGAGGGAGCCTGAGTCTCCTCGATGGTCGCCGGCGGCTCCTGGCCCTCGATGTCCGAGGGCTCTGCGAAGGGCTCCGGCTCCGCCACTTCCTCCGCGGAATCGGGAGACGTGTCCAACTCCAGGCCCTCTAGCTTGCCGAACGCCTGCTCCAGGGCCGCCTCGAAGGACTCGGCCATCACGACGCCGGCTCTCTTCTCTAGCTCGCCCCCGACCTTGCTGCCGAAGACCACCACAACGCGTTGCAGAGTCGGAATGGCCTCGGCCGATGCCTGAAGGTAGATCGGCTCGACCCACAGGATGGTCTGCTTCAGCGGAACCGCGAGCAGGTTGCCGCGTATGACCTGGCTGCCATGGCCGCTCCACAGCGTGAGGGCCTGGGAGATCGCCGGATCCTTGTCGATCCGAGACTCGATCTGCATGGGGCCGTAGACCGAGGAGTCCTTGGGGAACCGGTACAGGGTCATCCGTCCTAGCCCGGCCTGAGTGTCCCAGTAGCCCGAGAGCCACGAGGCCATGTTGGGGCGGCGGTAGCGCGTGATGGGCAGGATCAGCATGAAATCCACCTCCGCGCGGCCCTCGGGCCTCATCAACACGAAGTATGGGTCCATGTACTGGCGCTCCCACTGGACGCTGCCGCTCGTGCCGGTCGTCGCCGTGGATGTCGGATCGGGGGGGCTGGACTGGCGGGTGCCGAAGACCTCCTGGGCCCGCTCCCAGCGGTCCTCCTGCTGGTAGAACACCTCCGGCTCCTCCATGTGGTAGAGGGTCAGGGCGCTGGTCTGCCACAGGAACATGTCCCGCGGGTAGCGGAGGTGCTGCAGAACATCCTTGGGCATCTCGGACGCCGGTCGGATCAACCCGGGGAAGATTCGAGCGAATGTCCGTGCGATGGGGTCATTCGCATCGACCTGATAGAAAACGACGGTGCCGTCGTACGCGTCAATGACGGCCTTGACCGAGTTGCGGGCGTAGTTGGCGCTCACATAGGGCTGCAGTTCGTGGAGTGCCGAGTAAGGGTAGCGCTGAGTGTAGGTGTAGGTGTCGACAATCCAACTCAGGCCCCCGCTGCCGTTGATGAAGATGAACGGGTCCGTATCGTAGGCAATGAAGGGGAAGATCCGGTTAGCCCTCTGGAGGATGTGCCGGTACATGATGAGCTTAGTGTCCGCGTTGACCTCGCTCGAGAGCAGCAGAACGGGGTCCTTGAACCGGATCGCGAAGGCCAGCTTGCGGAAGAAGCCTCCGATGGGCACCCCGTCTGCACCGTCGTACACGGTCTGCACATTCATGGAACCCGACGGGTAATCGATCTCGGGGCTTGTGGTGTTCGTCAGGACGTACTCGGGGAAGCCCAGACGCGGTTGCGCCTGCTGCCCTCCCCCACCCGAGGGCGCCATCATTCCTACCGACGGAGGGGTGGCGTTCGACGCCGTCTGACGGTTGGCCTGGGGCATGCCCGAGCGGCTGGATGTCCCGCCGCCTCCTCGCTCAGGCAAGCCGTGCTGTCCGAAATACACGGCGGGGCGCTTCAGATCCATAGCTTCCTGGGGAAGTCCCCCGCCGCGCCGCGGTGGAATGCCAGACCACCAGTAGACGGGCATACCCTCGCCCACGGCCTCGTTGACCGGGCTCATGGCGATCCCATAGCCGTGGGTGTAGCTAATGTGCTCGTTGACCCACGTCTGGGCCTGGGCTGGCAATCCGTACACGTACAGCTCTCGCGTCCCAAGCGCGACCTGCCGGAGCCGGCCGTTCACCCGGTACCGGTCGAGATCGATGTCCGTGAAGGCATAGTAGGGCGCGATCTGCTCCTCCTGCCCATACGCCGTCAGGAGGGGGCGGTGATCCCAGAGCCGTACCGAGTCGACCGTGTCCCGGTTGTCCTCCAGGTCTTGGGCCGAGAGTTGGTCGACGATGTCGTAGTCCCGGACGTTGATCTGGTCCAGCATGTACGCTTGGCGCGTGAACTTGATGCTGCGCTCGATGAACGGTTTCTCTGCTGTGAGCTGCCGCGGCCGCACGGTCACGTACTGCAGCACCGCCGGATAGGCTGCCTTGCCGATGATCACGAGACCGATGACGCCCGCCAGCACATAGCCTGCCCGCGTCACGTCCGTATCCATCCGCGTGAGTACCTGTATGGCGATCGCGGCAAGCATACAGAGCACCGTGGCCACCCGGAGCACGGGCAGCATCCCATGCACATCGGTGTACGCGGCTCCCCCGAAGAGGTCATGCTGACTCGATACGATGGGGAACTGGGCGAGGTAGTAGGTGATACCCTTCAGGACAAGCGTCCCGCTGACCAGGGCGGCGAGGTGTCGGAGCGCGTGGGGGAGCACCCGTACGCTCCGCCGGCCCAGGTAGATCGCTCCCTCGTAGAAGTACAGAGCCCCCGTCAGGACTGTCACCAGGAGAACCAGGCTTGTGAGGCTCCGGGCAACCCACTCGTAGAGGGGCAGTTTGAAGACGAAGAACCCCACGTCACGGTTGAAGAGCGGGTCCGCCACGCCGAAGGGCTCCGCGTAGTACCACTGCAGCACGAACATCGCCTTGTGCAGCGAGCCCGCGAGGAAGATCAGGCCGATCACTACCGACATGATGAGGATGCCCTTGTCCACATGCTCCTCGACCATGCTCTTGTCGATGTAGTCGTCAGCCTTGCTGCCGATGATGTAAGTGTCGTCCGACTCGACCTTGCGGCGAGCGCGTCGAAGGCTCCAGTAGGGAAACAGGAACGCGATGGCGGCGGCAATCGCCGACATCACAACCTGGGTGATGACCAACTTCAGGTAGACTCCCAGGTACTGCATCTGCCGGAACCACATGACATCGGTCGCGAAACGTGCGCCATAGTAGACCAGGACGACCACGATGGCCGCTCCGATCAACCACTTGCGGATAGGATGATTGGGATGCTCCATGGCTCTGTGGTTCTAGGGCGCTAGGGAGTGGGTGCTCTACTCTAGGCCTGCGTCCCGAAGGATGGAGCGGAACTTCCGCATCTCATCCTCCGAGGGCGCCTCCCCGTCGATCTCCGACTCCTCGTCCGCCCCGGTTACCTCCTCAAATAGGTCTTCGTCCTGCTCTTCCAGGCCACCGGGTGCGGCATAGGCAGCCTCCGCCATAACGCTTTCCGCCACGTAGATGCGGGCGCCAGTCCGAATGGCGATAGCGATGGCATCGCTCGGCCGAGCATCGATGATCCGCTCACCCGCCGGGGTGGTGACCCCGATCCTTGCGAAGAACGTTCCGTCTTGCAGGTCGTTGATAGTCACGCTGTCGACAACGGCCCCCACGGCCTCGAAAGTGCTCGCGAACAGGTCGTGGGTCATGGGACGACCGAAGGACTGGTTGTTCAGGCGGAAAAGGATTGATAGAGCCTCCGGGATGCCGATGATGATCTGAAGCACGCGCCCATTCGCCGAATCGGCAAGGATCACCGAACTGCCCTGCGCGCCGGGTTTGATCCCCCAAATGGTCACCTCGACCTGGTCCTTGTCCACCGAACCTCCACTCCCTGGCCGCTCGCCGGCCCGGCTCAAACCAGCCGCACGCGGTCGTAGTCGATACCGGCCGCACGCACGGCCGCCTCCCAGCTCCCGAAGTTCTGGGGCCGAGCGGCCGCCTCCATCATACCTCGGTACCCCAGGCGGCGCATACTGGCGTTGTTCAGCGCCACTCCTTGGGCATGCAGCTCACGTATCTTCTCCAGGATTCGAGCCCGATTCCAACTCTCGATTCGCCGGATCGAATCGTAGGATAGTCCCGCTGCCCGTATCGCTCGCTCCCAACTCCCGAAGTAGCGGGGCGAACTCGCCGCCGACACTAGGGCGCCGTGCCGCTGTCTCGCCGATTCGTGACTCAGCGGCTCGCCCCGTCGGTGCAGCAGCCTGATCCGGCTGATGATCTTCTCCTTGGTCCAGGCCTCGTGCTTCGAGACAGAATCGTATGGCAGCCCTGCCGCCTCCACAGCATCCCGCCAGGATCCAAACATCCGTTCATCGCTGGCAACCACAACCAGATACTGGTGCTCACGCTTGGCCGATGAATGGCATAGATCGCATCCCTGCCGGTGAAGCTCTCGGATGCGCTGAATCACCCGCTCGCGGGTCCACTTCCGCGGCCGATGCGCCTTCCCCGGCGTGTCCACCGACGCTGCCTCCAGGGCGGCACTCCAGCTCCCGAAGAACTCGGGCTTGTAGGCCGTCGTGACCATGCCGCTCAGACCCCGCTCCGCCATCGCCCGGGTCGTCAGCGGCGCCCCTTCGGCGTGCAGGTCGCGGATCGCGTCGATGATGGCCTCTTTGGTCCACCGCCGGCGCCGCTTCCCGTTCTGTGGGGTCTCCATGGCCAAACCCGCTCACCACACTATACCGACGGGAGTCTACCATCATCGCGACAGGAGTGGCAACGGCCCATCCCTCAGCCTCACTCGGCCGCCGCCAGCATCTCCCGAGTCTGGTGAATCTCGATCCGTAGCGCCTCGGCCTCGGGTGAATCGGCTCCATGGCGCGCGGTCGCTACCTCCAGGGTTCTCTGGAACAGAGCTGATGCCCTCCGCAGGTCGTGCAGGCCATCGACTGCCGATCCCACCGCGCACTCGAGGGCTGCTCGCTGCCTTATGTAGTACGGGTTGTACGGATCCAGCCGCACGGCTTCCCTCGCCCAGATCAGGGCCAAGGCAGGATCACTCCGCGCCAACTGACGGCACATCTGATACCGAATCTCCCCATTCCAGGGCCATTTCCGAGATGAAACACCCAGAATCTCGATCGCCTCCTCGCCCTCCAGAGCGAGAGCCAAGGAGACAGCGGACTCGGGCCGCGCGAAGAGCCTCACGGAGGCTGCAAGCGCTTGCACGCGCGATTCGCCGCTCAAATCCTCGGCCCGCAGCCACAGTAGATCGGCGGTGCGTGCCGCGCCCTGCTGGGCTACCCACGGGAGCACCAGGAGACACGCCAGGAGCGGCGCTATGATCCTCCGCGGGCCGCTGACGGCCGATACAACCCGCCCCGGAGCACTCCCGCCCGCGCCCAGGGCTGCCCCGAGTAGCGCGAAGGCCGGTATCGCGACCGACAGCACGTCCACGGACCCGTTCGCCATGCCGTTGAGGAGCCACGCGGCAATGGCGACGCGCAACCCGAAGAGGGCTCTGCAAGCGCTTGCACCGCGCCGAAACAGGGAGTAGACGGCCAGAATCAGCAGAATCAGGAACAGGACCGCTCCGGGAATCCCGGACTCACAGGCAACCTGCAGTGCATCGTTGTGGGCATCCCGAACGACGGCGAGGGTGTCGCTCCGGTCGGTCCCCACCCAGGGCCTACTCATGCTGTAGCCATCGGCGAACCCGCCTAATCCGGTGCCAAGAAGCGCCACGCGCGGTTCCGAGAGCAGATTCAGGCAGCTCTGCCAGATGAAGACCCGGTGACTCGCGCTACTCTCATGGCCTTCGCGCGACCAGAGCCCCACAGCGGCCAGTGCCGTGAGTGCCAGGCAGATCGCCGCGACGGGGCCGAACCATCGCGCCGGACGCCACGCGGTCAGGGCGACCGTGGCAAGGCCGAGGACCACCACCAAGATCGAGAGCCGTGAGCCAGCCAGCACAAGGGCGATGGCGCAGAGAGTCCCACCGACGGTGCGCGGCGCCCATCGCGGCCAGGGAGCGTGGTGAGGGGCCGAGGTGGGCCACAGGGGCAGAGCCAGGCAGAGGAGCGCCCCAAGAAGGGCAGGGCTGTCAAGCACCGATCGCAAGCGCCCATCGGCCTCGGGCTGGACGGGCCAGCCAATCAACCCGCTCAGGGAGACCAAGACCGCGGCAGTCATGACAAGCCCCATGATGCGCTGTCGTTCCTCTGGCTCTCGAAAGTTGTCATAAGCAACCCAGAAGGTAACCAGTAACGTGAGAACTCGCCGCAATGGCTCATCCGCGTAACCAGCGTTCACCCCAAGCACGGTGGTGATCAGCAGCCACGCGAAGAAACCCCAGGCGACCCACCCGGCCGTATCGCGTGGCGCGGCCTGCCTCCTGCCCAGGCAGGCTTGGTGGAGAACGTGCCAGAGGACCGTCGTGACGACCAGAGCGGTCAGAGTGGCCGCTAGCCACGGTACCGGGCGGCCTAGCAGCGTCTCCGAGATCAGGAGCGCCGCCAGGGCGGGCAGGGCGGCCGGACCGAGGTGAAAGAGGGGGAGCGCATCAGGGCACGATGATCCGGGCACGCTTGCGCCAACGGATCGGTAGCCTGTCTCTGATGCCTTGGAGGTCACGATCCTCCCCTCCCAGGAACAGATGAGTGATACATCGGCAATCGCTGCAACCGAACCCGCGCGGCCCGAGCAGCCAGCCTGTGCGTGCCATCGCCGCTGCCAAGCGACACTCTATGCGGGCCTCGCTGGCTACAGCCACCGCCCCGAGGGGAGCGCAGGACGCGGTCAAGGCATCGATGTGCCATCTCAGTGGCTTCTCGCGCCTCAGGTGCCGGGCCACGCGTGCGTCCAGGCCGCCCATGGCCGAGCCGACGTATGCCACCGTCCCTGCCGGCAGATCGACGAGCCCCAGGCGCCCCACTATGCCAGCCCAGGGCTCCGCGAGCCGAACCAAGAGCACGTATGCGCCCGGCTCTCGGCTGCCCACGTCGCGCCCCCTAGAGCTTCTCCAGCTTCGCGTGCTCGAGGGACAGCTTCTTCACGCCGGAGCCCTCGAAGGCCACGGTGGCCGTGCCATCAGCGGTAACGGACACGACCATACCCCTGCCGAACTTCGCATGCCGCACGCGATCCCCTTGCTTGAAGGCGGCGCTCCCGCCTGTCGCAGGCCGGGCCGGGGCCGGGCTGGCGGGACGTTGGACCGGTGGGGCGGCGGTTCTGGGGTGCCGGCTCAGGGTATCGGTCAGGTCGAGCCCGAGTTGCCCACCCATTCGCTTCCGCATGGCGCTCAGTTCCGCCTCGATACTGCCGCCGATGGAGAGCGTACCTCCCTCCTCAACCACGAGTTCCGAGGGGATCTCGGTCAGGAACCGGCTGGGGTAGTTGCGCTGCATCTCACCAAACTGCATTCGCTCGGCCGCATGGGAGAGGAAGAGCTTCCGCTGGGCCCGGGTCATGCCCACATAGCAGAGGCGCCGCTCCTCCTCGATGGCCAGCGGGTCGATCGCGGATCGACCGTGAGGGAAGAGCCCCTCCTCCAGGCCGACCAGGAACACGCTGGGAAACTCCAGCCCCTTCGCGGCATGCAGGGTCATCAAGGTCACGAGTTGGCCCTCGTCCCTCATGGCATCGACATCGGACACGAGCGAGACGTGTTCGAGGAAGCTCGCGAGGGAGCCGTCCTCTGACCGCTCGGCGAAGGTGGCTGCCGCGTTTATGAGCTCTCGCACGTTCTCGAGCCGTCCCTCGGCCTCGGCGGAACGCTCCGCCTTGAGGGAGTCCTCATAGCCGCTCCGGGTCAGCACTTCGCGGATGACGGTCTCGGCTGGCGCTTCAGCGGCAAGGTCGATCAGTCCCTGCATGATCGCCCCGAAGCGGCATACCGCGGCAGTGCTCCGGCCCAGCTCGTCGGCATGTTGATCGGCCTGCAGCGCGACCGCGAGGAGGGGCAGGTCACTTGCTTGGGCGAGGCCACTCAGGCGCTCGATGGCGCGGGCGCCGATGCCGCGCGTGGGCGTGTTGATCACACGGAGCAGCGAGACGCTGTCGTAGGGGTTGAAGATGACTCGGAGGTAGGCAAGGATGTCGCGAATCTCCCGCCTCTCGTAGAAGCGCTGTCCACCTATGAGCTGGTATGGGATCCCTTCGTCCGAGAAGGCCTCCTCGAACAGGCGGGACTGGGCATTCGTGCGGAAGAGGACCGCGAAGGAGCCGAGTGACTCCCCCTGATTCCGGGCGGTAAGGATGCGGTTAGCTACCCACGAAGCCTCCTCACGGTCGGAGAGGGCGTGGTAGACGCATATCGCTTCACCGGCGCCAAGGTCAGAGAACAGGCGCTTCTCACTCCGGTGCGGGTTGTGCCGGATCACCCGGTACGCCGCATCGAGGATCGTCTGGGTGGAGCGGTAGTTCTGCTCCAGCTTCACGACCTTAGCGCCAGGGAAGTCCTTCTCGAACTGGAGCATTAGGCGCACATCGGCCCCGCGCCAGCGGTAGATGGATTGGTCATCGTCGCCCACGACGGTGATGTTGCCGTGGCCTTCCGCGAGCTGTTTCACAAGGGTGTACTGGGCGAAGTTGATGTCCTGGTACTCGTCAACTAGGATGCACCGGAAACGCTCCCGGTACTTCCCGAGTACATCCTCATGGCCACGAAGCAGCTCCACGGCGCGCATGATGAGATCATCGAAGTCCAGGGCATGAGCCTCGGCGAGCATCCGCTGGTAGTTCACATACGCCAAGGCGATGGTGCGCTCCCGATAGTCGGCCGCGGTCTTCTCGTAGTCCCGGGGGCTTAGGAGTTCGTTCTTGGCTCGGGAGACCTCTGAGAGAAGGGCCCGGGGCTTGAACGAGGGGTCTTGGTCCCCGAGGAGGAGAGATTCGGCAACGCGCTTCATGAGCGACTCCTGGTCGCCGGTGTCATAGATGGAGAAGTCACGCGGAATCCCGAGCCGTTCGCCCTCGGCGCGGAGGAGGCGAACGCACATGGCATGGAAGGTGCCCATCCACATCCCGCGACTGCCTCGACCGGTCAGACCCTCCACGCGCTCGCGCATCTCCCCGGCCGCCTTGTTGGTGAAGGTCACGGCCAGGATGGCCCACGGGTCGACGCCGCGTTCACGCATCAGGTGGGCGATTCGACGGGTGAGGACACGGGTTTTGCCCGTGCCCGCCCCCGCGAATATCAGCAGTGGGCCGTCACCATGGGTCACGGCCTCTCGCTGTTGGGGGTTTAGATCGTCGGTCAAAGGGTTACTCATAATGTAGGTTGCTCCTGCCCGTACACCCAGCAGCCCAGGTAGGGATGATGGCGCCGTGGGAAGGAGTGTCGCCTTCATACGAGGGACCTCCGCGAACCCCTCCTTTTTGACCCGAGCGAGATGGAGCGTGTTACAGGGGAAACGCTCTATAGCACTGTAAGGCAACGTGCGGACTTATTAGTACATACTGTGTCTAGAATGATCTTCGAGAGGTGGCGTAGCGCAGGTGGCGGATGTCAACTACGTGTTGCTGACAGGGGTCTCGACCAAGCCGGCTCAACTCCGACGCAAGGCCTCGGACCAGACCAAGGCGGAGTTCTCATTCCAAGTCAATCGACCATTCCTCAAGCCTGACGGCGAGCCGGTCTCCGATCTGTTCCTGATCGACGCGTGGGGCGAACTCGCCCACTGGTGTGGCGACCACGTGCAGGAGGGGTCGCGCCTGCTGATCGTGGGCACGCTGAACAAGGAGAGCTTCAAGACCCGCGGCGGCGGCAAGGAGCATCTGACGCTGGTGAAGGCCAAGTACGTCATGATGATCGATGGACGGGATGTCGCGGAAGAGATCGACGAGGCGAGCCTCAAGCCAGATGGCTGGGAGTTGGATACGGTCATCGAGCACCTGTCAGGACTCCTGGGCTCCCTGGAGCAGACTGCTGAGGTGAAAGAAGCATAGGACCGGAGCCTCAGGCAGCCGCCACGGCCGGCCAGCGGGCAGGACAGGAGCGCCTCGCAGCCGAACGGCGTTCCTATGAGCGAGTGGGTACTCTGTGGCTACTTCCTTGAGCGGGGTCCAGAAGCCTTAGCCCTCGGCCTCGCGGGAGACTGGGACTCCCGCGAGGTGGTGCTTCGTCCCGCTGGCCCCGTGCCGAAGCACATCGCTACTGATATGCTCCTAACCTCGCGAGAGCTACGGGAGGGCCTTTCCTGGGACGAGGCGATGGCCCAACTGCTCGGGCCGATCGACGAGGAGGGGTGGCTCCTCGGGCTGGGGGTTCCGCCCGTTGTGTCCACGCGTATACGTCAGTGGATCGCCCAGTCGGGCAAGCCCCTGAAGCTAGCGGACATCACCTCGGCTTTCGCTACCGCATGGGTGATGGCGGGCCCTGTGGACCCAGCCGCCATCTGCCGTTATGCCAGTATCGAACCCGGTCCATTGCGTAGCCCCGCATCGAGGGCCGAGGCGGTCCTGAGGGCGCTGCCGGAGCTACGCCATGCGCTCGCCTCACAGACCCCCCTCGCTCTGCTCGTGGAGTGTCACGCCCGGCGAGAACTGCTTGAGTGGCCGCTGGTTCCTATCTTCGCGGCCATCCTACAGACAGCCATCGCCCGACTGCAGGCCATATGGGCGCCTGCGACAGTGAAGGCCGCCCTGAATAGCGCGCCAAAGCCGCGTCCTCCCTGTGGCCCCGTCGAGGGCGTCCGATCCGGCGCGGAGGAAGTGGAAAGAGCGCTCGGTCCTGATGGAGCCATCGCGCAAGTGATGCCCGGGTATGAGTCGCGTCCGCGCCAGAGGGAAATGGCCATGGCCGTGGCTGCGGCGATCAGCCGAGGAGAGATCCTGCTCGCCGAGGCAGGGACGGGCATAGGCAAGTCCCAGGCGTACCTAGTGCCGCTGGCGCTCCATGTAGCGGCTACAGGCGAGCGGGGGCTCGTCTCTACGGCCACACGAACCCTACAAGATCAGCTCATCGATCATGACGTCCCGCTCGTCCGTCGCGCCCTGAACCTGGACCTAGCGGTGACCGTCATGAAGGGCCGGAGCAACTACCTTTGCCTCCGGAAACTGGTGGAGGCCTATGAGGGGGCCAGAGACTCCCTGCTTGCTGAGGACCGTCTGAGGCTGCTGCCCGTCCTCTCTTGGGCTTTGCGGTCAGAGGCCCTGGATCTCGCGGAGTTCCGGAGCGACGCGGACGGCACCACGGCGGAGTTCCTCGCGTCCCTTGCCGCCAACAGCGACACATGCACGGGAACCCTGTGCCCCATGCGGAAGGGCTGCGCACTGACCCGTCTCCGTAACCGTGCCGTGAAGTCGGACCTGCTCATCGTCAACCACGCGCTCTGGTTCGCTGGCAGCGAGGCGGAGATCATCCCCGACGTCCACCGGGTGGTCTTCGACGAGGCCCACACGCTCGAGGACGCGGCCACGGAGCACTACACCCTGGAGATCTCGGGCGAGCGACTCGAACGCCTCGTTCTCAGCCTGTGGAACCCCGGGACCGAGGAGGGGACCCTCGCCGCGGCGCGGGCGGCACTGGCCACGTTCGCCAAACCACAGGGAGCGGCGCTGGCACTGGTTGATGGCATGTGCGCAACCTGTAACCGCTTGCTCTCGTCGAGTTCGAGCCTCGGGACGCTGCTGGACGCCCTGGCGCAGCGGTTAGCGCACGACGGTCCCGGGCGCACACGGCTGCGGGCTGAGCACCTTGGCCACCCGCAGTACGAGGCGGTCTCGGAGGCCGTCGAGGCCGCGTGCGTCGAGCTTCGCTCACTTGCCGCGAGCCTGAAGGCATTGGCGGCGGAGCTCGACGAGGCCGAGGAGCCGGATGATAGCGGCGCTGAGGTCGTAGGTGGCGGGACGTCGCTGGTCACCCTCTCGTCCGCGTCGGCGGAGGTCCTCAGGTTCGCCGAGGAAGCGGAGGAGGTCGTCGCTCTCGAAGACCCTGACCGAGTGTTCTACGTGGAACGCACACGGTCATCGACGGTTCTGCGGGCCGCTCCGATAGAGATCGGGCAGACCCTCGCCAAGACCGTCTTCGACCGCCTCGCAACCGTTGTGCTGACCTCGGCCACCCTCAGCGTGGCGGGGAACATGGGCTACTTCGAGGATCGTCTTGGCCTCGGTGCGCTCTCGTCCCGCCTCATCACGGCATCGTACGCGTCGGAGTTCGACTTCGCCACACAAGCGTGCCTGTGTGTGCCGACGGACATACCCGATCCGACTGATGCGGGTTGGGTTGACCGAATGGGCGCGGCTATCGTCGAGGTGGTCCAGGCCAGCCGGGGCAGGGCTCTCGTGTTGTTTACGTCGCGCTCCCACCTGGAGGAAGTGTGGCAGGCCCGTCGCGCGGAGATCCAGGACCTCGGGTTCACGGTCTACAGCCAGTTGGCGGAGCTGAGTCCGGCGTTAGCGGGGCTGAGGTTCGCGGAGGACACTCACTCAGTGCTATTCGCGACGCGGAGCTTCTTCGAGGGCGTGGACATCCCCGGCGAGTCGCTATCCTGCGTGGTCTTGACCCGGCTACCCTTCGCTGTGCCCACGGATCCCCTGGTGGAGGCGCGTCGCGAGCGAGTCGGTGAGCGTGGCGGGAACCCCAGGGAGGACTATTACATTCCGCAGGCGGTGATCACGTTCCGCCAAGCCTTCGGGCGGCTCATCCGCACAAGATCGGATCGCGGCGCTGTCGTCGTGTTGGACCCACGGATCGCGCGGAAGGCATACGGCCAGGCGTTCATCAAGTCCGTGCCGGAGTGTCCCGTTGTGCGCCGGTCTCTTGGTTGGGTCACGCAGCATCTGATCCGGTTCTTTGCGTCCCCTTAGGCGGGGGAACTGGCCATCGCTAGCAGGGAGGGCGTTGACGTGTTGGAGGAGACAACGGGCCGCTGCTTCGCGTGCGGGCCCAACAACCCCATCGGCCTGCGACTGGAGTTCCGGTCGGAGGGTGAGGAGTACGTCACGGAGTTCAGGCCCGATGAGCGGCATCAGGGGTATGACGGCATCGTGCATGGCGGACTCGTCGCCACTGTGCTTGATGAGGTGATGGCCCGGATGCTCTGGCACCGCGGCCTGCCCTTCGCTACGGCTGAGTTGACGGTGAGGTACCGTATGCCGCTGAGGGTCGGCTCGAGAGCGGAGTTCAGGGCGCGAATCACCCGGCAGCGGTCACGCCTCATCGAGGGGGAGGCTATGGCCACAGCGGAGGACGGATCGGTGATCGCCACGGCTTCGGGACGGTTCCTCCCTGTCCGCGGCATCGAGGCGCCGTAGCGGCTCTAACCTGAGATCTCCTCTTCGGCTGCAGGCTCAGGGGCAGGCTCGGCCGCAGGCTCCTCAGAGGCCGGTGGCGGCGTCTCAGGCAGCGGGGGGCCGACTCGAACGATAGCGTTGCGCTTGGAGTGCCGGTCGTTGGACACCAGTTCCCGCTTCTCCTCCTGGCCACGCCGCTTGATGATCCGATGCACGGTGGCGGTGAAGCCTCGACGCCCCTCCTGGTCGACGACTCGAGCGCCGGGTTCGAGACTGGGGTCAAGCTGCTCGATGACTGAGTAGTCGGTGGCCGTCACGTTGCTGCGGACGATCTCGACCTTCTCCGGCTTATCATCCGCCGACCCTAGGAAGAGGCACGACATGGTGCCACCACCGCCGAAGGAGCGCAGGATGATGGACTTCGAGGTGTTGTTGCGGAAGACGAGATCTATTCCGCTTCCCCAGTCTACGGTGGCGTCGCGGCCTGGCTCGAGGTAGCTCACGGGCATCATGTGGGGATGCCGGGTGACGATCTCGAGCCCCGCGACCAAGGCGGCGTTGAAGAGGGTTGATGACACTTGGCAGATGCCGCCGCCGATGCCGTCCCGAACCTCTCCCTCCTCATACACGTGGGCGATCTTGTAGCCGCGCGCGGTCGTGCGCTCCCCCACTCGCTGATTGTACGAGAGGGTCGCTCCTGCCTCGATCACGGCCTGGTCCAGGGCCTGAGCCGCCAGGGCTATGTTGTGGGAGCGGTTCGAGTCGCCCGTGTTGTAGTTGGTCGAGAAGGAACCCAGAACGGCATTGATGTGTTTCAGGTCGTCGTAGCGAGGCTCGGCGTAGGACTCGGTAACGGCGAGAGGGATGGACACCGTGCCGGGATCATCCACGGACTGGAGGACCAACTCGCGGGTGGCGGCTGTATCGAGCACGCGGCCGACGACATCGCGCCGGACGCTGATCATGCCCGTGGCGCGATCGTAGTCGACGCGCGCCGGCTCGGCTTCACGCTGCAGATCGCCGGCCAGGCGGCCCAGAGCGCCCACCAGGACCGGCTCGCGGATGATGGTCGCGACGGGGACCTGGACACCGTCGGAGGCGGCGGCCCGACGTGTCCGCCAAGCATCGATCACCCCGCCGCTATGGCCAACGGCCATGGCAGCGGCGATAGTGCCATCCACGTCGATGACAAGGCCCAGCTCGCCACGAGTAACCTCCCACGTATCCTCGCCGTGGGTGAGGGCAATGGGCCCGCTGGTGAGTTGGTCCAGCGTGGGCCTCAACGCGGCACGGGCCTCCTCGGCGGTCATGCCGCTCAGGTCGATGTTGCGGACGCTGACGCCGCGGGTGACGCGCTCGCTTTTGTATCCAGCGACAAGGTAGAAGCCGCTCGCGGCAACGATGATGGCGAGGCAGGACGCTACCATGAGCACAGGCACAACGACAGAGCGCACACCGGCTCCCTGCCGCGCTGTTCGAGTTTTCGGCCTTGCTGAGGCCACGCGTGGTCCTTTCGTGTGCTCGCTAAGCGGGCGGCACAGGCAGGTCTCCTGCTGGGCGGAGGACAATCCTCACGTCGAGATCGCCTGGGGCTCCAGGCACGTGCCGAACGGCACCCACGACTTCATTCTACCCACGGAGCGTGATTCGCATCATGGGAATATGCCGCGCTCATAACAACGGAGAGATCAGGCCCTGGGTTCTGGTGCTCTCGGCAGTGCTTTCAGCGGCCACCGCCGCGTCAGCTCAGGTGGACGTGCTTGAGGCTTTCCGGCAGGGCACGGAGGCCTACGTGGCGGGGCAGTACGCGACGGCGGCGGAGCGTTTCTCGGCTTGCCGGGAGGCGGCGCCAGCGATTCCAGAGTATGGGCTATGGCATTCCGCCGCTCTCCTGCGTCTCGGCGCTTATCGGGAAGCGCTGCCGATCCTGAACGCCGTGATTCAACTGTCCCCTGATAGCGCGGAAGCGCACACGAACCTGGGGCTGGTGTGGCATCAGTTGGGCAGCCCCGAGGCGGCGATTACGGAGCTGAGGGCCGCGCTGGACCTAGCGCCTGATAGCGACGTGACACGGGGGAACCTGGCTGCGGTGCTACTCGGGCAGGGCCGGCCGGACGAGGCGGAAGCCCTGTGGCGCGAGCGACTCGATGCGGGGCTCGCGACAGCGCCGGTTCATCGCGGGGTGGCCTTGGCCCTGGAGCGACGGGGGCAGTACGAAGCGGCGCTCGCCGAGGCCCTGTTGGCACTGGAGCTGAGTCCGGGCGATCCCGAGACCGTGGCCATGGCGGCACGGCTGCATTTGCGCGCGGGAGATGCGCGCACCGGCATGGCGCAGATGAGCTCGATTGCGCACCCGACGGTGGCGCAGGTAGAGGCCTTCGCGGCGGCGCTGTTGGCGTCGGGCGCGCCCATGGACGCCGTGGCGCACCTAGAGCAGCCGGGAGTCAGGGAGAACCTCACCGCATCGGGGCTCGCGACGCTCGCTGAGGGCCTCCGACAGGAGCAGCGATGGGAGAGCTTGCAGGGCGTCCTGCTGGCTCTGGTTGCCCACGAGGACTTCGAGCGTCGTTGGTGGCCGCAGAGCCGGGCACCCGCGCTGGCGACCCTTGGGTGGCTGTCGATGCGCGCGGGCGACGGCGCCGCAGCGAGCGATTGGGCGCAGCGAGCCCTGGCCCTTGATCCGGAGCAGTCGCTGGCGAAGCGCATCGCCCAGGGCGGCAGCGGCCCAGGGGCCGCGCTTGCGGCTTTCGAGGCGGAGTTGCTCGCCGGCAGCCAGGACCTGACCACGGCTCGGTACGTTCTGCTACAGGGAGTGCGGTCGCCCGAGTACAGACCGACGCCGGCGCTGATCGGCGCCGTCTACGGCTGGCTGCCCGACGACGGCGCGTTGCTCCATGCGTTGGGGGTGTTGGCGCTGCGGGTCGGCGACCCTGGCCAAGCGACCCCCATCCTGGAGCGAGCCGCGGAGATGTCACCGGACGACGCCGCGATCGCGAACAACCTTGCGGCAGCGTACGAACTCGGAGGGCGCATCGATGAGGCCTTGGCCGCGTACGCTCTGGCGGTTCGGCTGGATCCGGACCTGGCCGAGGCGGCATCCAACCTGGATCGGCTGAGGGGCGAGGGTGATGGTTAGCGGCAAGCCTGTCAGCACCGTCGGCCTGGTCGTGGCCCTGCACAAGCGGGCGGCGGATAGGTCAGCTCGGGACGTGGTGGAGGCACTGGTTGCGAGGGGTGTGGCCGTCCGCACAGATGTTGGGACCGCCGAGGCCATTGGAGGCCCCGTAGACGCTGTCAGCGAGGACGAGGTCGTCGACTCAGACCTGATCCTGGTCCTCGGCGGCGATGGCTCCCTGCTTCGCTGCGCCAGCCGGGCAGCGCCGCTTGGGACGCCGATGCTGGGCGTCTACATGGGTGGATTTGGCTTCCTGACCGAGACGAACATCGCACTGCTCCACGAGCAGATGGATCGGCTCATCGCGGGTGACTACGAGGTCGATGAGCGGCTGATGATCTCCGCCGTCTTCGAGGAGGCGTCGACAAGCGGCGGCGAGGGGCTGACGTCGATGGCGGCGCTCAACGATATTGCCATCCACCGAGGCATGGTAGGTGGGTTGCTCGAGTGTGAGGTGGCGGTAGATGGCATCCGTGTGGGCAACTACCGCGGCGACGGGCTAGTGATCGCGACCCCCACGGGTTCGACGGCCTATTCACTGGCTAACGGTGGACCGGTAGTTCACCCCGCTGTCGAGTGCATCATCCTGACGCCGATTGCGCTCCACACACTCAACATCCGTCCGCTGGTCGTCGGGCCGGACCGCACGATCACGGTGCGTCTCGTCGGTGGCTACTTCGCCACAAAGGCTGGGGCGACCGTGACCGCGGATGGCCACACGATAGGAACCCTCGGAGGCGGCTGCACCCTCACGGTTCGCAGGGGAGAGCATCGGGCACGCCTCTGCAGCCTCGGTGTTGACACTTTCGTCGACAGGTTGCGCCAAAAGCTCCGGTGGGGTGCGGCGATCTAGTCGGTCCCGGGAGGCCAATGGGTGCTCGCGTCGCTCTACATCGAGAACTACGCCCTCGTTGACTCGCTCTCCGTGGAGTTTGGGCCAGGTTTCGCCGTGCTCACCGGGGAGACGGGGGCCGGCAAGTCCATCCTTGTCGGCGCTCTGCAGATAGCCCTGGGCTCACGGGCGGACATCGCGCGCGAGGAGGGCGCCTCCATCACGGCGGAGTTCATCGTGGACCGCGACGGGCCGGTACCTGAGGCCCTCGAGGGGTTCGGCATTCCGCTGGATGACGAGCGCCTCATCCTAGCGCGCCGGATTGGGAAGGGAGGCGGGAGTTGCCGCATCAACGGCCATCCCGCCACGGCCACCATGCTGCGGAGCCTGGGCGAGCTCCTTGTGGACTTCCACGGCCAGCATGACCACCAGTCGCTCCTGCGGCCACGGTCGCACCTCCGGTTCATCGACGCATTCGGTGGCGAGGCCCTGATGCGAGCGCTGGACGCGTACCGTGTGCTGTTCGACGAGCGGGCTGAAGTCATCGAGTCGCTCGATGGACTCAAGCGCGACGACCGCGAAAGCCGTCGGCGCGAGGACCTGCTGCGCTACCAGCTGGAGGAGATTGACCGCGCTGGATTGACGCCTGGGGAGGACCAGAGCCTTGCTTCGGAGCGGCGGCGGCTGACTAACGCGGAGGCCCTGGCCGCGCGGGCCGGAGAGGCGAGCCGGGCGCTGGCGGGCGACGAGGCGGAGGCATCGGCTCGAGAGCTGATCGCCGTGGCAGCCTCGGCGTTGGAGGAGTTAGCACGGCTCGATCCGGAGCTCGAGCCCCTCGCCACAGACGTGAACGGGGCGCTCATTACCGTCGACGAGGTGGCCCGATCTCTCCGGGAGTACGCCGGCGAGGTAGAGTTCGATGAGGCGCGGCTGGAGGCGGTCGAGAGCCGGCTGGCTCTGATCCATGACCTGCAGCGTAAGTACGGCGATGACATCGACGAGGTCCTCGCTTACCGAGAGGGAGTCGCCGCCGAGATCGACGCGATGGAGAATGCGGACGCGGCCATCGAGCGGCTTACGAAGCGGCTAGAGGAGCTCTCCGGTGAGCTGACCCGGGCGGCCGAGGCCCTCACCAAGCTGCGCCGTGCGGCAGGGGAGCTGCTGGCTAAGCGTGTGTCGGCGCGCCTCAGCAAACTGGGGATCACGGAGGGGCGGCTGGAGATCGAGCACGAGGTCGCGGCGGGGGTCGAGGGGTACACCCGCCGGGGGGCGGACCGGGTGCAGTTCCTGATGCGCACGAACCCCGGGCAGCCCCCTCTTCCACTGGCCAAGATCGCCTCCGGCGGCGAGATCTCGCGCACGATGCTCGCCCTGAAGGCCGAATCGGCTCTCGATGATGAGATCCCTACCCTCGTTTTCGATGAGATCGACGCTGGCATTGGTGGAACGACAAGCGTCCACGTGGGGCGCGAGCTTCTCTCTCTGGCACAGCGGAGCGAGTTAACGCAGGTCCTCTGTGTCACCCACTCTGCTCAGATTGCATCCTTGGCCCACCACCACGTCGCGGTGAGCAAGGCCAATCATGCGGGGGCTGCCGTGATCCGGGTGCGGCCGGTAACGTCGGAGGAGCGGGTTGCTGAGCTAGCGCGTATGCTAGGAGGGGCGCCGGATGACGCGGCAGCCCTGGACCATGCCGAGGTGCTGGCACGAGAGGGCGCGAAGGCCCGTGGCGACTGATGCGTCTGGAGGTGTATCTTGGGTCGAGCCGTTGGCTCGACCTCTGGAGGGTCCCGTCCGCCGTGGGGTTCGCACGAAGGAGCTCGTGCATCGCCTCAGCCCCGGCGACGTCGCCCTCATCGCTCACCCTGACATTGATGGGCTAGCCGCGCAGGAGCTGGCGGAGCGTGGCGTGGTGGCGGTTCTCGATACGCACGACGCGGCGACCGGCCGCATTCCCAACCGCGGGCCGGGGCTGCTGCTCGGCGCCGGCATCGGTCTGGTGGACCGGCTTGGCCCGAGCTTCTGGGATCAGATCCGCGAGGGCGAGAGGCTGCGGATCGTCCACGGGGACGTTCTGCGTGGGGGCGACCTGGTTGGCCGAGGACGCCGCCTGACGCCCCCGGAACTGGATAGCATCGTGGACAAGGCTCGACAGGGACTGCCCGACACACTCGCCGACTTCGCGCGGAATACTCTGCTCCGCGCCTCTGGCGAACTGGACCTGCTGAGCTGGCAGTGCCCTCTGCAGGGATACGACCTCGTGCCTCGAGGCCAGGCGTGTGTGGTCGTGGCGCGCGGACCGGGCTATATGGAGGACTTCTCGTGGGTGCTCCGTAGGTTAGGAGAGCATGCCGGCGTAGGGCTGATCGGCGTGGACGGCGCCGCCGACGCGGCTATCGCCGCTGGTTGGCGGCCGGATGTGATCGTGGGAGACATGGACTCGGTCTCGGACGAGGCGCTGCGGTCGGGAGCCACTCTCGTAGCTCATGCCACCCCCGAGGGCCGGTGCCCCGGAGCGGCGAGACTCCAGGACCTAGGCCTAGTCTACGAGGTGCTGCCATGCCGGGGGACGAGCATCGATGCCGCGCTGCTACTCGCTGAAGCCCATGGCTGCGACCCGGTGATCTCTGTGGGGCTCCTTCGAAGCCCACTTGACTTCCTGGAAAAGGGCCGTCCCGGCATGGCATCATCTATGTTAGTCAGGATGCGGCTCGGCGAACGGCTGATCGACGCGGGGGGTTGCCGCTCGTTCGACGACATCACTCGGAGGAGCCTATGAGCGAAGCACCTCTGCTGGATCAGAGCGTCGCGCCGATCGTCTGGGGCGTCCTGTTCTCCAGTGTAGCCGGGACCGTTCTCGTTGCGGTGGGGTACCGGAGGCTCCGTGAGTGGGGCGTCACGGCCACGAATGTGGAAGGCCGCTCTATCGTTACGGCCATGGGGGCGCCGATCGTTCTCGCGGCGCTGATCGCCGGGATCCTAGCGTGGCCCTTTGAGTTCGTCGCCGAGGGTATCTACTCCGGCACCATGCATGGCATCCTCCTGCTTCTCATGGCCCTGGGCGGGCTGCTCGATGATCTGTTCCCCGAGGTGCGCCCAGTCAAGGGGTTTGCCGGCCATTTCGGCGCCCTTTTCGCACGAGGACGGCTCACCAGGGGGGCACAGAAGGCCATCTTGGGCGGCATCGCCGCTCTTTGGGCAGGCTGGTTCCTATCGCGCGGTCACTGGCCCGTGGCCATACTGAACGGCCTCATCATCGCCCTATCGGCCAGCTCACTGAACCTGCTGGACGTGCGGCCGGGTCGGGCCGTGAAGTACTGGTGCATTGCCGTTACGATTCCCCTTCTAGTTCCAGCATCACTGCCTCTAGTGCTGCCTCTGATGGTCGCGGTTCTGATCTATGCCCCGATCGATTTCGGGCGTAAGGCGATGCTCGGCGATACCGGCGCATTGGCTCTCGGCGCCAGTGCGGGTTTCACATGGTGTATGATTCTGCCGGAGTCGCCGCTCGGAATGACCGCGCGCTGGATCATCCTGGGTGGCCTGGTGACGATGAACCTGTACGCCGAACTGGGATCGATTAGCAAGGTGATCACTCAGTGTCCCGTTCTGGAGTACCTCGACAACCTCTGGACAGGTCCTTTGAGGACGCGTCTGGGGGGGCGGATCCGCTAACCGATACGTTGTGCCGCCGCGGGACCATCCTCGTCGGCGGCTTCGGGAACGGTAAGACGGAGATCGCCATTGCGCTCGCACGGCGCCTCAGCCGGGCGAGGTGTGCTCCCTATCTGCTCGACCTCGACATCGTTACCCCCTACTTCCGCCCGCGAGACATTGCCCCCCAACTCGCGGCGGAGGGGGTGCGGCTTGTCGCGCCCCAGGGAGACGTCGCTCGCACTCCCTTGCCGGCCGTGGCCGGAGCAAGTGCGGACATTCTCAGGCGAGCGGCACAGGGCGAGGCGACAGCCGTGGTTGACCCAGGAGGCGATGCTCCTGGTGTGGGCGTTGTGCGTTCCCTTGTTACGCCGGCTGAAGGGGCTTCACTGCTTGTACCGTACGTGTACAACGGGAGCCGTGACTCGGACACGCCCAGTCAGGCTTCAGCGACCCGGCGTGCCATCGAGGGCACCTCCGGGCTGCGGGTCTCTCATCTCATATCGAACACACACATCGGACGAGGTACGACACTGTCGGATGTCCTGCGGGGAGTCGCTATGGCGCGCAAGGTTGCCGAGGACTGGGGCTTGCCGCTCCTCGCGGTTGGCACGCTGAAGGCGCTCGCCGCCGATGTGTCGAGGGAAGTTCCAGACCTACCTGTGATCGCCGTACCGCCCTGCCTGGGGTTGCCGTGGGAGAGCTTCAGCGGCGCCCCGCGACTGAATGGAGCCGGTGACGCATGAACCGGATCGTAGTGGATGATGATAAGTGCAGGGGCTGTGCTCTCTGCGTTGAGTTCTGCCCCAAGAACGTGCTCCGCTTGGCCGATCGCTTCAACAGGGACGGCCTTCGCCCCGTCGAGATGGGATGGCCTGAACGGTGCATAGGCTGCGCCACATGCGCAACCGTATGCCCCCATGTGGCCATCGTCCTGGTGGAGCGGGCCGCCAGGCAGAAGGTGGGTGAGACAGAATGAGCGAGCCGCAGTACGGCGAGCCATACCTGGCGAAGGGCAATGAGGCTATCTGCGAGGGGGCCATCTGGAGTGGCTGCCGCTTCTTCTTCGGCTACCCCATCACCCCTCAGAACCAGATCCCTGAGTACATGTCTCGGCGTCTGCCGGAGGTGGGCGGCGTCTTCCTCCAGGGGGAATCGGAGCTCGCCTCGATCAACATGGTCTATGGGGCTTCCGCCTCCGGCGCGCGCGTCATGACGACGAGTTCGAGTCCGGGGATCTCCCTGATGACCGAGGGCATCTCCTATCTCCTCGCTTCAGAACTGCCGGCGGTGATCGTCAATGTGACACGAGGCGGCCCGGGACTAGGGAACATCGCGGCGGCGCAGTCGGACTACAACCAGGCCACACGGATGGGCCATGGCGATATGCCCATGATCGTACTGGCTCCAGACTCCGTGCAGGAGCTCTATGATCACACTGGCTGGGCCTTCGAGTTGGCGGATGCCGCTCGGGCCCCCGTCCTGGTTCTTGCCGATGCGATCCTTGGTCAGATGATGGAGCCGATGCGCCCGCGGGTGGATTCCCCTGCACCCGCCCCAGAGAAGCCGTGGGCGACGAACGGATGTAGGGGTCGGGCGCCCAATGTGATCAACTCGCTTTACAGCGACCCCGAGAACATGGAGTCGGTCAACATGCGCGTCAGGGCCCGCTACGAGGAGGTATCGAAGCAGTGCCTCCGCTGGGCGGAGCACCAGGCGGAGGATGCGGAGGACCTACTTCTCGTGGCCTTCGGCACCTCGGCGCGGGTGTGCGAGAGCGCGGTGGCGCATCTGCGGGCCGGGGGGACCAAGGCGGGTCTGCTCCGCCCCATTACCCTCAGGCCTTTCCCCTCAGCGCGCCTCGCCGCGTTAGCGGAGTCATGCCGTCGCATCGTGGTCGTCGAGATGAACCTGGGGCAGATGGTCGATGATGTTCGGCTCGCGGTCGAGGGCCGGTGCCCGGTCGAGTTCGTGGGCCGCACGGGCGGCAACATCCCTTCGGTTGAGGAGATCGTGGAGGCCGTTGCCCCTCAGGCGTCCAGCGCGGAGTAGGAGAACCCATGGCAGACGCACAAGTTGTCTTCACGCCCCCAGAGTCACTTCATGATACCCTGATGCACTATTGCTCGGGGTGTACTCACGGCACGTTGCACCGTGTTGTGGCCGAGATCATCGATGAACTCGGCCTCCGTGAGAGCACCGTGGGGATATGCCCCGTGGGCTGCGCCGTATATGCGTACAACTACTTCGCCGTGGACATGATCGAGGCGGCCCACGGTCGCGCCCCTGCCGTTGCGACAGGCGTCAAGCGTTCGAGGCCTGACTGCACCGTCTTCACCTACCAGGGCGATGGTGACCTCGCGTCGATCGGCATGGGGGAGATCGTGCACGCGGCCGCGCGCAACGAGGCGATCACCGTCGTGTTCGTGAACAACGGCGTGTTCGGCATGACCCAGGGACAGATGGCCCCCACCACACTGGTGGGCCAGAGAGCCTCGACGGCGCCCTTCGGGCGTCGCCCGGACCATGAGGGCTTCCCGGTCCGGGTGGTGGAGATGCTCAACGCCCTGGAGGGGCCGACGTACCTCGCCCGCGCCTCTATGGCCTCCCCGAAGTGGATTCGGGACGCGAAGAGGAAGCTGCGGAAGGCCTTCCTCGCTCAGACGGAGCACCACGGTTTCGGCCTCGTCGAGGTCCTATCATCCTGCCCGACGTGGTGGGGGAAGACACCCAAGGAAGCGCTGGAGTGGATGGAGTCGACAACTATGGCCTACTACCCTGTCGAGGAGTTCCGGCCCCTGCCCTCAAGCGAACCGGAGGGAGAGTGATCAGCAATGCACCTGGAGATCGTCATCGGCGGTATCGGTGGGCAGGGCGCACTCACGGCGGGCCAACTGCTAGCCGTGGCAGGCATGAAGAACGGCAAGTGGGTGACCAACACGCCGGTCTACAGCCCTGAGGTCCGGGGAGGCAGCAGCAACGCGCTGGTGGTGATTTCCGACCAGCCAGTGGGATCCATGATGGTGAGTCGGGCCGATGCGGCCATATTCCTCGCCCACCAATCAGTGGGGCGGCTGCTGCCGTCGCTCAAGCCCGGTGCGAGGGTGGTCTATAACAGCACGCTGGTGCAAGCGGATAGCCGCCGGCTCCACGACGTTGAGCATGTGTCGCTACCGTGCACGGATCTTGCGACCGAGGTCGGAGACGTGCGGGCCGCCAACATGGTGGCACTTGGTGCACTCACGGCACTGGAACCGGATCTCCCGCTCGATTGGCTTTGTGCAGCCCTGCCGGAGATGCTCGGAGCAAGCAAGGCGCGGTTTGTCGACCTCAATCGCCGGGCGCTAGAGAAGGGCGCCGAGGAGGCACGCGGGATCTTAGCGCGAGCCACCAACTGAGCCCCACCCTACCCTTTCAGAGCGCCCAGAGTGATGCCCTTGGTGAGGTGTTTCTGGAGCAGGCTGTAGGCGAGCAGAGCCGGCAGCATGGCCATCACGAGGCCGGCGAAGGCCATGCCCCAGTCGGTCCGGTACTGGCTCACGATGGCTATGTTAGCTAGCCCCAGGGGCAGCGTCCGGAAGCGCGTCGCGCCCTCCCCCGACAGGAATATGAAGGCCATGAAGAACTCGTTCCAGGTGCCGAGGAACGAGAAGATGGCGACGGTGACAAGCCCCGGTTTCGCGAGGGGCCGCATGATGTGCCAGAAAGCCTGGAGTTCGTTGGCGCCGTCGATGACGGCCGATTCGTGGAGGCTGGCCGGGAGCGAGCGGAAGAAGCCGGTGAGCACGAACACCGCGAAGGGCAGCCCTGAGGCGACATAGGCGAGCAGCAAGCCGTGAAGCGTCCCCAGCAGCCCCATCGACTTCATCTGGAAGAACAGGGGTACGATGGCCATCTGCACCGGTAACATGAGCCCCGCCAGGAAGTAGAAGAGCAGTGGCTTGGCGCCGGGGAAGGAAAACCTCGCCAGGGCGTAGGCCGCCATCGACGAGAGCAGCAACACAAGTAACAGCGTAACCGCCGTAACCAACACACTGTTCCCGAAGTACTCCCCGAACTTCGCCACGACCCAAGCATTGCGGTAGTTCACCCAGCGCAGATCGGCGAAGTCCGGCAGTTGGAATGGGTTCGCGAAGATGGCGTCGTCACGCTTGAGGGATGTGTAGAGCATCCAGATCATGGGATAGACGACGACCACACCGTAGCCCAGGAGGATGGCGTAGATCCCCACGACAGAGGCGATCCCCAGGCAGCCCAGGCGCTTCATCAGTACTCCACCCTCTCCCGCTGCATCATCCGTAGGGTAGCGATGGAGCCGAAGAAGACGATGAGGAAGAGGATCACCGCGATGGCGGTTGCCTGCCCCACTTTGAACTCGCTGAACATCGAGGTGACCATGTAGGTGCCGATGACGTGGTTCTCGCTGATCGGTTGCTGGTTCGTGAGGAGCCAGATGACCTCGAAAGCCTTCATGCCACCGATAACCATGAAGACGATGGCGATGGCCAGGACATCCCAGATCAGGGGCAAGGTGATGGTCCAGAACTGCCTCCAGGCGGATGCTCCATCAAGGTCAGCGGCCTCGTAGAGGCTGGTGGGGACGCTCTCCATAGCCGCGAGGAAGAGGATCAGATTGAACCCGCAGGCGCTCCAGATGGACATGGGCACGAGCGCCCAGTAGAGATGGTCGGGCGAGAGCCACGCGAAGCCGGACCAATGCTCGACCATGCCGGCGCCCCACGACTCCAGAGCCGCTAGAGGCAGGACGTGCTTGTGGAGCCATAGCAGGCCGTTGCCAATCCCTACCAGCGCTCCGTTTACGAGGCCGCCATTGGCGTTGTAGGCATAACCCCAGATCAGGGTCGCCGCTACCACCCCGAGGATGTTCGGGAAGAAGAACACGATGCGGAAAGCGCCGGAGCCGGGAAGACGGCGACTGAGGCAAGCCGCCAGAAACAGGGACAGGGGCAGAACGAACACCGGCACTACGAGCATGATGAACAGGTTGTTGCGCAGGGCAATCCAGAACACGTCACTCTCGAAGAGCAGCCGCTTGAAATGGACCAGCCCAAACCACTTCATGTCGGTGAGGCCGTCCCACTGGTACAGCGACCATCGGAAGGACTTCAGGCAGGGGACGACCACGAAGGCGGTGTACAGAGCTACCGACGGGCCCAGGAAGAGCAGAAGGGACGGCCACCGCATACGGAGGCTTGACTCCTTCTCTCTGCGCGCCACCCGCTCGAACCGGATTCGCCGCCATCCTATGACGAGAGAGTACCCCACGGCGCCGACGATGAGGGCGATCAGGATCACGGGTTCCCGCCAGTGCTGGATGGTCACCTTGGTCGGGTCCGCGGCGCGCTCTACCACGATGCGTGCGTCGCGCTCGAGGGCGGCGGCGACCTCCTCGGGGGACGCTTTCTCGAGGAACAGGTCAGCGCGCCGGTCGGTCAGGTACTGCTCGAACTCCGGGTACCCCTCACCGGGTGGCCTACCGTACACCGTTGTGGTCGTGTTCAGAATGTCGAGCAGGTCGTCCATGTCGGGAGTGAGGTGGCCCTCGTTGGCCCCCTGAATCGCGACCGGAAAGTCCCGCATCTGAGCGAAGAGCCCGCCCATCTCACGGGACGTCATGAACCGGTAGAAGTCGACAGCCACCTCTGGGTGGGCGGAGCCGGAGAAGACGAAGTAGTAATTGGTGCCCACGGGGATCGCCGTCTGGTCGGCCTTGCCTGTGGGGATGTAGGGGATGCGGAAGCAGCCGAGGCGGAAGCCTTCCGGTATCTTGCCGATCATCTCGCTCTTGAGCCAGGTTCCGCAGGGGATCATAGCCGCGTGCCCTAGGAAGAACTCCCTCTGGGATTCGGTGTGCGTCATCCCCATGGCGCCCTTCTGGAAGTACCGCTTGCAGCGGAGGGCGATGTCCAGGGACTCCACCATCTCGGGGTTGTCGAAGCTACCCTCAGCCAGATGCTCCTTCTGCTGCCAGTACCGCTCCGGGCCCGCCAGATGGTAGTAGGCCGCGTCGATGAAGGGTTGGGCGTAACTCAGGTAACGACCCTGGAAGGTCATGGGCGGGATGCCCTCAGCCTGGACCTGATCGCAGAGGGCGAAGAACTCGTCCCAGGTCTCCGGGGTTTCCCAGCCGTGCTCCTCGAACATGGTCTTGTTGTACCAAATGACGAACACGGAGTAGAAGAAGGGCATGCCGTAGGTCTTGCCGTCCTGTTCGAAGACGTCCAGAACACCCGGCATGAAGGAGTCGCGCCAAGTGGAGTCACCCTCCCAGTTGGGTCCCTCGAGGTAGGGGTCGAGGGCGAGGATGTCTCCGTTGGCGATCAAGGGCCAATAGTTGATCGCGGCGTTGCTGGCCTCCGGGAAGGTGCCCTCCAAGCAGCGGATCCGAACCTTGTCCGCAATACGTGGGTCACCGTAGAGGTTGACGGTGACGTTGGGTCGGTGCCGCTGGTAGCGCTCCGCGCACTCGATGAAGAAGTCCAGCCCCTCGCCGCCCTCGAAGACCGGCACCTCGATGGTCACATTGCCCGCCTGAGCTACCACGGCATCGAGGTCGACCGGCGCCGCGAACAGCGGAACGAGCACGAACCAAAGTGGCACAGGAACTCCCCCTCGGAACGGTACGACGGCGCGAGGAGCGCCGTGCACGGTGTCCGCCGAATGGGCGTGGACCGCGGAGGATGACTTCCCGAGAAAGGTCCCCGAGCCCTTCTACGGCCTCATCCGATCCCGGCGTGGGATTGGAACTTGGAGGGGAGCCTCACCGTGAACGTGGAGCCCTCGTTGAGGACGCTCTCAACCTCTACGCGACCGTTGTAGAAGTCGACGATGCGACGCACGATGTTCAGGCCCAGGCCGGTGCCGGTGGTGAGTTGGTTTTCTGACCGCTTCTCCCGAAAGAACTCGCTGAACAGCTGGGCTTGGCCCTTCTCCGAGATGCCGATACCGGTGTCCTTGACCGAGATCTTCACGAAGGGGCCGTCCGGGGTGGCTGAGATGCTCACGGAGCCGCCCTCTCGGTTGTACTTGATGGCGTTGCTCACCAGGTTGGTCAGGAGGCGGATGAGTTCCTCGCGATCGGCCTCTACAGTTGGCAGGTCGTCCGCGACCCACCCATCGAGGGTGACGCCCTTGGCCTCGGCAAGCGGGGTCATAAGCGAGACGACCTCTTCGGCAACCTCGCCAATGCTGCGGGGCAGGATCTCGCGCTGGACCCGCCCGGACTCCATGCGCGCCATGTCGAGCAGGTCGTTGACGAGGTTGACGAGGCCCTTCACCCGCTCGCGGCAGCGCCCCATTATCTGTTCCTTCTCGGCCGGGTCCTGGACCATGTCTCGCATGAGGATGGAAAGGTAGCCGTCGATGGCGGCCAGCGGCGAGCGGAGCTCATGGGCGACCATGTTGACGAACTGGGCCTTCAACTCCTCGACATGCTTCATCTCGCTGATGTCTCGAAGCACGGTGACAGTGCCCAGCACCTTGCCCGACCGCTCGTCGACCACGGGCGCGCAGTTGGCCAAAACCCAGCCGCCTTCGTCCAGGTGGGTAAGCTGTATCTCTCGCGAGACACGCTTGCGCGTCTCATTGACCTCCCGGATCGTCTCGAAGAGCTCTGCAGGCTCGACCACCTCTCCCAGCTTGCGGATCTCTCCCGACTTGCGAATGTGGGGCAGGACCCTCAGAGCACGCGGATTATGGAGGACCAGTACCTGCTCCGCGTTGCAGACGAGGACCGCGTCCCCCATGCAGTCGATGATCGTCTTCAGCCGGCTCTGCTCGGTTGCCAGCTGGAGCAGCCTGCTCTCGCGGTCGGCGGCGAGCCGGTTTCGCTCGCGGATCAGGCGGGAGCGCTCAAGCGCGCGGTTCACTACGCGAAGCAGCTCGGCGGGAGAGAAGGGCTTCGTGAGGAAGTCGAAGGCGTCGCGCTTCGTGGCCTCCACGGCGGTCTCGAGCGTCGCGTAGGCGGTGATGACGATACACACCATCTGGGGCGCGAGCTTCTTCGCCAGGGGCAGGAACTCGAGGCCCCCCATGCCCGGCATACGGAGGTCGACGAGCGCGACGTCGACGTCCCCCTGCTCCCTCAGCGCCTTCAACCCGGCCTCGGCGGTCTCGGCAAGCATCACCTCGTGGCCCTCGGCCCTCAGGATTCGGCGGCAACCCTTGCGAATGCCGACTTCGTCATCGACGACGAGGATCCGATGGGGACCCGTTTCGAGTCCCTCGAGTGGCGCGCCCGGAGCCGAAGCCGTTATCTCAAGCGACATGCCGAGCCTCCAGCCGGCTAGCGTGAGTGCTTACTGACGCACGATGGCATCGACGGGGCACCTCTCGTAACAGGCCCCGCAGCGCACACAGGCGTCGTCCCCGATGACATGGGGCTGGCGCGCTTCGCCTGAGATGCAGTGGACGGGGCAGACTCTCTTGCAGAGCCCGCATCCGATGCACTTGTCCTCAACGATGAAGTAATGGACCAGAGCCTCGCAGACTGCCGTGGGACACCGCTTCTCCTGGATATGGGCCTCGTACTCGTCGGGGAACTGGCGCAGGGTGGACAGCACCGGATTCGGCGCGGTCTGGCCGAGCCCGCAGAGGGCTGCGCGCTGGGCGACAGCGCCGAGACGGCGGAGACGCTCGAGGTCGAGGGCTTCGCCACTGCCGGCAGTGATCCGCTGCAACACCTCGAGCATGCGCTTGGTGCCCTCGCGGCAGGGCGTGCACTTCCCGCAACTCTCGTCCTGGGTGAAGGTCAGGAAGAACTTGGCGATGTCCACCATGCAGACCGTGTCGTCCATGACGATCAGGCCGCCCGACCCCATGATCGCGCCCGCTGCCTGGAGCGACTCATAGTCGGTAGGTGTGTCGAGATACTGGGAAGGTAGGCACCCGCCGGACGGTCCACCGATCTGGGCCGCCTTGAAGCCCCGGCCACCCGGGATGCCTCCTCCGATGTCGAAGACGACCTCGCGCAGGGTCGCGCCCATGGGTACTTCGATGAGCCCCGTGTTGACCACGTTACCCGCCAGGGCGAAGACCTTGGTGCCTTTCGACTTCTCCGTGCCGATGGAGGAGTACCAGTCGGCGCCAAGGAGGATGATGGCAGGCACATTGGCCAGGGTCTCCACGTTGTTGATGTTCGTCGGCTTCCCCCAGAGTCCCGAGGTAGCGGGGAAGGGAGGCCTCGGCCGAGGCATGCCGCGCTTGCCCTCGATGGAGGCCATCAGGGCCGTCTCCTCGCCGCAGACGAAGGCGCCGGCGCCGAGACGTATCTCCAGATGGAAGCAGTGGTCAGTGCCGAGGATGTTGTCTCCGAGCAGTCCGCGCTCCTCGGCCTGCTGAATGGCAAGCTTGAGCCGCTGAACCGCGAGCGGGTACTCGGCCCGAACGTACACGAAACCGCGCTTGGCCCCGATGGCGTAGGCGCAGATCGCCAAGGCCTCGACGACGCTGTGGGGATCGCCCTCGAGGGTGCTTCTGTCCATGAACGCGCCCGGATCGCCCTCATCGGCGTTGCACACGACGTACTTGGTCTCGCCCGGCGCATTGTGGGTGAACTGCCACTTGAGGCCAGTGGGGAAGCCGGCCCCGCCGCGACCGCGCAGACCGGCAGCCTTGATGATATCGATGACCTCCTGGGGTGAGAGTTCCCCGAGGCACTTGGCCAAGGCGGCGTAACCGCCGACGGTAAGGTAGTCGTCGATGTTCTCAGGGTCGACCCGCCCTACGTTGCGGAGGCAGATCCGTGTCTGTCGGCTGAAGTAGTCAAGCCGTCGCCAGTCACGCGTGAATCGGTCAATGACCTCGCTGTCCTGGGCCCCGGTCGCAGCGCCCTTGGCAGGGGTACCTAGGCCCTCGATGGCCTCGATCTGCCACTCGGGAATGGGCTGGCCACCCATCACGTCACGCCTGATGATCTCGGCGGCACGGCCGGCATCGACATTGACGTACAGCCTGGGCGGCTCGCCTGGCTTCCGAACCTCCATGAGCGGCTCGACGCTGCAGCAGCCGACGCAGCCGACTTGGCCTAGGGTCACGCCGTCGTTGCCGTTCAGCGCCGCCTTCGCGGCATCCATCGCGTCGCGAGCTCCGGCTGCGAGGGCGCAGGTGGCAATCCCAACCAGGACCTGTGGCTTCTCCACCTCCCCGGCAACAGACGGTGATGCTTGGCTCACGAGCTTCTCTAGGGTCTGGGTCGCGCTAGACATGCGCCGCTCCGTTCTCTCCTGGGTCACCCCAGATGGGTTGCGACCTTCTCCGCCAAGTCGACGGGGTCGATGGGTTTATTCACGAACTCAGTAACTTGCAGCCAACCGGGCGCGGAGCCCTCCTGATCGACACGGAAGCCAAGAGCGGTGGTAACGCCCGAGACCATCAGGATGGGCACCCCCGCCGTCTTCGGGTGATTCTGCAGGCTCTCCACCAGCGCGAACCCGGCGTCCAGTTCCTCCATCATGAGGTCCACAACGACCAGGTCGGGCACTTCACGCAGAGCCGTCTCGACGCCGGCTCGGCTGTCGGGCGCCGTCACTACCTGATATCCTTTTGCCTCGAGGGCGATGCGGTTCGCGGCTACGAAGTCCGCATCGTCATCCACCAGCAGTACCTTCTTCTTGCTCTCGCCGGCCATGCTCCAGATCACCTCAATCGGAATCGGCGGCGTCCGCACTCGCGGCGGTCGCTCCTACCGGGTCGCCTTACTCCTGCTCCTTGCCATCGGCGCTGACGCCATCCGAGGCACCGTTGCCAGCGCCAGTTGCTTCCTCTTCGGCCCCAATCAAGGTGGGCCACTCCCCGTCGTCATCATCATCATCCGCGCCGATCAGATCCGAGCCTGCCGCGGGGCTTGAGGCCGGTAGTTCCGAGCCGCCGATCAGCGTCGGCCATTCACCGTCGTCGTCATCGTCATCATCATCGCCGGCCGACAGCCACTCCATGCCGGGGACGACAGCAGCTGCCGCTCCGTTGCTCGCGCCCGCTGAAGCTACCTCGCCATCCGCGTCATTCTCGTCATCCAGATCCTCGAACCCCAGCATCTGGCCCTGGAGCACATCTGGTCGGGGGAGAGTGAAGACGAACTCGATCCACTCGCCCTCCTGGCTCCTTACCTCTATGTCGCCGCCGTGCTTGCGCACGATCTCGCGAGTGATGTAGAGCCCGAGCCCCGAGCCCCGCTCCAACTCGCCCGGACGGCTGACGCGCGCGAACTTCTGGAACAGCTCTCTGACCTGATCCGCGGGAACGCCGGGACCCGTGTTGCGGACTCGCAACTCGACCCAGCCGTCAGCCAGCCGATCACCGCTCACGGTGACCTGTCCGCCCTCTTCGCCGTACTTGGCGGCGTTCCCGAGCAGATTCTCGAAGACGATCTGCAGGAGCGTGGGGTCAGCCTGTACCGACACATCGGCGGCAAGTTCAATGGTGACGTTCATGGACTTCTCTTCGAAGCGTCCGCGGAGATCGCGCATCACCGGGGTGATGATGTCGTCGCTCACAATGACCGGCCGCGCACGGACCTCGAGCTCGCCCTTCTCGATGCGGGAGAGATTGAGGTAGTTGAGGATCATCTCCTCAGTGCGCACGATGGAGGCATGGACGTCATCGAGGGCCTCGACCTGGTCCTCTGTCATGTCGCCCACAAAGCCCCCTTGCAGGGCCAGCACGTTGATCTTCATGGCGGCGATCTGGTTCTTCAGCTCATGGGTAATGAACTCGAGAGTGTTGAGGTAGCTCTCGTTCCAGCGACGTAGTTCCTCGCTGGCCTCCTGCAACTCCTCCAGGTTCGAGCGCAGGGCCTCGTCCCGCTCACGGAGGGCATGCACCATCTCGTGGAACGACCACCGCAGACGGTCAATCTCGTACTCCCCGGGTTCGGCCGGTTTCGTGAGGAAGCCGGGTATGTTGGCGTGCAACTGGCCCTTCGCAACCGCGTCGGCGGCCAGGCTCAACTCCGTGATGGGCTTGGCGATGCGGCGGGCGGAGAACACGGACGCGATAGCGATGCCGACCATGACGAGGACGGCCACGCCCAGGAACACCCCGGTCGCCTGGACGCGCATGTCGTCATACCGAGTCTTCTGGACACCGACATAGAGCATGCCGATGCGGTCCCCGTTCTCGTCCACCATGGGTTCGTAGGCGCTGACGTACCAGGTGCCAACGACGTACGCCGGGCCAACCCATGTTCCGCCCTTGCCCATGACGTGGTCGTAGACTTCTTGAGAAACCCGGCTCCCCACCGCTCGCTCGCCCGTAGAGTCCAGAACGTTGGTAGCAATCCGCACATCGTCCTGGAATATGGTGACGGTCCCAAGGTTATGGCCGCGGTATGTGTCCATGGTGAAGATGCTGCTGCGCAGGGCATCCACAAGCGCCGAGTTCCGCTGCAGGACGATCCCAACCCGCACCGCGCCCTCTATCTGGCCCCCAGACTCCACGATGGGACTCACGGCTTCGAGCACCATGCCCTCGCGCAATTCCGTGGGGCCCCCACGCCGAGACATGGCCGTATCACTGACTCGTACTAACGCGCGCTCGGCTAGGTCGGGGCTCTCCACAGACAGGTTGAGCATCGGCACGAGCCGCAACGATGTCCGCGCCACGCCGTCAGACAGCGCATCGCGAACCATGCGACTCTCCGAGGCGCCTATGCCCACAGCCTCACCGCGTGCCGTGGCTCGGACGGTTCCGCTCTTGTCGATGAGGTGGATGTAGTCGAAGTTACCCTTGGCCCGGAGCATCTCCAGGAGGCGGCTGATCGCCTCATCGCTGGAGCGCGCCGTAGAGTCCCTGCTGGCCTCTGCCGCCACGGCGGCGGCGAGCCGGGCCCTCTCGCCCTGCCCATCCAGCCCTGCGCGAGCCGTCTTGAGTGCCACGTCCACGCGGCGCTGGGCTTCCGCGAACACGAGGCTGCTGAGCAGATAGCCCCCAACGACCACGGTCAGAATGCCCCCCAGAAGGGACACAATGACCATGGCGCCCATAAGCCTCGTTCGTATGGGCAGGTTATGAATCAGCCGGCGGGGCAAGCCGCTCGTCCCCTTTGATCTACGCCTGGGCCTCGGCGCTAGCGTGGGCCAGAGCGGTGTACTCCGCCACGATGTCCGGCACTTGCTCGGGCCGCACCTTGGCGTGTACGCGGTCGTTCACCATTACGACCGGCGCTTGGCCACAGGCGCCTAGGCAGCGCGCCTCCTCCAGGGTGAAGAGGCCGTCTTCCGTCGTCTGTCCGGGTTGGATCTCGAGCCGGCGGATGAACTCGTTCATAACCGCTTGGCTGCCTTGAACATAGCAGGCCGTGCCCGCGCACACGCGGATCGTGTAGAGGCCCTTGGGAGTCAGGGAGAAGTAGGAGTAGAAGCTTGCCACTCCCCATATGTAGACCGTTGGCACCCCGAGGGACTGGGCCACATGGTTGACGGCCTTCTCTGGCACGTAGCCATACCGGTCCTGGACGTAGTGCAAGACCGGGATGAGGGCGCTCTGCACATGGCCCGGGTTGTTGTTCTTCTGCTCGTCGATGTACCGGTCCAGATCCTGCCACCAGGCCGGTGTGTCGAGGACTTCCTTCTTGAACCGAGTCGTCACACTTGCGCCTCCTGAGGCCGGACGCCGAAGGGCACCCGAGGATGGTAGTGGGTGTGGAGCAGATGGTGAGACCGCTCGCTCATCGGCTCACCGAGATACTCCGCGTAGAGTTTCTGGATGTCGGGGTTGTGGTGAGAGCATCGCAGAGGCCGCTCGACATCCAGGTCGTACAGAGCCTGGGAGCGGAGCCTGAGCAGGTTCTCGTCCAGAGGCACGGCGTTCGCGCCGGCGTAGGGTTGGCCGCCGCCACCGATGCAGCCACCGGGGCAGCCCATGATCTCGATCCAATGGAACGGCTCGCCCGCTCTCACCCGGTCCAGGAGCCGGTTCGCGTTGGCCAACCCGTTGGCGATGGCTATGCGGACTGGCGTTCCCTTGAAGTCGACGGTCGCCTCCTTGACGCCCTTGAGGCCGCGGCACTCGCTGAACTCCAAGGCGTCTGCCGCGAGGTCCTCATCGAAGAGCATCCAGTAGGCCGTCCGGAGCGCCGCCTCGGTGACCCCGCCCGTCGTGCCGAAGATCGCGCCAGCACCGGAGGACGCTCCGAGCGGATGATCGGGCTCCTCTGCGGGGAGGTTCAGGAAGTCGATCCCCATGTGCTTCATGAGCCACACGAACTCCCGCGTAGCTAGCACCGCATCGACCGCAGGTACACCGTCAACGTATAGCTCCTCGCGCTGGGCCTCGAGCTTCTTGCACGTGCAGCACATAACGGCCACGGAGAAGATGCTTTGGGGGTCCACGCCCAGCTTCTCCGCGTAGAACGACTTGGCGATTGCGCCCTGCATGCTCATGGGCGACTTCGCGCTGGAGAGGAGTGGGAGCAGATCGGGGTGGAACTGCTCAGCGTACTTCACCCAGGTGGGGCAGCAGGAGGTGATGTTCGGCAGCGGCGCGTTGGTCTTGAGCTTGTGCACGAACTCGGCCCCCTCCTCCATGATCGTTAGATCAGCGCCGAACTGAGTGTCGAAGACATGATCGAAGCCCATGGCCCGCATCGCCGAGAAGCACTGGCCCTCCCATGCCTTGCCTGGCGGCTGCCCGAACCCCTCGCCGACGGCCGCGCGAACAGAGGGCGCCATCTGGCTGATCACGATGCGGTTGGGGTCCTCCAGAGCGGCCATCAGGTCGTCGCTGTTGCCGTGCTCCAGGAAGGCGGCGGTGGGACAGACATTGATGCACTGTCCGCAGGCGACGCAGACGGTCTCCATGAAGGGCGAGTCGTACGCGGGCATCACGATGGTTCCGAAGCCCCGATGAACCTGGCCAAGAGCGGCGACCTCCTGGACCTCGCCGCAGACACGCACACATCGGCCACACAGGATGCACTTCTCAGGGTCGCGCATGACCGAGGGGCTCGTGATGTCGCGATCGTAGTGCTTCCGCTCCCCCTCAAAGAGCCGGTCGCGGACGCCTAGCGCGTAGGAGAGGCGCTGCAGCTCGCAGTTGCCGTTGCGCTCGCAGGTGTTGCAGTCCATCGGATGGTTGTCGAGTAGTAGCTCGACGATGTCCCGGCGGATGCGCAGGACCTCGGGAGTGCGAGTATGCACCACCATGCCATCTGCGGCGGGGAAGCAGCAGGAGGCGGTGAGGTTGCGCGCCCCCTCAACCTGCACAACGCACACGCGGCAGGCGCCCTCGATAGAGAGCCGCGGATGGTAGCAGAGCCGCGGGATGTGAATCCCAACGGAGTCTCCGGCCTCCAAGATGGTGGAACCCTCGGGTACTGTCGCCTGGATGCCATCGATGGTAATGGTTACGTCGGCCATAGTCGTTCCTCACCCGTGTTTCACACGTACGGCGTCCGCGTGCCTGGCATGCGGACGCCGTGGGTATATAATCCGCTCCGGGGCTTCGCCTGAAGCCCGGGGGCAGGTGGACTGTAGAGGTGGGGCGGGGCATGGGAGCCTCGAACGTCCCGATGACACTGTGAATGATATCACGAAGTTGGACCAGCGGCTAGGCCGGGCACAACTCATCGCGATTACAGTCACCCCCATGAATGGTACCGGGGCACATGCAGGTCCCGGCCCGCGTCGTCCACGCCAGTGCGTCGCTCCCCTAACCCGCCAGAGCCTTCTCGATCTCCGCGACCAGCTTGTCGGGCTCAACAGGCTTGTCCAGGAAAGTGTCGACGGGCAGCCAGGACTCGTCCTTGTCGAAGCGGAAGGGGATGTCCTCCTGATTGACCGCCGTCAGCATGATGAGCGGGATGGTCCGAAGTTCCGCGTCGCCCCGAAGCTCGCGCGCCAACTCGAAACCGTCGGTAGGGGTGTCCATCATGACGTCCAGCACGATGACGTCGGGCTTCTCGGCCTTGGCGGTATCGAGGCCCGTCGCTCGGCTGCGAGCGGTCACAACGGCATAGCCCGCTGCTTCCACGGCTATCCGATTGATCGCGATGAAGTCGGGGTCGTCATCAACGAGCAGTACCTTCTTCTTGTCGGCCATGTGGACACAGACCCTCCTCACTGACCGGCGCACGGACAGCGCCCCAACCTCAGGCGCCTGACCGCGATCACCGTTGAGCTATTATTGTTCGTGCTGCCCCCGTGTCCTGCCTCCGTAGTTGCCCTATTGGTCCAGGGCCATTGCATTATGTATGCACAGCCAATAGGGAGGCGGTGGTCCATCGTTGGCTTCACGAGCACTTCGTGGGTCCCGACGAGGCGTTCGCCGTGGATGGGAAGACACTCCGCGGCATTCACGGCAAGGAGATCGCCGGCGTCCATCTCGTCGCCGCTTTCACCTATGCCAGAGGTGTGGTGGTGGGCAAGGCACAGAGCCCTGGCAAAGGACAAGGGTTGGCCGCGGGCCGCGAGGTTGTCCGCGCGCTCCCCCTTGAGGGCCGCACCCTGACTTTGGACGCCCTCTACGCCACACGAGAGTTCTGCCATGAGATCGCCCAAAGGGGGGGCACTACCTCGTCGGCGTGAAAGGCAACCAGCCGACGCTCCATCTGGAGGCGCGGCTCTTCTTCCAGGAGCAGCCCCCACGCGCACTACTCCGCGCCACGTCACGGACCCGTCATGGCTCTCGCCACGAGATCCGCCAACTCCGCGCAGGGCCCACGCTCCTCCCCTGCCGCTCACCCAACATCGCCGCCGCTCTACGAACGTTCAGCTACCGACCACGAGCGGCCATACGACTAATCACAACACCGCCATGCACGATAATGAAATGACCCTGCGCTGTCTGCCAGTCGAGTCAGCGCTGCCCCTAAGGCGTGCCCACCGGGTCTCGCAGTTCGTTTGGACGTTCTCAGCGGAGTGCCGCCATCCGGCCCCTCTCCTTCGTCCAGATAGCCACCCTACCTATCGCCGCCAACGTTCTCGCTCACTCCCTCCCTCGCGAGATCTTGCTGCGGGGGAGGGTTCGGTGGCGGCGGCTCGTCGGCGGCGTGACGCGATCTCCGCCCACACTGACCGCCTGGTGGATGCGGTGGCCGAGGGCGCGGACGCGGTACCCTTGAGCGCTCGGATCTCGGCGTTGCACAAAGAGCTTGTCGCGGCTGAGGTGGACGTGAACCGTGCGTTGGCGGATCTGGATGGCGCCGATGCGGACGTGTTGGTGGACGAGGAGTCGTGGGCGGCGTGGATGGCTGTGATCCGTCGCGCGCTGGAGGAGGGCTCGGCGATGGCGGGCAGCTTCGTTCGTTCGGTGGTGAATCGTATCGAGGTTCCGGTGGAGGGCCTGTATGTGGTGCACCACACGTTGCTGAAGCCTGCGCAGAGCAGCGAGCCGCTAGAACCGCAAACCCCCACAACTTTAGCAAACCATGGGGGTTCGAATGACAACCCGGTTTTTATGCATTGGCTGCGGGACT